>CAJOEI010000028.1:54900-59605 GCA_905233465.1 uncultured Bacteroidaceae bacterium | reverse complement strand
AAAGAAACGAATACATGTCCTGTGGCCTTCTGTCCTTTAGCGTATTTAGTGTTTTTCGATGTTGATGATATACATCTAAAAGCACGAAAGAAACGAATATTTGTCCTCAGGTGTTATCGTGCTATTGAATTTAGTGTATTTAGTGTTTTTCGATGTTAATGATATACATCTAAAGACACGGAAAAGACGAATTTCGCTGTCCATTAGACATCGCGCGCACGCGCGCACTACAGCTGTTTTTCAGAAAATAACCTACATGCCTACATGAGCGCTATATAATACGTTGTGAATGTGGGGGATAGGACTATGTAGGTTAGTATGACGACGGCCGAAGGCATTCACCTCCACGGGTTCGCTCTCGTTGCCATAGCGGTCGATGGCCGTCACAGCAAAATTAACTCCCGACAGCGCCGCATAGAGGCGGTTGTAGTCATAGTGGCTTTGGGTCAGGCCCATAGCCACTATGTTTTCTGCACGCGTCACGTCCACGGGGAACGTGGTCGACGCATACACATTATATCTTATCCCGCCATGCTCGGGCGCAGCATGCGGCTGCCGCGGCGCGTCGTCCCATTCCAATCGGGCGGTAGTGTTGCCTGTCACCACGACGCGTGCATTGACCGGCGCGGCGGGCACCTCGGCGTTGAGCCATGTGGCAGCAGGCGTCAGCGCTGGATAGGCATAGAAGTCACGACAGAGATAGTCATACACCCCCTTCACGTTGTCCGTCAGGAAACGCGAACGGAAATAGCACTGCCCCGCCAGACCCTCACGACGCACAACCTGCAGCTGGCGTACGATGGCTGACAGCGGCCAGTTGCGCTCGGAGGGAGCAAGCATATACACCCCCAGTCCGGGCACCACGCAGCGGCCGCAGCTCTGCTCCTGCCAGTCGGCAGCAAAGGGATAGAAGTTGTTGCCGTCGAAATACATCATCGGGAACAGCATGTCGTGGATGCCCTCGCGCAGCCATGCCTGTGCATCCTGATGCACGGCGGTGCGGGCGTTCCAGCCCCGTGAGCTCTGGCGCGGCAGGTCGGCGTACTTGCCCACGGGCGAGCTGCTCACGCGCACCCACGGCTTCAGCCGCCGCACGTCGTCGTGGATGCGGCGCACGATGCGCGTGATGTTGTCACGGCGCCAGCGGCTCTTGTCCTGACGGCCGCCATAGCGCTTGTAGGTTGCCGCGTCGTTGAAGCTCGCAGCCTGTTCGGGATATCGGATATAGTCGAAGTGCAGGCCGTCGACATCATATCGGCTCACTATCTCGTGGCAGATGCTCACTAAATAGTCGGCCGTGGCGGGCAGGCCGGGGTCCATATAATACATCTCGCCATGGCGGCGCAGCAGCTCGGGATGCTTGTGCAGCAGGCTGTTGCGACCCATCTGTCGTGCCACAGCAACCTTGAAGGCCGGGATGGTCACCACCCACGCATGCAGCTCCATGCCACGTCGATGGGCCTCAGTGATGGCAAAGGCCAGCGGGTCGTAGCCCGGGTCGCCGCCGAAGGTGCCCGTCAGCGCCACGTCCCACGGCTCGATGGCCGACGGATAGATGGTCGAGGCCCGCACACGCGTCTGCAGCAGCACCGTGTTGATGTTGGCACGCTGCAGACGGTCGAGGATCTCACACAGCTCGGCCTGCTGCCGCGCGCGTGAGGCAGCCGACGTGGCGCGCGTCGACGGCCAGTCCAGCCCACCCAGGGTGGTGAGCCACACGGCACGTGTCTCGCGCTTCGGCGCCGGCGTGCACACCTGCAGCGGCTCAGCGCACATAGCGCTGACGCTCAGGCATATAAACGCAGCTGCCAACAACATTGGCAACAGACGACGGGTAAAGATATATCGGGAACGATTCATAAACTGTTGGAACTATTAATTGTAAGCCACCGTAGACGATGCCATAGGCATCAGATAATGGTAGCCAGCCGTTTTAACGGCTGGTATTGTGGCGTTAACGAATAGCGTGCCGTAGGTACGTGATAATGGCTTGGTGTCGCGTACCTAAAGGCACGCATTCCTTCTGGCTCGGCATACCAGCCATTGAAATGGCTGGCTACCCCTATCATGCCCCTACGGGGCAATTTTTTACCGTTCAAACCCATATTAATTCATCCAACAGGTATTCTAATACTTTGTTGCGGCGCAAAGGTATAACATTTTTCACGAAAAAGTTTGCACAACTCGATATTTCTAACGTACTTTGTCAAATAAAACCAAATAATCAACAATCACATGCGAATACTTATTCTGGGCGCAGGCAAGATGGGCGCCTTCTTCACAGACCTGCTGAGCTTTGACCACGATGTGGCAGTATATGACAACAACCCGCAGCGCATGCGCTTCCTCTACAATGCGCGACGCTTCGCATCCCTTGACGAGGTCGACGACTTCAACCCCGAATTCGTCGTCAACGCCGTGTCGCTGAAATACACACTGCAGGTCTTCGACGACCTCCTGCCACACATACAGCCGGACTGCATCCTCTCGGACATCAGCAGCGTGAAGACGGGATTCCGCGACTACTACGAGAAGACAGGGCACCGCTATGTGAGCTCGCACCCAATGTTCGGACCCACCTTCGCCAACCTCGGCAATCTCTCGCACGAGAACGCCATCATCATCAACGAAGGCGACTACATGGGACGCATCTTCATACGCGACATCTACTCGCGCCTCGGCCTCAACGTCAAGGAGATGTCATTCGACGAGCACGACGACACGATGGGCTACTCCCTCTCCATACCCTTCGTCTCAACATTCGTCTTCGCCGCCATCATGAAGCATCAGGACACACCGGGAACGACATTCAAGCGTCACATGAAGATAGCACGCGGCGTGCTGTCAGAGGACGACACGCTGCTCCGCGAAATACTCTTCAACCCGAACACCAAACCCAAGATAGGTGCTATACGCGACGAGCTCAAGAAACTCATCCAGATCATCGATGCACGTGACGAAAAAGCCATGAACGAATACTTCCGCCACCTCAGAAACAACATCGAAAGCTAATCTATTTCACAACATCGAAAAATATTTTCAGGAACATCGAAAAGCTTTTTTAGTAACATCGAAAAACACGAAAAACACGAATATACTTCACCCTAATTATGAATCCCATTTATCCAATGGGGGGTATTTGGTTTTTTCGTGTTTTTCGATGTTAGAAAAAATCCAGAGGACAAATATTCGATTTTTCGTGCCTTTAGATGTTAGATTTAATAACACCCGCACGTTAGCACTACAACATCCAGAAGTTGGCATGAAAACATCCGGAGGTTGGCGGAAAATGATCCTGGAAGTTTTCAGTGAAACGCCCGGATGTTTTAGTGCAAACCTCCTGGATCATCAACCGCTAACCCCCGGGCCTTTTACCGCTAAAATGTTAAAAAAGATAACAAGGGAGGGGAGCTTTGTAGGGAGGGTGTGGTGCCGTTTTTACCGGACACCAATAATAAATTGTAAATTGTCAAATTGTAAAATTAATTTGGTTGCTTGGCTTTGTCGCCGTACATGGCATCGTATTGCTCGCGTGTGCGCTTCCATCGGTTGTGCGTCCATAGCCACAGATGTGGTTCGCGGCGTATGGTCTGCTCCAGCATGCTATAGTATTTCTCGGTCTGTGCCATCGGCGCGTCGGTCTGCGGCGTGTCGGTGACGAGGTGGAACGTGGCCTCGTAGTAGCCGCGTCGCGGGCGGCGTATGTCGAGATACATGCATGCGATGTCGAAGCGGCGTGCCAGCTTCTCGGCACCCACCAGCACGGGTGTATTGGGGTGGTTGAGGAAGGTCAGCCAGTGGCCAATGTTGTTCCATGTCGGCACCTGGTCGGATGCCATGCCGATGCCCACGGGTTGTCCGGCTTTGTGGCTGTTGACGATGTAGCGTAGCACCTCGTGCATGGCGACGTTCTTGTTGCCCATGCGTGCTCGGGGATAGAGCATCAGCTTGTCGGCGACGTGGTTCTCCAGTACGTGGTAGACTTGCGAGCCGCGGAAGCCGTCCCACATGTAGAGCGGTATGGCCGAGATCCAGTCCCAGTTGCAGTAGTGCCCGAAATAGAGAATCACGCTGCGCCCGCTACGTAGGTAGTGTTCCACCTGTTCGTAGTTCTTGAACACCATGCGGCGGCGCAGCTCATCGGGGCTGATGCTGAAGAGCTTCAGCTCCTCAACGAAATAGTCGCATAGGAAGTGGTAGAAGGCACGTTGTATACGCCGGAGCTCGTCGTCGCTCTTCTCGGGGAAGCTCTCGCGCAGGTTCTTGGCCACAATCTTGCGGCGATAGCGCGCGACGTGGTACACAAGCGGGAAGAGCATGTCGGAGAGCACGTAGAGCACTGGCAGCGGCAACAGCGATACTACGTAGATAATCCCGAAGGCCACGTAGTAGCGCAGCTGCTGCCATGCAGTGAGTTTATAGGTGTTGAGGACCAAGGTGCGGAGAGGTTGATCAGAGTTGATACTCGAGCATGATGAAGCTGAAGGGCTGGAGCTCGATGTCGAAGCGGCGCTTGGCCTTGATGTCCTGCTTCTGCGGGGCTATGGGCTGTGCGTCGTAGTTGTTCTCCTCTTCGGCGTGTCCGGTGATGGTGGTCTGTGTGGCGCGGCTCTTGACAGAGAAGCGGCTGATGTCCACCTTGGCCGTGCGTGGCTGGTCGGAGGCGTTGCAGAGCTTGACATAGAGTCGGCGTGCGCGGGTGTTG
>CAJOEI010000028.1:0-54813 GCA_905233465.1 uncultured Bacteroidaceae bacterium | reverse complement strand
GATGTAGTAGCTGCAGGTGAGGTAGGGACGTTCGTTGTCGAAATAGATAAGGTCGGGATTCCAGTTTGTGGCGCCGCGGCGTGCGAAGAGAGGTGCGTAGCTGGTCATGGTGACCACGTCGGCGTTGCGCTCGACATGCAGCAGATAGAGTCCTTCGGCCAGCGCGTCGATGAGTTTCTTGTCCTTGGCGGCATACTCGCCGAGATACACCTTGGTGGTGCGCTCGCGCGGGTAGCTGTCATACTGACGGCTGGTGAGGAAGTAGTTGCGGGGCTCGTAGTAGTGCTCATCCATGACGGGCATCTGCAACTCCTCGGCCAGGCGCCAGCCGTTGTCATAGTCGGGGTTGCCACGATGTGAGCCCGGGCCTGCCGTGCCGACGATGATGATGTCGGGGTAGGCCTCGTGTACCTTATTATATATATAGCGGAAGCGCTCCTCAAACTCGGGCGAGATCTTTTCCTCGTTGCCGATGCCGAGATACTTCAGTCCGAAGGGTTGCGGGTGGCCTTGTGCCGCACGGCGTGCACCCCATGTGGTGGTGGCGTCGCCATTGGCCCACTCGATGAGGTCGAGGGCATCCTGCACCCACTCGTCCATCTCCGTCATGGGCACCACGTCCTGTGCCTGTCCGCGCATGCCCCAACCGCCGTTGGTGCCCTGACAGCTGACGCCGCAAGGCAGGATGGGCAGGGGCTCCATGTTGAGATCCTCGCAGAACTGGAAGTATTCATAGTAGCCGAGGGCCATGGACTGGTGGTAGCCCCAGGTGTTCTTCAGCTGACGGCGCTCGTGGCGCGGACCGATGGTGGTCTTCCAGCGATAGGTGTTCCAGAAGCCGTCGCCGCCGCCATGCACCACGCATCCGCCGGGGAAGCGCATGAACTTGGGCTGCAGGTCGGCCAGTGCCTGTGCGAGGTCCTGGCGCAGGCCATGACCCTTGAAGGTGGCCACGGGCATGAGTGAGATGTAGTCAATATCGATGACGCCGGTCTGCAGGGAGAGCAGCTGCAGCGAGGCATGGCTGCTGGCCTCGGCAGGCGTGAGGCGTGCAGATATCTGCTGCCAGTTGGTGGCGTCGAAGGTCAGAGTGGTGTCAGCCAGCAGCTTCAGGGGCTGACGGTTGGGCTGATGCTCCACGAGCGCCACACGCAGCTGGCCGCTGCCGGTGCCGACGATGCGCACGAAGGCCGAGAAGTCGTAGCTCTCGCCGGCACAAACACGGATGCCGTCGAAGCCGTCGTTCTGCAGGCCGAAGCCCGTCCAGCCAGCGTAATCATAGTAGTGGCCCACGCGCTCGGTGTGGAGGCGCATATATGTGGGGTTGTTCTGGTGCAGGGGTGCATCCATGCGTGACTCGGCATATCCCAGCGAGTGCCCTGGGCGCAGCAGGCGCCATGCTGTGGAGGGGCCCCAGCCGTCGCGCTCGTTGGCGTTGAACTCGAAGGAGCCGTTCTGTATGAGCTCGGCCGACAGGCCGCCGTCGGCAGACGAGCTGATGTCCTCGAAGAAGATGCCCAGCAGCATGTCGCTGATGGGTTTGCCTCCCTTGGGAGCGGTGACGGGACGCGGTGCTGCCACGGCAATCACGGATGCCACGGCCAGAAATGTACACAAGATGATGCGCTTCATAGTGCAGAAATTTTTTATAGGATTAATCCGTTGGTTGAATCAATTGTATTGTAGAGTTGATGCCACCCTACGGGGCAATTGGCTGCGCGTTTCCGCCCATCAGCAGGCTACCATTATCATTCCCCTACGGGGCTGTTTACTACAATTTGGTGCTTTGCGGTGCAAAGTTACGATTAAAAGTTAAAAAAGAAAAGATAATAGTAAAAAATACACATAATATGCATAACTTTGCGCCAAATTAAGAACTATGATTAAGGAAACGAAGAAAGTAGCAGCTTTGCTGTCGGGAGGTGTGGACAGCTCAGTGGCCGTGGCACTGCTGGTGGAGCAGGGCGTGCGGCCCGACCTATGGTATATCAAGATAGCCCCCGACGAGGACGAGCAGCTCACGTGCACCATCGAGGAAGACCTGGAGATGGCACGCGCGGTGGCAGCTAAATATGGTTTGCCGCTGCAGGTGGTGGACCTGCACAAGGACTACTGGGAGCATGTGGTGCGCTACACCATGGAGCGCGTGCGTGCGGGGTTGACGCCCAACCCCGACGTGATGTGCAATCGTCTGATCAAGTTCGGCGTCTTTGACGAGCGTGTGGGTCACGACTACGACATCATTGCCACGGGGCACTATGCCACCACCGAGGTCGACGAGGAGGGCCGCACATGGCTGTGCTCCAGCCCCGACGCGGTGAAGGACCAGACGGACTTCCTGGCACAGCTCATGCCGTGGCAGCTGCAGAAGGCCTGCTTCCCCATCGGCCATCTGCCGAAGGCCGAGGTGCGTGCCATCGCCGAGCGCGAACATCTCACCACGGCGCGGCGCAAGGACAGTCAGGGCATCTGCTTCCTCGGCAAGATAGACTACAACGAATACATACGGCGCTATTTGGGTGAGAAACCCGGACAGGTGATAGACCAAGCCACGGGCCGCGTGCTGGGCATGCACCGAGGGGTGTGGTTCCACACCATAGGACAGCGTAAGGGTCTGGGTTTCAGCGGCGGACCGTGGTATGTGGTGCGCAAGGACATGGAGCGTAACATACTGTGGGTGGCCAACGGCTTTGACACCACGGAGCAGTATTCCGACCATTTTGCCATCACCGCTTTCCACACGCTGACGGCACCGCTGCCTTTCGGGGCCGACGGCACATGGCGCTGCAACATCAAGATACGTCACACACCGGAGTTCACACCTGCCACAGTATCACTAACGCCGACAGGCGACATCGCAGTGCACACGTCGCGACCGCTGCAGGGCGTTGCCCCGGGTCAGTTTGGTGTACTCTACGATGCCGCCTGCCATCGATGCTACGGCTCGGGCGAGCTGAGGCTTAATCCTCAGCCGGAGCCTGGTCGATGAGTTCGAGGAACTCGTCGAGCTTGGGCGTGATGATGATTTGTGTGCGGCGGTTGCGCTGGCGGCCCAGCGGAGTGTCGTTGTCAGCAATGGGGTTGTACTCGCCACGGCTGCCTGCTGTCATGCGCTTGGGGTCTACGCCATAGCGGTTCTGCAACTCCTGCACCACGCTTGATGCGCGCAGAGCTGCCAGATCCCAGTTGTTGCGGATGTTCTCGCGGCTGATGGGCACGTTGTCGGTGTTGCCCTCGATGAGGACCTCATAGTCGCGATAGTCGTTGATGATCTTGGCAATCTTGGACAGCGTCTCGGCAGCGCGGTCGTTGATCTGGTAGCTGCCGCTCTGATAGAGCATATTGTCGGCCAGAGAGATGTAGACCACACCCTTGAGCACCTGAACGTCGACCTCTGAGAGTTCCTCCTTGGTCAGCGAGCGTGTGAGGTTGTTGGTCAGCACCATGTTCAGGCTGTCGCTCTTGTCCTTGGCTTCCACGAGCTGCTTGATGAACTTGTTGGAGGCGTTGATCTCGTCCACGAGCTTGGAGATGTTGATGTTACCCTCGGTGTTCTGGGCGATGCTCTTGTCCAACGACTGCTGCAGCTGTGTGTACTGTGCGCGCAACTGTTCGTTGTTGGCCTTGGCCTCAGCCAGACGCTCCTCAAGGCTCTTGATGGTAGCGGTCTTGCCTGCCAGCTCCTCCTTGGCCTGCTGATACTGTGTCTGCAGGGTGGTGTAGTTGGTCTGCAATTCCGTGAATTTCTTCTTGCTGGCGCAGGAGGTCAGCATGAGGCCTGCTGCGGCAATGATGATGAGTTTCTTCATAAGCGGTTTGTTAATGTGTTATTCTGTTAATTTGTAAGGCGAATAGCGATGCCGCTATGCCTTTTTGCGCTACAAAGAACGGCTTTTCCACCGACTTGACCAAAAAACTTATGTCATATTTAAGTAAATTAGTAGTATAACTCAGCATTTTTTGGTTTTTTTGTATAACTTTGCGGCGCAAATATCCTCCAATCTATCGTCTATGCACCGTTCATTAGCTTCCGTCATCATGCTGGTGTGCTGCCTGACAGCCGCGGCCGAACAGCTGACAACAGTCGACATCAACAACATCTACAAGACACGCACGCACAAGGCAGTTAGCGTGCACGACCCCAGTGTGGTGCACACCACAGGGCAGACGTTCTATATCATCGGTTCACACCGCGGTTGGGCCACCAGCACCGACAACATGGTCAACTGGACAGGGCTCAACTGCGACAACCTTTTTGGCAAGCTCAGTGCCAACGGCACAGCAGTGAAATGTGCATACGCCGACGCCTTCTCGGACAACGCCACGAAGACCGTACGCGCACTCGTAGGCGGTCAGCCGCAGGACGTGGCGTTCGGTCCCTTTGATGCCAAGGCATGGGCCAACGCTGACCAGGCCGATTGGAACATCGATGGCAATATGTGGGCACCGGACCTGATATACAACCCCAACAGCGGCAAGTGGATGATGTATATGAGCATCAATGGCGACAACTGGCACTCGGTGATAGTGCTGCTCACCGCTGACAAGATAACCGGACCGTATGTCTATCAGGGGCCTGTGCACTACAGCGGATTCATCAACGGCACCAATGCTGCCATCAGCTGGAAGAAGACCGACCTGGAGCTTGTCATAGGCACACAAAACAGCCTGCCAGCACGCTACAACAAGGGCAGCGACTGGGGCAGATGGTGGACAAACGACATCGACCCGTGTGTGTTCTTCGACGAGCAGGGTGAGCTGTGGATGACCTACGGTTCGTGGAGCGGAGGCATATTCATCATACGCCTGGACAAGCAGACGGGACTGCGCGACTACACCTACACCTATCCCACCGAGAACGACGGTCAGGGTCGCGCATTGAGCGATCCGTACTTCGGCAAGCGCATCGCCGGCGGCTACTACAGTAGCGGTGAGGGCTCGTACATACAGCATATCGGCAACTATTATTATCTCTTCATGAGCTATGGCGGCTTTGCTCCCGACGGCGGTTATGAGATGCGTATCTTCCGTTCCGCCACGCCCGACGGGATGTATGTCGACGCCACAGACCACGACGCCTGCTACCACGACCGCTATTGGCTCAACTATGGTCCGGGGGCGCAGACCAACGGCGGCATGAAGCTGATGGGAGCTTACAACGGTTGGGGCTTGCAGACTGTGGGCGAATGCGCTCAGGGACACAACAGTGCCACCGCGGACGGCGCTGGGCGCAACTTCGTGGTTTACCACACCAAGTTCAACAACGGCACGGCCGGTCATCAGGTGCGTGTGCGCCAGCTACTGCTCAACAGCGACGGATGGCCGTGTGCCGCACCATTTGAGTTCGACGGCGAGACGGATACGGACCAGAGCGTGGCTGCCGGATGTCGCTATACCAAGGACGAGATTGCCGGCACATACGATGTGCTTATCCATCGCTATAAGATGAACCATGACGAGTTTGAGGAGGTTACACCCGTCACCGTCACGCTCACGGCTAACGGACGCATCGAGGGTGACCTCACGGGTTCATGGTCTATGACCAATGGCACAGCATACATCAGCCTCAAGGCAGGTTCGACGACATACAATGGCGTGGTGGTGCAGCAGACGCTTGATGGCACCACATTGCCGGCCATCGGCATCACGGCACAGGCCAAGTCGGGTGTCAGCCTGTGGGCCTTCCGCCTCGAGAATAAGGCTGCCGTGGCTTACGCGATGAAGAACTACACCTTCCCCGTGAAGAACAACCAGACCATCAATCGCCATCTGCCGCTCGGCGGATACACGCCCAAATGGGGGGCTACAGTAGAGTGGACCAGCTCGCGACCGGATGTCATATCCAACACGGGTGAGTACTCGCCTATCAGCGAGGACGTGTCTGTGACGCTCACTTGCCGCATAGCAGCCGGCAACGACTACTATGAGCAGAGCTTCAATGTCAAGGCATTGCGTGCTACGACCATTGAAGGTGACTTCCGCACGGACATCGCGGCCTACTACGACTGCGAGCAGAAGCCGTTGGCCAATGCCTATAACACCGCTCAGACAGCATACTTCGGACACGCTGGCCAGACCCAGAGTCCCACGCTCGTGGCTGATGCCACACGTTATGGCAACGTACTGCACCAGTGGGCGGGTGCCGCCAAGGCGGAGAGCTTCATGCGCATCACCAATCCCCTGGCATCGCGCACGGAGATGGAAGGATTCACCATAGCAACATGGATCAAGCCAGAGGATGCTGACGACCTGTGGTCGACGTTGTGGAGCATCACCGACAAACAGGGCAACCTTGCCGCTGTGAGCAAGCGCCTCTACCTCACTGGCAATGCGGCGCTATACTTCATCACGTCCACAGACACCTTCGCCATCAATATGCCACAGAAGAAGGTCACGGGATATATCCCTGCCGGCACATGGTCGCATGTCGTCGTCACGGCATCGGTTGCCGACGGCGTTGCCATATATGTCAACGGCTCGCGCAAGTCGCATACCTCATTCGTGTCAACAGCATCCACATCCGCCAACGTGACACAGGCAGCCAAGGCATTTGACTACAACAGCCTCATCGACTTTGTCAAGGCTGCCGGCTTCATACAGACAGGTGTGGGAGGACGCGACGGCTCGGCTGCTGCAGACTTCGATGACATCCTCATCTATGCACGCGCACTGACAGCCAACGATGTGAAGGCGCTCTATGCCGCCACAGGACGACGCACGGACTTCACACCAGCAGGAGCCGATGCCATCCATGATGTGACAATACATAATACAGAAAGCGCTCCCTCAAATGGCGGGAACGCGGATGGTAAATACTACGACCTCAGCGGCCGACCGGCGACGGCCAACTCATCACACGGCATTAAGATAACAAGAGGCCGCAAGATATACAACGTGAGGTAACGCGCGCGCGAACATATATATAATGAGGCTGTGGCAACATTGATTGCCACAGCCTCGTTTGATTTATGCTTGTATCTCTTTCAGCATTAGCTGTGCTGCTCGCTGTGGGGCTGTGAGCCTTGTAGCATGTTCGGATGTGGCGGGCTGCAGCTTCTGGCGCATGAGGTCGTAGCCTTGTAGCATCGTCTCTCTGCTCTCGCCTCCTGGCAAGATGGCTGCCAGATGGGCACGGCAACGGCTTGGCGTCATCTCGTGGCATACGAGTTCGGGCACCACTTCTGTGCCTGCGATGAGGTTGACGAGAGAGATGTATGGCACCTTGATGAGTATGCGGCGCAGCAATGCTGCGAGACGGCGCGCAGGTATGAAATAGCATACTACTTGTGGCACGCGGAACAGTGCTGTCTCGAGCGTGGCCGTTCCGCTGGTGACGAGTGCTGCTGTTGCTGTGGCGAGGATGTCGTAGGTGTGGTCGTAGATGATTTCGACGGGAATGTCAGAATGTGTGCGACGTCGTGCCACGGCTATGTATTTGTCGTAGAAGGTGCGTGGTATGGTGTTGAAGGCTGCTATGACGATGCGGTGTGTGTGGGCATATGGCTGTGCCGCGGCGAGCATACGCCATAGGTTGTTGCGCACTTCCTGAAGGCGGCTGCCGCAGAGGATGGCGATGATGGGGAGCTCACTCCCGCCTGTGTGGACGGGCTGCCGGTGGTGGAGGTAGTCGTCGACTTCGTCTAAGCTCGGATTGCCGACATAGTGAATGGGCAAGCCGTGTTTGCCCTCGAAGAAACTGACCTCAAAGGGGAGTATGGAGAATACCTTGTCCACATCGCGGCGCAGGGCCTTGATGCGCCACTCCTTCCACGCCCATAGCTTGGGCGCGATGTAGTAGTAGACGGGGCACAGGGCTTGGGCGTGCACGAAGCGTGCCATCTTGAGATTGAAGCCCGGATAATCGACAAGAATGACCACGTCGGGCTGCCACGACACGATGTCCTCGCGACAGCGGCGCATGCCACGTAGAATGGTGCGCGCATGCAACACCACGGCCACGACGCCCATGTAGGCTAAGTCACGGTAGTGCTGCACCAGCGTCATGCCTTGGGCTGCCATCAAGTCGCCTCCGATGCCGCGGAAATCAGCTTGCGGGTCGCAGCTGCTGATGGCGGCTATGAGATGTGATGCATGCAGGTCGCCGCTGGCTTCGCCTGCAATGAGGTAGTACTTCATGGAGCTTAAGTGCCAACTAAGTTGTGCTTAATGGTTTCGATGGCTTGGTGTGCCGTCATGTCGACGTGTATGGGCACTATGGAGCATCGTCCGGCTCGCAGTGCTGCAAAGTCGGTATCGGTGGCGTGTGGTTCGAGGTCGGTGAATGTACCTGTCAGGTGGAAGGTGTTGGGGCTGTCTGTAGGCAGCCATTCGGCTGTCCACTGTCCGCGTGTCTGTCGGCATACCTGCCAGCCGCCGAAGTGGTCGCTTTGGGGAATGTTGATGTTCAGGCAAACGCCTTGTGGCAGTCCCTGTGCGAGCACACGTTCGCATAGATCGGCGATGGCGGTGAGGGTGTCGGGTGGCACAGGATGGTCGTCATAGGTCTCGCCACGCCGCAGATAGAGCGACACACCGATGCTGGGTATGTCCTTCATGCACCCCTCCATGGCGGCTCCCATGGTGCCGCTGTAGTGTATGCTGATGCTGGCGTTGTCGCCGTGGTTGATGCCGCTGAGGATGAGGTCGGGGCGGCGCGGGAGTATGCGTTCTATGGCGAGCTTAACACAGTCCACGGGTGTGCCGGTGCATGAATAGAGGTGGATGCTTGGGGAGTAGCCCGACGGAAAAGCGTCGGGCATGGTGGCCTCAAAAGCGTCGGGCATGGTGGCCTCGTGGAATATGTCAGACTGATGGCGATAGTTGGCAAAGCTGACGGGTGTGGTGCTGGATATGGCGCATGCCACGCCAGAGCGTCCGCCATCGGGCGCGACAATGTAGACTTCTCCAAGACGATTGACGGCGCCCGCGAGCACTTGTATGCCGCGGGCGTCGTAGCCATCATCGTTGGTTATGAGAATCAGTGGAAGGGGCATTGTGATTTAGGGTTCTGATGTGACAGTTAAAGCTGTCGTGTGGGCATTGTACTCTGGTGCATAGAGGCATCGCAGTGTGGTGATGCCTGTGGTGTATGTGCCCTCGCGGTCAATGAACGCATCTTCCTCCAAAACGTATGTGCCCTTTGGCAGGCTGTCGAAGAAATAGTCAGTGCGTGTGTCATGCACGGCACGGTAGTAGCCCAGGCCGCCACGCCACTCGTAGCCGGAGCGCATGCTGGCAGGTTCGGCACATGCTGGCCGTTCGGCGCTGAGATGGACGTATTCGTAGTCGCGGTCGGCTGTGATGACATAGCGTATGGTGATGCGCTGTCCGACGTTGGGCGTTGTGGTGTTCATCTCACGTCGTACGTTGAGGCCCGTTGATGCTGCAGCGACGTCAGCGATGGGTGAGAGGTATGAGGCATAGACAGCGCCCCATGCCTCGCTGTCGGTCTGTCGCTCCACGGTGATGCTACGTGGTGCCTTGCCGTCGCTGATCTGCTGCTTGATATATCCCAGTCCGGCTATGGATGCGTCAGCCTCTGCGCGTGTAATGTCCATGGTGCTGTTGGGGTAGGTGAGCGTTATGCGGTCGACAGCAGTGGACGCGAGGTCAGTGGCACTGGCGCTGACGAGAGCATAGATGGCATCCGAGGTGCAGATGCACGATTCCCACATCTGTGTGCGCTTCTGCTGTAACAGCCAACGGCTGAGGCCCTTGTGCAGTGTGGCGTCATCGGGAGCCATCACGCGTGCTGCCTCCATTGCTGCCGTGTGCACTATGATCTTATTGCCTGTGGGTACAAAGCTGCCACTCGGAGTGTCGAAGAACGTGCCGTGGTCGGCCGTTGTCGTGGAATGCTCCAGCAACGATGCGAAGTACTTCGCTGCTTCCTTGTCCCGACCGTCGCCTTTGAGGACTATGGCGGCCTTGGCACGTTCGTTGTTGCTCATGCTGGCCACGCTACCCTTGAGGTGGTCAAGCAGATAGCGCACGTCAGACTGTTGTGACTTCGTCAGGCTGACGCCGGCGTGCTGCGTGATATAGACATAGTCAAGGTACATGAGATATGCTGTAGAGACCTCCTCGCCTTTCTTCTCGAGCTTGCGCATGTCCTTGACATCCTCGGCTGTCTCATGTGCGATGAAGCCTACGGCTGTCCGCAGTATGGCATTCACGTCATCGCGCACACTTGACGGTAGGTGGCTCATGTTGTCGGTGAGTGTGCGCAGGCGCACCAGCTCTATGCACACCAGGCGCGTCATCATCTCGCTGCTGCGCATGCCTGGGAACCATGCAAAGCCGCCGTCGGCCGACTGCCGCTGGCGTAGCTTGTCGGACAAAGTGCCTAATTGCTGCTGGGCTAAGTCACTGTCGAAGAGGTCGATGAGGCGTGCCTTGCGGTCGGCGTCGTTTTCGGCCTCGCGCAGCCATGGAGTCTCGTCGAGGATGATTTGCTTCAGCTCCTCATCCTGCTGCAGGCGGCTGTCGAGGGCTGGTCCGCCGGCAGCCTGCTCCTTGCGCCACACCTCAACCAGTTGGCGCAGGCGTGGTGTGGTGGCTGCGATGTGGGTTGACAGGCCTGTGGCGGTGAGTGCCGTTGTCAGGGAGATGACATCGTCGTATGCCGGCTGTCGCAACGAGGGCAGTGCCTGCAGTGCGTGCCAGATGGGGTGGGCGGTGTATTCCACTGTCAGCCGTCTGTTGGTGGCTGTTGGGCTGTCGGAGTTGAACAGCGAGGTGAGGTCGGTGGTGAAGGTTCCAATGCTGTCGGCACGTATCTCCACGCTCTCGGTGACCCATGTCTTTGATGGCAGTATGGTGAGCAGATGCTGCTCGCCGTCGGTGAAGGTGCCTGCCTTGGCTGTCAGGCGCACACCTACTACGGTTGGCAGTTCCTCGGGTGTGTAGTCGAAGGCCATCACGCTCTCGCCGTTGGCTGCAACGGTGAATGTGGTCTTACGGCGCAGGATGACCTGTTCTGTCTCGGGGTCGAAGATCTCCAATGTTGCCTGACCATTTTGTTGCTTTTCAGTGAGGTTCTGCACGGTAGCGCGGATGCTCGCCTTGTCGCCGCCACGCAGGAAACGCGGTAGATAGAGGCGTGCCATGAGTTCCTTGCGGGCGGTGGTCTCAGCGCTGACGGTGGCGCTCATCATGTCCTTGGTGTGGGCCAGTCCGAGAAGTCGCCATGTGGTGAGGCTCTCGGGCAGTGTGAAGCGTAGTGTTACCTCGCCCTTGGCATTGGCCATCAGGCGTGGTATGAAGGCTGCCGTCTCGTTGAAGTTGGTGCGCACGCCATCAGCTTGTCCGGCCTGCTGGGGTGCTGCCGGTGTCTCGGCCTCGCTGGCCTGTGGTGCTGCTTCTTCCTCAGCTGCTTCTTCCACACTTCTGCTTGCTTTGGCGCTTATGTTGTGCATCATGGGCTCTGGCGCAGGCATGGCGGCATCATAGAGCATATAATCTCTGCTCCTATACATGAAGTCCAAGCCGATAAGCCATTTGCTGTCGAAGGTGTCGAATGTCATCTTCGGTGCCGAATACTGTTTGGTGCCGAAAGACAGGCTCTCGTAGGCGCCGTTGCTGTAGAAGTAGCTGCGAGCTGCGTAGTCGAGGTGGCTGATGTTGTAGGCGCGTCGCAGATAGAAGCTCCAGTAGTGTGACTGCAGCGCATCGAGCGAGGCATCGTAGATGGTTGCCATTAGTTGTGCCGGTGCCGGTGTGCCGTCGGGGCGTGTGATGCGCAAAGTCCATGTCTCGCTATCGCCTGGATGCACTCGGTCGCGGAACGAAGTCCATTCCCATCGCAGAGTCTTATCTGGCAGAGCGAGGCGCATAGACTGTGATTCAAGGTGTGACTTGCCGTCCTTGACGAACGCTGTGTGTAATGTTGCCCCGTCACCATAGTCGGCATTGTATGGAATCTCCAGCGTGCGCATCTCGTCGTCCAAGCGGATGAGATGTTCTTCCATCACGCTGTCGGCTGCCACGATGCAGTAGTAGAAGGCTACATCCTGCAGGCATGTGCCTACCATCACGCGTGCCGGTTTGTCAGGGGCGAAGGTATCGTCGGGACAATAGAGCCAATCCTCGGTGGGCTTGGGCAGCTTGGTGTCGCTCATGCCAAAAATGATGAAGTAGCCCTTGCCCTCGCAGGTGGCCTCGCCTGCCGTGGCCTTCACGAATAGTTCATATTGTCCTGATGTGAGGTCTGCAAGGCTCTGTGTCGGGAAGGTGATGTGCTTGTCTTCGGTGGTGATGATGCCGCTACGCACAACCTCTTCGCTGGCGCGCTTGCCGTTGGCAGCGGGATAGATAGTCCATTCCACGGAGCCGTCGGTGGGCTTGCCCGTCGACGAGACGAGTGTTATGCCTATCTCCTCCATGCGGTCGCGGTCCTGCTGTGAGGGCACACTCAGGCGCAGGCGCAACGGTTGTGTACTCAACGGCACGGAGATGCCGGACTGATGTGTCTCGCCGGCTTGACTGAGCACATCAACGTTGAGCTCCAATGTCAGCCCGCGTCGCAGGGATTCTTCAGGAAGGTTGCAGAGCGGCACACGCACGCTGAAGCGGCCGTCGCTGTCACTTTCAACAGTATCGATGTCTACGCGCGGCGAGTCGTCGCGATGGTAGCCCCACCACCATGAGGGATATGTGAAACGGTAGTTGCCCGTCACGCGAGCCTCGCGCACCGGCACGCCGTTGTAACCCATAGCGCGGCCTGTGAGTGTGATGCTGTCGGCCGGCCAGCTCAGGTCGGGTGCCTCGTCCATGCTCACCTCAAAGGTGGGGCGTTTGTATTCTTCCACGCGTATCTCTATAGATGCCGATGGCTCTGTGCAGCGCAGGTGATAGGCCCCTGGAAGTCCGTGGGCTGGCAGTACGAAGTCGGCGCTTATCTTGCCCATCTCATCGGTTTTGACAGTGCACTCGCCCACTTGTTTCCAGTTGACATCAAGCAGCGTCAGGGTCACCTTTGTGTCGGCTGCTGCGGTCTCAGCTTCCCAGTGTTGCTGCTGATAAAGCAGTCCGCCGACATGCACTGTCTGTCCGGGACGATAGATGGCGCGGTCGGTGTACAGGCGGATGCGGGTGTCTATGTCAGAGCTGTGGTAGCCATAGCCGCGTCCGAGATAGCTGGTCTCGTCAGGCAGCCAGATGTCATCAGCCAGTGTGACGTGTGTGTAGAGATACAGACGCTCAGTGTACTTCAGCTTATCGTGTGGCAGCGTGGCTCGGCCCTCGGCATCTGTCGTGAGCGTGGCATGCACCTTACGCTTGGAATTGCTCTCAGTGGAGTAGAACTCCACCTTTGCGCCCTGTACAGGCTGGCCGCTCATGGCGTCGACAACGATAGTGCGTTCTGCACCGAGGCCGTTTTGATGAATTGTCTGCAGGCGTGTGCATCTGAAGACATTGTAGTTCTCAACTTTGGTATGCCTGGCTTCGGGCTCCGTTGCCGTTGCTGTCAGCACAACCACGTACGTACCAGGGCGATATGCTTCCCAACGTATGGTGTCGTTAAGTTCCTGTGTCGGCTCTGTTGTTGCCAGATTCTGTTCGATGGTCTCTACGAGTTCACCATGAGTTCTCACCCAGGCTATGGCTTCATTAATCGTGTTGGCCTTCAGCGACGGCTCGTGGAACGATGCCGGCATGCGATAGGTGGCCAGGGTGAGATGCTGTGCGTTCTTCGATTTCACTGTCCACTCGTAGGTGCGGCCAGGATAGTAGATGTGCTCTCCGTGCCAACTCACCTCAGGCTGGAGCAGTTCGGATAGCTTGTTGCGCACAGCATCAATACGTTCGTAGCGCGGGTAGCGGCTGATGCATTCGCGGCAGAGAGCGACCTTCTCTGCTGCCTCGCTGTAGAGAAGCTCGTTCGCCAGTGCCAGATAAGCCTCAGCGCACACGGGCAGATCGCCATAGTCGGTGATGGCCTGGCGCAGCAACTTAGCGTCGCTTTGGCCATATTGCAAGTCAATCCATTGCAGCGTCACAAGCAGTGCGGCCTCGCGGTTGCCAGCGGCTTTGTATACCTCGATGATGCTTCGGACCATGTCGGCCTTGTTGGGACGCGTGCCGCTCCAGATGTCGTTGCGTTGCTGACGGAAACGATCCCACAGCACATGCAGCAGGTCATGGCGATAGTACTCCGACTGCTTGTTCTGCTTGATGAACGGCAGCCAGTCCTTGGTGCGGGCACGCACCAGCACTTCGGGATTGGCCATCGAACGCCGCCAGTTGTCGACAGCGGCGCTGTCGTATTCCTCTGTCGTCCATTCGCGCATGTCACCGGAACTCATCTTGAGGTCGTGAGACTGTGCGCGGTCGCGGTTGCTCTCGTAGAGCCAAGCCAGCACGGAGGCATAGACGGCCTGTGCCTCGGGAGCCTTCTCGGCGGAACGCAACTCCTCGAGTTCCTTGATGTCGGTGAAGAAGGAGTCCGGCGCCCACTCCTGATGCAAGGCGGCGCTCTTCAAGCGGGCACTCAATGCCTGACCGCGGTCGCCACCACGTTCAGCCTTCTTGAGAATCTTCTGTGTGATGTCGTATGCAGACTTGGGTAGGCCGTCGCTCTCGTATTTCTCGACTTGTTGCCAGAGCCTTGAGTAGCTGTCTGCCCAGGCAAAGAGGGGAGTTAGTGACATAAGTGATGCGAAAATGAACGATTTCATTGAGAAATTATCAATTATCCATTATCAATTATCCATTATTTAGGCCTCCGGTATCTCAGCGAGCAGTGTCTGGAGGAAGCGCCAGAAGCGTCCCACGCTCGGGATGTTGCAGCGCTCGTTGGGCGTATGTGGCGAACGCAGCGTAGGACCAAAGCTAATTAGATCCATCTTGGGATATACCTGCCCGATGAGGCTGCACTCCAAGCCGGCGTGCACCACCTCCACCTTTGCGGGCTTGCCTTCGAGACGCTCATACAGTGCTGCCATTTGCGCTGCGATGGGTGAGTCGAAGTTGGGCTGCCATGCACCATATTGGCCGCTGTATTCTACTTTCATGCCGGCCATACCGAAGGTGCTTTCAAACATCTCCTGCTCCAGTTCCAGCTGTGAGTCGCATGATGAGCGTGCAAGAATTAGCACTTTTGCCTCGCCGTTGCCAATTGTCACGATGGCGAGGTTGGAGCTGGTCTCTACTACATGTGGGATGCTTGGGATGTTGCGCAGCACGCCGTCGTGGGCGGCGAGTATGGCGCTGACGAGGTTGTCCTGAATCTCTTCGGGCACCTGCTCGGCGGGCAGGTCGGTGCGTTCGACAGCAATGTCTACGGCATCCTCTACGCCGCGAAACTCGTCGGTGAACGTCTTCTGGCAATAGGTAGCCAGCTCGCGCAGGTCTTCCTCATTGTCGGCGGGAATGGTCAGCACCACTTCGGCCGTGCGCGGAATGGCATTGCGCATATTGCCGCCTTGCCATGTGGCCAGACGCGCGTCGTCGTCCTTGATGGCCTGACGTACGAGGCGTGCCATGAGTTTGTTGGCATTGGCGCGGTTTTGGTTGATCTCCAGTCCGCTGTGTCCGCCCTTGAGCCCGCTGATGGTTATCTTTATGGCAATGTCTTCGGGGTCGGTCGCTACGGGCTTGTAGCCCAGTGTGGCTGTGACGTTGATGCCTCCGGCGCTGCCAATGCAGAATTCGCCCTCGCTCTCGTGGTCGATGTTAAGCAGAATCTCGCCATGCAACGTGTCGGCAGCCAGATGGTTCACGCCCCACATGCAGGTCTCCTCGTCGGAGGTGATCAACGCCTCTAATGGGCCATGTTTCAATGTGTTGTCTTCAAATACGGCCATGATGCAGGCCACACCGATGCCATCGTCAGAACCTAATGTCGTGCCGTTGGCTTTCAGCCATTCGCCGTCAATCCATGTCTCGATGGGGTCTGTCTCGAAGTTGTGCGTGCTTTCATCAACCTTCTGCGGCACCATGTCCATGTGTGCCTGCATGGTGCAGAGCTTGCGATTCTCCATGCCGGGAGTGGCGGGCTTGCGCATAACGATGTTGTCGCCGCCATCCTTGAAGGCTTCAATGCCGCGTTCTGCTGCCCACTGGAGCAGGAATTGTTGAATCTTTTCGAGATGTCCGCTCGGGCGCGGCACTTGGGTCAGTTTGTAGAAGTTGCCGAATACGGCTTTTGGTTCCAGGTCGTGAATTGTCATAATGGATGAATTTTATAGTTTAGTTGTTTGTATCTTGTCAGTCCGTGCAAGCATGAGTGCTGCCCAGAGGCCCAGTAGCGCCACGAGTGCCGTCTGCAGCGTATGGACGATGAGCACGAACATCGCACCATCGGCGGCAGCAACGCCGTATAGCATCAACACTGTCTTCACAGCAAAATGCCAAGGACCGGCACCGTTGGGTGTAGGCACGAGCACAGCGAACGTTCCGACCACGAAGGCCACCAGTGCCGCCATAGGGCCCACTCCAGACGTGGCATCGAAGCAGAAGAACGTGAGATAGAAATGCAGGTAGTAGCTGACCCAGATGCCGAGGCTGTAGGCTATGAAGAGTCCGCGACCTTCCACTTGACGCAGCGATAACATGCCTTGCCACATCTCAGTGGCGGCAGCGCGTGTGCGGGCCAGGAAGCGGAAGCGACGCAGAAGCACACATGCCGCCACGATGATGCCTATGCCGCATATCGCAGTGACGACATAGCCCGTGCTGGTGAACTGCGACAAGAAACCGCTGATGCTCACACCCGTGCGGCTCATGAAGTCCATAAAGACAGGAATCTGTGCCACGAAGGTGATGACAGCTATCACGCCAATCATCATCATGTCCACCACACGTTCCGTGACAACTGTGCCCACACCGTGGCTGAAGCTGCAGCCGTCGTAGCGGCGTAGCACGCCGCAACGCAGCACCTCGCCCACGCGGGGAATGACCAGCGAACTGGCATAGCTGAGGAAGACGGCATTGATGGCCGTGCTCACACGTGGCTGCTGTCCCAGAGGATGAAGCAACTGCCGCCAGCGTAGAGCACGCAACACCTGAGGCAGTACACCGAAGGGCATCGAGGCCAGCATCCAGCCCCAACGCATGTCGTGGTGCAGTGCCGTGGACAGTGCGGCCCAGTCCATGCCGCGATACATCCACCACAGTATGCCGCCAGCCAACACCAGCGGCAACACTATCTGCATTATCGATTTACTACCTTTCATTGGAGCCGCAAATATAATCCTTTAATCCTAAAAACGTAAATAATCGTACATTTCACTTTCCACTTTTCACTTTTTTTGTACTTTTGCACCGCAAATTCACATTTCAGTGTTTATACGGCCAATGTTAGTAAAACCAAAGAAGTTTCTGGGCCAGCATTTCCTGACCGATCTTGGTGTGGCGTCACGCATCGCCGACACGGTGGACGTACGTCCTGAGCTGCCTGTGCTTGAGGTGGGCCCTGGCATGGGTGTCCTCACGCAGTTCCTTGTGGCCAAGCAGCGTGAGCTGCGTGTTGTGGAACTCGACGACGAGAGTGTCACCTATCTGCGTCATACGTATCCAGCACTCGAAGACAATATCATTGCGGACGACTTCCTCAAGATGCATCTCGAGAATACATTTCAGGGCAGGCCTTTCCTGCTAACAGGCAACTATCCATACAATATCAGCAGTCAAATTTTCTTCAAAGTTCTCGATAATCGCGAATTCGTACCCTGTGTCACGGGCATGATACAGAAAGAGGTTGCCGAACGTATCTGTGCCCGTCCCGGAACTAAGGCCTACGGCATACTCTCAGTACTTATCAGTCTGTGGTATGATGCTGAATATCTTTTCACTGTTGAGCCGCATGTCTTCAATCCACCGCCAAAAGTGCGTAGCGCCGTGGTGCGACTGACGCGTAACAGCCGGCAATCGCTGCCGTGTAGCGAGGATTTGTTGCGACGACTTGTCAAGACCACTTTCAATCAGCGGCGTAAGACCCTGCGCAACAACATACGCCCGCTGCTGGCAGAACTCGGTATCGACCTGTCGCGATTAGAGGCCGCTCTAACAGACGCATCAGCGCTGCTCACACTGCGTCCGGAGCAGCTTACGCTCACACAGTTCATCGACATGGCATGCCTGCTGCAGCAGATGTCCGAAACAAATTAATAATGATAACGCCTATTCTCGACCGAAGCTTCCGTGACGGCAGCGTGCTGACACGCCTGCTGGTGGCCGACGTGCGCCACATCGAGCACGATGAGGCGTGGATTGCCGAGGCAATAGGCACACTCTCGGCTGAGCGGCGTGATCGCGCGTTGACATATACATTTCCCCGTGGCCGAGCCTTGTCCGTGACCGCAGCACAGTTGCTTGACATGCTCATCCAACCTTATGGTCTCAGAGAGAGCCAGATGACCTACAGTATAGGTGAGCACGGGCGGCCGTCATTTGCTTCATGCCATGCACAACATGTGCCAGACATAGACGATATCCTCACACGCATGGACTTCAGCATCTCGCATAGCGGCACTCGCGCTGCTGTTGCACTTGCCGTGGCTGACGTTGGCGATGGCCAACAAATCATTACACCGCGTATCGGGCTTGATATTCAGATGCCTACACGCTCACGACAGAGCCTGTTTCGCACTGTGCTTGCTCCCGACGAGTTGCGACAAATGGCCGCTTTGGGACACGATGAACAGGATAGATTGTTCCAGCGCCTGTGGACACACAAGGAGGCGTACGCCAAGGCTATCGGCACAGGCCTGCAACACCCGTACCCAAGCCCGCCGCCAGAGACCATAATGCATGAGG
Source organism: uncultured Bacteroidaceae bacterium (assembly GCA_905233465.1). Lineage (GTDB taxonomy): Bacteria > Bacteroidota > Bacteroidia > Bacteroidales > Bacteroidaceae > Physcousia. Next base: position 36,054 of record CAJOEI010000028.1, on the reverse strand, counting down.
TAGACATTGATGACTACCATCTCTGCATCGTCATAAATCCATCGTAAATGCAAGCTTAATCAAAAAAGTTTGGCAAAAGACATACGGAGTAAATAATTTTATGTATTTTTGCCCCCGTATTGTTGACTAATGAGCAAAACAACAGACCTGACTCTTTTGGAGAGCATCCGTGTGCCGGCTGACCTGCGTGCACTGCCGCTTGAGCAACTTCCGCAACTGTGCGATCAGTTGCGGCAAGACATCATAGCCGAGGTTGCCGACAATCCAGGACATTTTGCATCCAGTTTGGGCGTGGTGGAGCTTACCGTGGCATTGCACTATGTTTTTAATACGCCATACGACCGCATCGTGTGGGATGTGGGGCATCAGGCCTATGGGCATAAGATTCTCACAGGCCGGCGTACAGCCTTTCGCACAAACCGCCACCTCGGAGGCATAAAGCCCTTCCCTTCGCCAGAAGAAAGCGAGTACGATTCATTCACTGCCGGCCATGCCAGCAACAGCATATCAGCGGCATTGGGCATGGCCCTCGCAGCCAAGGCCAAGCATGAGGACGACCGCCATGTGGTGGCGGTGATAGGTGACGGTGCTATGAGCGGTGGACTGGCCTTCGAGGGCCTCAACAACGCCGCCAACACTCCCAACGACGTACTCATCATCCTCAACGACAACAACATGTCCATTGACCACAGTGTGGGTGGAATGAAGAATCTGCTCCACCAGCTGCAGACCAATCCGACATATAATAAGTTGCGCTACAAGGCTTCCCGCAAGTTGTTCTCATGGGGATGGCTCAACGAAGAGCGTAAGCGCGCCATCCTGCGTTTTAACAATTCTCTCAAGAGCGTCATTACACGCCAGCAGAACGTGTTCGAGGGCATGAACATACGCTATTTCGGTCCTAACGACGGCCACGATGTCATTGACTTGGTGCGCACGCTGAGAGCCATCAAGGATATGCACGGCCCCAAGTTGCTGCATATCCACACAGTTAAGGGCAAGGGCTTCGAACCTGCAGAACATGGTGGCGCCGTGTGGCATGCACCAGGCAAGTTCGACCCGCAAACCGGCGAACTGCTACGCAACGATGAATCCGGGTTGCCACCCAAATTTCAGGATGTCTTCGGACACACGCTCTTGGAACTGGCAGAGCAGAACCCGTACATTGTTGGTGTCACACCGGCCATGCCCACAGGATGTTCCATGAATATAATGATGGAAGCCATGCCCCATCGCGCCTACGATGTTGGTATTGCTGAAGGCCACGCCGTGACCTTCTCTGCCGGCATGGCCAAGGATGGACTGCTGCCTTTCTGTAATATCTACAGCACGTTTGCTCAGCGTGCCTACGACAATGTCATACACGATGTGTGCATCTCGCGTCTCAATGTAGTTCTCTGCCTCGATCGTGCCGGACTTGTTGGCGAGGACGGCCCCACACACCATGGAGCCTTCGACCTGGCATATCTGCGTCCCATACCCAACATTACCATTGCATCGCCAATGGACGAGCACGAACTGCGACACATGATGTACAGCGCTCAGTTGCCAGATCGCGGCCCTATAGCGATACGCTATCCTCGCGGACGCGGTTCGCAGGTGGACTGGCGTTGTCCAATGCACGAGATTCCTTTTGGACGCGCACGCCTTCTCAAGGAGGGACGCGACATAGCAGTTCTCACACTTGGTCCATTAGGCCTCACAGCCGCAGAAGCTATACGTCAGGCCGAGGCCGAACGTCCGGAACTGAGCATCGCCCATTACGACATGCGGTTCCTGAAACCACTTGACGAACGCATGTTAACACAGATTGCAGCCGCAGGCTTCCGTCGCATCGTTACCATTGAAGACGGTGTGCGGACAGGCGGCTTTGGCTCCGCCATTCTTGAGTGGTTCGCTGACCACGGCGCAAAGGCATCCGTGCATCGGCTCGGTCTGCCCGACAGCTTTGTGGAACATGGCTCCGTAGCCGAACTGCATCACATTTGCGGCCTTGATGTTGAAGGTATAAAGAAGCACTTGATGTGAACAGCTCCAAGACATGAGCATCGGCCTATGCCAATGCCCGTTTAGCCATTGTCCTTCAGCAATGGCATGTATTTCTGAACAGCCTTTTTAGCTATCTCAACAGCCTCGTCCATGGTGCCCCATATCTCGCCGCCGGCAGCGTTCTTGTGGCCGCCGCCGCCGAAGAAGGCAGCTGCCATCTCGTTGGCGGGAAAGTCATCGACAGAGCGCAATGACACTCGTATGCAAGGATGTTCTGTGTCTTCGCGGAGGAAGATGCTCAGCTTCATGCCCAACACCTGCAGTGGCATGTTGACAAGGCCTTCGGTGTCGCCGTTGAGGATGCCGAAACGCCGACGCTCGGCATTCGTGAGGGTCATAATGGCAACGTGGGCTTTCTTCCAGATGTCGAGCTTGGCATAGAGCATATAGCCCTGAAACTTGAGGCGGTTGGGGCTGTAGGTAAAGAAGATGTTGCGATAGATGCGATCCTTGTCGATGCCGCATCGCAGCAGGATGCTGATAAGCTCGAATATCTCTGGCCGGTTGCTGGCATAGGTGAAGGCACCGGTGTCGGTCATCATTCCCGCATAGATAGAGGTGGCTTCGGAAGTGGTGAAGACGGGCTCGCTCCCATTCTTCTCTCCACTCTCCAGCAATACTCGCATCAATACCTCGCAGGTGCTGGAAAGCTCTGGATGTGATATTACCAGTTGTGCTATGTCATGTTCCGGGTCGAGATGATGGTCAAGCATTATGCGCGGCGTGGGATGCTCACGTACAACGTCGCCGAGTGTCCACATACGGCGTAGCTCGCCGTGGTCGCACATGATAATCAAGTCGGCCTGTTCCACCACTGGTCGCACCTCGTCCTCATGGTGCTCATAAACGAGTATGTCTGCAGCACCAGGCATCCACTTGAGAAAGTCCGGAAATATGTTTGGCACCACAATACGCACGTCGGCTTTGGTGTGGCGTTGCAACCACGAAGCCAAAGCGGTGGTTGAGCCTATGGCATCGCCGTCTGGACCACGATGGGCGGTGATAACGATGTTACGAGCTGCGCCTGTGAGCTCATGCCACAAGGCAATCTGTTCTTGGCTAAGGAGTGGGTTCATCATCAGCTACTTGGCAATTCTCAATTTGGCTGGAGTGGCATCGCGCTTGATTACTGTGGCAAATTCCTGTGGTGTGATGGTGACAGGACCGGACATGAACTCGGGGATGTTGTAGGAGCGGAGGAACTCGCGGTGGAACTGCGGGTTGTCTTGCGGCAGCTCAAATGGTCTCGTGAAGTGGCCGTTGCCGTCGTGATGTGCGATGAACGGTCGCGTGAAGTTGCCGTCGTCACGTCGTGAGGCAAACACTACCCAGCTGCCGTTGCTCGACCAGGAGTGGTAGCTCTCGCAATCTTCGGAATTGATTTCGGCTGCCGCATGGATGGTAGCTGGCAGTGGCACTTGTGCTCCCAGCACCTCGCGTAAGCTGTCGGCGCGGGCGCGTTGCCATAGTTGCGGCTCGTTGGGGTCGGCTGGGTTGGGAATCATGGTGAAGATCTGATGCTCTGTCTCTTCTATTGGCTGTGCGGCATTAAGATCCATGACATATAGATCGGCATCGTTGTGCCAGATATGGAAGACTCCGAAGCGTGCCTCGGTGAACATCAGCCAGCGGCCATCGGGCGTGATGCGAGGGAAGGTGACGCTGCGGTTGCGGGCCACGGCATCATACATCAGTTCGCGCGGACCGAATGTGCGTGTCTGCTCGTCAAATGGCTTGCGATAGAGGTTGTATTGAACGCACTTGTAGTTCTGGATGAGCTCAAAGTCGAGAGCTGTGGTGTCTAAACGCTCCCAGTGGGCACTGACATAGTAAATGTAGCGGCCGTCAGGGCTCCAGAATGGGAAGCAGTCGAGCCATGTGGTGTCGCGTGTTATGGGCGTGACTTCGTTGTTTTCCAAATCGTAGAATATTAGGTTTGACTTGGTGTCCTGCACCTCTATCTTCTGTGGGTCGCGTGTGTGGAAGCTTTGGCCTGTGCTGTTTGTGGAGTAGACAATCCAGGGCTTTGTCGGATGCCAGGTGGGATATACTCCAGCGCTTAGTGTGGAGTCAGTTTTGAGGTTGACCTTTTCTGTCTTGCCGTCGTAGGAGATTACCGTTCCGCCCATATACTGACGGACATGGAACTGCAGCCGCTGCGGGTTGTACCACTGTGTGTGGTGGCAGTTGATGCATTGGCCATTGGCCTCGTCCGTGTTGATCATGTTGCCATAGATGAGCGTCTGGTCGAAGGTCTCCAAACAGCGTTGGTTGAGTGTGAGGTCCTCGTAGGTGACGTAGCTTGGTGAGATGAGTCTGTAGGATATATACGGGTCGATGCTGTCGGGCGAGACGGTGATGCTAAATGGTCGTGTGCGCAGCCATGTACCATCGTGCTGCATATATACCTCCACACTGATATCGCCATTGGCAGCGAGTGCTGCAGCGGTGATGGCGCGCCAGCGTTTGATGCCTGGGCGCACGTCGCGGCCGCCGACAATCCATTCGTCTCTGCCGGCTGCAAAGCGTGTCACGTAGGCATCGGCATCCTGATCGATGTGGAAGTGTAGAGGGGCGATGTTGGCGGGCACGGTGACACCGATGTAATCTGGATAGATCTTAGGCTGGGCCTTGCCGTCGGTGTAGTTGGTGGGCAGTGAGGGTGAAGTGCAGGCTATGATGAGTTGCGACACAATCGCAACAAACATGATACGTCTTATGCTGTGAAAAGATGTGCAGGACATGTGTATGAGGCTTTAATTTGTCTTTTGGTTGCGCACGAGGAAGTAGAAGTAGTAGAATGTGTCTCCGAATTGTGGACGGAAGGCCACTGCCTTCTGCTCCTCGGTCATGTTGCCGCACTGGGCATTGAATTGCATGAAGCGTTCGTAGGTGTCCTTGATTTCCTTGTCAAAGGGCATTCGGCTGATGTCAACTTTGTTCTCAAGATATAGTAGCGTGGCATGTGTACCTTTGGGTTGAGCGTAGCATATCGCATAAAGCGTGGCCAGAAGAGGTCGATGTCCTTCATGATAAGGGCACAGATGAGCGTCATCTCCTGGAAGAGGAGGTCATCGCCGTTGCCGTTGGCAAAGGTCTGCAGTAGGTACATCTCCACGAGAGTGTTGTCGCCGTCCAACCGGTCCGGGTATGTCATCATGTGCATGATGGGTGCGAACTCGCGCATGTGGTCCTCGCTGAGCAATGGCTTGCCGGCAGCGACTGATGCTTCGAGCTTCTGCAAGTCGAGTCCGTCGTGGGCGTAGAGCAGAGGCTCATAGCGTTCGGCCCAGCGGCGATGGAATGTGGTCTTCTTGAGTAGGTTGATATATTTGCGGGCCACTTCCCACTCGTGGTTGAGCAGTGATGTGCGGGCCATGAACTTCAGCGTCTCGGCCTTCCAACCAAACTCCACACCGTCTTCCATACACCATCGGTAGCAGAAATTCTCTTTGCCGTAGTGGTAGTAGATGAGCTTGCCACCAACCTGTGTCATACGTACCTGCCATGGCGCATTCTGCTGTGTGGAACCTTCGGGGTAGAGGAACATGTCATCGCCAGCACGGCCCAGACGGAAGAGTGCGAGGTTCTTGTACATCACTATCTGGCGTGTTGGGGCTATGCCGCTGCTGCCGTCGCGGGCGTAGGTGAGGGCCCGCTCCCAGTCGCATTCCTCAATGGCGCGGTTCATGGCCAGCTCCTTGTGGAAATTGGCATCGCGATACCATGCAGCGTGAACACCTATGGCGGCAATAGCCATGAGGACGATGGAGACGAGGGCTCGTTGCCATGTTTTTATTCTCTTGGCAAAGGGATAACCTTCGACAGCACCTACAAGGGCGATGATGGCGAAGGCGGCAATGATGGCGAAGTAGGGCAGGCGATATTGCATGAAGCTGTCTTTTCCGTAGCGCAACGATGGCAGTGCTGCCACGTAGACGAAGTCACGTTCTGTCATATCGAAGCACTGCTGATAGTATATCTGTGGTACGGCTGCAATCAGAACGACTGCGGCAAGAAGCCTAATCGCAAGCGACTTTCCGGAGAGTGGAGTGGTGGCAACGGCCAACAGCGCCGTGGCACCCAGAGCCCAAGCTCCGAACAGCGGATAGCCGGCGATGCATACTACAGCCATCCAGATGTATGACAGCCATTGGCGAAGCTTGTGGGTGGTGATTAAGTCAATCAGACGTTGTGTGGCGAGGCAGAGCACGGCAAAGAGCACACCCACCGTGGGCACGAACAGGTGCCCCTGCAGCTTCTGGTAGTATATCCAATAGCCTGTCTGCGTGAAGCAGGCCAATAGCGCCAGCGTGACGAGCAGCGGCAGCGCCACCCATGGCCCGCGCAGGCGCCATACCCATACTATCAGCCCGCAGAGGATGAGCCACAGGACACACAGTATGACGGTGCCAAGAATGGGATAGTAGAAATACTGCGTTAGGTAACATGCAATCCACGAGGCCAGGCCGCCGGGATAGACCATGCGTTCGGCCCAATAGAGCTGTGTGGGCAGCCACAGGTTAAGCTCTTGAGCGCGTAGCAGCAACTCCGTCTCGCGGCTTACGAGCAGCCACCCCATGCCAATGAGGATAATGCATACGATTGCGAACCACACGGCGGTGCTGCCCAGATGTGAGGCAATATTTACATGTGTCCCCCGCCGCGTTGTGGCGGCGGGGGCTGTGGGTTGATGGGATATGTTCTTCTTGCTCATGCTATGAGTGAGAAAGGTTTATCTTGCAGGACTGACGATATAAGTGAATGTGTGGTTTTCATACTTGGGCACGTATTGCTTCAGTGGCCATGCGCCCCAGCTGGTGACGCAACCCAGACCCATCTGGAAGGCGCGCACCTGCACCACAGAGTAGTCGCGTGCCACGAGGTCACCGCTATGGCTCTGATGTGCATCCTTGCGTGGGCCGTCGTCGAGGTCGTCAATCTCGTATGGCAGTGCCGAGACCTCCATCGGGCCACAAGCCTGGAAGGAAATGGCGGAACGGCCTTCGGTCGACTCCATATTCCACCAGATGATGTCACAGTGGTTGCCACTCTCCTGCGGGCGCACATACTTATCCCCGTACTGTGTCGCCACGGGAGCGCTGTAGACACCCATGAAGGTGTTGTCCTTGCGGTCGCAGTAGTTCTCCACAGGGCCACGGCCGAAGTAGCGGATGCTGTCGTATGTCTTAGCCAGACGCCATGTCATGCCCATAGCATACATCTGCCAGTCCTTGTGGTCGCTGGTTTCGAGAGCTTCGGTGACGATGAGCTCGCCCTTCGGGGTAAGAATATATGTCATGTTGAGCTTGGCCTCCACCTGCTTGCTTTCGTAGGTGACTGTAACCTGCTTGCTCTGGTTTTCAAGTTGCTTGCATTCCATGGCAGTCTTCCTCCACTGTGGGTCACGCCATGCAGAGAAGCTGTTCTGCATCCCGGCACCGTAGTCGTTGTCGGTCGGTGCGCGCCAGAAGCTGGGCTCCACGCTCTTGCGGTCTTCAAGCACTGGTGTGCCATCAACGTCGTAGTAATCGATGTTGCCAGTCCACTTGTTCCATGTCACGCTCACGCCGGCTGCAGATAGGGTGAGCCATGCCTTGGCATCGTCCTTCTGTACGGCTTCGACGGCAGGAGCCTTGGCTGCTTTCTTGGCATCGGCGACAGGTGCAGGAGTGCTGGCTGTCATAACGGCCTCTGCTGTTGGGAAGGCGTATGGCTTGAGTTCAAACTGTGCTTTGGCGATGACGGTGCCCTGCTTGAGCAGGCCGCGGTCGGCCTTGAGGCGGAACTGCACATTCACGGCAGCCCACTTGCTGTCGGCGGCAGCCTTGCGCAGATATGTTACCATCTCGGAGGGGATGTCGAATGTCTGGTGCTGCTGCGGTTTCAGGCGAAGTTCAATGGCTTTGCGAGCAGACTCCTCGCGCATCTGTTTGCCGTCGTAGGTGAGAAGCGAAGCCACAGCCTCGACATCGTCTGTCGAACGGAAGAAGTATTCGTTGTAGAGGTCAACCTGTCCGTCGAGCAACGTCTTGCCTTCGGGCAAGGTGGCCCAGATGTCCTGATAGTAGTACTGCACCTCGTAGGCGTGGGGATGCAGTGAGCGGTCGGCAGCGATGACGCCGTTGCAGTTGAAGTTGTGGTCGCTGGCTGGATAGCGACCGAAGTCGCCGCCGTAAGCCATTATTTCCTTGCCTGTGACACGGCTCTTGGAACGCACACCCTGATCCACGAAGTCCCAGATGAAGCCGCCCTGATACTTGGGGTACTTGCGGATGATGCGCCAGTACTCGTTGAAGCCACCCATCGAGTTGCCCATAGCGTGGGCGTACTCGCACTGGATGAGCGGGCGCGGGTTGTTGCCTTGTGCATATTTTTCGCAGTTGTTGTAGCCGTAGTACATCGGGCAGAAGATATCGGTCTTGCCGTTTTGTCCGGCCTGCTCATATTGCACGGGACGTGAGGTGTCGATGGCCTTCACAGCGTCGTATGCGTCCTCGAAGTTCTTGCCATAGCCGCTCTCATTGCCGAGACTCCAGAAGATGATACTCGGATGATTCTTCTGCACATGCACGTTGTGCTGGTTGCGTTCAATGTGTGCCTTGTTATAAATTGGGTTCTTGGCCAGTGTGCGGTCGCCATAGCCCATGCCGTGGCTCTCGATGTTGGTCTCGGCCACGACGTAGATACCATACTGGTCGCAGAGGTCATACCAGCGCGGGTCGTCGCTGTAGTGGCAAGTGCGCACTGCGTTCATGTTCAGCTCCTTCATGATGCGGATGTCCTGAATCATGCGGTCCACGCTGACGATGTAGCCGCCGTCGGGATCCAACTCGTGGCGGTCGGCACCCTTGAAGAGCACCGGCTTGCCGTTGACGAGCACCTGTGCATCCTTGATTTCTATAGAGCGGAAGCCCACACGCTGGTTGATGGCTTCAATAACGTTGCCCTTGCTGTCCTTGAGCAGGAACTGTGCGGTGTAGAGATTTGGTATCTCTGCGCTCCAGGCCTTGACGGCGGGCACATTTAGGGTCATTAATGTCGTCAAACCGGCATCAATCTTGCTGCTTGCGTTGGCGACTTTGTTGCCGCGTGCATCGTTGAGCGTGAGCTCCACAACACAACCCTTGGCTGCCGGAGCCGTGACTGTGGCACTAAGACGGCCGTTGGCGTAGTTGTCCACGAGATCCTGCAGGATGAAGATGTCCTGGATATGTGCCTTCGGACGGGCATAGAGATACACTTCACGGGCGATGCCAGTGAAACGCCAGAAGTCCTGATCCTCAAGATATGAGCCGTCGCACCAGCGCATCACCTGCATGGCAATGAGGTTGTCTTTGCCGGGAGTGAGGTACTTGGTGAGATTGAACTCGGCCTCGATTTTCGAGTCCTCGCTGTAGCCCACCTCCTTGCCGTTGACCCACAGCTGGAGGTTGGAGGTGGCAGAGCCTACATGCATGTAGATGTCCTGACCCTTCCATGATGCTGGCACGCGCACCATGCGGCGATATGAGCCGGTGTAGTTGTTGCGCTCCTCAACATATGGCGGGTTGGACTGGAACTGTGTGTCCCATGAGTAGCCTACATTCTTGTAGATGAGGTCGCCTAAGCCATTGAACTCAAACAGGCCAGGTACGGGGAAGTCTTTCCAGGCTGAGTCGTCGTAGTTGACGGCATAGAAGCCCTTGGGTGCGAGGTTGTGGTCCTTGACGAAGTTGAAGCGCCACATGCCCTCGAGCGACATAAAGCGTTTGCTGTCCTCCTTCTTGCCTGCGTTGGCCAGAGCCGGTGTCTCGTAGGCAAAGAAGCTGGCGCGCGGTTTCTCCGTTCCCACGCGTGTGATATTCGGATTCAGCCACGGCTCTTTCTGTGTTTGGGCGGTGGCGGGGAGTTGCAGCATGGTAGCCACTGCAACGCACAGGACAAAGATATGTTTCTTCATAGCTCCGAAAGTGATATAATGTAATGATTTTGTTTAAACTATGCTTCGCGTTCAAACCATGCTATGGCCTGTCCTTTTACAACACGCTTGCCCTGGAAGGCTGTGATGTCCACGAGCTTGCCGCCCAGACCGGTGGCGACGGGCAACAGCTGGCCCCATTGTGTCTGCAGGTAACAGACGGTATCGCCTGCCTTGTAGACGGTGCCTATTGCAGGCTCGGTGCAACGTGTCACGCCAGCGTCGCCGCTGACCTCGAAGAGTATCTGGCCATTGTCAGGAGCCATAACGGCATCGGCCTTGGCGTGCTTGAAGGCGCTGAGCTCCTCGATGGACATCTTGGGCCCAGCGGTGCTCTGCATCTTAGCCATCTTGGCTTTCTCCAGATCGGCCAGGAAGTTCTTCTTGGCTTGACCACTCTTGTAGTTGCGATACTGCTCGGGGTGCATGGCCAGCTCATAGAGCTCTTCGTCGTCCTGACCACGCTCCCATCCGTTGTCCTTCATCTCTTGTATGAAGTCGGGCAGGGCATTCTTCAACAGCGTATGCGGGTCGGCGTCGGTGAATTCCTTGCCTTTCTCCTTGGCCAGCGCCTTGAGCTCGGGAGCTATCTCGCCAGGAATCTTGCCGCTCTTGCCCAGAATCATGCCCCACATCGAGTCGTCCATCATCACGAAACGTCCCTTGCCCTGAGCCATTGTCAAGAGGTTCATAAGGGCTATGTTCTTGACATACTGCGAGAAAGGTGTAACGAGTGGTGGGTAGCCCACACGCGGCCACACGTATGCCACCTCGTCAAACAACTGTACAAGGATGTCGTCCTGCGACAGCTCGGGCTGGCCCTTGGCCTTCAGCGTCTGGTTGATTACGCCGTGTATGCCGGCCAGGTCAGCCATCATCGAGCCCATCATGCCGCCGGGCAGTCCGCAGCCCAGTAGCAGCGACGACATCATCTTGTTGCCAGGGTTGATGAAGTATCCCAGCCAGTCGTCGATGAACTCCTGTGTCAGAGCTCTCGCGCGCATGTACGCGTTCATATTTATTTCTTTCACCTCAAAGCCTTCGTTCTTCAGCATCGACTGCACGCTGATGATGTCGGGATGCACTTTACCCCAACTGAGTGGCTCGATAGCAGTGTCAATCACGTCGGCGCCGTTGTTACACACCTCCAGTATGCTGGCCATGCTCAGGCCTGGGCCGCTGTGACCGTGATACTGTATGATAATATCGGGGTGCTTGGTCTTGATGGCTTTCGTCAGCGCGCCGAGCAGTGCCGGCTGGCCTATGCCGGCCATGTCCTTGAGACATATCTCCTCGGCTCCTGCGGCGATGACCTGATCGGCGATGTTGGAGTAGTATTCCACCGTGTGCACGGGAGAGGTGGTGATGCACAGTGTGGCTTGAGGCGTCATGCCTGCGGCCTTGGCCCACTTCACGCTGGGTATAATGTTGCGCACGTCGTTCAGGCCGCAGAAGATACGTGGGATGTCCACGCCCTGGGCGTGTTTCACCTTGTATTGCAGCTCGCGCACGTCGTCGGGCACGGGATACATGCGCAGCGCGTTGAGGCCGCGGTCGAGCATGTGAGTCTTGATGCCGACTTGATTAAAGGGCTTGCAGAAGGCTCGCACGGCAGCGTTGGGATTCTCACCGGCCAGCAGATTGACTTGTTCAAAAGCTCCGCCGTTGGTCTCCACGCGGTCGAAGACACCCATGTCGATGATTGCAGGGGCAATGCGTTCAAGCTGGTCCTTGCGAGGCTGGAACTTGCCTGAGCTCTGCCACATATCGCGGTAGACGAGGCTGAATTGTATTCTTTTCTTCATTATAGTATAAGGTTATGGTTTTATTGATACGTCACTTATGGATATATGTGGCGCAAAAATATACAAATAGTTAATATCTTTCAACTTTTTTAGCATTTCTTTTGGCAGTTAAACGGTTTTTTAATATCTTTGCGCCGGATTTAACAAAGATAAAGACTTGTGAAGCGCTCCACAATCCTCGAAATCCTTGTTTTGTTGCTTTGCCTGGCTTGTGCAACATACTTTTTTGTCACGGCGTGGACCCCGTGGCAGCGCAGGAATGTGGTGGATATTCACATCGAACGCTTCGACCGCGTGCTGGATGAATATGTCTCATTGGGCAGCAACACCGCCTTGGCACGCATGAACATGGAGTATCCCCGTCCAACAAAGCTGCTGATTGAGGACGTGCTGAAGATAGGGAATATCAACGAACCTGAGATAGAGAAACGGTTGCGAGAGTATTATCTCGACTCCACGGTGCAGGTGCTGCTGGACGAGGTACATCGACAGTATGCGGATGTATCTGATCTTGAGGCGGCTTTCAATGAAGCATTTGCCAAGCGACTGCAGACCGATCCCGATTACAAGGTGCCGCATATCTACACACAAGTCTCGTGCCTCAGACAGAGCATTCTGGTCTCCGACACCATGATTGTCATTAGTCTTGACAAGTACTTGGGGGCCGACTTCCCGCTTTATAAGGAGTATTTCTCCGAAGAACAGCGGCAGCAGATGACCCGCGAGAACATCGTCAGCGATGCACTGCAGTATTATTTCACGAGCATCGACAGTGCAGCGCTCAAACCGGACGGCAAGTGATTGTTACTACCCCTGCATCCTGGCAAAAAAAGGCCCAGGAGGTTTGCAGTAGTATCTCCGGTGAGACGCGCGAGTATCACCGGTGATACTTTTGCGTCTCACCGGAGATACTCATGCGTCTCACCTGGTGATACTTTCGGTGTGTGCGGAAGAGGTGGAAAATCAGTATTGAAACTCACCTGCATCGCTACGGATGGTCAGTGAGCGAGGACCGTGCTCGATGTGGCCAATCACCTGAGCATCAATGTTGAAGCTGCGTGAGATGTCGATGATGGCGGCAGCATCTGCCTCGTCGACATAGAACTCCATGCGGTGGCCGCAGTTGAATACGCGATACATCTCGCTCCACGGCGTCTGGCTCTGCTGCTGGATGACGCGGAACAGCGGCGGGGTGGGGAATAGGTTGTCCTTAACCACGGCACAGTCGTCGCCCACGAAGTGTAGTACCTTGGTCTGTGCGCCGCCGGTGCAGTGCACCATGCCGTGGATGCGCAGACGTAGCTCGTCAAGGACCCGCTTCACTACTGGTGCGTAAGTGCGTGTGGGCGAAAGCACGAGTTGTCCCATTGTGGTGCCTGCGGGCACGTCGGCCGGTGCGGGGTCGGTGAGCTGGTATTGTCCGCTGTAGACCAGTTCCTCGGGCACTGCATGGTCGTAGGTTTCGGGGAAGAGCTGTGCCAGTGTCTTGTTGAAGACATCATGGCGTGCGCTGGTTAGGCCGTTACTGCCCATGCCGCCGTTGTAACTGTGTTCGTATGTGGCTTGTCCATAGCTGGCAAGGCCCACGATGACGTCGCCCGGACGTATGTTGGCGTTGTCGATGATGTCGGCGCGTCGCATGCGGCACGTCACTGTGCTGTCGACAATGATTGTGCGTACCAGGTCGCCCACGTCGGCCGTCTCGCCGCCTGTGGCATGGATGCCAATGCCCATGTCGCGGAGCTCTGCCAGTAGCTGGTCGGTGCCTTCGATGATGGCCTTGATGACTTCGCCTGGTACGAGGTTCTTGTTGCGACCGATGGTGCTACTCACGAGGATGCCGTCGGTGGCGCCCACACAGAGCAGGTCGTCGGTGTTCATCACGATGGCATCCTGTGCTATGCCGCGCCACACTCTGAGGTCACCCGTTTGCCGCCAGTAGGCGTAAGCCAGGCTCGACTTGGTGCCGGCACCGTCGGCGTGCATGATGTTGCAATATTCTGGGTCGTTGCCCAGGATGTCGGGGATAATCTTGCAGAAGGCTCTGGGATAGAGGCCCTTGTCGATATTACTGATAGCGGCGTGGACGTCTTCCTTGGCGGCTGAGACGCCGCGTGCCATGTAGCGTGACGATGTGGTTGTCATGTGATGTGTGGGGTTAGGTGGGTTGTATGTTGCTGTTCCAGATGTCCCATGCTGCCAGGGCTTGGAGGTGGAGCATCTCGAGGCCATTCTTGGTTGTCGCTCCGCGTTGTCGGCCGCGTTGCATGAAGAGTGTTTCTTCGGGGTTATAGACGAGGTCAAAGAGCAGGTGGCGTGGTGTGAGAGCTTCGTATGGTATGTCCGGTGCGGCGTCGGTCTTGGGTGACATGCCCAGCGGTGTGCAGTTGATAATCAGTGTGTAGTCGTTGAGCAGGGCGGGGGTGATGTCGGCGTATGAAAGGGTTGTACCTTGCTGCTTCCGGCTGACGTAGCGCCATGTGATGCCGAGGGTGTCGAGGGCTCGACAGACGGCTTTGGAAGCTCCACCTGTGCCGAGCACCAGTGCGTGGCGGTGGTGGGGTTGTAGCAGCGGGCGCAGGCTCTCGCGGAAACCGATGACATCGGTGTTATAGCCAATTAATTTATAATTTGATAATTGTGTGAGATGCACACAAGACTTTATTTTAACTACATTCACAGCTCCGATAGCACGGGCTTCATCAGAGAGGTCATTTAGATAGGGGATTACGGCTTGCTTATAGGGAATGGTAACGTTGAAGCCACGCAGGTTGGGATGTTCAGCGAGGAGTTCCGGCAATTTCTCAATGGAGGACAGCTCAAAGTTATGGTATTCCGCATCGATGCCCTCTCTTGCGAACTTATCCATGAAGAAAGAACGTGAGAAACTATGACCGAGTGGGTAGCCTAAAAGACCATATAAGGAATAGTCTTCCCTCGTTCCTTCTTGTGAAGTGTCGATCGCATTGTCCATCGAATTTATGACCTTGGTATTTGTATTCATCTATGAGGAGTAGATTACATCATTGGCCTTGTAGGTGATAGTGCTCCCAAACGGCACGTAGCTGACTGTCGTTGAGGTTGTTGCTGCCGTTATTGATGCTGTAGAGTGAGTCTGTTTGGCTGGCGCTGTTGACTGCAGCGATGAAATCGTAGTTGCTGCGTGGGCAGACGCGAATCGGGGTGTGGGCGAGGCGTGCCATGGCGTTAAACCAAATGTCATCCGCCGTGGGGCATAGTTCACTAAAAACTATTTCCTGAAACACCTCCTTGGGCAGACATCCTGCCGGATAGAACACGCCGCCGAAACCTTCAAAGAAGAGGTCGCTGTCGTATGTTGACGCAGGAACAGCGTCACAATAAGGCCACTGCTTGATTCCTTGTGGGATACCTTGTGCGTCGCGCGTCAGTTTCATGACCATATTGGCTATGATGGCTTGTGGTGTCTGCTCGTGAGCCGTCAACAATGCCTCCAAGAAGTCATGTGGGTAGAAGACATCGTCGTCAATGGTGACGATATGTGCATCGGGGAACTTCTGGAGGGCGGGCAGCAACTTCTTGTAGGACCGGATATCGCGTGTAGTCAATACCTGTAAGCCTCGTGCAACCTGCTGTTGCAGTGTGCGGGGTAGGGGCCGTGAGTCCTGCTCGTCGCGCCACAGCATGATGCCGTTTGGTTTCACCGTTCCCTGCATGATGCTTTCGATGGTCATGGTCACTTCATAGAGACGTTGACCATAAGTGGTGAGGGAAACGATGACCGGTGTATTCTCTTTCTCGCGCATACCTGCCACACCTCTTTCCTCGCTGTGTAGGGCTGAAGCCAAGAGCTGCTCGCGGCGTATGCCCATAAAGACCTTCGCGGCCGTGGCTTCTACGATGCTTGGCGTGATGCACGCCTGCAGGTAGGCTGTGAGTTTGCGTTTAAGAAAGCTTTTGAACATCGCGTTACTTTTTGTTGAGCCATGCTTTGATGCTCATTTCGTTGCGAGATACATTGTGCTGAGTCCGAATGTGAAGCGGCGGTATTGTACGTCACTGAAGCCGTATTGCCGCATCATCGGTGCAAGGCGTTCGGCCTGCGGAAAGGCGGCCATGGATCGTGGTAGATATGTGTATGCTGCATCATCATGGCTCACGAGGCGTCCCACGAGGGGCATGACGACGTGTGCATATATCCAGAATAGTTGTCGCATGGGGAAGCGTGGTGGTGTGGTGAGCTCCACGAGCATCAAATGTCCGCCCGGCACCAGCACACGTTGCATCTCTCGTAGGCCTGCTTCCAAATCGGCAAAGTTGCGGGCTCCGTAGGCCACGGTGACGGCGTCGAAGGTCGCGTCGTCGAAACTCAGGGCCGTGCAGTCGTCTTTGGTGAAGAATACCGTTGTGTCGAGTCCTGCCTCCTTCACTTTCTGTCGGCCGACGTCCATCATGCCCTCGCTGATATCCACGCCGATGATGCGGTCGGGGTTGAGGCGTTGTGCGGCGAGGATGGCAAAGTCGCCTGTGCCGGTGGCCACGTCGAGTATGGTCTGTGGGTTGAAGGGCCGCAGGGCATCTATGGCGGCGTTGCGCCATCGGCGGTCTATGCCGAGTGAGAGTGTGTGGTTGAGACGATCGTATGTGGGGGCGATGTTGTTGAACATCGTCTCCACTTGCTCGCGCTTGGTGGCGTGGCTGTCGGTGTAGGGGGTTATGGTCTCGTGGGTGGGCATGGGGTTGTCCCGGCGGCGAAACCTCCGGGCACACTGCGTCGACAATTATCGTGCGGCGAGCCAGGCATTGATACCCTGCTCAATTCGTGCGGCGACATCGGTGGCCGGTGCCGGTGTGAAGGGCTTGCCTGTGATGTGCTCATAGAGCTCGATGTAGCGGTCGCTGATGCTCTGTACGAATTCGTCGGTAAGCTCAGGCATCACGTCGCCAGGACGGTTCATGAAGTTGTTGTCGATGAGCCACTGGCGTACGAATTCCTTAGAGAGCTGGCGCTGCGGCTCGCCCTTGGCGAAGCGCTCCTCGTAGCCATCGGCATAGAAATAGCGACTGCTGTCTGGCGTATGGATCTCGTCGATGAGGATGACTTTGCCGTCGCGCTTGCCGAATTCATATTTTGTGTCTACGAGGATGAGACCCATGGAGGCGGCAATCTCCGTGCCGCGCTGGAAGAGGGCTCGCGTGTATCGTTCCATGACCTCGTAGTCCTCGGCGCTGACGATGCCCTGACGGATGATCTCTTCTTTGGAGATGTTCTCGTCGTGTCCTTCGTCGGCCTTGGTGGTGGGGGTGATGATGGGTTCGGGGAAACGCTCGTTCTCGCGCATGCCTTCGGGCAGACGCACGCCGCAGAGCTCGCGGCAGCCAGCCCTGTACTCACGCCATGCGGAGCCGGTGAGATAGCCGCGGATAATCATCTCCACGCGAAAGCCTTCAGCCTTGAGGCCCACGGTGACCATGGGGTCGGGCGTGGCGAGCTTCCAGTTGGGCACGATGTCGGCCGTGGCATCGAGGAAGGAGGCTGCAATCTGGTTGAGCACCTGCCCCTTGTAGGGTATGCCTTTCGGTAGCACTACGTCGAAGGCCGATATACGGTCTGTGGCCACCATAACGAGGATGTCGTCGTTGATGTCATAGACATCGCGCACCTTGCCGTGGTAGACGCTGCGTTGGCCTGGGAATGAGAAATCAGTTCTTGTTAATGCTTTCATTGTCGTTGCTCGTATGTTGTTCGTATTTGTTGTAGGCATTGACGATGCGTGTCACCAGACGATGGCGCACGATGTCCTTCTCATTGAGGTGTATGAAGCCTATGCCCTCAATGTCTTCCAGTATATGCAATGCCTCGACGAGGCCACACTTCTGTGTTCGCGGCAGGTCAATCTGTGTGAGGTCGCCTGTGATGATCATTTTGGTGTTCTGGCCCATGCGTGTGAGAAACATCTTTATCTGTGCCGGAGTCGTGTTTTGTGCCTCGTCGAGAATCACGATGGCGTCGTTCAGCGTTCGGCCTCGCATGAATGCCAGCGGAGCAATCTGTATGACATTCTGCTCCATCATCTCTTGCAGCTTGATGCGTGGAATCATGTCTTCGAGGGCATCATATAGGGGTTGGAGGTACGGGTCTATCTTGTCGCGCATGTCGCCTGGCAGGAAACCCAGCTTCTCGCCAGCCTCCACTGCCGGGCGCGAAAGGATGAGGCGTCGCACTTGCTTCTGCTTGAGTGCACGCACGGCGAGTGCGATGCTCGTGTAGGTCTTGCCCGAACCTGCCGGTCCCACGACAAACACCATGTCTTTCTCGTCGAAAGCCTTCACCAGCCGTTGCTGGTTCTCGCTGCGGGCCATGATGGGGCGGCCGCTGACGCTGAAGACGATGGCCGTTTGGCCTGAGCTCTCGCGACCAGTCTTCTCTCCACGCAGGATGTGGACGATGTCCTCCTCGCTGAGGCTGTTGTACTCCACACAGTGAGCTTCCAAGCGTGACACGTTGTCCTCAAAGACTTCCAGCTCAGCTTCGTCGCCCATCACCTTGATGACGTTGCTGCGTGCCACGATGCGCAGTTTGGGGTGCAGCGCTTTTAGCATCTGCATATTTGCATTGCCCACCCCATAGAAGAGCACAGGGTCGGCCTGTTCGAGTATGATATGCTTCTCTGTCATTCGTCGTAATTTCGGGGCAAAGATATATCTTTTGATGCGAAAAGCTGACGATGGAACCTGAAAAAATAACAAAACATACAATAAAATATAATAAAAGGTTGACATGAGGCCGACGATGTGCAGTCTTTTCATTATCTTTGCACCCGCAACAGATGCCCATGACATTGTGGTAAGACTCAAGAAACATATTTTTATTAAGCTCGTGTGCTCCATTGTCGCCGTGTTGTTTGTCGTGCGGCTGATATGCCAGCCAAAGGTGACGGACAGCGTGGTTGCGCCGGAGGTGCCTGCACCAGAGATGGCAGAGGGACAGGAGTGTGTAGTGGACGTGGACAACGCCGATAATGCTGCCGAACCCCTTGACTTCAGCTACAAGCATCCCATCTATAGCGTCCACTCGTACAAGGAATGCTTCCCCGACCTGCAGGACCTGCACTACGAAGTGGCTTCTGTGTTGGGTGTGCAGCCAGTGCAAAATCGCGAGGAGGCCGAGCGCCGTAAAGACGAACTGGTGTATGTCGGTGCCAGCCCTTTTTACCATATCGATGACCACATGAGCAAGAGCATACCTTATCTTGTTCCGCGCGCGAGCCTTCTGCTGCATGACATCGGTTGCCGGTTCCTCGACTCCTTAGCAGTGAAACGCATACCTTTGCATACAATCATCGTCACCAGTGTGTTGCGCACCGAGGACGACGTGACGGCGTTGCGACGCATCAACGGCAACGCCTCAGAGCAGAGCTGCCACCGCTTCGGCACCACGTTTGACATATCATACAGCCGCTACCGCACTGTTGCCCACCCAGATCAGCCTACACCTAACCCTGTGCGCAACGACTCGCTGAAGTTTGTCCTTTCTGAGGTACTGCGTGACCTGCGTGAGGCAGGACGTTGCTATGTCAAGCACGAGGTGAAACAAGGTTGCTTCCACATCACTGTACGATGACTGGCAAACGGGTAGCAGTTGTTAAGGCTTGTTAATTATCAAGGCTTGCACTAAACTCTTTTGCCATTGCTGCGTCATAACACCGTAAGCAACCAACACAAACACAAAAACAATAATCTCAAACTACAACAAACGTTATGAAAAACTACATCAAGAGCCTTATTGCAGTGGCCGTTATCAGCTTTGGCTGTGCTACCGGCAGCTATGCACAAGACAACACAGACCGTGCAGCACGCATCGCCGACATGCAGGCGCGCCAGACCGAACGCCTGACCAAGGAACTGAACCTCACCGATGAACAGAAGGACAAGTTTACAGAAGTTTTTGCACGCTATTCGGCAGAGATGGCCGCGTTGCGCCCGGGCAATGACCGTCCAGATGCCAAGACTGGTGCCACACAGCAGCAGAACGCCAAGCAGAAGGCTCCGAAGAAGGAACTCACCGATGAGGAGGCCAATGCACGCCTCGACGCACTCTTCACCGCTCAGGCTGAGCAGATCAAGAAGTCCCAGGCACGCCTTGATGCACAGAAGAAGTATCGCACAGAGTTCTCTACCTTCCTCACTCCCCAGCAGATGCTGAAGGTATTCCGTCCACAGCAGCAGCCCTCGCGCAACGGTGGCGGCAACCAGTTGGGCAATATCCGCAACAGTCAGCGTGGCGGTCAGCGTGGCGGTCAAGGTGGCGGTCACGGCAGACATGGCGGTCAACGCAACGCCGACGGCGCAGAGTAAGAAGGTTATATTCAAGCCTATCTGAGGCAGCAAGAACGCAGTTCATGGCAGAGTCCAGACTGCGTTCTTGCTGCCTTTATGCATGTCGGGTGTTTTCTTTTTTGTGCATAACACAAAGTTTTTTTGTCCTTTTGTTTGGAGGTTCGGATAAAGGACTGTACCTTTGCAGCGAGTATTCACTTTTAACCAAATAAATATTATGAGAAAAATCTACTCCTTATTGCTTGCGCTGTTCGCGGTGTGTGGACTGGCGTCGGCAAACGTGATTACCGTTACGCCAACAGATGTGTCTGGTTCGCAGGACGGTATCGTCTTTGAGAGCGACAAGGCAGACGGTGGAACTGTTCCAGCCTACAACGCTAATGGCTTGGATGTTCGCATCTATGCCAAAGGTACGTTCACCGTCGCCAGCACCAATGGCAACATGAGCCAGATTGTGTTCCACATCTCTACGCAGGGCAAGAAGCGCCTCACCTCCATCACGCCTAACGTGGGTCAGGTTGCTGCACAGGCCGTTGGTGATGAGACTGTCACTTGGACTGGCGATGCATCGCGTGTAATCTTCACAGTTGGCGAGAAAGCCATTTATGGCTCTGATGGCGAAAGCAAAGCTGGCCAGTTTGACTTCACCAGCTTTGATGTTACCGTGGGTGCTGCAGATCCCAATTATGTTGCAGCTCCAACATTCTCTCCTGCTCCCGGTACCTACTATGAGCCTTTTGCTGTTACTATCAGCGCAGGTGAGGGTTGCTCCATCTGGTATACCACCGATGGCAACAGCCCAGTGGATGCAACTGGCATGCTAACCGACTTTGCACAGCGATACGAAGCCCCGTTCATGGTCAACGAAACCACGACCATTCAGGCCATTGCCGTTAAGGATGTGGCCACGGCATTCCTTGCCAGCGAAGTCGTTACGGCTACCTATACCATCGATGAGGCTGTTATGTATACCAGCATCCCACGCATGAAGGCTGCAGCTCAGACTCTTGCTCAGAATGAGAAACAAGCTTGCGAGATGAACACCAATGGCCTCACCGTCATCGGCGTCAAGGACAAGAACCTATACGTCGTGGACTACACTGGCGAAGGTATTCTCCTCTATGGTAACAACACGATGAACCTCGTCGTTGGCGACATGATTGGCGGCACCATCAAGGGTAAGCTTCAGCTGTACAACGGCGCTGCCGAGCTGGGCGACGTGGACTTCTCTGGCATGACCCTCAATCAGCAGGGCATTGCCGTGGAGCCTACGGCAGCTACCATCGCTGAACTCACGGGCAACAACCGTTTGCGTTATGAGAGCGGCCTCGTCAAGGTCAGCGACCTCACATTCGATGCAACAGCTCTCTCCAGCAAGAACATCACCGCCAAGGATGTAACAGGAGCTGAAATCACCATCCGTGACAACTACGGCGTGCTCGCCGACTATCCCTTCAGCACCACCGCCACCTACGACGTCACCGCCATCGTGGCATACTACAACGGTGCCGTACAACTCTATCCCCGCACCGCCGACGATGTGGTCAAGGTGAGTGGCGGCGACGATCCGGATCCCGACCAGCCCCACCAGCTCGTGGGCGACGGCCTGTCGATGGCAACAGCCTACACGGTTGAGGATCTCAATTCGTTCGACATCACAGCCAAGACAGACACCATCCAGAAGGAAGCATGGGTGAAGGCCCAAATCCTTGGTTATGTCAATGGTAGCACCTTCAAGGCCGAAACCG
Organism: uncultured Bacteroidaceae bacterium; assembly: GCA_905233465.1. Classification (GTDB taxonomy): domain Bacteria; phylum Bacteroidota; class Bacteroidia; order Bacteroidales; family Bacteroidaceae; genus Physcousia. The sequence goes on along the minus strand of CAJOEI010000028.1, from coordinate 14,173 downwards.
TTGTGTTCGGTTCCGACATGAGCAACCTTGAAACCAAGGTGGCTTCCAACATCGTTATTATTGACGAGGCAAACAACAGCGTTGTGGCAGCACCAGAAATTAAGTTTGCCGCACCGGTGAACCTCACAACGAGCCCGACAGCTGCCAAGAAGGTGCGTGAGGCTCTGAACCTCGCTGATAACCCCAATAACGTTGGCCTCACCGTATGGCTCAACGGCACCATAACACAGTATCTTGGTGTCAACGGCCTGAAGGAAGTGAAGAAGTATAGTCTTGATGGTACTAATGTCCTGCCCTCTGCCGACGAGCCTGGCCCGGATCCCGGCACTGAAATCGACTGGACCAGCTCTGCCGATGCTCCCCTCACTGTGGCTCAGGCCGTGGAGAAAGGCGGACAGCTCGCTCCCAAGGCCGACAGTGGCAAGGATGTTTATGTCAAGGGCTTCGTGTCATCTGTTGAGGAGATTGCCAGCGGTAGTGCCAAGTACTACATTGCCGACCAGATGGCAGGCAGCACCACGCAGCTCTACATCTACAAGGGTAAGGGCCTGAACGGTGCAGACATCGCTGACGGCGGCCTCACGCAGGGCGACGCAGTCGTCGTTGTCGGCAAGATTAAGAACTATCAGCAGACCGATGGCTCGTGCATCCTTGAGATGACTGGTAGCAAGCTTTACAGCCTCAACGGACAGACTACAGGCGGCGACGATCCTCAGCCTGAGGTAGAATATGCTGCCTCTGGTAGCGGCACGCTGGCTGACCCGTACAATGCAGACGCTGTGCGCGCATTCAATATCGAGAGCACTTCCGAAACCGACAAGACAGAGATTTGGGTCAAGGGTATCATCTATGGCTACATCAACGGCTCCACGCTTAAAGATGAGACAGCGATGGCCACTTCCAATGCTCCCGAGGGTAATGACAACCAAGGCAACCCGCTCACAGTGACCAAGTCAAACATCCTCATCTACGACGCACAGCATGCCACTGCTACAGGCACAGCCGTCGCATATCTCGTGCCCGTCAACCTGCCCAACGGTGCTGTGCGCGAGGCTCTGAACCTCGGTGACAACCCCAACAACCTCGGCCGCGAGGTGTGGCTCTGTGGCGATGCACTGAAGTACATGGGTGTCACAGGCTTGAAGAACGTCAAAAAGTACAGCTTCGACGGTCGCACAGTGCAGCCTGGTGGTGACGAACCCGGCCCAGAACCTGGCACCGATATTGACTGGACAAGCTCTGTCGATGCACCTCTCACCGTGGCCGCCGTCATGGAGAAGTCCGCAGGTCTTGCAGCCAATGCCAAGAGTGGCGTGGAGGTTTATGTCAAGGGTATCATCACTGAAGTCAAGGAGATCAGCACACAGTATGGTAACGCTACATATATGATTGCCGACCACGCTGCCGGCGATGCCAACCAGCTTGAGGTGTTCCGTGGCAAGTACTTCAACGGCGAGGACTTCTCTGCCGAAGATCAGCTCGCTGTGGGCGACGAGGTCGTTGTCCTTGGCCAGATTCAGCACTACGTCAAGAGCGATGGCAGTGAGGACAAGATAGAGGTGGCTCAGGGCAACAAGCTCATTAGCCAGAATGGACAGACAGGCCCCTCCACACCTGTCGAAACGGTTGCCTACGAGAACCTTCCGCAGATGCGTGCCGCTGCACACGAGCTCGGTACTGCAAAGCAGGCATGTGAGCTAAACACCAACGGCCTTACCATCATCGGCGTGAAGGGCAAGCAGATTTGGGCTGTAGACTACACCCGCGAAGGTGGTATCATGCTTTATGGCGACAACACCCTCAACCTCACAGTGGGCCAAACCATCGGTGGCACCATCAAGGGTAAGCTGCAACTCTACAACGGCGTGGCTGAACTTGGTGATGTGGACTATAGCGACATGAGCGTGCTGCCTGCTGCAGAGACAATAGAGCCCGTCGAGGCCACCATTGCCGAGATTACCAGCAACACCATCAAGTATGAGAGCGGACTTGTCATCGTCAAGGGCCTGAACTTCGGCGAGGCAACAGCCTTTGCACAGAATACCACAGCTTACGATGACAGCGACAACGAGATTGTCCTTCGCGACAACTTCGGCACATATACCAATCAGGCCATCACCGTCGGTGAAGACTATGATGTCACAGCTATCGTGACACTCTACAACGATGTTCCGCAGCTCTATCCGCGCAGCATGGACGACATTATCAAGTCTGGTGAGGCAAACCTGCAGACCCCGACCTCTGAATGGAGCGCCGACAACGTGTTCTGTGGTCCTGGTGAAGTCGTCAACGTGCAGTTCTCCACCAACTCTGACGGTGCTGTGACCTTCACCTCCAGCGACGAGAGCGTAGCCGTGGTTGATGCACAGGGTGTTATCACAGCCGTTGGCGCCGGCACAGCTACCATCACCGCCACCACTGCCGCCACAGCTACATATCGCTCCAGCTCCGACTGGGTGAATGTCATCGTTACAGCAGCAGCTCAGACTGTAGATGATGTCCTTGCATCATGGGATGGCGAGACGAAGATTGCCAACACCACCGTCCGTGGATTCATCGTCGGTTATGTCAACGGTCAGAGCTACCAGAACGGTGCCGTGTTCTTCCGCACACGCAATGCCGCTCCCGCCACACGTGCCGACGACGAGATATCCAACACCAACCTCCTCATCGCCACAGACAAGGATGAGACAGACGTGGCTAAGTGCATGCCCGTGCAGCTGCCTGCCGGCAATGTCCGCGAGTCGCTCAACCTGCGCGACCACAGCGAGTTGGCATTTGCCGAAGTGGAGCTCTATGGAGATGTTGATAAGTACTTTGGTGTCTGCGGACTCAAGGGCGTCAGCGCATTCCGCATCCTCGGTGTTGATGACGCCGTACGTGGCATTGCTGCCGACATCGTGCGCGACGCTGCCATCTACACTCTCGACGGTCGCCGCGTGAGCAGCATCACACGTGCTGGCATCTATGTCGTCGGTGGCCGCAAGGTCGTCGTGAAGTAAGCTTTTCGCTGAAGACTACTTATTAGTACATATATATTATATGGAAGCTGTGTCCGTCATAGTGGGCACAGCTTCCTTTTTTCCTCATTTTTTGTGCTTTTCTTTTGCCGTATGAGCAAAAAGGAGTATTTTTGCGGCATGAAATCTACTATTATGAAACGCAATAACATACTCAGGTACTCATTTGTCGTCTGGGCGGTGTTGGTGGCTGGCCTCGTGTCGGCAGCCGACGATGCCACGCTTCGTACATACTATTCCAAGGCCGAAGGCAAGAAAGCCTCAGCTCTGAAGACGGCATTATACCAGTGTATCAGCAAGCATACCAACATCGGCTATGATGGACTTCTTGATGCCTACAAGACCACCGACAAGCGGGCTGACGGCTATCTCCGCGACTGGTACTCCAATTCCACAAACTACGTCATTGGCGGTCCGGCAGAGAACAAGTCATACAAGAAGGAAGGCGACAGCTACAACCGCGAGCACACGGTGCCACAGTCGTGGTTTGGCAGCGGAGACATGAAGAGCGACCTCGTGCAGGTCGTGCCCACAGACGGATATGTCAACAACCGACGCGGCAACTACCCCTTTGGCGAGACTGCTGGTGGCACGTATAAGTCCAACAACGGCTACTGCAAGCTCGGCTCATGCACCACCACGGGCTATAGCGGCACCGTCTTTGAGCCCAACGACGAGATCAAGGGCGACCTCGCACGCATATATTTCTATGTGCTGGCGTGCTACGAGAACCTGCATCCCAACTGGACAGGCGGCAATGCACGTGATGTCTTCGACGGCAACAAATACCCTGGCATGAAAACGTGGGCCATGGACATGTTCCTGCGCTGGGCACGTCAGGATCCCGTGGATGCCGTCGAGGCTGCGCGCAACGAGGCTGTCTATGCCATACAGAAGAACCGCAACCCATTTGTCGACTATCCTGACCTCTGCGAATACGTGTGGGGCACCAAGACCAATGAGGCCTTCCATCTCGACGGCGACCACGGCAACAATGTTGATCCTGACACACCGTCGAATCCCGACAATCCCGACAATCCCGACAATCCCGACAATCCCGATAATCCAGATACACCATCTAACCCAGAAGCCACATCCGGAAGCATAGACCTCACCCAGCTGACGTGGACAGATGCTACGGATCCGCAGTATGGCAAGGGCTTCACAGCCACCACCAATGGCATGACGCTGGGCTATTACACCAACACCTCGCAGAACCAGGTCATCAAGGTTGGCAATGAGATGCGAATTTATAAGGGTGCTGTCTTCGTCATCAGTGGAGCTCGCATCAAGGGTTTGACCTTCCACGGCATGAGTAGCTACGTTGGTGCCTTGAAAATCAATGGCCAGTCATACAGCTTCTCGGGGCTCGACTTGCGATGGACCAGTCAGCACAGCGTGAACCCCGTGGTGGCAGAGGCCACGGAGAAACAGGTGCGTATAACCAGCATCGATGTCACCGTCAGCGACACACCGACGCGCATCACACATACCACCACTGCCACAACGCCTAAGACCCTTGTCTATGACATCAGCGGCAACTACATCGGCACCACCGTGCCTGCACGCAAGGGCATATACCTTGTCCGCGAAGGCACACATGCCCACAAGCGCATAGTGAGATAAAAATAAAAAAGATTTGATATGAAGCGTTTTCTAACCCTTTGTGTGGCAGCATTGTCGCTGACAGCAGCCACGGCCCAAGACAACAAAGTAGAGAGTTTCGGCGTATTTGACCATCTCGGAGCTGACGTCACTGTCGGTCTCGACGGCTTGGGACTGAACTTGGCAGCCCCCGTGACCGACTACCTGCAGATACGTGCCGGCGTGAGCTACATGCCCAAGATTATATCCTATACAACAGATATCGACTATACCTACGGCACGCCCACTAAAGATGCCACCGTGACTGGCAAGGTGCCTTTGGAGTGGATCAACGGCAAGCTGCTCTTTGATGTCTATCCCATTAAGGATGTACCATTCCGCATCAGTCTCGGTGGATTCTTCGGCACAGGCGACATCATCAAGGCCTACAACACCACGCCTGTTCTCCACGATCCAGGTGAGGGTGTATACATCGGCGATGTGCTCATCCAGCCCGATGCCAATGACAACACTGCCATCAACGCGCGAGTGTGGAAAGTCAAACCATACTTCGGACTTGGATATGGCTACGACGTGCCCAAGAGTCGCGTGGGCTTTACGGCCGACCTCGGCCTGCAGATGTGGGGCTCGCCTACGTTCTGGGTGCGCAACGGCAAGACTGGCGAGTATGTCGAGGCACAGAGGGACGACTTCAACGAGAGTGCTCGCGATGCTCTTGACTTCATCTCCAAGCTGAAGTTCTTGCCTGTGCTCAGCCTCGGCGTGGCAATACGTCTGTTCTAACCTCATGTTTTCTCTTATAATTCCAACAATATGAAAAAAACACTTTTCCTGCTGACACTGTCAGCATTGTGCTGTCTGGGCTTTACTGCCTGCAGCAGCGATGACGATGTCGAACCCATTGTGCTTGAGGATCCCGCATTCGTTGACGACGCCATGTTGCTTACCTTCAACGATGCCGTCTATGAGGACGCCAACTCCGAGTGCGAAGTCAAGTCCATCGAGCTCACCGAGAGCGGCAACTTTCTTGTTACAATGAAGCAGAAGACCACACGTGCGGAGGCAGATGATGCCGAGCAGACATACGTTTTCGGTTCGTTCACCAAGGACGGCGACAACGTAGACCTCCAGAACTGGGGATCGCTCATCTTCGTGCGCAACGGCAGTGTGCTCGAGTCCGTGCGTGTACGCACTCTCAGCGGAGCAGAGTTCATGGCTGCCAATGTCGAGTGGGCTTCTACTAGCACCACCACCACAGCCAACCTCGCTCGAACATGGGCTATCAACAGCTCTGAGATCAAACTCTACACCGAGGACCGTGACGTACGTGCAGTGGGCAAGGAGTTCACTGACGGCTGCAACCTCCACAGCATCTCAGCATTCATTCGTGAACATGCTCAGCTCAACGACAGCTTCACCACAGACCACAAGGTCACCAACCTCGTGTTCACACGTCGTGGTTCTCTGTTCATCATCTATGCCAACGGCCGCAAGGACATTGGCACATGGCGCTGGCTGAATGAAAGCGAGGGCATACTCACATACGCATGGGCAGACCCATCCATGGGCACAAGCTTCACCAATGGCGAGGCTGTGGTGGCCTTCCCCTCAACTGAGGAATGCACTCTCGGCCTTGGAGGACAGGTAGCCAACAACAAGGGTGAGATCTATGATGTCACGCTCAAGCTGAATATGCAGGCCAAATAAGATACTTAAATTTGACTTTATACAGATTTGGTGTCCATGATAACATTTGGTGAATCATGAACACCAAATCTGTATTAGGTCATTGTGAAAAAATCTAAAAAATCTTTCCTTTTGTATTGCTGTGTCACACAATTGCATTATCTTTGCACCCGCAATCGCGAAATAGGAGCGTAGCTCAGTTGGTTCAGAGCGCTTCAGTCACATTGAAGAGGTCATCGGTTCGAGCCCGATCGTTCCTACATCACACACAAAACATCACGACGGACAGCTGCTCATCGGTAGTTGTCCGATTTTCGTTTACGTAAGCATTCTATGTCACGATTATCTGTATTCTTCATCCTCTTACTTGCCTTGCCGATGGCTGTCATTGCTGTCGACGATGCCACACTTGCCGCCTACTATGCCGGTGCCAACGGCAAGCAGCAGGCGGAGCTGAAAGCGGCACTCTTCGACATCATCGGCACGGCCGATGTGCTGGACTATGGTAGTGGTCAGGACAAGACGTGGTTTGGCTTCTACCAGACCGACCGCATGGCCGATAACGAGGTGCGTGACCGCTACAGCAATGACCACCGCTACTTCGATGCCGAGTCTCCATACAAGGCCGTGGGAGGTATGAATATAGAGCATTCGTTCCCCAAGTCGTGGTGGGGAGGTTCAGAGAATCAGGCTTATAAGGACATCCACCACCTGATGCCTTGCGAGGCCAAGATCAATTCGTCTAAGAGCAACTATGGAATCGGCCGAGTTGTGACGGTGAAGAATGACAATGGCTGCACCAAGGTTGGCACGGGGCCAGGTCCTGATGGTCAGACTATTTCGTTGTGGGAGCCTGATGACAAGTGGAAGGGCGATTTCGCGCGTGTCATATTCTATATGGCCACATGCTACAGCAACCTCACCTGGCAGGGTAATCAGGCTTTGTTCTCAATGATGAACAACGACTACCCCACGTTGCAGCCGTGGGTCTATGAGTTGCTGTTAGAGTGGTCGCGTCAGGACCCCGTTGACCAGATTGAACGCACGCGCAACGATGCTGTCTATGCCATTCAGGGCAATCGTAACCCGTTCATTGACTTTCCAGACTTGAGCGAATACATCTGGGGAACGAAGCAGGATGAACCTTTCCTACTCACCGACGAGCACGGCCAGGTCATTCCTCCAGGACCGGATCCCACGCCAAGCGACAGCACAATCATCATCTACCAGAACTTCGTCTCTTCAGTGGGCGACTTCACCACCGTGCAGGCCGACGGCACACAGTCGGCGGTGTGGAAACAGGATTCGCGCTATGGCATGGTTGGTAACGCCTTCTCCAGCGGCAAGACGGGCGATGAGTGGCTTATCTCGCCACGTCTGAACCTGCATGGCCACAGCGGTGCCACGTTGCAGTTCAGCCACGCCGTTGGCTACAACAATGGTGCCGACCCATCGACACATTTCGAGGTGCTGATATCGGCGGACTATGCCCAACGTCCGTCGGACGCCACATGGCATTTGCTCGATGTGGAGTGGCCCACGGAGCTCATCACAGAGACCAGTAAGTTCACAAAGTTCATAACAGTGAATGTGCCGCTCGACGACTATGCCCACCAGTACGTCAACATAGCCTTCCGCTACACTGCCGATTCTGACCACTGTTGGGCTTGGGAGGTGAAGAACCTCACCGTCAAGGCCAAGCCCGTACCCACAGGCATTGATGACAACTACCTTTCGCCCATGCCTGATGCTGATGCTGTATTCGATATCAATGGCAACTACCTTGGTACGGATATACCCACCCGACGCGGCCTGTACATCGTTCGTCGCAACGGCATCACTTTCAAACGCTTTATCAGATAGATGCGTTTCTTCATCACTCTTTCCTTCTGTGGCACAGCCTATTGCGGTTGGCAGGTGCAGCCCGACGCACCCAGTGTGCAGGAGCGGCTGGAGCAGGCATTGGCCACGCTGTTGCGGCGGCCAGTGGGCGTCACTGGTGCCGGGCGCACTGATGCTGGTGTGCATGCTGCCATGATGGTGGCCCACTTCGATGCCCAGGCCGACGAACTGCCGCGCAGCCCGCGACCCGAGCAGACACCAATGGAGTATCTCGTCTATCGACTCAATGCTATCCTGCCGCATGACATCGCCATCAACGACATCCGTCTTGTACCCGACGATATGCACGCTCGTTTCTCGGCCACCGCGCGCACGTACTACTATTATGTCCACACGCACAAGTCGCCATTCCTGTGCGATCGCTCATGGCGCCTTGTTGCCGTGCCCGACTTCGAGCTGATGAACCGCGCTGCGGCAATGCTGCTCGATGTCAGTGACTTCACCAGCTTCGCCCGTCTGCACTCCGATGCCAAGACCAATATCTGCCACGTCACGCGGGCGCAGTGGGTGCAGCTGTCGCCTACGGAGTGGCGCTTCGAGATTACTGCCGACCGTTTCCTTCGCAACATGGTGCGTGCCGTGGTGGGAACGCTCATGGATGTTGGCCGCGGCCGACTCACACTTGATGGTTTCCGCCGCGTCATCGCTGACAAAAACCGCTGTGCCGCAGGCGACAGCGTGCCTGCATGGGGGCTGTTCCTACAAGAAGTAAAATATAGCCCCTCCCCCGACCCCTCCCCTGTTAGGGAGGGGAACTCTGGAGGTGAAAGGAAAGCTCTTTTGGAAGGTAATTTATCCCCCTCCCTAACAGGGGAGGGGTTAGGAGAGGGGCAGTTATGTGGTTAGTCCTTGCCTTTCTCTCTGCAGCCCTGTTGGGCTTCTATGATGTCTTCAAGAAACAAGCCTTGAAGGGCAATGCTGTAGTGCCGGTGCTGACGCTGAACACCCTGTTCTGCTCGCTTATTTTCCTGCCTTTTGTCGTTTTGTCGGCGGTGGGACGCATAGAGGAATCGTCCATGTTCTATGTTCCTGTTTGCGGGTGGGCTGTGCATAAATATATAGTATTGAAGGCCGTCATTGTACTCATGTCGTGGCTTTGCGGCTATATTGCCATCAAGAACCTGCCGCTTACCATTGTCGGGCCCATCAATGCCACACGCCCTGTCATGGTGCTGCTTGGTGCCATAGTTGTCTTCGGTGAACGCCTGAACATTTATCAGTGGATAGGTGTGCTGCTGGCAATCCTGAGTTTCTATCTTCTCAGTCGAAGCGGCAAACGCGAGGGCATCGACTTCCGTCACAATCTCTGGATCATTATGGCTGTGTTGGCTGCTGTCTTTGGAGCAGTCAGTGGCCTTTATGACAAATATCTTTTAGCGCCCGCGGAGTCGGGTGGGGTAGGGCTCAACCGCATGGTCGTACAGAGCTACTTTACGTTCTATCAGTTCGTGATGATGTTGGTGGTGCTGTATGTTATCAACCGTTTGCGCCACAGTATAGTAGAAAAGGTTCCTTCGGGCAGGCAATCACGCCTCTCTGGCCATACTCCCTTCCACTGGCATTGGGCAATACCCCTCATCTCAATCTTCCTGTCTGTTGCCGACTTCATGTATTTCTATGCTTTAAGTATTCCCGCGGCTCTGATTTCGGTGGTATCAATGATTCGTCGCAGCAGTGTGCTTGTTTCATTCACAGTAGGAGCTATTGTCTTCCACGAGAAGAACCTGCGGGCCAAGGCCATAGACCTCGCACTCGTACTTCTTAGTATGGTGTTCCTGTGGTTGGGCAGCAGTTGAACATTTGTTGAATAAATAAAAAATAATAGATAATAATATTGCTGATTATGAATAAATTATACAGAAATATAGTCTTTGATTGCAAGACGTCGTCCATTTCACATATTATTTATTATTTATCATTTATTATTTATTATTTCCTTGTTTCAGCGGCTCCGGCCACAGCACAAGTCAGGATGCGTGATGTCTTCATCGCGATGCCCGACAGCATGGCGATGCTGGTGACACGCAACAACCGTCTGGATTGCGTGGATTTCAGCGAGGCGGGCATGGAAGCCCGTGTGCGCAACGTTGTGGATGAGTATGTCTGCCTTGAGGCGCTGACAGCTGACTATGCGCGTTTCCGCACCAGTGCTGCAGCGTTCATGGAACTTCGCTTGATGGCTGTGGCCGACAGCGCCGTGGCTGCGCAGGTTGGTGACACCGTGTTGTGCGTGGTGCGCACGGCGGTGGCAGGCCACGATTCTTTGCGTGTGGAGGACAGTAATATCAATTTCTATACTCCTGAATGGCAGCCGCTGCAGCGCGAGCAGCTGTTCACTATGCCTCCCGTTGAGGACTTTGTTATCAGTTCAGGTAACGATGTCGCTCGTGTGGTGGCCATGCTTCGCTATCTGTGTCCTGTGCGGATGCGACTGTCGGCCGATGACAACAGCATCACGCTGGTGCCGCAGCCCGTGGCGCTTGAGCGGACCGACAGGCAACACCTTCGTGATGTGACCGTATATGCAAAAGGTGCGTTGAGATGATTCTCAACGCACCCTCTTGCCAATATGTGATATTGTCTATTATTTGCGGGTCTTGGCATAGCGGCTCATGAACTTGTCGACGCGTCCTGCGGTGTCGACGAGCTTGCTCTTGCCGGTGTAGAAGGGGTGACTGCTGCTGGAGATTTCGAGCTTCACTACGGGATAGGTCTCGCCTTCAAACTCGACAGTGTCGGTTGTCTTGGCAGTGGAGCGCGAGAGGAACATATCGCCGTTACTCATGTCCTTGAAGACGACGGGGCGATAGTTGTCGGGATGAATACCTTGTTTCATTGTTGTTGTGTAGGTTGAGCCGGGCTTGTGTACCGGCGGGTTAATATTGTGCCGTGCGCCTCTTGTGCGGCGGCTTTTAATTTTGCGGGTGCAAAGGTACGACGTTCTTACGACATGGCAAAATAATTTGTCATGAAAAACGCGAAAACCTGATAAATAATGCTCAACGAATTATACGAATTATACGAATAACGTATACCAAAGGTGTGCTCTATTGGCTTGAAGGCGGTGAGTTCTTTCATTGCAGGCCCCACAGGGATAGGTCGAGGTTGGCTTCTACGGCATTCTCGATGGCATCGGGCAGGTTGCAGAAGAAATCGATATCGGTGAGTTCCTCGAGGCGGTCTATGCTTATTGCGTAGGGCTGGAGGAAGTCGCTGGTGTAGTCATCGCGGTGCTCCATCCAGAAGGCGATACCCTTGTATCCGCCATTGCCCAGGCCTGTGCGCTTGCAGAGTATAGCCATGAAGAAGTAGCGCGGCACAATCAAGCCTGTGTGTGTAGTCTGTATGATGTCCGAGCTATGGTCGATGGTGCCACCCTTGCAGACATAGAGCGTGTCGCGGAAGGTGGATTTGTTCCATGTGCGCACTTTGTTCTCCAATGTAGCCCAGATGCCGCCGTTGAAGTCATAGAGCTGCGGCTGCATGTTGCTATATAGGAATGTCTGGCGATTGGCCTCGAGGTTATACCATCTGTCTGCTGAGGCACAGATATGTCCGCGTGTGTAGCCCGTGCCACTGTAGCTGGCAGACGTGGTGCGGTAGGCTGCCGGTATGTCCGTGTCTTCGAGGAAGTTATCCTCTCTCTTGACATAGCCTCCGCTGTTGTCGTTGTCCCATCTGAAGGCGCTCCATCGCTGGGCTTTCTTGGTGATATCCCATTCGATGCAGTAGTTGATGTCGCCGTTGGAGATGCGTTTGACAAGGAACATGTTTGCCACTCCACCCTTGAGCTTGGGTATCTCTAAGCGTGCCGCCACGGGGTCGCTGCTGGTGGGGTTGGCATTGGTGTTGGTCGGGTCGGTGACATCAACCTGTGTGCCGTGTTGTGGTGTGAGCAACTCGTCGTCTTCATCGCCGCAGCTCCACAGAAGAGGTGTGGCGACTATGGCGAAAAACAGTGCTCGGTAAAGTAACCTGTGTGTCATTAGTGTAGCTGTTATGAACGGGCTATGTCCCACGCTAAGGCATTCAGCACGTTGCACTCATTGCGGGAAATTAGTTTATGCTCGTTTTGATGTGGAAAAGGTGATATCAACAGCATTTGTCCTGCTGCGGTGGCCTGAAATCTTTGTCCGCTGGGTTTGTCCATTGGGCTGATGCCGTTGTCAAGCAGTACGATGAGTGGTAGTTTTGCATCGAAGGCGGCTCGCATTACAGCTTTCTCACCAGGGGAGATAGCAGGTGAAACGAGGACTGCACCCTCATGTGCGGCGGCGAGGAGCCTCTGCTGTTCCTGAGTTAGCAGCATTGGGTCTATGCTTCGCGAGATGCGTACCTGAATGCGTCGGGGAGCGTGCAGAAGGTTGAGATTGCCTACGGCGGAGCACTTCCGCCCGCAGATGTCAATGTCAGTATGCACTCTCAGCAACTCTGGGTGGGTCCGCTTCATGGCGAGGCGATAGGGATTGTCAGCGAGGTATGCCCGCATGGTGTCGAGCTGTCCGGCACGAAGGAGGATGCGGTCATGATAGCTGTGCTCAAAGAGGAGGCCGTGTTTGTTTTCGGGGGTTGTTGGCCGCTGTGATACAGCGGCATACCCAACAGAGGTTACCACTTTGGCTGTGCTTGGCCCTTTCTCGGTTGTGCCGGGAAGCTCTTTGTGCGTGCTTGGCCATTTCTCGGCCGTGGGTTTTGTATGTCGCTGTATCACAGCGACCTCCGTTTCCCTCTCTGCAGCCTTCCTCTCTGCCAACTCAGGCAGCAGCAGCCGGTAAGCCTTGTTGCAGCCCTGCTTGAATCCGAGAATAGCCTTTCCCAGTCCCGCTTCCATATGACGCTTCACAAAGAGAATCCCGTGGATATGGTCAGGCATAAGCTGGAAAGCCATAGTGCTTATTTCAGGATGGAAGCGGGGGATGGCGTGCCAAGCCTCAGCAACGGCTTCGCCGAGTGCTGTAGGAACGATATGGGGAGCCTCCGCTGTGCCGCGAGGGGCATTAACATCACCTTCCAACCGCCCCAAAAGCGGCCTGCGTCCCTCCACCGCCATAGTGATCATGTAGATGCGCCGTTCATGGTAGTCATGATCCACGGCGCGCCGCTTCATTGACGGCTTCTTTTCACCGGCATATTTCTTATTGTTCTCGAAAGTCTGGCTATCCATTGAACAAGTGAAATAAGGAAAATAACTGTTCGGTATGCTGCTGTATCACAGCAGCTGTTCTTCTCTGTTTTAGTTCTTGGTGATGGTGAAGTCGTCAATGAGGAGGTCTGTGCCTGTTGTCTTGGAGTTCATGATGACGAGACATACGACGGTCTTCTCGGTGAGGGTGAATGAGTATGTCACCTGCTGCCATGTGGCACCGATGTCGTTGACATACTTGTTCTTGCCATCGTCGGCCTTGTCATAGTTGTAGACGATGCTTGAACCTGGCACAGCATATCCTGGGCAGAGGCTGGCGGCAGCACCCGTGGCGGCCTTGGTCCAGAAGGAGCAGTTGTATGTGCCGGCCTCGAGCTCCATCTCCTCGTATGCGAGACGCTTGTTCTGCGATGCGCCTTTCACGCATACGGCGAAGCTGCCTCCGTGAGCGTCAGTGCTCTTGGCGAGGGTGGCGTTGCTGGCCGTGGATGCTGACTTCCATCCTGTGGGCTGGCTGTCGCTGACCCATGTCTCGAAGTCGCCGTTGGTGAAGTCTGCCAGTGTTTTGGCTTCGTCACAAGGTTGCGTGTCGGGGGTGTCGGGTGTCTCTCCGGCCTCTGTCTGTCCGTTGAGGCTGTATAGGTATGTCGCACCCTGCACTGTCTCGGGCGTGTTGCCGCGGTAGTTGGTGAGCTTGGCATAGACGATGACCTCGTCTCCGACTTGCAGCACTGGGCCTGCGCCGGATGTCCACTTCTGATTGCCGAGGTAGAGAGAACGGTATACATAGAACTCATTGGTCGTGCCGTCGTCAGAG
>CAJOEI010000027.1 GCA_905233465.1 uncultured Bacteroidaceae bacterium | reverse complement strand
AAAGAGGTGGCACGGGTCGTCGGCATAGGTCTCCATAGCGAATGTCGCCAGAGGTACGAGGTTGATGCCGTAGCCGTCTTCCAACGTGGCCATGTTGCCGTAGCGCAGGGAGAGTCGCAGCACATTGGCAATGCAGCAGTCGTTGCCGGCAGCCGCTCCCATCCACAGGGCGTCGTGATTGCCCCACTGGATGTCAAAGCCGGAATAGTTGCAGAGGCGGTCCATGATGATATGTGCTCCGGGGCCTCGGTCGAAGATGTCACCGAGTATATGCAACTGGTCTACGGCCAGGTCCTGTATGACATCGGCGAGTGCAATGATGAAGGCGTCGGCGCGGCCCGTCTCGATGATACTCTCGATGATGCTGAAGATATAGTCGTGCTTGTTCCTGTCGGTGGGTGACTCGTGCAGCAGTTCCTCGATGATGTATGCGAACTCGTGGGGCAGGGCCTTGCGCACCTTGGAGCGTGTGTACTTGGCCGACACCGTCTGGCATACGGCGATGAGCTGCTGGAGAGCTGTGGTGTAGAAAGCGTTTAAGCCATTGACCATTGAAGATTGACCATTGGCCATTGACTCAGCTTGGTTCTTGATGATTTCGAGCTTCTCGCTGGGGTAGTAGATGAGCGTACAGAGGTCGCGCTGCTGCTGGTCGGTGAGGCTGTCGCCGAAGAGCTCGCGCACTTTGCGCTTGATGCGTCCGCTGGCGTTCTTGAGGATATGCAGGAAGGCTTCGTACTCCCCGTGGATGTCGGCCATGAAGTGCTCGGTGCCCTTGGGGAGGTTCTGGATGGCTTCGAGGTTGATGATTTCCGTGCTTGCTGCGGCGATGTTGGGGTAGTCTATGGCGAGCATGCGCAGCAGGCGGTTGTCTGTGTCGGTGAGTTTGAGGGTGAGCAGCTGCCATCCGCCCTCGGAGGTGTGGCGCACGAGATGCAGTCCCAGCGATGCTGCCAGCTGTGTCAGCGGCTTGACATCATTGGTGAGGAAACCGCTGAGGATGAGTTTGCCGCCAGGCTTGAGTGCAGCGGCAAAGGTCGGCATATCGGCCAGCAGGATGTTGCGGTTGATGTTTGCCAAGATGAGGTCGGCCTTGACGGGATATGTGTCGAGGACACGGGCGTCGCCGTGGCGTATCTCTACCGTAGGCCACGTCATTGTGGGGTGGCTCTGGCGGTTGAGCTCGTAGTTCGTGCGGCTGTTGTCCACGCTCCACTCGTCGATGTCGTAGGCCATGATGCGCGAGGCGCCACGCAGCGCACACATGATGCTCAGTATGCCTGTGCCGCAGCCGGCATCGATAACGTCGGCGCCGTCGAGGTTGAGGTCGAGCAGCTGGCGCAGGATGAGCTGTGTGGTCTGATGGGTGCCTGTGCCGAAGGCCTGACGCGGACGGATGGTGATGTCGTAGCGAGTCTCGGGCAGCCCTGTGGCATCGACATCATGCACCGTGACGCGGTTGTCAACCACGATGGGCTTGTAGCCTTCGGCCTCCCATGTGGCGTTCCAGTCCTCGTCGGGTGCCGGTGCGTGGGTGAAGGTGATGGTGGTTCCAGGTATGGGGAAATCGGCTATGACCTGATTGACGGCTTCAACCATTGAACATTGACCATTGAACATTGACCATTGACCATTGACCATTGGTGCGTACGCCTTGAGGCCTGTGTCTGTGGGCACAAAGCTGTCGCAGCCGGCGTCTGCAAGCAAAGCAGCGAGGACATCTGCTGATGCCTCGCTGTAGGGGTTGACGACGAATGTCAGTTCTTCGTATTTCATGTGGTGTGTGTGGCTATTCGGCAGATATCTTCTCTTTCACCTCGGGCTTGACCTTGTAGCGCTTGTTGAGTCCGCGCACGACATCTTCTGTGATGTCATACTGGGGATTGGCCATGAGGATGTTGTCGCCTGAGCGGGAGAGGATATAGTCGAACTTCTTTGACTTGTTGTAGACGCGCAGGAAAGCCTGTATGCTGTCGCGCATCTCGGCGGTGAGGTTGGCCTGTTCGTTGGCGAGCTCTGTCATCAGTCGCTGCTCGAGCTCGGCCAGATCCTGCTGCTCGCGTGTGAGTTGGTTCTGTGCACGTTCCACTTCGTCGCGAGTGGTGAAGCCGTTGCTCTCGTACTTCTTCTGCAGCGCAGCGGCGTGGTTCTGCAGGGTGCGCTGCTTGTCGGCCAGCACTCGCTGGGCATTCTCGCCCTTCTTGTTTAGCAGAATGTTGTAGTCCTTGCAGAACTGATACTGGCTCATCAAGGAGTCTACCTCGATGTATGCTACTTTGAGACCTTCGGTTTGTACGGGTTGTGTCTCGGGTGTCTCGGCCTGCTGCTTGCGGCATGCCGTCAGCACCAGTGCAGCACAGGCGGCAAAAATGATTTTCTTCATCAGTCTATCTTGATTTTACGATTTCACGATTTCACGATTTCACGATTTTACGATTTTACGATTTTACGAATTTCTTTTTGCGGCGTGCCAGTTGGGCGCGCTCTATTGCATCCATGCTCTCCACGCAGTGTATGCCTCTCTCGCGCATGGCTTTGCTGGCGCCGATGTGCTGCATCGGCCCTGTGGCGTCGCCCTTGATGAGTAACTTGGCGGCCAGCAGCACCACAGCTATGGCAACAACGGCCAGCGTGAGAAGGAGTATTTTGAGCATGTTTCTGGTTTTTGCAGCGCAAAGATAAGCTAAAGTTCTGTGCTACGTACAGTAAGGGTGTAACTTTAACCTTAATTAGCATTCTCTCCTCATGCGCGTATATATAATAAGGTGTTGGGTGTTACTTGCGGATGCGGATGTCCTTCACGGTGTAGTTGTCCATGAAGCATGAGCGATCCACATTGCCTCGTATGCCCGGCACGCGGCCGTTGGCGGTGTATTGCCACATCACAAACTGTGCATTGTCAATGAGTTCGGGCACATCTGCATGGTAGCGCGCAATCATGTATTTGTAGCCTGTGAACGGTCCGGCCAGATATTTATTGTAGAAGTCACGCGAGGTGTAGATGATAGGCTTCACGCCATAGTGTTTCTCCACCATGCGTGCAAAGCGCATCAGCTGGGCCCTGAAGTCGCTGAGCTGCGCGCTGCCACGATGTTCCACATCGATGATTGGCAACAGGTCCATATCACGCAGCGCAACGGTGGATGTCAGGTTGATGAACTGTGATTCAACGCTCGCGTTGGGACGGTAGAAGTGGTAGATGCCCACCTTCAGCCCTGCGAGGCGAGCTCCGTTGAGGTTGATGCGGAAGGTGTTGTCCACGAGGTTGGCGCCTTCGGTGGCTTTGATATAGACGTACTGCACCAGTCCTGAGCGCGCCACTTCGCGCCAGTCGATGTTGCCCTGATAGTGTGACACATCTATGCCTCCGCGGTCGCTGGGACGCGCTGTGGAGATATGCTGTGGCAGCTCTCCGGGCGGCAGGATGGCATCGACCCGCGCTTCTGGTTGCAGTTGGGCCACGGGAGCATCGGGAACGGGCATAGGCAACAGTTCCAGCTCCTCCTGAATCATGCCGCGACGCGACTTCTTCTTGCGCGAGGCGGCATCTGCATCAAGGGCAGAGGCGAACATGATGAGCATCGCCAATGCCAGTATAATAATGTTATGTGGTTTCAAGATTCAGTCTTCAAGTTCCAGCGCACTGCCGTCGAACACCAGCGGCAGCAGCGATGCAATGTTGGGTACGACATACACTCCTTCGGTGCCATAAAGCAGCACACGGATGGGCTGGCCGTAGCGTGTCTCAGCCTCTAACAGTGCCTGACGGCACATGCCGCAGGGGGCCACAGGCTGTGGTGTGAAGTGTCCTCCTGTCTCTGCTGCGATGGCTATTGCCACTGGTGCCGCATCGGGATATTGTGCCTGTGCAAAGAAGAATGCCGAGCGTTCGGCACAAGTGCCTACGGGGAACGAGGCATTTTCCTGATTGGCACCGTCGACGATGGTGCCGTCAGCGAGCTTCAGTGCTGCTCCGACGTGGAAACGGCTATATGGCGCATAGCTGCGGGAGGTGTTGCGGCAGGCCTGTTCCACGAGCTGACTGTCGTCGGCCGAAAGCTCCTCCATCGAATAGCGCTCGATGTGGATATTGATGTCGAAGGATTTCATTGCAGGGTGAAAATGTTTAAAATTTTCGACAAATGTACGACAATATTTCCATCTGTGCGAATAAATAGCTACATTTGTGCGCTATTTTTTTAAGTTTTAGACAATGAAGCGCCGCTTTTTAGCCTTTTTAGCTTTCGCTGCTGCCTCTTTGTGCTGTTTTGCGCAGGGAACGCAGCAGATATACTGGAACTATGTCAACCGTTATTCCGATATGGCCGTAGACCAGATGCAGCGCTACGGCATCCCGGCGAGCATCACGCTGGCGCAGGGCCTGTGCGAGAGTGGGGCAGGGCAGAGCCGTCTGGCCACAGAAGCCCACAACCATTTCGGCATCAAGGTGGGCACAGGATGGACGGGCAAGTATATCGTAATTGCCGACGACCGGCCCGACGACCGTTTCCGCGTGTATCGCACCGACGACGAGAGCTATGAGGACCACTCGCGTTTCCTCAGCCGTCAGCCGCGCTATCGCAGCCTGTTCTCGCTTAGCCATACGGACTATCGCGGCTGGGCGCACGGCCTCAAGCGTTGCGGCTATGCCACCAACCCGCGTTATGCCGAGATGCTCATTGGAGTCATCGAGAGATACAACCTCACACAGTTTGACTCGCGCACCAGCGGGCGCTATCATGCGCACACATCTACGCAGGCTGAGGCGGAGGCTGAGAGCAGCTTCTTTGCCGAACACATTGTATATAAGAACAACGGCTGCTACATGATTGTGGCCAACGTCGGCGACACATGGGAGAATGTAGCCCGCGAGACAGGAACCAAGCCCTGGCGACTGCTGCAGTACAACGACCTGCCTGCCGACTACCAGATGCGGACGGGCGATGTGGTCTACTTGCAGAAGAAGAAGCGCAAGGCCGACCGACAGTTCCGCCACCAGCCGCACACCGTGCAGCCTGGCGAGTCGATGTACAGCATCTCGCAGCGCTACGGCATACGCCTCGCCTCGCTCTACAAGATGAACAAGCTCAACACTGACTACGAACCACAGGTGGGCGACCTCCTGCGCGTACGATGAATAAAGAAGACATTTGACAAATATGGCAGACGACAAGAAAATCATTTTTTCGATGGTCGGCGTGAGCAAGACCATCCAACAGACACAGAAACAGATTCTGAAGAACATCTATCTGAGCTTCTTCTATGGAGCCAAGATAGGCATCATTGGTCTAAACGGCTCGGGTAAGTCATCCTTGCTCAAGATCATTGCAGGCCTCGACCAGAGCTATCAGGGCAACGTGGTCTTTGCTCCCGGCTACAGCGTGGGCTATCTGCCGCAGGAACCGCAGCTGGACGACAACAAGACCGTTCGTCAGGTGGTGGAAGAAGGCGTGCAGCATGTGGTGGATGCACTGGCCGAATACGAGGAAATAAATGTGAAATTCGGTTTGCCCGAATTTTATGAAGACGAGGATAAGATGAACCAACTCTTTGCCCGTCAGGGCGAGTTGCAGGATATCATCGACGCCACCGACGCGTGGAACCTCGACACGCGTCTGGCCCGCGCTATGGATGCCTTGCGCTGTCCGCCGCAGGACCAGTTGTGTGGTCAGCTCTCTGGTGGCGAGCGCCGACGTGTGGCATTGTGCCGCCTGTTGTTGCAGAAGCCCGATGTGCTGCTGCTCGACGAGCCCACCAACCATCTTGATGCAGAGTCCATAGACTGGCTTGAGCAGCACCTAAACCAATATGAGGGCACTGTCATCGCTGTGACCCACGACCGCTACTTCCTCGATGATGTTGCGGGATGGATTCTTGAGCTTGACCGCGGCGAAGGCATACCCTGGCAAGGCAACTACAGCTCGTGGTTGGAGCAGAAGACGCGTCGTCTGGAGCAGGAGGAGAAGGCCGAGTCCAAGCGTCGCAAGACGTTGCAGCGCGAGCTGGAATGGGTGCGTATGGCGCCCAAGGCCCGTCAAGCTAAGGGCAAGGCCCGTCTGAACTCCTACGACAAGATGCTCAACGAAGACCAGCGTGAGAAGGAACAGCGACTGGAGATTTACATCCCCAGCGGCCCGCGTCTGGGCAATAAGGTCATCGAGGCTCACGGTGTGCGCAAGGCATACGGCGACAAAGTGCTCTTCAGCGACCTCAATTTCATGCTGCCTCCCAACGGCATCGTTGGTGTAATCGGACCTAACGGTGCAGGCAAGACCACCCTCTTCCGCCTCATTATGGGGCTGGAGCAGGCCGATGCCGGAACATTCGAGGTAGGCGAGACGGTGAAGCTGGCCTATGTCGACCAGAGTCACCGCGACATCCACGCCGATGCCACCGTCTATCAGACTATCTCGCAGGGCAACGAGCTGCTGCGGCTGGGTGGACGTGATGTCAATGCGCGTGCTTATCTCAGCCGCTTCAACTTCTCTGGCGCCGACCAGGAGAAGAAGTGCGGTGTGCTCAGCGGCGGTGAGCGCAATCGTCTGCATCTGGCGATGGCGTTGAAGGAAGAAGGCAACGTGTTGCTGCTTGACGAGCCCACCAATGATATAGACGTTAACACGCTGCGTGCGCTTGAAGAAGGACTTGAAGCATTTGCTGGTTGTGCGGTGGTTATCAGCCACGACCGTTGGTTCCTTGACCGCATCTGCACGCACATTCTGGCCTTTGAGGGAGATGGTAATGTCTTCTTCTTTGAGGGCTCCTACACCGACTACGAAGCCAATCGCCTCAAGCGTCTGGGACTTGAGGAACCGCGCCGCATACGCTACCGCAAACTGGACGACTGATTACGCGTAAAAGTCTAAAAGGATATGAAGCGAATAATCACAACCTTGATGTTGCTTGTCTGCCTGCTGCCGCTTGCAGCCAAGGGCAACAAGACCGCTGTCAACCCTCTTGGTGACGGACAGAGCGACCGCGAATATTGGTCCGAGCTGGCCTATCAGATGGCAGCACCAGTGTTGAGCAACATGGCTGCCGGCACGTTGCAGCAGAACTTCCAACTCGAGACATCGCGCATCTGGGACGGTCGCGACCCGAAGGTGGCGTATATGGAGTGCTTCGGTCGACTCATGGCCGGAATAGCACCTTGGCTGTCGCTGCCCGACGACGACACACCCGAAGGCCAGCGTCGTGCACAGCTGCGCCAGTGGGCACTTAAGGCATACGCCAACGCCGTAGATCCCGACAGCCCAGACTATCTGGGTTGGGGCAACGGCTCGCAGACGCTTGTGGATGCAGCATACCTCGTGGAGAGCTTCATGCGTGGATATGATGCCCTGTGGGTGCCGCTTGACAGCATCACCAAGCAGCGTTATATCGCTGAGCTTCAGGGCCTGCACCGCTATGCGCCGCCATACAGCAACTGGCTGATATTCGTGGCGATGGAAGAGGCATTTCTGATGAAGGTCGGTGCGACCTATGACGAGTATCGCATCCATGTGGGTGTGAACAAGCTGGAGGAGTGGTATGTCGGCGACGGTTGGTATAGCGATGGTCAGGCTTTTGCCTTTGACTACTACAACTCGTTCGTCATTCAGCCAATGTATCAGGAGGTTGTGGACATCATCCGCAGCGTGCGCGGTGACAACGACCGCCTGTTACACCGCGTAGGACCCAATGATGGTGGCGAGCGCCGTGCAGCACAGATTCTGGAGCGCATGCAGAAATATGCCGTCATCCTTGAGCGCTTCATTTCGCCCGAAGGCACTTTCCCCGTCTTTGGCCGCAGCATACCCTATCGTCTGGCAGCGATGCAGCCGCTGGCGTTGCTGGCTTGGCAGCGACAGCTGCCCGCTGAGCTACACAACGGTCAGGTGCGTGCTGCCCTGACAGCTGTGATGCATTGCATGTTTGACCCGGCCACTAAGCCGCGCAAGGGGGAGCCGCGATTCCGCAACTTCAACAGTGGTGGATTCATCACCATCGGCTTCGTGGGCGACAAGGCACAGACGCCAGTTGACACTTATACCAACAACGGTTCGCTTTATATGGCCTCGCTGGCCTTCATGCCGCTGGGATTGCCGCCGACAGACGACTTCTGGCAGTGTGAGCCCGAGAAATGGACATCGAAGAAGGCTTGGGAAGGCGATGATTTCCCCAAGGACCACAAGTGGAACATCAATCGTGAGGAGTTTCAGTGGAAGTGATGTGCGAGGATGTTTTTGAGGTCGTCACCAAAAACTTTTTTGCGCTATTCCTTGGCCGTCTGAAATAATGTGTCTACCTTTGCGGGTGAAATCCGTGAAAAACCTAAAGTGAAAGACTGCAAGAATGGCAAATAAGTATTCCTTTCTTTCTGTCATCATAGCAATATGCGTGGCTGTCGCTGCGTGCAAGCCTGGTGCTGTGCGTGAGGCCATCAGCATCCCTGACGAGCCCAATACGCCGCAGATTGAGCCCGACCGCGAGGCTATGCAGCGGTTTGCCGGCATCTGGGTTGATGCCGAGACAGATGCTGTGATAGTGATGGTGCGTGGAGATAGCATTTTCTATCCCGACACCACATCGCTGCCTGCACGGTTTGTCATCTTTGACGACACGCTGCTCATCTTCGGTGCCAACAACATGCGCTATCCCATCAGCCATCAGGGGGACTACACCTTTGATTATGTTTCCTTGAATGGCGAGGAGATGCACATGCGGCGGTCGGACAATCCCGACGATTCCCTGCTGTTCATGCCTCGCCACTATGCACCTATCATGCTGCAGCAGCTGGTGAAGCGCGACACACTTGTCTATACCCCCCACGGCGAACGCTACCATCTGTACATAGACATCAACCCCACCAGCCGCAAGGTGTTCAAGTCCTCCTATACCGACGAAGGTATGGCTGTGCAGCAGGTCTACTATGACAACATCATCCATGTGAGCGTTTACGAAGGACGCCGCAAGGTTTATTCCCGCGACATCGACAAGCACATGTTCGACGACCTCGTGCCGGCTTCGTTCCTTGACGGAGCCCTGCTTTCGAACATGGAGTTTGGCCGCACGGACAACCAGCAGACAACCTTCCATGCCACTCTGTGCGAGCCCGACGGAGCCCGCTGCTATGTCGTGGACCTGCATGTGGGTTTCGACGGACAGATGACGCCTGAGTTGACGGGATATTAGTTTCTTCATTTCACTCTTCTCACTTTACTTCTCTTACCTTATCAGTGCATCCGCTAACAGTTTACCGCGCTTCGGCAGGGTCGGGCAAGACGTTCACTCTCGCCGTCCAATACATTAAACTTCTTCTCCTGTCTGCCTCTGGCGGCGAACATGCGGCTATTCTCGGCGTGACCTTCACCAACAAGGCTACGGCCGAGATGAAGGATCGTATCCTGCAGCAGCTATTTGGCATAGGAGCTGGCCTGCCGTCCAGTGACGACTATCTGGATGCCCTGCGCAAGGCAATGGACGGCGAGCCCGACGCCCCCGCCACCGACGACGAGATACGCAGGCGATGCCGCGTGGCCCTCCATCAGATTCTGCACGACTACAGCCACTTCAGGGTGCAGACCATCGATGCCTTCTTCCAGAGTGTGTTGCGCGGACTGGCCCACGAACTGGGCCTCACTGCCAATCTGCAGGTGGAGCTCTCCGACCGCGACGTGCTGTCGGAGGCCGTTGACCGCATCGTGGACCATCTGCAGGACGAACCTCTGGTGCGGACCTGGATGATGGACCTCGTGCGCGAGCGTATCGAGAACAACGAGCGCTGGGATGTGCGGCGTATGGTCAAGGCTTTCGGCTCGACAATCTTCAACGAGGACTATCAGTTGCGTGGCGATGCTTTGCGTCAGCTGCTGGCCGACAGCGAGCGTTTTACCCAGGTGGAGCGCGATATACGCCATGATGCTGATACAGCTATTGCCGCTGTCAAGGCTTACGCTCGCGACATCGATGCTGTGCTGAGCCGCGATGGGGTGGACTATTCGGACTTCAGCAACGGCCAGCGCATCCTGGCGACATTCATGCGCAACATGCGCGACGGACGTGTGGAGAATGTAGCTCCCAGCGACACTCTCCAGCGCTGGGCCGCGGACAGTCAGCTCATGGTGACGAAGACCAACCTGCTGCGTCGTCCGGAGCTGCAGAACACTGCCGCCGATGTGTCGGCATTGCTGCAACAACTGATAGACGAGTTGCCTCAGCTGCAATGGCGATACAACAGCTCGCGCCTGGCACTGAAACACATACGCAAGCTGCGGCTGCTGGAACGCATCGACCGTGAGGTGACACAACTCAATGCCGAGACGTCGCGTTTCAATCTGGCCAAGACCCCCATCCTGCTAAATCAGATGATAGGCTCCAGCGATGTGCCGTTCATCTTCGAGAAGATTGGTGCGCAGCTGCACCATATAATGATTGACGAGTTCCAGGATACGTCGCGCCTGCAGTGGGACAACTTCCGTCCATTGCTGGCAGAGACGCGTTCGCGCGGTGGGCGCAACCTCGTTGTGGGCGACGTCAAGCAGAGCATATACCGTTTCCGTGGCGGCGACTGGCGCACGCTGGCCAACATACAGCGTGATGTCGTTCCCACGCCCGTCGAGAAACCATTGGATATCAACTTCCGCAGCGAGAAACGCATCGTTGACTTTGTTGCCGAGTTCTTCCTCACTGCCGTGCCCATCATGGACGAGATATCTGCGGCCGAGGAAGCGGCTGTAGGAGCCGACTTCTCGTTTGACCTCGCATACAAGGGCAAGCCACAGGTGGCCTCACCCAAGCGACAGAAGCGTGCCCCCGAAGGCTACATACGCTGTGTGCTATACGAGAAGGGAACCGATGATACGCAGCAGGAGATTCTTGACGACCTGCGCCAGCAGATACGGGAGCTGGCAGCGCGGGGACAAGCATACAGCGATATGACCATTCTGGTGCGCAACAACGACGAGGCGACTCTCATCGTTGCCGATATGTCGGCCGACCCCACGATGCCGAGAATCGTGAGCGACGAGGCATTCCTGCTGGGCTCCAGTGCGGCTGTGTGCCTTATCATAGAAGCACTGCGCTCGCTGGCCGACCCCACCAACCTTGTGGCACAGACATATCTCAGCGAACATCTGGCAGGACAGAGTGCGGCCTTAGAGAAATTCGAGCTGTCGCGCGAGCTGTTGCTGCGTATGCCTATGGAGGCAATGGTGGAGTGGCTCATACGCTGCTTCCGTCTGGACGAGGCCGATGGTCAGGAGGGTTATCTCTTCTGCCTGATGGACGTCGTGGCCGACTTTGCGCGACGTACGTCGTCAGACCTCAACGCCTTCATCACATTCTGGGATGAGAAGCTCTACAAGCAGTCGGTGCCTGCCGGCGAGGTCACGGACGGCATACGCATAATGACCATACACAAGGCCAAAGGGCTGGAGTTCCAGACGGTGTTCCTGCCCTTTGCCACATGGACGTTGGACAAAGATCGCTATGACGACCTCCTGTGGACACGCCCCACACAAGAGCCATATTCCGCCTTCTCGCTGCTGCCCATCACGCCCAGTTCCCGCACGGCACCCGTGTCGGTCTTTGCGCGTGACTATGCCGAGGCCCACTTGAGCCAGCGGTTGGATGAGTTCAATGCTCTCTATGTCGCCCTCACTCGTCCGCGCGCCAACCTGTATATATGGAGCTATGGCAGCGAGCTGGGCCCCAAGCGCTTCACAGTGGGAGGTCTGATGGCCGCTACGCTGCCTGCATGCGGCTCGTTGCAGTCAGAGGAAATCGGCAGCAACGAAGCGCCTGCCACGCTCTATACATGGGGCGAACCCTGCTTGAAAACACATAAGGATGATGACGCCACGCGCGTGACACCCAAATATCTCCCGCGTCGCGTGGCTATGCAGACCTTTGATGCCAATCTGCCATTCCGCCAGAGCAACCGCTCGGCAGCCTTCTTCGACGAGATGGTGCAGGCTGATGTTGCTGAGCTGAAGGCCGGCACCTCCACAGCTCTGGCTCTTGGACGCCTGATACATACTGTGTTGCAGAGCGTGGCCACGCTGGAGGACTTGCCACGTGTGCTCGACAACTTCACGCATGAGGGCATCATCAGCCAGACGGCAGCCGACGACACCTATGTGAGCATCGCGCGTGCCGACCTGGAACGCAGCATCCAGCGCGCCCTGTCCCATCCGATGGTGGCCGACTGGTTTGGTGGCGAATGGCAGCTCTACAACGAGTGCGCTATACTGACTCGCGACGACAAGGGCCGCGCCATCACACTGCGACCCGACAGGGTGATGATAGCTTCCGACGCATCGCGCATCGTGGTTGTAGACTTTAAGACAGCGAATGACAACGAGGACTACACCGGTCAGGTGCAGCGATACATGCATCGCCTGCGGCAGATGTATCCCCAGGCCGCCATCGAAGGCTATCTATGGTTCATACTCACCGGACGCACACGCCGTGTGCCAGAAAAATAACTCCATCACATGACGCATACATTCCTTTATCATGTGGCCAGTGCCTTGCTGCAGCGCTACGGCACTGATATGAGCCGGCTTACTGTGGTGTTCCCTAATCGCCGCGCCAGTCTCTTCCTGGAGCAGGAACTCTCTCAGCTGTCCGAGGCACCAGTGTGGGCTCCGCGCTTTCGCACAATCTCCGACCTCTTCCACCAGGCTTCGCCGTATGTCGTTCCCGACCGCATAGAGACCATCTGCCGCCTCCACCGCTGCTACGCACGTCATGTTGACGAGGCGTGGACGTTGGATAGTTTCTATTCATGGGGCGAGGTGTTGTTGTCGGACTTCGATGAGGTCGACAAACACATGGTGTCACCAAGAGCCATATTCACCAACATCGCCGACCTGCGCCAGCTCGACGACACCGATTATATAACACCCGAACAGGAAGAGGCCCTGAGCCGCTTCTTTGCCGATTTCTCGCTGGAACACACCTCGGAAATCAAGCAGCGTTTCCTGCAGCTGTGGAGCAAGATGGCCGACATACACGCCGACCTCTGCGATGAGCTGCGCGCCGATGGACTGCTCTATGAAGGGGCCCTGCAGCGCGATGTTGTGGAGCGTATGCAGCGGGGCGAGCGGCTGTTGCCCGAAGGCGACTACGCCTTTGTCGGATTCAATGTGCTCTCCAAGACCGAAAAGACGCTGTTCGACATCCTTGACCACAGTGGGCAGGCTTCGTTCTTCTGGGACTACGACCGCTTCTATGCCGCATCCCACGAGGCGGGCACCTTTGTCATGGACAACATCCGGCGCTATGGCAACGCCCTGCCGCCGGAAATCTTCGACAACCTCTCCTCGCCGCCAGACATCACCATCGGCGCTGCTGCCACAGACAATGCGCAGGCACGCTACCTGTCAGACTGGCTCACACAGCATCTCGACCACGAGCATGAGAATCATACAGCCATCGTCCTGGCCGACGAGAGCCTGCTGCAACCAGTGCTACACAGCATCCCCACCGGCAAACATCTGGGCGCGCCGAAGACTCTGAATGTGACGATGGGATACCCTTTGCGGGACACGCCTGTTTACAGTTTCGTGGAATCCATGATGCACCTCCAGACCGACGGCTACGACGCTCGCTACAATCGTCTGCGTCCCGCGCTGCTGAGGGTGTTGCTGCGCCATCCCTATGCCAAGATGGTGCGGCCCGAGACGTTGCAGCGCCACGCTCCGCTGCTGGTCTATCTGCTCGAGGCGCTGGCCGAGTTGTCGGCAGCGCTGGCCGAGGACGGAGACATCCTGCAGCGCGAAGCTGTGTTCCAAGCCTTCACCGCCCTGACGCGTCTGCGCGACCTCTCGCAGGGTGACAATCCTCTTCTCAATGTCGAGCAGGACACCATGCGGAGGCTGGTGCGTCAGGTGCTGCAAGCACGCACGATACCCTTCCACGGCGAGCCTGCAACAGGTCTGCAGGTTATGGGACTGTTGGAGACGCGTACGCTGGACTTCGACAATGTCATCATCCTCAGCACTGGCGAGGGCACATTGCCCGACGCCTCGCCCGACGCCTCGTTCATACCGTATAACATCCGTGCTGCCTTCGGGCTTACGACGCTGCGCGAGAAGCTCTCTGTCTATGCATACTATTTCTTCCGCCTGCTGCAGCGGGCGCGCCACGTGACGCTGCTCTACAACGAGAGCAATGTGGGCGTGCGTCAGCATGAGATCTCACGTTTCATACGCCAGCTGCAAGCCGAGACACAGTGGCCACTGCGACACATCCGCCTGCAGGCACTCACACAACCGTCTCTCGAGGTCCAGACCATCGAGATGCCCAAGACGGAGCTTGCTTTTGGAGGTCCCACATCCCCAACGGAAAATGAACAGGGTAATGGGCATAGCCGCGTGTTGGCCCTTTCCCCCACAGCCCTCAATACTTACACCGAGTGTCCGCTGAAGTTCTACTACCGCTACGTGCGCAACATCAGCATCCAGCCTGATCCCGAGGACGGACTTGACGCAATTCTCTTCGGCAATGTCTTCCATCGTGCCGCCGAACTGTTCTATCAGCCCTTCTTGCAGCAAAGGCGAATAGTCACAGCCCACGACCTCGAACCGTATCTGCAGCAGGGCGGTCAGCTCCTTGAACCCATTGTGCGTCAGGCTTTTCGCGACGAGTATTTCAGCAAGGCTAAGGCTGCCGACGGTCGCGTCGTGGGGATGCCTGAGGTCTATCAGGGTATCTTGCTCATTGCCTTTGATGTCGTCAAGACGTATCTGCAGACTCTGTTGCGCGCCGACAGCCAGCTGCCACAGCTGAAGATTCTGGGCCTCGAATGCAGACGCTACACGGAGATGGACATCACCCTGCCGCCGACAGCTTCGCTGCCAGAGCGCCACGTGAAGATACGCACCGGTGGCATCATCGACCGCCTCGACGAGATAGATCATCCTGACGGCAGCGGACGGCGATTGGTGCGCATAGTTGACTACAAGACTGGCGGCACGCCAGCCAACATTCCTGCGTTGGACAACCTCTTCGTGCGCACAGGTCAATTCCAGCACTATGTCTTCCAGACTATGCTCTATGCAGGCATCATATCTGAGAGCCAGACATCACCAGTAGCACCTTGCCTGTTCTTCGTACACCGTGCAGCAACGGATGAATATACGCCATATATCACTTTGGATAAGAAGCAGTTATTGGATATCTGCGAATATCGCGACGGCTTCGATGAACGGCTTCGACAATTGGTGGCGGACATCTTCAATCCCGACCTGCCATATACCCAGACCTCAGAACTCGCATCCTGCAAGCACTGCGACTTCCGCCGGCTCTGCGGACGATAGCATGCGGAACAATTTATGTATCACCTGATGATACGCGCGGGTATCTCCAGTGATACTTGCGAGTATCACCGGTGATACTTGTGCGTCTCACCAGTGATACTCGTGCGTCTCACCAGGTGATACTTTCGTTGCCACTTGTCGGCGCAATATAACATTTTTAGCGAATTATGCAAATGCGTTAATCAACCGTCATAACCTACATGCGAACCTACATAGTCTTACCTTACACATTCACAACGCATTAGATGCCGTTCATGTAGGCATGTAGGTTGATTTCGGCAAAAATGCAGTGTAACGCGCACGCGTGCGCGAAGACTGTGCTGAATACCTACTTATATTGATGTTGGTCGCTAAAATGATGTGTTTCGCAAAAAACTTCGGCTCATCTGCATGAAAATATAGAATTTATGCCTATATTTGCGGCCTAATTGCAAATATATATTCACGGTGATAATGAAACGCATACTCACACTTACTGCCATCTTGGTAACATCATTGTTGGCACAGGCTCAGAACGATGCCTTGGCAGCATATCTGGCTGCCAACCCCGAGGCGTTGGAAATGAATATCATACACGAAGGCACCACGCTGCGTATCTCGGCCGACGAGGACAATCTGATGCTGAACATCGGAGTGGCTCATCCTGCACTGCAGATGCGCATGCTCATGCAGCGCATGACGATATACGTCGACCCCACTGGCAAGAAGCGTACCAAGTACGCCATTCAGTTGCCGTCGGCCATCGACGTGAAGGAGCAGATGGAGGCCATGAACCCTGATGCCGATCGCGAGCACGGCGCCAATGAGCGTCCTGACATCCAGCCGCTGATGCAGGCACTGGTGGACAAGGGTGCCACATACACCACGCCCGAGGGCAAGCAGGTGCTGGACTACCAGCGGTTCCGCATAGAGCTGAACCAGCAGGACGAGGTCATTAACTTCTACTTGTTGCTGCCCAAGGACCAGCTGATGCAGGCCAAGAAGCTGTCATCAACATGGACTGTGGGCATCGTGGCCCGCAACGACTTCGACCAGATGCCGCCACCAGATGGCGCTGGTCCGGAGCAGGACATGATGGCTCCCCCGTCAGGTGGTGGAGGCCAAGGCGACGAGGACATGCGCGAGTTCATGCAGCGCGAAATACGCTCGTGGACACCGTTCAGCATCGACGAGGCCAACGATGTCAATGCCGACCAGCCGCTGCGTGCTTTCATCGAGAATACAGCACAGGGCCCGCGCCTGAAGATCATTTCCACAGAGTTGCGCACACAGCTGTCGTTCCTCATGCAGGGTCTCAACGTGGATATGCCGTTGCTCGACAGCATGCGTGTTAGCTTCCCCACGGCTGCTATGGTGCGCCAGAAGATGCAGCACCACCCCAATCAGGTGAAGCCAGAGTTCGCACAGGGCGACACAGCCCGCATGGTGCGCCCCGACGTGCTGCCGCTGCTGCAAGCACTCAATGACACCACAGCCACCGTGTCATCGCGCTCAATTGCCGCCCAGCAGACGCATGACTTCAGCATCAGCGTGGACCGCACCACCGGAGTGATGACCTTCGAGGCCCAGTTGCCTGGCGAGGACATCGCGGACGTCATGAGCAACCTGTCATACGTCGGGTTGTTGCTGACCTCTTCTGCTGCCGGAATGAGTGCCGGACAGGAGTACGGAGGCAAGAGCCTCAGCGGTGAACACCGCCGCCACCCGCAGGGTTTCGGCGAGGGCCTACAAGCTGGTGATGCCGAGCGTCGCCGCTTCAGCCGCCAGTTGATAGCTGTGATTAAGTGAAATGATAATATTTGGTCAAAAAGATAATCAAACTGTAAATATGAAACGTTTCTATTCCCTAATCCTTTGCATGGCCATAGCGCTCACGAGTGCGCTGGTCGCATGTTCGTCCGATGACGATGGTGGGCTCTCTGTCTCGCCCGATAACCTGACGTTCTCAGGTAACAAGGACGACTCACATTCGCTGAACATCACCACCGACGGCAAGTGGTCCATTCTCCACTGCCCCGAGTGGTTGCGTGCCTCCAGCATGAGCGGCACCGGCAACTCGACAGTGACGCTTACTACCACCTCTGACAACAATCAGGG
Source organism: uncultured Bacteroidaceae bacterium (assembly GCA_905233465.1). Lineage (GTDB taxonomy): Bacteria > Bacteroidota > Bacteroidia > Bacteroidales > Bacteroidaceae > Physcousia. The sequence continues at coordinate 14,496 of CAJOEI010000027.1, read as the reverse complement.
CGACTACCTCTCTGACCAAGTTCAGATTCAGGGCGGCGGCACCACGGTGAATGTCAACGTCAGACAGGACGGTCTGCTCGCATCGTGTCATGCCACACCGAGCAATGATGCCAAACTTGTGATGTCCTATGGCATCGTTTGTCCAATCATCACGGACAACAACACCAAATACTTCCGCTATCATGTCTACACCGAGGCTGAATGGACGTCAATCAGCACCAATAGCTCGGTTGTCGAGGCCAAGGTGCAGTCCGACAACTGGAAGACATTCAACATAGATGCCACAACGACATCGCGCGAGGTTAGCGTCCTCACGCTGAGTCCTGACAAGCGCTATGTTCTGGTCACCATGCCTTACGACCTGCAAGGACAGAGGGGCAGCGTAGGTGAGCTCACGTTCCAGACGCAGCCCGCCACAAACCAGCCACTGGTGACACCGATGCCCGACCGTCAGACCTTAAACACCACCGACGGAGGCGTAACAGGTATGTTCTATCGCATCAAGCTTGTGCCCGATGAGTTTACTGGCTCTTACTACACTTACGTCTGTGCTGGTCCAGACAGATTCCCGTCGATGACAGGCAGAAGTGGTAGCAACGGTACATACAATCCCCGCAACGGCATCCTCATGGCATGGGAGTTGCAGCATCTGGAAATAAGCAACGACTTGTTGGCCGACAACGATGCGCCGGAAATCAACCGACCCACATCGCCCAACACCCGCGAGAAGGCATACATGCAGCGCGGACAGGCTTCCACAGTGCTCTTCCAGGCTCTCTCGTCGGACAAATACATCGAGATAGTGACATGGGGCATCGACCTCAACGGCAACAAGTCGGGACTGGTCTATGATGTGGTTTATGATGTAACTTCATCAGGCACTGTCAACACCCTCACGCAGGTGTCGTCCACCGACCCCACACCAGGCAACGATCCCACCGACCCAAGTTCGCAGAACGACCTCGACGTCGTCCAGACCACACTTGAGTTCCCCCGCAGCGGCGGTACAAAGAATATTCAGATTCTGTCCGATACTCAGTGGCAAGCCACATCGGATGCCAGCTGGTGTACCCTTGGAGCATCATTCGGTTGGGCTCCGTCAGCGATTAAGGTCACCGTGTCGGCCAACAACACTGGCGCCGACCGTCAGGCTACTGTGACCATCAACGCCGTGGGCTCCAGCAAGAAGTCTACCGTCATCATCAAACAGTCAAAGTAATTAAACATCATAAAAGCTATCATGAAAAAGTATGCACATTTTCTCTTGGGCGCTTTGGCCGTCGTGCTTGCGTTTGGCGCATGCAACGACGACCCGCCAACACTAAACCTGAATCCACAGAACATCAACTTTGCAGGCACTGCGGGCGACAAGCATCAGCTGACCATTTCCACCGATGGCGAGTGGCGCATCCTCCACTGCCCCGAATGGCTTGCGGCATCCACTACCAGCGGTTCCGGCTCGGCCAATATCGAGCTCACCACCACGCGTGCCAACAACGACGGCACCAAGCGTCAGGACCAACTGCAGATAGAGGCCACAAATTCAGGTGGAGGCACCCAGAGGGCTATTGACGTCATTCAGCTCTCAGGCGTTGAGGAAGATTGCTTTGCACGTCCTGTTGATGATCGCAAACTCGTGATGTCGTATGGCGTTGCAGCACCTGTCGTGTGCGGCAGCAACACATCCTACTTCTACTATACCGTGATGCCCGACACTGAATGGGATCGCATCAAGAGCGACAACCAAGCCATCGAGCGTCAGGCAACAGCATCTGGAAGCCAGTGGGAACGCATCACATACAACCCCACGGGCGCCAACGAGATTGTCTACAGCGAATGCCAACCATCGAAGAAATACTATCTTGTCACCCTGTCCTTTGCTAATGGCGGCAGCCGAGGCATAGCGTGCGACATGGCATTCACCACCATGCCCAAGGACGATCAGGCGCGTGTGGACATCATTGCCGAAGGCAGCACTGTCACAACCGACGGCGACGGCAACTCTGGCAAGTTCTACAAGTGGACGTCCAAGAAGAATAACTTTACCGACAAATACTATACCTATGTGTGCGCCAGCTCACAGGAGTTCTCTACGCTCCAGAACCGCTTTGGCGGCTACGGCGAGGTGGACGACCGCAACGGCATAGGTCTGGCATGGGCTATCAACAAACTCATCGACAGCGGCGAGACAGCACAGGGCAGCATCACCAACCCCGGCATCAACGCTAGCCCCGCACGCGAGAAGATATTCCCCATCCAGTCTGGCGACGGCGCATCCTATTTCGCAGCCTCTAACAACGACAAGTACATCGAGATTGCTACATGGGCAATGACCGATACAGGCAAGTCCGGTATCGTCGCGGATGTCATCTACCACGTCGACAACGGTGTACTGCGTGAGGTGGTCGGAGGTCACAGTGGTGACGACGACTATAGCCTCACCGTCAGCCCACTCAACATCACTATCTCTTCGGATGGTGCCAGCCGCACCGTCAGTCTGTCTGGTAACGACAGATGGACCGCATCCACCAATTCTGCATGGCTGACGCTCTCTGCCGTATCTGGCACTGCCCCCACCACACTCACCATCACAGCACAGCGCAACGGCACTGGCGCCGACCGTGAGGCAACCGTCATCGTCAGAGGACAGAACACAGGTGCATCATATACCATCAACGTCTCCCAGCCCAAGGCCACGGCAAGCATCAACCAGAACTGCTGGGCAAAACCAGATCTGCTTGTAGCCTTTGCTGACGGCTATGCCACAAGTTGGAATTGCAGCTCTGAGGCACAACAGACCTATGCTACAGTGTATAAGGCTTCGAGCTACAACTCCCGCAGCGGTGACGAGGATGCCCTTGCTGATGATATTAAGGATGGTAATACTGCCAGCAATTACAGCGATGTTATTTCATGGCGACAGAATTCAAGCTTCTTCACAGGTGGTGCCGATTATGTTCTTTGTACTGTGTCCTACGACGCTTCCGGCGTGCGTGGCCCCGTGCAGGCATACCACTTCACTACACTCAGCAGCAGTGCTCCTATAGCAACGATATCAAGTCTGAAACCCACCACATCAAATGGCGACAAGCTCTGGACATGGTCATGCACCCTCAAGAATGGTGCCAAGAGCTACTATTGTGACTTCTTTGATGACGAAGCTTATGAGTCCGGTGAAGAAGGATACATCGCATGGCATGTCTATTACTATATCAAGTCAGGCGAACTTGATGAGACCTATGATTGGACCAGCGTCAAGCTAAATCGTAGCACGACATACATTGCCGTTTGCAATTATGCCGTAGGCAGCAACAACCAGCTCGGGCAACCTGATGTGGCAATCTACAGCAATGGCTCTTCAACACGTGCCGCACGACAGAATACGTCAGAGCGCATCAAGCCTATGAAGACAGCGCGTCGCACCCGCACTGTGCGTCCGCCACTGTTGAAGCAAGTACAATAAAAATATATAAGGTGGGCCCTAACTCATTAGGGCCCATCATACTTGTATTTAGATTAATCTGAAATGAAAAGAAAAACAATCTTATATCTGCTCGTAGCAGTATGGGTGATGATGTTGGCCTCGTGTAAGAAGGATCCGCCAACCTTGGCGTTGAGTCCCAACAACATCACCTTTACTGGCAAGGGCGACAGCAGGACATTGTACATCGAGACAGACGCTGATGCCACGTGGACGTTCATCGGTGAAGTCCCCAGCTGGCTTGCGACATCGGCTCGCAGCGGCAAAGGCGCATCATCCATCACGCTGACCACCAAGGAGGACAACCTCACAGGTACAGACTATGCAACACAAATCGTCATCGAGTCCACCAACTCCCATGGCGGTGTGCAGGAAACTCTGAACCTGACATATATCTCTTCTGTGCCGCAGAACTGCATCGCCAGCATAAAACTCGATAATATGTTGAGGATGTCGCATGGCGCGGCTTGTCCGGTCGAATGCGGTAACAACACTGCTTACTTTTACTACGTTGCTATGTCTGAGGATAAATGGAACGACATGAAGGGCGAACCCGACCGCATTGAAGCCGACTGCAAGGCCTCTGGCAGCAAGTGGAAGCGCAAGACCATCACGTCGGAGGGTGGCGCTGAGATTGTCGTCAGTGACTGTGATGCCAAGCACAAATATGTCCTTGTGGCAATACCATACACCACAGACGGCACACGCGGTATAATTTCAGACGGCACATTTGAGACAATGCTCTCGTCCGAACAGCCTCGTGTGAAGATAGAGGCATACTCCGAAATCGCTCAGAGCGACGGCGAAGGAAATACTGGTAGGTTCTACAAGTGGTCGCAGGAAATGAACCAGTATGCTAAAAGTTTCTACACCTATGTATGTGCTTTTTCTGAGAAAATCGGAACCATCGCAGATCGTACAGACTTTAGAGAGTACCATGAGAACAACGGCATCAACACCGCATGGGAAATCAAGAAGCTGTTAGACAAGGGTGATGCCTATGGCGAGGGCTTTGTTATTAACAAGAACTGCACCCACGAGAAGCTTTTCCGCCCGCAGTTTGATTCTGGAGATGCTTATTTCGAGGTCAACGACAATGACAGATACATCCAGATATTGACGTGGGCAAAGAGTGTCAATGAGTTCTCAGGCATTGTATATGATATGGTGTATGAGATTAAGAATGGTCGCATAGATACAGGCAGTCAGACTACATACACATTCGAAGTCTCGCCGGGGTTGTTATCCTTTGGCTATGACGGTGGCCAGCAGACCATCACTCTCAGTGGTAATGACTCATGGACAGCCACATCTAATTCGGCGTGGTGCAGCATCACGCCACAACAAGGTACGGCTCCTGGCAGTGCGACCGTTGTTGTGAAAGCCAACGAGAGTACATCATCGCGTTCGGCTGTTGTCACAATCACTGGACAGAATACCAACAAGACGTTTACTTTAAATGTCTCACAACCGGGCAAGCCAGATACTCCTTCAGGTGAGACGGGTGGTGACTTTGGGCGCGACGACTACGATGGCGATATAGACCTTACGGGTGGCGGCACGCAGTACACACTCTCTGCCTCCACGTCGACATCACTAAGTGTCAGCAGTGCGTCGGGCCAGACCTCAGTGTCCTTGTCCGGCAACGACAGTTGGACAGCATCGAGCGATGCTGCGTGGTGCACCTTGCCGTCAAGCAGCGGCACGGCACCGTCGACGATGTACATCAATTATCAGGCCAACACCGCCACCTCATCGCGCATTGCTCATGTCACCATACGTGGCACCAATAGTAATACGACCATCAATGTCACTATTACGCAACAAGGTTCCGCACCCACACCGCCGCAGCCAAGCGTCACGCAAATTGACTTTTCTAAGGAGGGTGGTATGCGCACAATCGATGTCACTGGCACAGATTCATGGACAGTGACGTCGGCCAACACCGTGTGGTGTACCGTTTCGCCATCATCGGGCACTGGCGGTTCGTTCGTTGTGACGGCAAAGGCCAATAACGGTTCGGCACGCAGCACCACTGTTACGCTGCGAGGCCAGAACACTGGCTCGTCAGTTGTGATCCGAGTCAATCAGGTTGCCGGTGCAGACAACGACCTCGGCCGCGACGACTACGAGAGTGACATCCAACTATAAACTAACACATTTCAGATAAAGACAATGAATATACATAAGATTTCCCTGCGCGCATTGGCCATTTGCTCACTAAGTATGGCTTTCGCAGCCTGCTCATCGGATGCAGACATCGCCGTTGAACCGCAGACCGATCCATCAGAAGGCGTGGTCTATACCATGCATTTCGACAGTGCTTCACCTGGCTTTGACGATGAAGCCGACACGCGTGCCATAACCAAGTCATGGGCTAATGGCAGCGTGATATACATCCGTTTCCGCAACGGCAGTGCTTGGACCAATGGAACTGCAAAATACAACAGCAGTACGGGCACGTGGACTGTCAGTGCTTCTTCTTCCCTGCCCACAACAAGCAGCGCCACACAGTGTCAGCTGACTTACATACAGAATCCTGTTTCCTCGACTTCATCTGTAGTGGGCACAAACTCGGAGTCTGCAGCCTATCAGGTAACGGGTACATATACTCATCCCACTTCGGGCGACCTGTTTGTGACAGGCAATCTCGAACCCGTGGCTTGGCGCATGCGTTTCAGCAACGGAGCATCAGGAACAGTATATACTCTTCCGTCGGACGGCAACGACATCCAGACCATCAGCTCATTTAATATTACTTCAGGTGAGTTCACATGGACCAAGGGCTCTATATCTATGACCGTAGACAATAGTGGATATACCCCGTACTTCCATGGTCGCTTCACAGCAACTAACACCGACAACAACATGAAGGTCCAGATAGGTAATGGCGATTCCTACACCAGAACCATTGCATCATCCAAACTGCCCATCGGCAAGAGTGGATGTATGAAGCTGCCTTCGTCGTCAGCACTCAATGGCTGGACGAAAGTGGGAACGAATTCGAATCTCACAGTCACACTGAATGATATCGTTGTTTTTACCGATGGCGCATGCTATACGTTTAGTTTCGGTGCCGATGCCGCCAGCTTCAAGCGTTATCTGTACCTCACGTCGGACATCAGTGGTAAGGACGATGCATATATCATTAATAAGATGTCCTCTGCCTCTGCATTGACGTCCGACAAGTTCGACTACGCTTTTGGCACTTTCGGCGACTCCTTCAATGCCAATACAGCTTATACTCTATGTGCTGTTGCCTTCGACTCAAATGGCAATGCGGGCAAGGTTCTGAGGCATTCTTTCAAGACGCTGTCCACATCACTTCCACAGGCAAGGATTACCAATTTGGCAGCCGAAACATATTATGATGAGGCTATATGGGGTTTTGGCATTACGTCTGTCAACAACTGTTCGTTATACTACTATATTAGTTCGACAGCCGAGGAAGATTACTCAGATGACGAACACTGGTTGGCATACTATCTTCAGAGGCTTATCAACGCCGGAAGTCGTGAGGATTATTTAGAAGACTCATTCGGTGACGATTTCTATTTCGACCGCACCTCTACATGTTTCTCCATCTGCACATGGGCTAAGAATGGCAATAGCTTGGGTAACTACAGCTATGCCAAAGCAACAACCTCAAGCAATGTCAAGCCTGCTAACATCAAGGCATCAGGTGCTGCAGATCAGTTCCTATCTGACAAAGACCTGAAGCGCATGTCCAAGAACCTCCATTTCGGCAAGGTAGGCTCTTTAAACTTTAAACATTAATCTTTAAACTTCCAACTTCGCGCGCAGCGCGACTCCTCAGCCTCTATGCGTCACCTGTCGGCAATGATAATGTGCATCGTGTTGCTGCTCCCATTCAGCGTTTGGGGGCGGCGGCGCGATGCACATGACGCATTGTCTGTGGCCACACGGCATTGGCAGCGGCGCGACGTAGTCAGTAGGCAGAAACGTCTGGTGTCGTATATGCCCGTTGCCAACGAATTGACGACGGTTGTCAGCGAGCTCGATGGCGACTTCTTTGTTGCCAGGCGCTGCAATGCCACAGGCAGCACCGTGCCAGGCTTCGTCCTTGTAGCTCGCGACCCGCATCTGCCCGCTGTGCTCGCCTATAGTGACGATGCCATCTTCCCCGACAATGTTGCCGTGCCTCCGCATGTGCAGGCCATGCTTGACGACTATGCGGCTATGTCCTCGTCGTCTGAGACCAACACTTTCGGTACGGGCAATCCAGTGGAAGAGGTTCTGCCGCTGTTGGGCGTTACGGCGTGGGGGCAGGACAGCCCGTATAACATGCTGTGTCCCATGAGCGGCAATGCTCAGTGTCCCACAGGCTGTGTTGCCACGGCGCTGGCGCAGGTCATGCGTTGTCATCGTCATCCTGCCGTGGGCATCGGGAGCGTGGATTATGTCAGTGACACCAAATCCTTTCCCCTTTCATGCGACTTTGCCGCGATGCCCTTTCTCTGGGACGAGATGCGCGACACCTACGGCCTGATGCTTCAGGACGGTGATATGGCAGTGGCCACGCTGATGTACGCCGTGGGCCTGGCCGTGCACATGGACTATACCGCCACTGGCAGTGGAGCCGACAGCGAATATGCCATCAAGGCCATGCAGCGCTATTTCGGTTATGATGCTGATGCATACGTGGCCAAGGCTGCGGACTTCGAGGCCACGACGTGGCACCGTTTTCTGCAAAATGAGTTGCATGCCGGTCGTCCGCTATACTATGCCGGAGGCCAGCATGCCTTTGTCATAGATGGCGTGCAGGACTATGAGGGGATGACATACTACAGCGTCAACTGGGGTTGGGACGGCGTCTACAACGGCTACTTCCTCATCAACAAACTTACCCCCGAGGGCGCAGGAACAGGTGGTTCAGCAGGTTCCAACTACGCCCGCGATGCAGAGACTTATATCGGTTTTATGCCTGACGACGGCATAGACCAGCCCCTGCAGATGTACTGCCGCGACCTGCGTCTGCGCGACGATGTGGTGCGTCCTGGCGGAGTGATTTCAACACGCATCACTCGTTTGGTTGTGCTTGATGGCGATGATTTCAATGGACGTCTCAGTCTGTCGCTGTGCAGCCTTGACGATGCTGACGCACAACCTCTTGAGCTATATGTCGAGCCACAGCGCACTGTGCGTTCCGACCGTGGTTTCATTGATTACTACATCCTCACGCGTCTGCCCGATGACTTGGCGCCCGGTCGCTATGAGCTGCGGCTGCAGTGCCAAAACACCGATGGTGATGAGGTTAATATCCTTTGTGATGGCTGGCCGATGCTGCATGTCCCGGAGCCAAAGTCTTGGTCTGTTGGGCCTGATATCGCGACACAGCAATATGTTGCCCTGCGTGGCTTGCATGCTTCGGCCTCGCACAACGGCAGCAACATGGTGACGTTGCGGGCCGACTCCATCATCAATTTGCTTGATACCAGCATAGGTGGCATGATGTCGGCCCTTGTGTGCGACGAAACTGGCAAGTTGCTATATAGCATTGGAGATGCATTTGATATGTCGTTGAGCTCCAATGGTATGCGTCGCAATCTGCGGATGGACGTTGACTTGTCCTCACTTCCAGATGGCGACTACCTCCTCACTTTGGGCTTCCGTCCAGATACTTGGATGCAGTGGACGCTGTGCTATCGCATGATATACGAAGACCACATCTGGTGGAGTTCATACGAACGCTTCTATTGGCGCCTACGCGTGCGTGCGGGTACATTATATATATATGATGATGTTGTGAACTCTGTGACTGACATCCCCATGACTACTGCTCCGACACGTGATGCTTTCCATGATGTCAGTGGGCGGCCACTGCCATCGCCTCAGCGCCGCGGCCTGTTCATCCATCAGGGCCGTGTGTGGCATAATGCTAAATGAATAACAAACAGAAATAAGATATGATTATGAAGACAATCGGACGTACAGGTTTGCACACACTGTTCTTCGCCATCGTTGCTCTGACGGCTGTGTCAATTGTGACATCATGCATCCCGCGTGCTGACGACGAAGACACACCCGAACCACCAGAGGTGGTCGTCGACAGCACGAGCGTGAACATAGACTCGACATTCGTATCCCAGCTCAGCGACATCGTTGGTGAGTGGCGGGCAGAGTACCTTGGCTTTGATGCCAATCCTCAGCAGATGCATCCGTGCAGCATCCGCCGTAGTGTTATCATAAGTCCCGATGGCACATACGACAGTCGTGTAATGGGCATGATGATAGTTGAGTCCGACTCTGTTGCTGAGATGACAGAATATACCAATTTCGAGCATGAGCTTGGTACCTATGAGTTTGACGCAGCCACACAGACCATCACATTCCATTGGGAGAAGGATTCGCTCGTGAACTTCCGCAATTCTATGCTGGAGCCCTCGGTGGCCAAGCTACGTTTCGGGCAGCCATACTTTGAGGCCTATACCGAGCGCGTGTGGTTCACCCCGGCACAAGGCGGCAAACGCGGATGGATCCGCATTGACGAGAACCTCGTGTCGGCCACGGACAGCGTCAGCCTGCTGCCATATCGCCTGAATGGTAATGATATGTGAGACGCGGCTACACCGCAGTTTACGGTTTACAGTTTAAAGAGCATTGTGCATTGTGAATTATGAATTGTGCATTATGATTTGTGCATTGTGAATTATGAATTGTGCATTATGAATTATGAATTATGCATTATGAAACATAGACTTCTTCTCTTTGCGATATTGATTGTGGCTGTGGCAACCGCCGATGCACAGGTCTTCACCTCCGAGCCCTGGCATCAACGCAATAACATCAACGTGCGCTTCTCGCAGTTATATGGCGAGGTGGGCGTGGGCATCAATGTGCGCCCCGAACACAAATCGGCCGACTTTGTACATCTGTCGTTGGGCTACTTCCGTCCCACGCGCAAGAACGCCTGGCGCAAGTTCATCCCCGACGTAGTCATCCCGCAGACGGCTACCGATGACGTGCGCACGCAGCTTTCAGCTATGAACACCGATGGCCTGCATGCCGGTCTGCTGGCAGCCGGTTGGACGCATTGGTTCAACCACAGCATTGGCATATATGGCCAAGTGGGATGGGGCTTTGTGGCCGATCTCAGCCGCGAGTACATCGATGAGAACACGGCCGAGATGCAGCAGCAGATGGAGGAGAAGAGCACCTTTGTCTACAACAGCGTGCCCATCGAGATAGGTCTTTCCGGTTGTTTCTGGCAGCACGTCACGGCACACATCGGCCTCACCTATCAGTGGAAGGAGATACCATTGCTCACAGCCGGTTTGGGTTACGCTTTCTAATTGTCCATTGTGAATTATGCATTATGAATTGTGAATTATGCGCTCGACCTCTGGTCGCTTTCCTAAGAAAGAATTGTGAATTCTCCATGAGACGTTTACTATTTGCTATAGCATCCGTTCTGCTGTCAACAGCTTTGTCTTCTGCCCAGGAGCAGCAGAAGCAGTCCCCATACCACGGATTCACAGGAACGGTGCATCAGTTTGGTTTTGTCGGCACCACGAGCCGCACCTCTAATCCCAATCCTCCTGTTGAAGGCTCGCGACGTGCATACACCGACTTCGGGCTCGGAGCGGTGTACAACCTTCATGATTATGTGACGCCGCAGTTTGCCGTTGAACTCATCACCAACATCAGTGTGGCTTCGGTGAAGTATCTGCCTGCCAAAGAGAGCGGCTCCGACCGTCTGAAGTTCGTCTTCCCAGTCGATGTCCGTGCATGTTTGGGTCCGTCCGAGGACTTCCAGACATACGTCGGTGGCGGCCTGCAGTGGAGCGCCCTTGGCGAAAGCATTCACCAGTTCAGCGGCAATGCAGCTGCGGGCTTCAACATCCTTGGTCCGCAACGTTACATGGTGCACTTCAACATCGGTGCCAAGTTCCATTTCCCCATCGCGGGCAATGAGCAGGGTTTCACAGAGCCGTCGCAGATTGTCGACATGACGCGCGACAAGGCCTGCGTGGTGCTCTCCGGCAACGTCACTGTGGATCTCGACCGCCGCAAGCGGGCGTTGGTCATGCTGGGCTATGAGTATCCGCTTGGCAACCCCAAGAGCACATACGCCGACGGCACCGTGGACAACCGCTTCTTCTCACAGACACAGATGCTCGCGTTGAGCCTGCTCTTCCATCTCGGCGGCACACGATGATACCATTGACCATTGACCATTGAACATTGACCATTTTACATTCTATATTTTACATTTTACATTGATCATTATCCAATATATGAAAGCATTAATCAAAAACACTGTTTTATTTGCAGTCGCCTTTGTCCTGATGGCACAGACATCTTTTGCACAGCCTGGTCCCGGTGGCGGAGGCGGTCCTGGTGGCGGTGGCGTGCCCTATGTCATCGACCAGACATATACGCCCTCTCTTGCCGACCTTTGCGGCACATGGTTCGGCAGCTATAGGGGCATGGACCCCGGTGCCCGCAGCTTGTTGTTTGTTGAACGCACGCTGCAGTTGCGTCAGGATGGCACGTTTACCAACGAGACACGTGGTCATAACGAGGCCAGTACGGATTTTGTTGTCCTGAGATACGAACAGGGCAATTTCAGCTACAGCGAGGCCACCAAGCAGCTGACCTTCCATGTAGAGAAGGACTCCACGCTCAATATGCTCACCTTCTGGGATGACAACGTGGAACTGGAATATGTAACAGGCACTTACGCTGCCGATGATGCCCAGCGCGCCTACACAGAGGAAGTGGCATTCACCGAGGCAGATGCTCAGGGGCAACGTCAGTGGGTGCTCTTCGACCCGCAGCTGAAGTCCGACATCGACCCGCAGCGTGATGCCGTCTATACGCTCGAGGCTCAGCAGGCCGATGCCATCACAGCCGTCGCTGCTGGTGTGGTGACCGATGCTGCTGTCTATGACCTGCAGGGGCGGCGCGTCAATTCTTGGGGAGTCCGGGGCGTGGTAATACGCCAGGGCCGTAAGTATGCTATAAGGTAGTCGTCTTGTGCTGGTGTGGTCGCTGTGATACAGCGGCAAACACAACCATAGAGCCATCATAAACCATAGGAGCCCCTCAGCTGCATATGCTGCTGAGGGGCTCTTGTTTAATTTCTGTCTTTGGCCTTTTGGCTATTTGCTTGCTTTAGCTTTCGAACTCGAAGAGCTGTGTCGAGAGATAACGTTCGCCGGTGTCAGGCAGCAGCACCACGATGCGCTTGCCGGCGTTCTCGCTACGTGCAGCCACTTGTGCTGCAGCAAAGGCAGCTGCACCAGCTGAGATGCCCACGAGCAATCCTTCTGTGGCGGCCAGTTGGCGTCCTGTGCGCAGAGCGTCGTCGTTCTCTACATCGATGACCTCGTCCACGATGCCAGCGTTGTAGGTCTGTGGCACGAAGCCGGCTCCGATGCCCTGAATCTTATGCGGTCCGCTGGGCTTGCCGTTGAGCACTGCCGATGCTGCAGGTTCCACAGCGATGATCTTCACGTTGGGGTTCAGCTCCTTGAGCCTGCGTCCCACGCCGGAGATGGTTCCGCCTGTGCCCACGCCGGCCACGAAGATGTCTACCTGTCCGTCGGTCTGGTTCCATATCTCCACGCCGGTGGTCTCGTAGTGGCGTTGCGGATTGGCGGGGTTCTCAAACTGCTGCAGGATGATGCTTCCGGGAGTGGCGTCGCGCAGTGCCTCGGCCTCGGCGATGGCGCCCTTCATGCCAGCGCTGCCCGGTGTGAGACGTATCTCAGCCCCGTATGCCTGTGCCAGCTTGCGGCGCTCGATGCTCATGGTCTCGGGCATTGTCAGGATGAGATGGTAACCCTTCACGGCGCTCACCAGAGCCAGTCCCACGCCGGTGTTGCCGCTGGTGGGCTCGATGATGGTGGCTCCGGGATTGAGCAGTCCGCTCTTCTCGGCCGCCTCAATCATGGCCAGCGCGATGCGGTCCTTTACGCTGCCGCCGGGGTTGAAAAATTCTACTTTAGCCACAATGGGCTGTGTCAGGCCTTTGTCGGCCGAGAACTTGCCGAGTTCCAGCAACGGTGTGTTGCCGATGAGCTCTGTCAGATGTTTTGCTATCATAATGTATAAATATTTAGGTGTTCATCAAATCTTGTCTAAAGCCTGGCTCAGGTCGTCGAGAATGTCGTCGATATGCTCTGTGCCGATGCTCAGTCGCACTGTAGCCGGCGTGATGTGTTGCTCTGCGAGCTCGTCAGCAGAGAGCTGCGAATGTGTCGTTGTGTATGGATGTATCACAAGGCTCTTCACATCGGCAACGTTGGCCAGCAGTGAGAATATCTTCAGTGCGTCGATGAAGCGCCAAGCCTCTTCCTGACCGCCGCGCACCTCAAAGGTGAAAATGCTGCCCGCGCCGTCTGGGAAATAGCGCTTGTACAGCTCGTGGTCCGGATGCGATGGCAGGGCAGGGTGGTTGACGCGTGCCACCTTCGGGTGGTTGGCCAGGAAATCCACCACTCGCAGCGCGTTGGCCACATGGCGTTCCACTCGCAGCGACAGCGTCTCTAAGCCCTGAAGCAATATCCATGCGTTGAAAGGCGATATGGCTGCGCCGGTGTCGCGCAGCAACACGGCACGGATACGCGTGACGAAGGCTGCTGGTCCGGCCACGTCGGCAAACACAGCCCCGTGGTAGGATGGGTCAGGACGGCCCAGTGTGGGGAACTTGTCGGCATTGGCTTTCCAGTCAAAGCTGCCGCCTTCGACAACCACTCCGCCGAGGCTCGACCCGTGACCACCCAGGAATTTCGTTGCCGAGTGCACCACGATGTCTGCTCCGTGCTCCAGAGGCCTGATCAGATACGGTGTTCCGAAGGTGTTGTCCACGATGAGGGGGATGTTGTGACGATGTGCCACGGCTGCCACGCCTTCCACGTCGAGAACGTCGGAGTTGGGGTTGCCGAAGGTCTCGGCATAGATGGCCTTGGTGTTGGGCTGTATGGCGGCCTCCACTGCTGCCAGGTCGTTGACCTTGACGATAGTGCTTGCCACGCCCTGTGCGCCCA
>CAJOEI010000026.1:56549-59302 GCA_905233465.1 uncultured Bacteroidaceae bacterium | reverse complement strand
CAGAAGGTGTGCGACAATATCACCCCGGAGATTGAGGCAAAAGTGGATGCCATCCTCGACCGCTGGTTCCCCGAGTATGCGAGCTTCGTGGAAGTGGCAACAGAATAATAACATCACAGATTTATGATGAAGCATTTTGCAACGCTTGTTATTGCCGCGCTCGTTGCGGGATGCACGGGTAGTGAGTGTTCAAGGAACAAAAGAAAGTGATTAATGAATTATGTAAATAACAATGAACGCATTACAAGATTGAGGTTCGCTATATGGAAGATTCAGTAAAGAAGATTATAGACAGTATGATTGCACAAGCCAAGACGGAAGCAGTTAAGTTGGCAGGACAAATGGAAGCCGAAGGCCAGATAGCACTTCCGCAGCCATTGGCAGAAGGTGCATGGACCAATAGCAAAGGTGAGGAATTCGGTTTAGTCATCATACTGAACTTATCACCATCGGCTTTAGGCAGGCAGTTGGGAATGACATTATTACAACTATATACTTTCTATGACGGGAAGTTCGTGGTTGACAACTATGCGACAGGGATGTACGGTTCCTTTGCTGACGCCATTTCTTCTGAGGAGTTTAGGACAGAGACGGAGAAATTCTTTAGGGACCTGACACTTGGTGATGGCAGCGGGATGAAGGAACAGATCAGTGAATGGGGAACATACGCCATTCAATCGCTGATAGTACCAGACAACGCGCAGATGGAGTTGCGCCAGATACCCTCGGGCTGTACCATGTCAATCTGTGGTGTGGTCTTTGAGGGAATAGAGGGGATTATGGACTTTTGGCGGAATCAGACGGATAGTTCACAGCCGTATATCATTGAACGTAGTGAGCTGTTCCCATGCTTCGATGCAGAAGACTTTGCCACAGAACACCGCTTCTACAGGAACTTCCTAATTTGTCATTCCAAACAGGAAGCCGACAAGAAGGTCAAGGGCATGGAACAACTGTATGCAGGTATCAACTTCTGTCTGGTCAACAAGGACTTGCCTACAGATATGCGACCGATGGTGTATTTCGAGGATGAAAGTACATCCATGACATTAGCTTGTTAATAACCACATAATGAACATTATGTACAACGGAGAATATACCCCCGCTTTCTCAAATTCGAATCCTTCACTCTCTCGCACGTAACATTTTCCCGAATATAACCTACACGCCGTCACTTTTCGCAGTAACACCAAGGATGCCAGCGAGTTGCGGCGTGTAGGATGGCGTGTAGGATGGGTGACGGCGTGTAGGCAAGTGGGTCAAAATCGGGGCTTGACGTAGAAAACACTGCCTTTGTTCGTGCGTTTGTGGGGCAGGTTGGGTGTGCCGTTGAGGATGCGCCCGAAGGTGCTGTCGGCAGGCATCCTGAAGCTGGCACCAGCTTGCTGCTTGATGCCCATGAGTATGGCGGCAGGACCCATCCATGAGCCTTCGGGGTCATTGACCTCAGCCGCCTCGAAGAACTCATGGAAGAACTGTTCGGCCGAAGTCTGGCAGCGGAACTGCTGGTTGTGGCGCATGATGGCGCGTGTCGCGTCGTCGTCGAACCAGTAGCGTGCGCCCTGCGAGAGCTCCGCCTGTGCCTGGGCATAGAGCTGTGAGTAGTTAGGTGTCTGGCTGACATTGATGTCTCCCGTCACCGGCACACCTATGAACCGGCGCGAACCGGAGGGATCGGTGAGCGCGTCGGTCATGTTCGTGGTGGCTATGAACGATGCCAGCCGCGGCACGTCCTCGGTGTGGGCGGCGTATGGTCGCTTCACCTTCACCGACGGCAGCTGCACGATGTTCTTGAGGAAGCCCTGCTGCTTCTGCGGCGAGATGCGGTTGAACTCATCGAGGTTGATGAGCAGCATCTGTGACATGGCGAGGTGGACGGGACGCTCTTCCGTCAGCGAGAGGTTGTCGGTGTAGCCCCATTTGCGTAGCTCCGGCGGCAGCAGTGAGCGGCAGAAGGCACTCTTGTGCATGCCCTGGTCGGAGATGAGCAGCGGCACGATGGCGTTGCCGTAGCGACGGTTGCGCCCCTGCCACTGTGCCACCATGGCCAGGAACCACGTGTGGAACCATTCGGCCCATTGCGCCGGGTTGTCGGTTGGCACTGTGGCGGCAAGCTGACGGATGTGGTCGCGGCCGTCCCATCGGCAGCACTCGTCAAGGAGATAAGCGTCGATGGGGTTATAGTCGCGGATGCGGGTGGAGTGGACATAGCGCCGCACGTCGCGGTCCCATGCGTCGAGGCCCGCTATCTGGAGGTCGGTGGTGAAGGTGTTGATGACCTTGTCAGTCACGGGCTGCCAAGGCGTGACCCATGTGTTGTTGGGGCGGTACTCGGTATAGCCCATCACGGTGTTGTGGCGCAGCACATAGCGGCTCTCCATGTATCGGATGACCTGTTCCATCAGGGGTTCCTTCGCGGCGGGCGAGGTGCCGCGTGCCACCCTTGTCTGGGCATAGGTGGCAGCCACTGTCGTGCGCACGAAATCCTGCGTCATGCCCGCCACGTCCTCAAAGGTCAGATGGCGCCACAGGTGCAGCACCGTCTCCTCCTCGGGCCAGCCCTGCTTGCAGAGCACTGTGGACATGGCTGTTACGAAGGCCTCATACCACGTGCCGTTTTCGTCCTCGCGCCGTCCTATGCGCGAGCAGACCAGCACCAACGCCTGCGTGTAAGCACGTTCATAGTTCTCGTATGCTGTGTAGTCCGTTTCGCCGCTGCTGACCTTTGACGGCAGGCAGCCTTCGTGGGGCGA
>CAJOEI010000026.1:0-56461 GCA_905233465.1 uncultured Bacteroidaceae bacterium | reverse complement strand
GACGCAGCGAAGGCTCCATGCGTGTGAGGGGTGCGGGCAGTGCGCCGTCGTAGACACGTGTGGCGAGGTCGTAGGCCTGAACGTATAGCGCCTCGGCTTCGGCCTCGGTGGTGGGCCATGTGCCGTCGGCACGCTCCACGCGCACGAGGATGATGACCTCTGTGCCTGTGGCACCAATGAACGTTGCCAGTGTGGATGGCAGCGACATAGCGGCGGCCTTGACGTCGGCACACACCTTGTCACTCATCAGCTGGCGCGCTTCTATCACCACGAGCCCGTTGCAGGCAGCGAAGCAAGGGGCGCCGTTCTGCTGACGCTGCAGCTCCACGGCAGCGTAGACGCGTGGAATCTCCGCATAGCGGCTGTAGAGCGTGGGCGCCTCCGGCGTGGTCTCGTCGCGGAAACAGGTGATGATTTGTCTATTGGCATCCGTGCGGATGCGCTCGATGAAGCTGGCGAAATCCCATGTCTTGAGATGATCGCCTGTCTTGTCTGTCTTGATAGTTGAGAGTTTCATGATAATTTACAATTCACAATTCATAATTCACAATTCACAATGCCTGTTGCGGTTTAACTGCAGCATTGGTGGATATATAAAAGTCTCTGGGGGAATGCGTCAGAATCACTTGGTGAGACGCATTAGTATCTCTGGTGAGACTCGCAAGTATCACTGGTGAGACTCGTGCGTATCACTGGTGATACATACGCGTATCACCTGGTGATACTATCGGCATCACTTGTCGGGGAAAAAGTACTGCTCGGTGGCCTGGTCGAAGACAAGAGGTTCGTTGTAGCCAAACTCGCTGAACACAGCAGCCACACGCTCCTGCATGACTGGAGTGATGTCGTAGTCGCCGCGCTGGTGGCGGAAGTAGGTGGCTCTGCTGCCGAAGACATTAAAGAGGCGTGCTCGTATCTTCGCCGCCTCGTGTGGCTGTACGACCTTGAACGTCGCGCACATGCCTCGCGCTATGGGCACGGGTTTGTTGGACGCATAGAGGCGGCAATTGTCGCCGTCGCCCTGGCGTGCAGCGGGTAATACGATGTTGTGTTGGCAGGTGTTGGCAGGCATCATCATTCCGGCATCGTGGCGCAGGCAAGTGTCGGCCAGCGGGCAGTCGTCCTGCAGGCAGATGGCCCAGTCGGCGGGCACATCGGAGAAAGAAAGTTGTTTCATAGTGTTTGTGTTTTTAAGAAGGTTAGTGAAAATGGTTTTTAACTCAATAGCTGTGTGCAAAGGTAGCTATTTTCTCAAAAACCTCCAAATTTTTAGTAGACGACAGCCGACTATATTTTCACCCAAAAACGCCTTGTCGGCAAGAGTGTTTGAATAATTGCATCTTGCTGATAATCACTGTATAATAAACACAATGCCACATGCCTTGCCTTGACCTCTTAAACAAAAAAACACCTCGATGAATCGCAAATTGCAAATTATGCATTGTACGCTCGACCTCAGGTCGCTTTCCTAAGAAAGAATTGTGCATTGTGAATTGCGTTCAATTGTCCATTATCCTTTATCCCTTCTCCTCCCCCTTGGGGGAGGCTGGGAGGGGGCTCTTGCCTACATGCGAACCTACATAGCCCTATCCTCCACATCCACAATGTCTTAGATGCAGGTTGTGTAGGCATGTAGGTTGTTTTATGGAAAACCGCTGTGGAGCGCGCACGCGCGCGAAAGAGAGGAAATTTAGAGTTTTTTCTGTGGTGAAGTAACATACAATAATATATGTTTTTTCTTTACAAAACTGCAAAAATATTTGCAGATGTAAAAAGAATAACATAGCTTTGCAGCCAAAATATCAAACTATGATAATAGCAAATAAACTAACGATGGCAAAACTAACAACACGCGAAGCTTACGATAACACAAAGCAGGAGGTGGAACAGCTCATATCTGAAGCTACTGCACTGGGGTTGCTTGAACCAGAGCTGGACAATGCCTATACCCGTAAGATTGCAGAACTTAGCAAACTGATGGCTGACTATGAAGACGAGTATATGGATGTCACTCCTCTGCGAGTAAAGTCTCCTCTCGTCCGTTCTATAGAAGATTATTGCTTCCAGCATAACCTTCGTCAGAAGGATGGAGCACGCCTCTTAGGCATCAACGAATCCGTGTTCAGTCTCCTCCTTTCAGGTAAACGCCGCATCACTATGCCAGTGGCCAAGCGCATACACAAGGCAATGGGCATCAGTGCAGAAACCATCTTGGAGTACGCATAAATACCGCACTTTTTACATTTCTATCTCCAATCATCAAGATGGAAGTATTTTGCCCTCGGGGTAATCAGGCGGTCATAAATGTAGCAGTTGTAGTTATGTGCACTATTGCGCCTGCAAAGGGACAACATAACTACAATTGCTAAACGGATAGGATGGCGGATGCTAACAAAAGTGACAGCAACTACACCTTTTTGTGTGTAGCTGCTGCCACTATAGGATATAGCATCACTATTTCACAAGAATCTTCTGACCATTGACGATATTGATGCCTTTCTGTAGAACATTGATACCTGGCCTTTCATGGCCTCGTTAAGCATCAAGTTATTGAAGGATTACAACGCAGGTTGTTCAGTGGGAACATCATGTGTTTGTTCCAGTTCTGTGGGCATGTTCGTCTCTTGGGGATCTTCCTTGCTGCAAGCCATAAGTACAACAGCAAATAAGAGCATTGAGAATAATAATATTTTCCTCATTTTCCTCATAATAATTATAGTTATTTAATCGTTATCTTATGTCCATCTTTAATGTAAATTCCTTTGACAACAGGGCGTACAACCCGGCGGCCTTGCAAGTCATAAATACGAGATTCCGGCTTCGGCATATTATCATAGTCGCTGATGGCCTCACCGTTTATTAGGAATGCACGTGTTTGTGTTCCTTCTTTTTTAGGCACCACAAGCCAAGCTTTATGACCATCTATGTAGAACGCTCCACCATCTTCTGTTCCCCAGAACCACCCAAGAACATGGTTCCACTCCGTTCCCGCAGAACCGTATGCCAATTTGTATGCATATTCGTTGTCATATAGAGGCACTATTGTCGCTTCGTCTGTTCCACGCAGTAGATTTTGACCATTATAAACTTTCGCTGTTTCCGTGCTTGTTAGGGTAAAAATGCCTTCTTGCAACGGATTACTCTCAATCAATACAGCTACGCCCTGCGGCACCACATCGTCGGCCAGTGCCCTATACACTAACTTATGATCGTCTTCTCCTGTGATTACATAAGCTTTCAGTTCTGAAGGTAATTGATAGTTCCATTGAGAATCATAGAACGTAGCATAGCCTGCAGATGTAATCACCAAGTCAAAGTTATGTCCATAGTCTGCAGTAAGGAACTGAATCCATGATGCCGTTTTTCCGTCAACGCCATTGAATCCTTCATCGTCAGTAATTCCTGCTGTCTGAACCGTCAGCACGAAGTAGCCGTCCTGCCGATTCACTTTACTCAATCCAAGCGCATAGTCAGTATTATTCTTTTGAGTTATCACGATGGCTCTTGCGTTCTGCTTAACGCCCTGACAGTAAAGTGTTAAGTCATCAGTAGTGAATGATTCTGCTTTGATAGGCTTGTTGAATCTGACAGTCACTTCGTCCAATGGTTCTTCAAACACAGTGTCTGCAGTAGGAACACCGATAAACTGCTCCACAGCCAACTCAACATCAGGTCTATCCTCAAAGTAAAGCATATAGCTTTCTTCCCCTGAATTCATTTCGACCACGAAATGTATCCGATTCTCATAAAGCCAGTCTCGACCGTCACGCAAGGTACGGTCTGTCTGCCATGCGTTATCTGTTGGAATCACGGCACCATCACTCTGTCTTTTTATACCTATTATTCGCTGTTTTCCGTTGGTCGGGTCAGTTAACGAACCATAGTTCCAGCCTGCCTGCGATGGCGTAACAATCAATCTGTACGTTGTTGAGGTCGTTGACGAAATGTTTGCCTCCGTTGTGATATGCAATGGTAGTTGAGTGGCATCCGTCAGATAGACCACGTCAGGCAAATCATCAGCATCCAGAATATCATTCACCAGATAGCCACGCCGTTGGGCATCGACGGTGAAGCCATGCACCATCTCGTGAATAGTTACTGTATCTATTAGCGACAGGTCTTGATTTCCATAACTCGTTACGTGGTTAGCTGCCACCTCATAGCTGGTGAAGTGTCCGAGTAAAGTACTCTCCAACCACCACTGAGCGTATGCTTGAGAATGGGCGTTGATAGTTCCGAAATCATTGGCAATAGTCTTTCCGAGTGACAGTGCGGCAGGAGCGCCGTTCACTTGGGAACTCACAATGTTGAAGTCAATCAACAGTCCTTTCTCATTATCTGTAATCTTTGGCTGCTCCGTCACCATACGCATGTTCTTGGCCTCTCCATTGCCCTTATTATTAATAATGAGTGCAAACTCAGCAGGTTCCATGGGCTCCACCACCTCTTCCGTTAGCGGGTCGTCGCCATAGACATCGCGCTGCATCAGATAGGTCAGCTCCAAGTCAGGAGAGGGATTTACAGTGAGTGTGACGGGGAACAAGTCGCGTGTCACCTCTAAACCTGTAAATGGGTCAACATAACTCAGCGTACCACCAAACGAATACTTCACGGGTTCTGTAGGAGCGGCATACTTTGTGGGAATGAAGAGCACAGTGGATGTACCTGTCTTTTGTGCTTCCAGCGTCCAGCCACTTGTCAGGTTAAGCTCTCCCTCGAAGCCGTCAAGGCTCTCGGCATTAATCTGGAACTCATGAGCGGTGGCAATATTTCCATACTCATCTTTTACAACAAGGTTAAGCCGTGCATCAGTCATTGCAGCACTATCATGACCGTTGAACACTGTTAACGTACCACGGTAAGCAGGACGGGTTAAGGTCATCACCTGTTTGATTTCAAGAGTAACGGAGGCGCATACTGAAGAACTGCCCTCTGATAAACGTTCATAATATTTTCTAAACTCTTTAGTCCATAAATCAATGACCGACAAATATCCTAACTGTTGAGCATGTTCTTCTTCTGCAAGAATCCGATCTACTATTTCTTCAATTTTTTCAAAATCTATGTGGCCACCCACCTCGTTATCCTCACTAAAAAAGGTATTATTCATTCGGCAGACAAACTTGTTTAATTGTTCTATGGTAATATTTGATGGTTTAAAAGCAGACATGTCAGAAACCAATAGCGGCTTATTGTCATTCTCAACCAAGGCTTTCAAAAAAACAAGCAATTCTGAACTATTGGATTCTATCCAATCTTCATCTCCAAATAATTCTTGATTATATTCAATTATTGCGGCCAACTGATTAGTCAGCATTTGATTATATTTTTCCATCTCCTTGACAAATGATGGAACGTCAGCATCAGATGGTGCTTTTCGAACTTTTTTAGGATCACTCTCAAAACTTATCCAAAAACATTCCTTAAAGTCAATAATTGTAGATAATATGTCCAAAATGGCTTTCAGTTCATCTAAACCACTTAATTGTCCAACAGCGCATTCAATGGCTGTCATTTCGCACGACATTGTTTTGATATCAGGAATGCCCACTTCATCTTTTTTTGCTCTTTCAATGGATTCTTTCGAACAAAGTGCAGTACTTAAGAAGCAACCTATGACAGGTATGTGTCCAATAAGTTCATCTTTTGCCTTCTCTAAAAGAATCTCAAGACAAGTTCTACAGCCTTTATCCTCCACTACCGTTTTTCCACCAGTACTACTACCACCATGAATCCAGATAAAGCCTCCATTTCCATCAGGTATACCTCCTTCCACTATTGTTGAATCACGTTCGAGAGACTCCACATGACATTTCTTCCAGAAACTTAAACGAATAGGTGTTTGGTAATCATGGTATTGATGATCATTACCACACCAGTGGAACCAGATGGTCTTTGGGTCAGCCACACATACAATTTTCCATTTATTAGCTTTTTTAGGATATTCCGCCCTACTGCTGGCAACTTGATTGTCTTCTTCAGACTCAACGTTACGAGAAAGAGTCACCCTAAACGGAACAACAACAGCCTGCTGCGGTAACAGATTGATTGGGAAAGCCATTAATGGTTCGAATGTCAAGAAATCAATATCAGGGAATATTATCTGAACACCTTCAGCAGTAATCAATCCTTTGTTTGTCAACGTTGCATAGTACAATCGTGACTCTCCGGGAGCCATGCTGTCAACGGGAATGTATTCCGGCAATTTTGTAACAACTACAGGAACTGGTACATTTGTCTCATAATGCAGGGTTGTTGTGATTTCATACTCATCCTCAACTTCAGTTTCTTCTACATTCCAATTAACAGTAATACCTTGATAACTTAGATTGACAACCTTTCTGGTCTTTTTCCCAGGATCAACGATAATATTATTTTCGTAAGGATCGTGTTTGTCTGCAGTTACACTGATTGTATAGTAGCCTTCAGGCAATTCCACGGTCATCTTTCCATCATTATCAGTTAGACCATCTAATACTACCTGATTGCCATACGGCTGCCTTAACTGCACCCGCGCGCCTGCCAAATGAGGGGCTTCTTCTGTGTAATAGGTATATTCATCACATACATCTATCTCCAATGTCCCTTTTGTTTCTGATACAGGTAGCAAGCTGAATGGAAGAGCAACGCCATTACCATTCTCGCAGTTGATACCAATCTGACCTGTAACAGGTACATTGAGTTGCATGTCATCTGTTGCCACTAAACGCAAAACGGCTGTGGTGGTCTCTCCTGGACTCAACGAAGGCAGTTCCGTTGCAGTTCCGGCTTGTATAATAGTTGGCAGTGTAAGGGTAATACGACCTGTCGCTCCAGCTCCCTTGTTAGAGATGGTGATGGGATAGTCACGTGTTACACCTTTTGTCATAGTAGTATTGAGTTCTTCCACATCTAAAGCCAATTGCGCCTGTGGCAGACGGCAATAGCAGTACAGAGTCAGTTCTGTAGATGCCCCTTCATCACTTGCAATGTGTAACTTAATGCTTTTCCACTCTGTTCCGCTACTGGCAGCTGTTGCAATGATGGTGTGTTGTAGTTCAGTTCTTCCTGATACAGGTATTTCATTCAAAGGCGCAATGCGAATCTCACAATTCTCGGGAGCAGACAAGACTTCTGCACGTATGTTGTGTTGAGACATAGAACACGGATTTTCGATTTCAATAGTACCCGTAAAAGGAGTTCCTACAGTCACTTCACATGTAATATATTGTTGAGATGTTTTACGTAGGCCTACATAATCAAAACTACCCTGCTCTGTAGAAAGACCTTCACTGGGATAACAGGCACCAAAAGTGAAATGTCCCATTTGTCGTTCGTATGGAATGAAGCTGGCCTTGAATTTTCCTTCATTGTCTGTGGTGACTGTCAGGATCTGGCGTAGGCCATCATTAATGACATACACTTCTATTTCAGCGTTAGCCGATAGTGAGCCTGTAACAGAACCTGAAAGAAGAACGGTTTCTCCTGGCAGATATCGCGTTTTGTCAGACTGTATAGTAATTCTGTAGGGTGACAACACACGAACGTCAACTGGCAGGGAGGTGTTGTTATTATATGACAGTTCAGCAATTTGTTTTTCCTCATTGACAATGGCATGAAGTCGTCTGTCACCTGGTACTGTGGTAATCCTTACTTGACGGCTAATGGTTGTCGATTCGCCAGGATTCAATTCCTCCTGTGTGTAGAGTGTGCGCAAAGCGTCTGTCTCCCCATCGACATAGATGTTTATATGTGTCTGCGATGGCAGGATAGCTTGTCCCCCATTCTTCACGGTCACACTGATGGTTGTCATTCCTCCAGCCTCTACTTCGCTCTCTGCCACACTCATATCAGTGATGACCGCATCAGGCAGCGACTGGTCGGTAACCATGAGGTAGCAGGTGGCTGAGGCAAAGCCTTCAGACTGAACGGTGAAGACGGCAGTGTGGGTATCACCGCTCACATCGTTTTTCTTTGAGGTGATTTCCACTTCGATGGTTTGTTGGCCAGCGGGAATAGTGACGGTATGCTCATAGCTTAGATTGTCGTCGTAGTCACTGCTCAGATGGACGGTGAGGGACTGGTCAAGACTGACAAGCGTGTTACGTCCGACGGTGAGCATTGTTTTACCGCCCTCCTTGATGGTGCTCATCGTAGAGGCAAGGGTCAGAGCCGGACCGTCGTCGTCGAACACCTCCAACTGTGCTGACACAGCTCCACCTGACTCACCTGCCGCACTACAACTACATGACGAGAGCCATACAGCAGCGGTTACGGTATAGGTTCGGTTGCCATCGACTTGTGCGTTGTCAATGGGGCCGAAGTTGAAACAGACCTCTTCAACGCCCTTATTCAATACCAACTCTCGCGTACTGAAATAAAGCACACCATCAGAATCATCCGATAGTTTGACAGTTATCTTGTTATCGGTAAAGCCAGTACGGCGCAATACACCTGCCAAGCTTACAGGGCCAGCGCTCTCCGTCACTTTGTTTGGAGTAAGTGTCAGTTCCAATACAGGCATGTCGTTATCCTCTACTACCACAATAACTTCATCTTGATTGTATCGCGGAGCTGACACGACAAATGTATTAGATAATCCTGAGCTGGGTACGTCGTCATCTTTGGCCGTCACATTAACGGTCACAGAAGTTTGACCAACGGGCAACGTTACTTGTCTGGGATATGTAAAGTGACGGGTATCTTCGCTGGTCAGCGTCACCATCAGGGGTTCTTGCGGAATACGACTGGCCGTAATGGTCAGCTGGAATGTTTCACCCTCAGTTACTAATGATTTTGAAGACGTAACGCGTAGATCAGGATATTCATTATCCTCTATCAATAATCGGGCCGTGACGGGGGCATAACCATCGCCTATGGCTGTAATTTCCACTACAGAATCAAGATCGCATACGTCATTATCATTAATCGGTATATTGAATACAACTGCTGATTGACGGGCAGGAATAGTTACACTGTTTGGTAGATTGACGCGGCTGTCAGTTGATGCTTTCAGAGCGATAATCTCATCATGAGACCAGTCTCCAGTTCGGCTAAGTTTTGCTCTCACTTGTTCATTAGTTCCCTCTTCTATGCGTTTAGGCGATAATTCCAATACCAGTTCGCCCTTCTCTTCTATGAAAACATCTGCATCAGTATAGATACCAAAATCAATAAAAGCATTTCCTCCTACATCATGCACATAGACAGCCATCACATTATCACCTTCTTTAAAAAGGTTTCCATCAATAACAACAGTTGAGTACCACGTCTCTTGTAATGATGATGAATTGTAAAAATTTTCTCTCAGTACCTCTGTTCCATTTAACCAAACCACACAACCATCATCGTGGCTGACATAAAGAACATACTGTTGGCTTGCATCCACATTATTCATTGTAAAATGACGGCGAAGCCAGTATGTTCCGCCATATGTGAATTCAGTCTCTACATACGGCAAACTTGAACGGCAAATAGGCCCCACAATCATATCCCAATTTGAGTCATCATAATCATATTTATACCACTCATCAACAGGGTTCTGCATATTCTTTGCGAGCCAAGGCTTCTTTGAGAATTGACCAAATGGTAGGATGGCATTAGCTGGATATTCTGATGTAGTAAACGTCAGCCTAATCTCTTCAGTCACATAGTTGCCATCCAAATCCATGACGCTATTAGCAGGTATGACGAAAGTATAGTTCTGGTTGTATGCAAGACCGAAATACTCAAACACAACAGTTTTTCCGTTCACACTTGGCACCAAATCTTTACCGTTGAAAGCTACAGATTGGGAAACCCTAACGTACTTATCGAATGTCAGCATGATGCTACCTGTGATTGGGACGCCGACTTCTCCGTTTTGCGGTACGCTGTTCAACAGCACGGGCGACTGTTGGTCGGCGTAATCTGAAAACGACAGAACAGGTGTAGCTCCCTGTGTCCATATCTCCTTAGTACGTCCATTCTGCAACAGGGCCACCACAGTGCCGTCGGCAAGCTGCTCGTCGGTCACGGCCGTCCCTTGCGCCACGCCTCCATTGGCGTTCTTGTAGTACACGTTGTCTAAAGTCACCGAGCTGTAACTGGTGGAAACATCAGTGCGGTAGAATGTGCCGCCCCCCGAATAATAGCTGCCGATGTTCAGGCTGTTCCTGATAGTCAGGCTATTCCAGTTGTTGGGTACAAAGCCAGCATTGAAGTAGCGGTTCTTCTCGGCAAAACTGCCGTCGAACAGGCAGTCCTCTATGACGAGTATCCCCATGTTGTCCGATGCTATGCCACCTATGGTATTGCCTATGCCGCCGGTTCCGGAAATAAGGTGCGACGATGACCAGCAGTTTCTGATGACAGTGGTCACGTCGCCTCTCACAATCGCGGCAATGCCTCCTACATTGACATAATAAGACTCTATTCTGCCAGTGACGTGCAAGTCCTCGATGGTGGCGCCTTCCACATAGCGGAACGGGGCTATACTCCCTTCAGCGTTGCTGTAGGCCACTGTCAATGTATGACCCTGGCCGTTGAATACACCTTGGTAAGAAACAACCGAGCCTATCATGGTCTGATCATCGCCAAGGTCAATGTCCGCTGTCATACGCGCATTGACGTTTGGTGTTTCTTCCGCAATGGCGGCAAACGCTTTCCAATCGTCGGCAGATGAAAGAAGGTAATAGCCATCTGCATCTGTCTGTAGTGTTTGCCCATCAGCCTGTGCTGCGATGGGCAACATGTAGGCAAGGAACAATGCTAATATTAACTGTCTTGTTTTCATAGTGTTGTTCTTTTTATTTGTTAGTATTATCAATATTCTATAGTACTTATTGTTTGGCTTTTTGTAAATTTCTGAATAACAAAAAGTTGCTCATAATTTTCCTGTGTCAGTTTTTTGCATATCTTTGTGCAGCAGTTCAAAAACAAACAGGAAACCATTAATGACATGGCAAAAATAAACAAAAAACATAAAAACCCTCTCC
The DNA here is from genome assembly GCA_905233465.1 of uncultured Bacteroidaceae bacterium. Lineage (GTDB taxonomy): Bacteria > Bacteroidota > Bacteroidia > Bacteroidales > Bacteroidaceae > Physcousia. The sequence continues at coordinate 45,506 of CAJOEI010000026.1, read as the reverse complement.
TTTTGGAGAATTTTTTCATGTGAGAGACCTTTTCCTCACAACTTGACAATGGCCACGATATGTAAAATATCAGCAGCCTAAGATATAAGATAAAAATGTCAAAGTTTACAAGGTTGCGTAGTCGGGTATGGAGGACACAAACTCGTGCGTGCCGGCATCGATGTCGAGATGGCAACAGATGTGGGTCAGGCCGTTGGTGACAATCAGCCAGGGGGTGCGAAGAACGATGTTGTAGCGCCAGATCTGTTCGAAGACTTTCTGGGTCAAACTGACATGCGGAGCCTTGTACTCAATAATCATCAGCGGCGCGCCGTCGCGGCCGAACACGACGCTGTCGCAACGGCGGGCAGTGTCATTCAAGCGCAGCGACACCTCGTTGCCAAGCAGTCCGGCAGGGTAGCCCTTGTGATGCATAAGAAAGTGGACGAAATGCTGGCGCACCCATTCCTCCGGCGTCAGGCGCACATAGCGTCGGCGCAGGATATCGAGCACCTCAGCGCGACCGTTAGCGTCACGACGGATGCGCAGCTGTGCCGTGGGTAGATTAAGGACTGGCATTTCGTTCACAGAGCGCAAAGGTACAAAAAAGTTTAAAGTTTAAAGTTTAAAGTTCAAAGTTTTCCAATATTCTTGTTATCTTTGTGCCGAAAAAATCAATTTAAGCATGAAAACTAAGCAGGAAATAGTGGCCAACTGGCTGCCACGATACACCAAACATCCGCTTGAGGACTTCGGCAGACTGGTGCTGCTGACCAACTTCAACAATTATGTAGATATCTTCTGCGACCATTTCGGCATACCGCAGCCAGCCTATGACGCCAATATGCGTATGGCTACGGCTGACGGCATAACGATTATCAATTTTGGTATGGGTTCGCCCAATGCTGCCATCATCATGGACCTGCTGTCGGCCGTAGCGCCCAAGGCATGTCTTTTCCTCGGCAAATGCGGAGGCATCCCCAGCAAGGCACGCATCGGAGACCTCATACTGCCGCTGGCTGGCATACGCGGCGAAGGAACCAGCAACGACTACTATCCTCCCGAGGTGCCGGCTTTGCCGGCCTTTATGCTGCAGCGAGCCGTGAGCTCGGCCATACGCGATGCAGGACACGACTACTGGACAGGTACGGTGTATACCACCAACCGCCGCATCTGGGAGCACGACGATGACTTCAAGGCCTATCTGTTGCGCACACGTGCGATGGCAGTGGATATGGAGACAGCAACGCTCTTCACCACAGGATTTGCCAACCACATCCCAACGGGAGCACTGCTGCTGGTGTCTGATAGCCCCATGACACCCGAGGGCGTCAAGACAGCGCAGAGCGACCAGCACGTGACGACAGAATATGTGCACGATCATGTGCTCATAGGCATACAGTCGTTGGAGAAAATCAAGAAGGAGGACAAGACCGTCAAACACCTGAAATTCGATTGGTGAGACAATGGCAAAGAAAGCAGGCATAGGCTACGAGGACATCGTAAGGGAAGTGCGTGGCGGCGATTTTCGCGCCATATACTATCTCATGGGCGAGGAGAGCTACTACATCGACCGCCTGGCAGAATATATCACTGACAAGGCGCTGCAACCCGAGGAACGAGACTTCAACCTCACGATACTCTATGGCCCGCAGACTAACGGGCAGGAAGTGGTCAGCGCCGCCAAGAGATACCCCATGATGGCCGAGAGGCAGGTAGTGGTGGTGCGCGAGGCGCAGAAGCTCGACGGGCGTGAGGCGCTGGCATATTATGCTCAGCAGCCGCTGCTCTCCACCGTGCTTATCATCTGTCATAAAGGCGGCACGCTCGACCGTCGCACCAAAGTGGCTACGGAAATAGCGCGCGCAGGAGTGATATTTGAATCGCACAAGCTCTATGACCGCGAATTGCCAGCGTTTGTCACATCATACGTGCGCCGCAAGGGGCTGGAGATAGACCCCGCAGCCTGTCAGATACTATGTGAGTATGTCGGCGCGGACCTCAACAGGCTGGCAAGCGAACTCGACAAACTGGCTCTGGCGTTGCCCAACGACAACAAACGCATTGATGCGCAGGCCATACAGGACAACATTGGCATCAGCAAGGAGTACAACAGCTTCGAACTCGTAGAAGCGCTGACGACAAAGAACATCCTGAAGGCAAACCGTATTGCGAAATATTTTGACAGCAATCCAAAGAACTTTGCTTTGCAGCCAACGCTCGCCACAATCTTCAAGACCTTCTCTGATGTGCTGCTGGCGTTCTATGCTCCAGTGCGTTCCGACGACGGCATAGCAGCCTGGTTGGGGCAACCTGTGTGGCAAGTGAGGCGCAACATCTCGCCAGCCGTGAGCAGATACTCGGCAATGAAAGTTTTCCAGATCATCGATCAAATACGCCGAACAGATGCTGCTTCGAAGGGAGTAGGGGGCATAAAAGCCACCGATGGTGACCTCCTGAAGGAACTAATTTTCTTCATCCTGCACTGATTTTTCTCTGGATGGTCCAGAAATCCATACAGGATTTTTAGCACCTATCGCCTTAATCCCGATGAGATTAAGGCGTTTTTTATGCCAAAAAAATGGGCATCAAAATGAACTTTCTGCACTCTGTTCGATGAGATGTGAGAAAAGTTCATTTTACTATTTTTGATTAACGGCCAAATAAAGAATTACAAATTTTAATATTCACAAAACCGAATAGAGGCGGGGTGCGCTATTCGTGTTTGTGAATTCAAATTTTGAAACATGAATACATTCGGTGTTTTGAATACCGAATTCAGTTTCGTTGATTCAGTATTCATATATTTAAATTAGTTATGTTGAATATGTGAATCATTATGCATTCAATTAGTTAATGCACTTGAATACCGCTAAAAATCAACGCATTACACCTTAAAATTCAGTATTCGACTTGTTGAATATGTCTAAAAATGCGAAAAACGGGGTTCAGGAAAGTGAATTGGTGTAATTATAATGGTATATAACCATGAAAACCAGTGATTAACGTAAAATCATTAAAGTAAAAACTTGAACATTCGGAAAATGAAACCCCTACAGTTTGAATTCGCGAATGTGAAGTGTTCAATTATGTGAATTCATTTCTTTGAATTCGAAAACTGCAACTGTTGTTTGAGAAAATAAATTTCATTTTTATTATAAAAAATTTGGAGGATTCGTTTTTTATAACTTACTTTGCAGCGCAAAAACGGGGTTTAACCCACCACTGCCCTGAGTTTAGGTTGATAAAACACCCAATGATGAAAGATCGCATACTACAAATCATGCGGAGCAAGAACATGAGTCAAAATGAATTTGCCTCTGCAATCAAAATGTCGCCTGCGTCGCTCTCCAGCATCATCAACGGTCACAACAACCCTACTACTAAATATGTCTTCGCCATACACGACCGATTTCCCGAAATCAACATCAACTGGCTGATGTTTGGCGAGGGTGAGATGATGGAGGGTGCTTCAGGAGCACAGACCGAAGCCACAACGGAACCAGGTCGACAGCAACAGCAGCAGGTACAGACCGATATTTTTGCATCATCGCTCTTAGACACACAAATCACTCAGACACCCCCTGACACGGGCAAGCCTCTGCCCTATGCCACCCAGCAAACAAGTCCTGTGCATGGCATGCACAGTAATAAGATGGATGTCAAAAATCAGGACAAACCACAGCGTCGTATCAAGGAAATCAGAATCTTTTTCGACGACAACACGTTTGAAGTATTCAAGGGCAACACGCCCTGACGTGACAGCAACCTTTAGCATATTTCACTTTTACCAAAATAGTTGGCCGCAACATCACTTTTTCTACTCCTTATTTTTCCTAAGCGGCTTAAGGAGGCCAAAACCCGAGAGGGCTATGGCCTCTTTTCAATTCACAACAGTTGAAATTTATCACGTATGAAGAAATATATTCTCGATCTTCGACTGGTAGCTGCTGAGCAGCTACATCACGACTACTGCCTGCTGAGGCTGCAGAACCCATCCGGCCCCCTGCCCACCATGTTGCCTGGACAGTTTGTCCAAGTGCGCATCGACGACGAGCCGCACACCATGCTGCGCCGCCCCATTAGCATCAATCTATGTACCTCTAACGAGTTGTGGCTGCTCGTGCATGCCATAGGTCCTGGCACCAGACGGCTGGCATCGCTGCAGGCTGGTGACACTGTCAACGCCGTGCTGCCGCTGGGGCGCGGTTTCACGCTGCCCGAAGCGGCTGAGGCCCCCGACCAGCGCTATCTGCTGGTGGGCGGCGGCGTGGGCACAGCCCCGCTGCTTTTCCTCGGACAAGAACTGCTGCGGATGGGCTCTCAACCCACGTTCCTGTTGGGTGCACGCACGGCGGACGACCTGTTGCAGTTGGACCTCTTCAGTGCTATGGGGCCGACGTATGTGACGACAGAGGACGGCAGTGCCGGAGAAAAGGGTTTTGTGACGCATCACAGCCTCTGGCAGGACACATCACAGCACTTCACACGGATTTGCACATGCGGCCCCAAGCCGATGATGTGGGCTGTGGCCAAGGCCGCAGAAGAACATGCCACACCATGTGAGGCTTCGTTGGAGAACATGATGGCCTGTGGGCTTGGTGCCTGCCTGTGTTGTGTGGAAAATACCGTTGACGGCAATGTCTGCGTGTGCCAGGAAGGGCCTGTTTTCGATACGCGAAAGTTGAGAATCGAGGCTAATGCATAATCCCATTTAATTTACAATTTGACAATTTACAATTTACGATTTATTTACAATGGGAATGATTTACAATTTCAATTTACAATTTGACAATTTACAATTTACGATTTATTTACAATGGGAATGATTTACAATTTCAATAAGTAAAATACCCCAATAATAATAGTAAATCGTAAATCTGTAAATCGTAAATATCTTTATCGTTTCTCTTTGGAATAACGTTTAATGAGATTGTATGCTTGATATAGGCCATATTCGCCAGCCTGTGAGAGGTCTGAGAGGCCGGACTGCAGGTTGCCGTCGAGCAGGGCTGCCAGACCGCGGTTGTAGTATGCGTCAGGGAAGCGTGGGTCGCGGTTGAGGGCCTCAGTGTATGCTTCGCGAGCGTGTGTATAATCCTGTTGCGCGAAGTAGATGTTTCCCATATTGTACCATGCGTATGGCATGTCAGGTGCTATCTGTGTGAGGCGCTTCAGTTCGTCCAAGGCAGCGCTGGCACCCAGTCGTGCGGTGAGGCTGGCGGCATCGGCATCGGCGGTCTGCACCTCCATCTGGCGTTGCCGCACCTGTGCCATCAGCATAGCTACGAGAATATCGTTGGGCGTCAGTTCCTCAGCACTTGCCAAATCACGCACTGCAGAATCAAAATCGCGGACATGGTACTCGTCCAGCGCACGGGCAAAATATAGTGCTGCTGTCGTGGCTGCGTCGGCGCCTGATGTAGTTGCTTGGCGCAGATGCTCTGTTGTGGCGGTGATGGCGTCGAAATGCTCTTGCAGCTCCGTGGAGGCCAGCGTAGGCTCGTTATTTGTCAGGTACAATGTTCGGCTGATGCGGTGGCTGGTGTTCAGTGCTTCCACGGCTCTGTAGTAGGGCATATAGCGGCTCACCTCGTTCTCGCCGTGATGGTAGCTCAGCACGTAGAGCGGGCGTGGCGTGAGCTCCACCTGACGGTTTTGCACACGTCCGCGGTAGGCGCTGGTGTATTCGTTCTGCGGCTCGTCGCTGTCGGCCTCCACGATGCTGGCGTAGTCGTCGATGTTGCGGTCGCTGCGTTTGCGGGTCTTATGGGGTGGGGTGACGCTGTCCTTGTTGCCAGTGCGCTTGTCCATGCGAGCCTTGAGCACCTTAAACTCGTCGCGCTCTGCCCCATATGTGTCTCCTATCTTGCGGCGTATGGCAGCTCGCTGCATGTATCCTGTCCAGAACTCAGGATACTCGTCGATGACAGATGTTATGTCGCGTATTGCTCCGCGGTAGTCGCCTGTGTTGTCTAACAGCAGTGCGCGGTTGAACAGCGCTATCATGTTGTCGGGCTCAATGCTGAGGACGTAGTTGAAGTCCTCTATGGCACGGTTGTCGTCGCCCACCTGTGCGCGCAGCAGGGCGCGGTTGAAGTGTGCAAGATAGTTGCGTGGCTCAATCTCCAAGGCCTGATCGTAGTCGGACATGGCGCCCCGCAGGTTGTTGCGGTGGTAGCGTGCCAGAGCGCGGTTAATGTAGTAGCCGGCCTGCCTGGGCGACTGCACGATGGCTTTGTCAATCTCTGTCTCGGCCTGTTCGTATTGTCCTTGTGCAAGGCTGATGATGCTCTTCATGCTCCAGGCCCTTGTGTCGAAGGCATCGCAGACAAGTGCCGAATCCAGCATGGCCAGTGCTGCGGTGGTGTCGGACTGCTGTATTAGGACCTGTGCCTTCATGGTGTAGTTCTCGGCATTGTGTGGCCACAGGCGTATCATGCGGTCGAGTGCCGATGTTGCGGCGGCGTAGTCCTCCAGTTCGATATGGCATAGGACCAGGTTGTGCCAGCAGCTGCGGTTCTTGGGCTCCTGCTCCAGCACTTTGCCGTAGTCGGCCACGGCTCCTGTGTAGTCTTTGCGATTGATGCGGCACAGTGCCCGCAGTTGGTATGTGTTGGACACGTAGGGATTGAGGCTGAGGCTGGTGGAACAGTCAGCCTCGGCTCCAGAAAAGTCCTCTAAATAGAACTTTGCCAGGCCGCGGAAGAAGTATGGTTCCGACAAATAGGGCCGTGCGTTGATGACCATGTTGAAGCGCTGTATGCTCAGCACATAGTCCTCATAGTAGAGCGCATTGCGCCCCATGAGCATCACGCGGTCGGTGTTGATTTGTGCGAACGATGTGATGCAGCTCAGGCACAGAAGAAACCCTATCCACCAGCCCCTCTTCATCCTTCACTTTTTGACTTTCACCTTGTAGTCGCAGGAGAATCGTCCGCGCATGATGTCGTTGAGTTTGCCCTTGATCATCTGTTTGCGCAGGCCCACAATATGGTCTGTGTATACTTTGCCGTCAAGGTGGTCAAACTCGTGTTGCATCACGCGTGCCAGATAACCGTCCACCCATTCGTCGTGTTCCACGAGGTTCTCGTCCTGATATGTCACGCGAATGCGTGTGGGGCGCTTCACCTTCTCGCTCATGCCTGGAAGCGACAGGCATCCTTCGTCCATGGATTCCTGGTTGCTCTTGTCGTATTCTTCGATGTATGGGTTGTAGAACGTGTGGTGGTAGCCGGCATATTGCGGGTAGTCGTCCTTGATGGGGTCGAGGTCTATGACCACTATGCGTATGGCTTGCCCCACCTGTGGCGCTGCCAGTCCTATGCCGCCGCTGCGTGCCAGCGTGTCCCACATGTCTGTGACAAACTGCTGCACCTCTGGTGCTGACGGATCAATGTCCTCAGCCACCTTTCGCAGCACTGGCTGGCCTAATGTATATATTGGTAGTACCATATGATGAATTGTGAATTATGCATTAAGCATTTTGAATTATGCATTATGCATTGTAAATTATGAATTATGTATTGTGCTTAGCTTCCATCCAGTCTTGCAGTATGATGCATGCTGATATCTCGTCAACGAGTGCTTTGTTGCGTCGTGCCTTGCGGCTGATGCCGCTCTCAATTATTGCCCTGTGTGCGAGCACGCTGGTGAAGCGTTCATCGAAGAGCTCGATGGGTGTGTTGGGAAATAGATGTCGCAGCCGGTTGACGAATGGCGTGATGCGTCGCATGTTCTCGCTGTCCTGTCCCGACATCTGTCGCGGGTGTCCCACCACGATGCGCTCCACTCCTTCGCGCGGCACATAGTCTACGAGGAACGCCTCCAGATTTTTGGTCTCCACAGTGCAGAGGCCGTTGGCGATGAGTTGCAGCGGGTCTGTGGCTGCCAGGCCTGTGCGCTTCTGCCCATAGTCTATGGCTAACACTCGCATAGGCACAAAAGAAAGACAGGAGTTAGCTTCACAGCCCACTCCTGCCGTACAAAAATCTTACATATATTCACTTTACCAAAAAGAAATGCTTCTTACTTACGCAGCAGCCAAGCATCGGGATACTGTGCGCGTAGGGTGTTGCGGCTCTGCACTGCGCTGCCCAGGTCGTCGAAAGTAGAGGCGATGACGCGGTACATGCCTTGTGAGTTAGCTGCCAGCTGTGCGTTGTAGCCGGCGTTGTTGAGTTTGCGTTGCAGGTTCTCGGCGTTAGCCTTGATGCTGAAGCTGCCCACGACAACGCTGTATGCCTTCAGTCCTGCTCCGCTGACAAGAGTGAGGTTCTCGCTGCGTGTGGACTCTGTGTTGGCAATAGGAGTTGTGGTCACCGTCTGCACGGGCTGCACCGTCTGCGTCTGTGTTGACTGGGTTGTTGTTACCTGTGTGGTTTGCTGCTGCTTAGCTTTTTCATAAGCTTTCTTGTATGCGCTCTCAGAGCTCTTGCAGCTCGACATTGACATGGCAACCAGAACGGCTGCACCTAAAATGAAATAGTTCTTCATTGTTGTTTTTACTCCTTATTTTATTTGATTTCTGAAAAATCCGTTGCAAATGTAGCATTTTATTGTGATACGAAAAACAAATGGCGTACTAAATAACGTTAAAATTGAAAACTTTTCTTCTTTTTTGGTAAAAAAAGATGAGATAATGCATGCGTAAAGTGGAAAAATGCTATATTTGCACTGCCAAAAGCAATTAATAATCACTTTTTCTAATTCTTTTTTAATATGAAAGCATTGAATTTTATCGCAGCCTTCATCGGCGGTATCGCCGTGGGCGCAGCAGCAGGCATTCTGCTTGCTCCGGAAAAGGGTGCTGACACCCGCGAACGCATCGCTGAAGCCCTGCGCAAGCGTGGCATTCGCCTCAACCGCAAGGAAATGGATGCTCTCGTAAGTGACATCTCTGAGGAGCTCTCCAACGCAAAAGAAGACGCTGAGTAGATGTTTGAGAACGAGCAACTGACGGCGCGCCTGACCTCGCTTTTCGGCGAGGCCAAGCGTGCCCTTGATGTCGAATGGCGATACATCGGCGTCTCTACCACACAGAAGTTGTCGCGTCTGCTGGCGGGCATGGCTCTGGTGGCTGTTTTGCTGCTGGTGGGTAGCATAGTGTTGCTCTTCGCCAGTTTTGCTTTGGCTTATTGGGTTGCCGAACTCACCGACAGTATGCTGCTGGGCTTCGGCATGTTGGCATTGGTGCTGCTGTTGGCATGCGTGGTGGTATATCTCAACCGCCGTGCATGGATTCAGGAGCCTATCTTGCGTGCTGTGGCACAACTCTTTGTCAATGAGGACGTGGACCAGACGCCGGCAGGCATCAGCATCGAGAGTCAGCGACTGCAAGATCAGCGGCAGCAGACGCATGCCGCACTGCGACAGCAGGCAGATGTCATTGTCCAGCCTGCCAAGCGCACTGCCTCGAAGTGGGAGCGTGCCACGAGTCTCATCTCCACAGCCATTGCCATTTATGAGGGACTCACTGTGGGACGTAGCACCATTTCTGCGTTGCGTCGCGTCATCAAGGGTAAGAAATAGAGAAGTATGCACATCGCCATAGCAGGTAACATCGGCAGCGGCAAGACTACGCTGACAGAGATGCTGGCGCGGCACTACGGCTGGGAAACGCGTTTCGAAGCCGTGGATGTCAACCCGTATCTGGAGGACTACTATCGCGACATACGGCGATGGTCGTTCAATCTTGAGGTGTATTTCCTCAAACAGCGTTTCCGCGACCTGCTGGAGATAGCTTCCATCAGCGACCGCACCATAATACAGGACCGTAGCATCTACGAGGGCGTCTACGTCTTCACGGCCAACAACTATGCATCTGGCAATCTCGATGAGCGTGACTTCACAACATATATGGAACTCTTTGAGCAGATGACGGACGTCGTCCGCTTTCCTGACCTGATGATATACCTGAGAGCTTCGGTGCCGCATCTGGTGGCTAACATCCAGCGCCGCGGCCGCGACTACGAGCAGACGATGCCCATCGACTATCTGCGGAGCCTCAATAACCTGTACGAGGACTTTATATATAATAAGTACCGCGGACGCCTGATGACCATAGAGGTTGACAACCTCGACTATCAGCATCGTCCAGAGGATTTTGCAGGCATTGTGGACAAGATAGATGCCACCCTCTTCGGACTGTTCAGTTAAACTTCAAACATTAAACTTTTAATTAACCACCGTGCATATAGCTATCGCCGGAAATATAGGCTGCGGCAAGACCACCCTCACCCGCATGCTGGCTCATCACTATGGATGGAAACCCAATTTCGAATCCGTAGAATTCAATCCCTATCTGGATGATTTCTACAAGGATATGACGCGCTGGTCATTCAACCTGCAGGTGTATTTCCTCAACAAACGTTTCAAGGACGTGGTGGAGATAGCTCGCAGCAGCGATACGATTATTCAGGATCGCACCATCTTCGAGGATGCACGCATCTTTGCGCCCAACCTGCATGCACAAGGCTACATGTCCGACCGTGACTTTGAGAACTATTCAGATCTCTTCGACCTGATGATGTCACTCGTCAAGCTGCCCGACCTGATGATTTACATCCGCTCGTCCATCCCCACGCTCATAGCACAGATCCAGAAACGTGGCCGCGAATATGAGCAGAGCATACGCATTGACTATCTTCAGGGCCTTGGCGTGCGCTATGAGGAATGGATCAAGAGCTACACAGGTCCGCTGATTGTCGTTGACGGCGACACATGCAAGTTCGAGAGCGACCCCAAAGACTTTGCGTCCATTACCGACATGATAGACCGACGGCTCTATGGACTGTTCCCAGAGTAAATGGTGAGATTCTCCTTTTGCCACAACTAACCTACCCATATACGACCAAATTCCATGAGTGAACCAAAGAAACATAATCTGTACATCATCGCCGGCTGCAATGGCGCGGGCAAGACGACAGCATCGTTCACCGTCTTGCCCGAGATGCTCAATTGCCGCGAGTTTGTCAATGCCGACGAGATAGCCAAGGGTCTCTCGCCGTTCAACCCTGAGGGCGTTGCCATTCAAGCGGGACGCCTGATGATTGAGCGCATCCTGCATCTGCTCAAGGAGGGAGAGACCTTTGCCTTTGAGACCACACTGGCCACGCGTTCCTATGTGAACCTCATCCAGCGTGCCCAGCGTCGCGGATATTTTGTGACATTGCTGTTCTTCTCGTTGTCCTCGCCGGAGCAAGCTGTGGCACGTGTGGCCAAGCGTGTGAGCCAAGGCGGGCACAACATTCCCACCGATGTCATTCTGCGCCGCTACGATGCCGGCCTGCAGAACCTGTTCCAGCTCTACATGCCCATTGTCGACTACTGGACGCTGTATGACAACAGCACCTGTCCGTCGGAGAAGCTGGCATGTGGCTGGCGTGATACGCGAATCAACATTATTGACCCTGAGCGCTATGAGGCTTTCAGGAATAAATATAACACCCCCGCCGACCATGAGTGAGAAAGAAGTAGCCGAAATGCAACAGAGGATTGATATCGGCATCAGGCTGGCCCAAGAGAGAATGGTGGAACGTGCACGACTGTTCAAGTCTACACTTGTTGTTGCGCGTGAAGGGAAAGTGGTTGAGCTGACACCCGAAGAGTTGTAGCCGTGAGGGGGTGGTGGAGGACCTATGTAGCCACGCTCCCTGTGCTCATAGCTATAGTCATTATGGCCATGGGCGCTGTGTCGTGTCGGCGTCAGGTCAACAGTGTTCATAAGTCGAGGACTGCGGTCTTGCCGTCCTCACGTGGTCTGCCATACGAGTTGGCACTGCTCATCCCACGAACACTCTACACTGGTCAGCTGCGCGACACGTTGGATGCCATCTTGCGTGGCTCCACACCGGGGTTGCCACAGCATGAGCCCATGTTTCGCCTGAATGTTGTATATGCCGACGGACATCTGGGCGACGGAGGTTTCAGCGGTCGTCATCTGACGGCGTGGCGCACTTTCCGTCTGCGTCTGCTGGTTGACACGGCTCAGACCACACAGCTGGGCGTAGCGCGTGATGTGGCAGCACGGCCTCAAGTGGAGGTAAGGGCCACAGCACCCACACCATCGCAGTTGGCGCAGATGCTTGGCCATGAACGAGAGAAGCTTACAGATATCTTTGTCGAGGCAGAGATAGAGCGCGAGATTGTCGCGCTCAGCCGACGCCACAGCCAGCGTGTAAGCACTGAACTGGCAGCCGTGGAGCCACATGCGCGGGTGTGGGTGCCTACGGGACTTAAGGCCACGAAACGTGGACAACATTTCCTGTGGGCAGGCACCAACCTCGTGGACAAGGATCAGAACTATGTCTTCTACACATATCCGTGGGACGGCCATCCGCTGTCTGTGGCGTCGCTCGTGCAGCATCGTGACAGTGTTATGCGAGTCAACATTCCGGGCTCGCAACCAGGACAGTGGATGCAGACCGCACGCATGGATGGTGAACCTTTGGTGCTCCCGCGTGCGCGTACAATAAATAATGTGTTATTCTTGGAGATGCGCGGGCTGTGGGAGCTGCGTGCGGGACCGCTTGGCGGGCCTTTCGTGGCATTGGCCCGTGTGGACACAGCCCGTCAGCGTGTGATTGTCAGCGAGGGCTTTGTTTATTCTCCACATTCTCCTAAGCGCCCATTGGTGCGCCAGATGGAAGCCGCCATACGCACATTGCACATTGATAATCAGGCTACAAATTGATTTATGCCAAGAAGTGTGCACACAATAACTTTTTTTGTGCATTATGTTGTGCGTGTTTCGCACTTTCGTGTTACCTTTGCAGCGCAAACCAGATATTTTAACATTATGCGAAACAAACAATTAACTTCTATTGCCGCACTATTTGCAGGCATGATGATGACAGCCACAAGCGTTATGGCCGGTGGCTACGTCACCAATACCAACCAGAATGCAGCCTTTGGCCGCAATCTTTCGCAAGAAGCACAGATAGATGTCATCAGCACATACGCCAACCCTGCCGGCGTGGCCTTCCTCAAACCCGGCTGGCATCTGGCACTTAACAACCAGAGCGCTTTCCAGACACGCACGGCAACATCTTGGTTCATGGATGCTGACAACGGGCCGTTCCGTATGGGCTATGTCAATGGTGAGGCCAATACAGCTGCCACCAAGCGCTACAAAGGTACGGCCAAGGCTCCCGTAATCCCCAGTTTCGATCTTGCATACGTACAGGATCGTTGGAGCGTGGCAGCCCATTTCGGCGTTGTCGGCGGTGGTGGCAAGTGTGAGTTCAGCGACGGTCTGGGTTCCTTCGAGAGCAAGGTGTCGCTGTTGCCCGCTGTGCTCAACACTCTGTCCGGCAGCAACAGCATCAGCGGTTACAGCATGGATACATACATGCGCGGACGTCAGTACTACATCGGTGGACAGCTCAACGCCACTTACAAGGTGACTGACAACCTCTCTGTGGCAGCTGGTCTGCGCGGCACCTATGCCACAACGAACTACTATGGTTATGTCAAGAACATCAAGGCCGTGATGGACGACGGCCGTCAGCTGGATCTGCAGAGCGCTGCCTCCGAGGTGCTTGCTCCGCAGGTCACGGCGTTGGCAACAGCTGTGCCTGAGATGGTGACAGTCATCAGCGGACTGACACAGACGCTTGGCACAGTGGCTGGTGGTGTCAATCTCAACTGCGACCAGACAGGCTTCGGCATCACACCCATTTTGGGTGTTGACTGGCGTATCAACGACCACTGGAACGTGGCAGCCAAGTATGAGTTCAAGACGCGCTTGCGCCTGAAGAACGAGAGTGGCGAGAACGCCGGTGGTTCAGCTCTTGCACAGTTGGATGAGTTCGCTGACGGCGAGAGTATCGCTGCAGACATACCAGCGCTGCTCACTCTGGGAGTGCAGTATTCACCCATTAACAAAGTGCGCATCAATGCTGGCGGACACCTCTATTTCGACAAGCAGGCCACGCAGTACAACCATCGTGAGAAGGAACTCGACGGTCAAACGTGGGAGATCACAGCCGGTGCAGAATACGATATCTGTGACATTGCCACTGTGTCGGCAGGTTGGCAGACTACCCACTACGGTTTGGGCGAGAACAGCGGCTACATCTCTGACATGAGCTTCGTCACCAACAGCAACAGCTTTGGTCTGGGTGCACGCTTCCATGTCACCAAGCGCATCGCGCTGGATGTGTCATACTTCAAGACGTTCTATCACCACTACGACAAGCATCACGACGACTACAACAACATCAGTCAGAACTTCAGCTCGCTGCTCTCAGGCGTTGGCCAGCAGCTTGGAGAGAGCATAACATCCATCGCCACGGGCATCACGCAGCAGGACATCGCCGCAGGCACAGATCCTTCCACCGACGCACGTCTGGCAGCGCTGTCCACCTTCTCCAGCACGCTGACCACCAAGATGAATGGCATCACATCCACTCCCACTCCAGGTCACGACCGCCTCTTGCGCACCAACGACGTGATAGGCATCGGCATCACAGTGGACTTCTGAGGTAACAACAGATAGCCAACAGCTTACAGCGCGGGACATCCACACATATAGCGGTGGTTGTCCCGCGCTGATTTTTGTCCTTTTTTTGTACTTTCTTGGAACTTTGAACTACAAACTATGAACTTTTATGTACCTTTGCCGCGCAAATCCCACATCATAGCATTCAAGGCATGAGAAAGCTGTTGATTGAACTCACCCCTAATCAACTTATATTAGTCCTGTTGTTGGCCATTGCGTCTGCTGCTATGGCTGCACCCGTTGATCCGGAAACCGCATTGACCATTGCCCGCAACTTTGCCTCCACACGTCACGCCACGCGGCAGGATGGCCGTCACGCCATACGTCGTGTGATTCGCAAGTCATCCCAGTTCGAGCCATATTATATTTTCAACATCGGCAGCGACGCAGGCTTTGTCATAGTCAGCGGCGACGACCGCGCCGTGCCCATCTTGGGCTATGCCGACAGCGGCTGTATTGACATCAACAACATCCCAACTAATATGCGGGCGTGGTTGCAGGGCTATGCTGATGAGATGGAGAGGGTTAACGCAGATTCGACAGAGCTTACCATAAATGGTTCGACAGGGCTCACCATAAATGGTTCGACAAGGCTCACCATAAATGAAGAAAACGCGAATTTGAGCCCTCGCCGCGCGGCAGCAGGGCATATCATTGATCCGATGCTACAATCAGCTTGGAATCAGAATGCTCCGTACAACAGCCGTTGTGTGTTCAACGGCACCACATGCTACACCGGCTGCGTGGCCACAGCGATGGCACAGGTGATGAAATACTGGGAATACCCCCAGCGTACCACAGCTACTATACACGGCTACACCACAAAGACCACCCACATGAGCGTGCCCGCAGTCAGTGCCGAGACCGCATTCGACTGGTTCAGCATGAAGAACTACTACAGCGAGGACGACACCTCGGATCCGTATATGCCCATGTTGATGCTGGCGTGTGGTGCTTCTGTGCAGACAGAGTTCGGCCAATATGCCTCTGGCGCAGTGCTTGGCAGGGCCGCCGAAGCTCTGCACACATACTTCGGCTACAGTACGCAGGCGGCCAACGTCATGCGCAGCGACTATAGCTACGATGCTTGGCAAGATCTCATCTACAACGAACTCACCGCCGGTCGTCCTGTGCTCTACGGCGGCATGTCCACTGGCGGCGGCCATGCCTTTGTGGTCGACGGCTACAATGGTTATGACATGTTTCACATCAACTGGGGTTGGGGTGGCATGTGCGACGGCTTCTTCTCGCTGTCGGCACTCAAGCCCGACACCAACAGCGGCATTGGTGCTGGCTTGGTGGGCGAGGGCTACAACCAGGATCAGGATGCCGTTATAGGCATAGAGCCGGCCGATGGTCAGGGCAGTGTGAGCATCGATGAAGCCCAGCTCACCACGACGAGCTTCTCCGTCAGCGGCAAGACCATCAATGCCACGCTGGTTAATTCCACCGGCCGCGCCGGAGGCTTTGATATGGCCTTTGCTTACTTGACCGACGCAGGCGACTTCAAGCCGTTTGTGGAAAGCGGCACACAGCAGGTCGGCAACCGCTCCAGCGTGTCCTACTCATGCAACCTTGCCCAATGCGACGGGCAGTTTGCGGTCTTCGGCCTCACCGATGGTGCCTATAAGTTCTTTGTTGTCAGCAAGCTGCACTCGAGCTCCGTGTGGAAGACCACTCTCGACATGGAAACGGAATATGTTGATTTGGTCATCAGCGGAGGCTACATCACGCGTCTGGCCTTGCACAGCGATGCCGAGCCAGAGCTCAGCGCCGAGCCACAGCCTGTGACGTCGCAACTTGTGGTGGGCGAGCGCGGGGCTGTGACGTTCAACGTCACCAACAGCGGAGGCACGTTCCAGGGCACGCTCTATCTGTGGGACCAGCAACAGCAACTGCTGTCCACGACACAGGCTACTATCCCAACAGGCCATACTGTGGCTGTGACATTCTATTTCACGCCGTCGCAGGCACAGTCCTACCTGTTGCAGCTGTCGGCCGACAACCCGCCCACAGACATTCTGACATCCATCTCGCTGACGGCCATAGCCTCAGAAGCCACCGTGGGCAACATCACTGTCACGCGTTTGACATACAACGACCAGAGTTCGCCCACTATGTTGCTTGGAACCACAATGAGCGGTTATGCAAACATCTACAACAACTCCACGCGACCATTTCATGGCACGCTGAACATAGTGCTCATGGAGAGTGATGACCAAAACGGCAGCTTTTCCGCCACGCAGCAGCAGCCAGTCTCCGTCAACCTATACATCCCCGGCAGTTCGGCCATAGGAGCCCGTTTTGAGTTCGCGGATTTGCAGATAGGCAAATGGTATATGCCGTATATGTATGTTGACGACGTCGAGCTACGCGCCAACAACAGCGATGCACGCCAGATGGCACGCAGCATCACCATCTATGACGAATCAGGACAGGCGACTACCGTTGCTGCGGCACAGCGCCTTACGCTGCCAGCAGGCACTACGGCTGTGGACCTGCGTGGCATAGTGGGGCTGACAGATATAGAAGGCGGCAACCCAAACACGCTCTTCCTCTGCGAGGATGGTTCGACAGAGCTCACCATAAATAACGTCAACTTTCCTAATCAGGCTCCCAACATCATCCGCGGCATGGTGTGCGAACAGCTCACCCTGACCGACGGCTATCCGCTGGTGCCGCCCTTCGACTTCACTGCCACCGAGGTCACATATTTCCGAACGTTCGACACAGGCTATGGTCTGCGTGGCGGAGGATGGTCCACCATAGCGCTGCCTTTTGATGTCCATACCGTGAAGGCCAAATACGGCAATGACTTCTACACCATTGACTGGTTCCATAGCCCCGATCAGGAACGCAAACAATTCTGGCTCATGGCATTCAGGGACGAGCAGAACGGCGTCACTACATTCAGCCACGCATCGCAGATGGTGGCCAACACACCATACATCATCACCGTGCCCAACGCCGAATGGGGCGCCAGCAATGCCCTGACAGACACGCCGATAGCCTTCTACGGAAGCAACGCACTCATCTCGGCTGGCAGCCCCATCGCGGCAGCAGGCTCGCGTTTTAGCTTCGAGGGCACCACCGCCGGCGCGACACAACAGGGCGTATACACCCTAAGCACCACCACCGGCGACCGCTTCACAAGACAGAACACCGCCACCATTAATCCTTTCCGCGCATACATGCGCCCAATCATGGGTGCCTACTACACGTCCCTGACAATTGAGATAGTCGGAGGAAGCACGAATGGGGTAATGGATAATGGACAATGGACAATTCATAATTCACAATTCACAATTCACAATTCACAATGTTCAATGTTCAATGGGCAATGGTATGACTTGAGTGGACGGCCATTCAAGAATCACGATTCAAGCGTGCATAAGGGCATTTATATCCGCAAAGGCAAGAAGTTTGTAAGATAAATCAATAAAACAGCTGAAAGTTGAAAGATGGGAAGTGTAAAGTACTAATCTACGGATCCAAATTCCTATCTTTGCGGCGTATCATAAATACTAAACACTAATCTGCGGGCAAAGCCCGTGTAAATAACATGGCAAAAATGAATTTCGGCGGTGTCATCGAGGAAGTGATGACCCGCGAAGAGTTTCCACTTGAGAAGGCACGCGAAGTGCTCAAAAACGAGACCATAGCTGTGCTGGGTTACGGCGTTCAGGGTCCTGGTCAGGCTTGCAACCTGCGCGACAACGGTTTCAATGTCATCGTTGGCCAGCGCGAGGGCAAGACCTACGACAAGGCAGTGGCCGACGGATGGGTTCCTGGCAAGACGCTCTTCTCTCTCGAAGAGGCAGCCGAGCGCGGCACCATAGTGTGTCTGTTGCTCAGTGACGCAGCACAGATGCAGCTCTGGCCCACTATCAAGCCCCACCTCACAGCCGGCAAGACACTCTACTTCAGCCACGGTTTCGCCATCACATGGAACGACCGCACTGGCGTTGTGCCTCCCAAGGATATCGACGTCATCATGGTTGCCCCCAAGGGCAGCGGCACCAGCCTGCGTACCATGTTCCTTGAGGGTCGCGGCCTCAACAGCAGCTATGCCATCTATCAGGATGTCAGCGGCCACGCACTGGAGAAGGTGCTCGCTTTCGGCATCGGCATCGGTTCTGGCTACCTCTTTGAGACCACATTCCAACGCGAAGCTACCAGTGACCTCACCGGCGAGCGCGGTTCGCTGATGGGTGCCATCCAGGGCCTGCTGCTCGCTCAGTACGAGGTGCTCCGCGAGAACGGTCACACTCCCTCCGAGGCCTTCAACGAGACCGTCGAGGAGCTCACACAGAGCCTTGGCCCGCTCTTCGCACAGAAAGGTATGGACTGGATGTACGCCAACTGCAGCACCACTGCTCAGCGTGGCGCCCTCGACTGGATGGGCCCCTTCCACGATGCCATCAAGCCCGTCGTGGAGAAGCTCTATGCCAGCGTCAAGTGTGGCAACGAGGCTCAGATCAGCATCGACAGCAACTCCAAGCCCGGCTACCGCGAAGGCCTGGAGAAGGAGCTCGCCGCACTGCGTGAGAGCGAGATGTGGCGCACTGCCGCCGTCGTGCGTCAGCTCCGTCCCGAGAACAATTGATAATTGAAAATTGAAAGTTGAAAGTTGAAAAGTGAGAGTTGAAAGTTGTTCTGGCAACAAGTAAACTTTCAGTTTTCAACTTTCAACTTTTTCGTTTTCGTTTCCGTTGAATCTTTAAACTCTCAACTCTCAACTCTCAACTTTCCTTGGACAAGCACTATCATCCAGCGATAGCCAATCGGCTGACGATGCTGATGGCTGCACGTGACTGGCAGGCTCTGCAGAATTATCTGTCCGGCCTGTCCAACTCCCATTTCCGCACAGCAGGGTATATCATTGCCGAGCGTCTGCTCCCGTCGGCATTGGCCGACGACTTTTGGGCCGTGATGCACAGCCTTGTGGCTTGGCAGCCGAAGGCTTTCACCGTCACGATGGCCAAGGCTGCGCGGCTGAGGCTCGTGGCCGGTACGCTCACTCTGCAGGACAGCGGCTTCGGCGTCCTGGCCGAGTTGCTGCGTGACGCGAGCCGTGCTATTGATGTGGACAAGATTGTGCAGTTGTGGTTGCCGGACATGCGACGTCCGGAGACGATTGAGCGTCTTTTTGCTATGCTTGGTGTTGACGACGCGCTGCGGCGCATCGGTTTTCTGGTGCGTGTAGACACTTTGGCAGCAGGTTTTGTACTGTTGCGCACCTTGCGTTTTGAGGAGCACAACAGGCCGTTGCTCGTGACCACAGTGCGCGACCTCATGCGGCGCGGCTCCAGCCTGTCGTTCAACCAGGCCAGCCTGGCCAAAGCCTTCTTTGGCCTCGATGAGGTGGGTGGGGTATTTTCGCTCAGTCTCCAGCCCTACGAGATGGCGCGTGTGGACACCGATTTTGATGTCTATTCGCGTGTGGTGCGCAAGGTCTGAATGGCTTCGGCGGTGCTTATCTGTTGTTCGCCGCTGAAGGCCACGATGAATGCGTCGGGGAACTGCTTCCTGATTTCTTCCAAACGTGAGCGTGCTGTGGCATAGTCAGCGAAGTGACCGTGGATGACCTTGTAGCGGCCGGCGGCTTCCACAAATCTTATCTCTTGCAGTCCGCGCAGACGCGGGTCGGTGGTCTTGAGTTGTGCGCCGACGCTGAATATCTGTATAGCGAAATAAGGCTTTTGCACGGGTACGTTGTCTGTGGCGCGTTTTGAATTGTCCATTGTCAATTGTCCATTGTCCATTGTCGTGGACTTTTGACCTCCTTGAACCTTTTGCCCCCCTTGAACCTCTTGAACTCCTTGAACCTCTTGAACTCCTTGAACCTCTTGAACCTCTTGAACTCCTTGAACCTCTTGAACCTCTTGAACCTTTTGACCCTCTTGAACCCCTTGAACCTCTTGAACCTCTTGAACCTTTTGAACCTCTTGAACTTTGCTTTGTGAATTATTCATTGTGTTATTATCTGCCAGCTCTTCGGTGTCGGAGCCTTCCACGATGTCAGTTGTCTGCTGTCCCGGTGCTGTCTTAGGGTCGAAGTAGAGGAATCGCAGCTGGCGCAGCTCAGAGCGCGACACACTGCCGGACTTGGTCTTCTCGCGCCACTGCTTGAGTGCGTCGACTATGGCACGGGCCAACGTTTGCTGTCCGGCTTTGGATGTCATAAACTGTTCTTCCTCAATGTTGGAGAGGAAGCCCACTTCGGTCAGCACACTGGGCATGTTGGTGTTTTCGCACACGTACATCGCGCGTTGCTTGACGCCTCGGCTGGTGCCTCGGCCGTGGTTGAGGTACGACCGCTGCAGCAACAGTGCCAGCAGTTCGCTCTTGCCGGCCTGTGTGCCACTCAGCGGCACGTTGGTGCCGAAGTATGTCTCTGTGCCGTTGGCAAAGGGATTGGGTGCGTCGTTCACATGGATGGACAGGAACATCGTGGCGCCGCGGCTGTTGGCCAGCTGGCAACGTTCCTGCAGGGTGGGGTAGACGTCCTTCTCGCGTGTGTAGACGACGCGCACGCCGGATATCTCTTTCTTTATCAGCTTGCCCACCTCCTTAGCCAGGCTCAGGGTGATGTCTTTCTCGCGGTGCGTAGCTGTCTCGCAACCCGTGTCGTGACCGCCGTGGCCCGGATCGATGACCCACACCTCCTTTGTGCGACCTTGCACAATGCACGACAGCACGGCAAAGGCCAACGCCAACAATGTACGTTTGCTCATAACGTGTTAACTTGTTAACAGGTTAATCTTTTCTACTCCTTATAATGTGCCAGCAAAGATAGGCTAATTACTTGAAACAGGAAAGAATAACAAGAAAAAATGAGACAAGACACAAGAAAAATTGACTTTCTGACGCAAAAACATCGGCAATATCAGCTGAAATGCCCGACAAAGTGCTATCTTTGCAGGCAGAAAGCAACATACATCTTGAAATATGAGCGACGGAAACTTCAACCGTGCACTGCTGCCCTCTACGCCCTACGCCAGCGGCATCAAGGCGGGGCGCGCACAGGGCAAGCAATGGGCGCTGCAGGCATTCGACGAGTGGTTGCACACCACATTCACAAACATAGACGCTGCCACAGCCGATGCATATCGCAGCACCTATATGGGATGCTACCGCAAACAGGAACCAAGATAAGGGCGGATAGATTCACCTCCTAATGTTTTTTTTGCTCATCCTATTGATGTCTTTAGTGCATCCTTTGGATTAATTTAGTATATCCTATGGATGTTTTTAGTCCATCCTATGGATGTTTTTTGTTCATCTTCCGTACATTTCTTTGAGTCCACGCACACGGACTCATGAGTCCATGTGCGTGGACTCAAGAGTCCATGTGCGTGGACTCAATCGTCCACGTTCGTGGACAGATAAATTTGTCCGGACGATGAACCAATAATCTCTTGAGGAAGCAAGAATATCGTCCAGAGAATTCATAATGAGCCCCCTCCCAGCCTCCCCCAATGGGGAGGAGAAAGTAGCATTTTTGCAAGTGAAATTATGTTAAATGGGCTAAAATTCGCCGAATTTGCGGTAGATTTTTTTTGGAATCTACCGAAAGTCTACATATTGATAATCAAACTAATAACCCCAACATTCGGTAGATTCGGTACATTTTCATCCCCCAAAAATTATATACTCGAGCGTGATGAAAAAGAAGAAGTAGCAGGCCCAAATCCTAAAAAATCAAAAATATAATGTGAGAACAGAAATGTAATCCAGATAAAATCATAACTTTGCCGTGTCATTCGTAGGATAGTATCCGACTATCATTAGATGGTGCTCATAGAAAACGTGCAAAATAAAGTATGGCAAACGTCAAGAGTGGTGCATATAGAGATGTTATCATTGACAGATGTCTTCAGAATAGAAGGGGTTATTCTACCCAGGAGATATTTGACAAGTGTAATGCTGCGCTTGAACGGCGCAACGAGACTCCCATCACTGCCCTTAACACCATTCGCAATGACATCTTAGCCATCGAGAACAGATGGCATATTGAAGTCGAGCAGATTCGTAGTGGCAGAGAGATTCGTTATCGCTACAAAGACCCGCATTTCTCCATCTACAACAATCCCCTCAATGAAAACGAGATTGCACAGCTCTCCGAGGCAGTTTCCCTTCTTCGTCGCTTCGAGGGAATGCCAGGCTTCGGCTGGGTGGAAGAGATGAGTGCTCACCTGCAAGCCACCGTCAGTGCAAGCCCTGAGCCGGTTATTGGCTTCGACGAGAACAAGGAACTCAAGGGGACTTCCTTCTTCACACCTTTGTTCAAGAGCATCACCAACAAGCAAGCCCTGTCGATTACCTGCAAGAGGATGTTTCTATAGAGAATATTAATGTATTGAAAACACAGCGACGTGGAGAAATAAGGTATATGCCATTTGTAACTACAATCGAGAGTATTACAACATAATATGACATACACATATAAGTATTCAAGACCTCATGAGTCTGCTTAAG
Source organism: uncultured Bacteroidaceae bacterium (assembly GCA_905233465.1). Classification (GTDB taxonomy): domain Bacteria; phylum Bacteroidota; class Bacteroidia; order Bacteroidales; family Bacteroidaceae; genus Physcousia. The sequence goes on along the minus strand of CAJOEI010000026.1, from coordinate 22,543 downwards.
TTCATCAACACAATGGACGGATACTTGGGTCTGGGTAATAGGGATCTGCTGTTGATGGCGGTGGTGCTGGCTACTGCTGCTTCCGCTCAAGCTCAGCAAAGGCCGAACATCATTCTGTTCATGGTCGATGACATGGGTTGGCAGGATACGTCTGTGCCTTTCTGGACAAAGCCGACACCACTGAACCATACCTACGAGACACCAAACATGGAACGCTTGGCGCGACAGGGAATGCTCTTCTCTGGGGCCTACGCCAGCGCCATCAGCTCGCCAAGCCGGTGCTCGTTGCTGACGGGATGTAACGCTGCCAGACATCGCGTGACGAACTGGACATTCCGTAAAGACCAGATGACCGATGGTCAGGACGACTTGCTGGCTCCGCCAGACTGGAATTACAACGGTCTCTGTCAGGTCGAAGGTACGCCCAACACCTTCGTTGCCCGAAGTTTCGTCGATATCCTTCGCTCAGCGGGTTACTACACCATCCATTGCGGCAAGGCACATTGGGGGGCTCAAGACACACCGGGCGAATCGCCGCTGCACTTCGGCTTCGAGGTGAACATTGCCGGTCATGCTGCTGGAGGTCCTGCCACGTACCTGAGTGAACGCAACTTCGGCTACGATGCAGAAGGTCGTCCAGTTGCCCAGTTCGCCATTCCAGGTTTGCAGAAGTACTGGGGCACAGGCACGTTCCTCACAGAAGCCTTGACACAGGAAGCAATCGGGGCATTAGATAAAGGCCGCCAGCCCTTCTTCCTCTATATGTCGCACTATGCCGTCCATATTCCCATCGACCGCGATATGCGCTTCTACGAAAAGTATCGCAGGAAGGGACTTTCAGAGAAGGAAGCGGCTTACGCCTCGCTGATTGAAGGCATGGACAAGAGCCTTGGCGACATCCTCGACTGGCTTGAACGTAACGGTCAGGTGGAGAACACCATCATCATCTTCATGAGCGACAACGGTGGATATGCTTCCGGCTCGGAGTGGCGCGACGAACCTCTCTTCACGCAGAACGCTCCCTTGCGCAGCGGAAAAGGCTCTTTGCTCGAAGGCGGCATCCGCGAACCGATGATTGTGCGCTGGCCGGGCGTCGTGGAAGCAGGCTCTCGCCAGGACAGTTACATTATCATCGAGGATTTCTTCCCAACCATCCTCGAGATGGCTGGCATTCGTCGCTATCAGGTACCCCAAACGATAGACGGGCGTAGCTTTGTGCCATTACTTCGCGGAAAAGGCGACCCGTCGAAAGGACGCAGCCTGATATGGAACTATCCGCATGTCTGGGGGAACAAGGGGCCGGGCATTGACCTCAACTGTGCCATTCGTGAAGGCGACTGGAAGCTCATATACAGCTATAAGACAGGACAGAAGGAACTCTATGACATCCGGCGCGACATAGGCGAAGAGCACAATCTCGCAGACGAGCATCCGCAGCTTGTCCGCCGGCTCTCCCGTCATCTGGGCAAACGTCTCAGAGCCATGAGCGCACAGCGACCTACCGTAAAAGCTTCAGGCAAGCCGTGTCCTTGGCCAGACGAGCAATCAAATATTAGTGATTAATAATTAAGAGCCGTTTTTATTGCAGCAGGAACTTGACGGCTCGCTGACGGCCGTTGTGCTGCCAGGTGACGATGTATAGGCCTGAGCGGTAGCCGTTCATGGTGAGGCCGTCGGCGGCACGGAAATGTGCTACGCGATGTCCGGCGGCATCATAGATGTCTACGCCGAAGGTAAGCTGTTCGGGCCGCTCGGCACCGAAGTGCAGCCTGCGTGCTGCGGGGTCGAAGGCCAGAGCATAGTCTGTGGTGACGGAGGTCATATCGACAGTGAACGAGCCGCGCTGTGCAACTGCCCACAGACGATTGGACGATGCTGGTGTAGCTCAGTACGGGCGTGCCGTCGGCTGCATTGCCGCCGCTGAGGTTGGCGGCGTGTTGGCTGCTGCGCGAGATGAGGTTGTAGAGCCCGTTGCTCTGCAGTACCAGGTCCCATTGTTGCTCTGCGACAGTGGAGTCTGGAGCCACCACGTTAATAGTGCTGCCTGTCTGCGTGGTGGCTGTGGCACCTGCGGGGCTGGGATCGTGCAGCGCCTGTCCTGTTGCGCGGTTGGTGATGAACAGGAAACCGTTTTGCAGGTTGCGCACCAGCCAGTGCTGTGTGCGGCTCGTGTGGTCGGAGCGTCGGCAACAGACCTCATCTGTTTGTGTGTCGATGTCCACAGCAGTGCCTGTGCCAGCGTTGGTGAAGGAGTAGAATGTGCAACCGTCGGTAACAAAGTCCGGCTGTTTTACCTCGGGGTTCTGCGGGTCGGGGCTGTCTGGCAGTCGGTCGGCAAAGGCCTGTGTCAGATAGGCTATGTGTCGCCTGAGGAATGTGCGCACGTCTGTCACATATTCGTCGTAGGTGCTGTGCAGCACGCGCTCGCGCATCGTGCGTGTGTTGATGCTCCAGCGCTGGTAGTTCAGCTGTTGGGAGGCGTTGATGAGCGACGTGAGGCTGTCTAACTTGGCATTGAGATATGTTTCCAGTCCGTCGTTGACCAGAGCATTGTACTGACGATTCACTAGTCGTGCAAACCACGGGTCCTCCCACATGCGCTGAACCCACATGCGGTTGCCACCGCCCCAGCTGCCGCCGTAGCCTACCTCACACATCAGCTGCCGCTCGGTGTTGTCGGAGTTGCCGCGATAGCGGTTGTCGTTGTTGTAGGCAATGTCGTAGTCCCACAGCGGGCCGAAATAGATGCTGTTGTCGTCACGTTCCTTGTACATATAGCACGAGAAGAAGCCGTCGACATTGGCACTTATCTCTGTACAGATGTACCAGTTGGCCAGCGATGTGGAGTCCACCATGATGCGATAGCCCAGAGTTGGGTGGGTGAAGTCGTTGCCTTGCAGACGGTTCTCGAACTCGGTGATGAAGTTGCTGATGTAGTAGAACTGAGTGGGGTCTATCTCATCTTCGTCGGGATAGTGGATGCGCAGGGGTACGCCGTAGTTAGATGAATAGAAACCGTTGTGGCCCTGCGTGAAGTCCTTGAAGCCATCGGCCTCAAGCAGATAGCCTCCGCTGATGTCGCTCTGTTGTGTCAGGGGATAGTCCTGCTCGGTCACGTTGACACGATGCGGACGCACGTCGACTTGGTCGGAGATCTGGTAAGTGCCGACATAACGGTCGTTGAGGGTCAGATCCACGAACTTAGCAGCGGGATTGAACTTCAGTCCGGCGCGTTCGCCCATGATGCTGGTGAGGGCATTGCGCAGCATCGTCTTGTCGGCGTGGTTGGCCAGCATGGTCCACTTCTTGGTCTTGGCATAGCCCTTGCCCAGAAGTTTGACTTTCTCGTGGAAACTTAGCTTGTAGGGTTTCTTGGCCAAGCTCCATGTTGAGTTGCCGCGACCGCGAATTGCCAGCGAGTCGTAGTACTCCACCTGGTCTGTCTCGTCGACATACCACATTCGGGCAAAGACATATTCGGTCTTGCTGTAGATGTCATTGCCTGTGAAGGTGTTGATGTACACGTGCGGCAGGTTGGTCAGCCGCTGGTGCTGCGCGTCAGCCTGTGTCGTGGTCGCCAGGACCGCGGCACAGACGAGACTCAACAGGGTGCGTGGGAACATGAAAGTTGAAAGATGAAAGTTGAAAGTTGAAAGTTGAAAGTTTGGGGCCTATCGGCTCATCTGGAAGCCGAGCTTCATGCCCTGGTAGTTCTTGCCGAGCAGTCCTACTATGCTGCCCACGGTGCTGCCGCTGTTGCCCAGCAGTGTGCCCACGGCGTTGATGCCTGTGAGCAGCTTGTCGGCATCGTAGAGCAGGCACAGGTTGGTGCCGTCCATACCCACGAGGCAACTCTGGTTCATCAGACCCAGTGAACCATTGAGCTTCAGAGTCTTGGTGCTCTTGTCGTAGGTGTAGGTGCCGGTGGAGATGGTACGTCCGCCAGTCTCGATGGCAAAAGTCTTGTCGGAGTTGAAGGTGTAGCGTGTCACGCCTTTCTTGATGCCAATCTTGGAGAGATAGGTGTCGAGCTTGTTCTCGATGCTTGTTGCCATAACCTCGCCTCCGGCTTTGGCCAGGAGGTTCTCGCTCTCGAAGCGGCATTCAGGTGACTGATATGTCCAAGTGCCCACCAGTGTTTGCTCGCTGATGGTGTTTGCCAGAATGCTGCCAAGCAGTCCGTTGAGAATGCTTGTGCCGGCGCTGATGATGCCGTCGGTGGTTGTCGAACCGGTAGATGTGGTTGAACCTGATGCACCTCCTGTAGGCATGGTGCAGGCGCTGAGAGCCAATGTTGCGGCCACTATGGTGGCCATGATGGATTTGTGTTGCATAGTAGTTTATGTGTTATGATGTTATTGTGTCAGTCTGTTGAACTCATGCGGCACAGGACTGTCGAACTGCATCTTCTGGCCTGTGTGCGGATGATAGAAGTGCAGCCTGTAGGCGTGCAGGCACAGTCGGCCTACGAGATTGGGTACGGGGGCAGGTACCGGATGTTCGGGTGTGGGCAGATAGCCGTATTTGGGGTCGCCCAGAATGGGGTGCCCGAGCACCTGAGCATGCACACGTATCTGGTTCTTGCGGCCCGTCTCTAACTTGAACTCCACCAACGATGCTCGCTCGGTAGTGCGCAAGCGGTGGTAATGTGTCACAGCATAGCGTCCGCCTCCGGGGTCGGTGGGGGAGGAATAGGTGATGTATGCCTTGTTGTCCTTGAGCCACGACTCGATGGTGCCGCCCTCGCGCTCCAACGCTCCGGCCAGCACTGCCACATAGCGGCGGTCGTAGACGATGTCGTGCCAGTTGTCTTCCAGCAGCTGGGCCGTCTCGATGTTCTTGGCATAGAGCATCAGACCGCTGGTGTCGCGGTCCAGACGGTGTACCACGTGGGCCGTGCACTTGAAATGTCGGCGCTCGAAGTACTCATCCAGCACTTCCTTCACGGAGTATTGCTTGGCGGTGGAGGCCATAGACAGTATGCCTACGGCTTTCTCTATCACGATGAGGTCTTTGTCCTCATAGACGATGCTCACATAGCGGTTCTGCAGCTGTGTGCCGCCTTTGTGACGTGTGATGCGCACCACCTGACCTGGGTGCAGTGGCTCATCGTAGCGAGTGGTGTTGCGCTTGTCCACTGTCACGCCGTGACCCGCAAGGATATCTTTGGCTTTGTTGCGGGATATACCGTCAAGGGCCGTGAGGATGAATTCCATCAGTGTAGTCTCTTTCTGCACTGTGAACTCGTGGTATTTGCTCCTGGCGTATTCCTCGCCTGTCTTGTTTCGCATTGAATATATATGGTGTTAAGTCCTTTATCTCTCATGGCCGTTCTCACTCGTGGTGATAGGGTTCGCCTCGCAGGATTGTGTGTGCGCGATACAGCTGTTCGACCATCAGCAGGCGTATCATCTGGTGTGAGAATGTCATCTGCGAGAGGCTGATTTTCTCGTTGGCCATACTGTGCATCGCGGCATCGAAACCGTATGGTCCGCCGACGATGAACACCAGCCTGCGTGCTCCGGCGGCCATGCGCCGCTGCATCCATTGTGCGAAGTCGGCAGAGCGGCGTTCGGTGCCGTGTTCGTCAAGCAGCACCACGTGGTCGCCGCTCTGCAGGCGCGAGCGTAGCAACTCGCCTTCTGCCGCTTTCTGCTGGTCTATGCTCAGAGCCTTGGTCTGTCGCAGCTCTGGCACCACCTCGATGGCGAATGGCACATAATGGCTTATGCGTGAGGCATAGTCATCAATGAGCACTTGCATGTGCTTGTCGGTGGTGCGGCCTATGACGAGGAGGATGAACTTCATTTGTCTGTGGTTAGCATTTGTCGTGCCATCTCGTCGCCTAGGTCGGAAGCACGTTGCAGCGCAGCGCGCGCTTCGGCCTCCTTGCCGCTTGCACGCAGACATACGCCGAGGATGCGGTGGGCATCAGCGAAGTTGTCGTCGAGGGCTATCGTTTCGCGTGCGGTGGCTATGGCCTCATCGGTCTGGTTGAGGCGGAAATATGTTGCTGCGAGCTCAGCATGGAGCACGGGGTCTGTGGGCGAGAGGCGTGCGGCACGCTCCATATCCGACAGCGCCTGCTGGAACATGCGGCATCGCATCTCGGCCTGGGCGCGACGGTAGTAGAAGTTGGCATTTAGGTCGTTGAGCTTCAGATGCTCGTAGTCGTTGAGGTCGCGTATGGCCTCACGGTAGCGGCTCAGCGAGAGCAGCGTTTGTGCGCGCATGAGCAGTGCAGGTGCCGCTTCGACCATATAGGGCTTGGTGAAGCAGGCCACGGCGCTGTCCTGCAGTTCGAGAGCTGCCAGCGTGTCCTGTTGCATCTGCTGGCATTGTGCTGCATAGAGAAAGTAGTCGGCCGAGCGTAGGTTGGTCTGTGTGACGCTGAGGAAGCTGCGGCACGCCTCATCGTAGCTCTGCTGTGCGTACAGGATATGTCCCTGCAGGGCTGTGTAGATGGGCAGCGGGTTGGCAGTGTGTGCTGCGCGGGCATCGCTGAGTGCTGTCTCTAATGTCCAAGCCTCGGGTTGTGGGGTGTGGGCCTGCAGATAGCCGAAGATGCTGCGTGCACGCGAGTAGAGAATCTCGTCGGCAGCGGCCTTGGCATCGAGGCCTGCCTGCCATGCAGCCTGTGCCTCATCGAGCCGTCCTGCTGCGGCCAGCATTTCGCCGCGCAGGACATATCCTGTGGCGTTGTCGGGGAAGCGGCTGATGTAGTCGGCTGTGTAGTCGAGATACAGTGTTGTGTCGCGTGTACCGACGAGGTAGATGAAGCTTGCAGCCTGTGCTGCGTCGGTAGGCAGCTGCTTGCGTATGAGTATGTCGCGATAGTCGTTGCTGGTGGCTGACAGAGCCGTCACGCCCAAGCTGCATACATAGTTGGCAGCTATGACGAAGCTCTGTTCGGCTTGCGCCTGAGCCGCCATCTGCAGCAGTCCCACGACCTCACCCTTCTCGTTGAGCACAGGCACGGAGGTGCTTTTCTGTGTCAGCTTGAGAGGCAGTGTGGCGTAGGAATAACCCTCGCCGAAGGTCTTCACCTCGCTCACGGTGGCTGTGGTGGCGATGCCCGAACGGTTGTTGAGATACGGCATCACGTAGAGTGTCTGACCTGTGGTCGGCGCGTCGGAGGCTATGGTAAGCGCGGGCAGTTTCTTGGCATCCACCTGCAGGGCCACAACATCGTAGAGTGCCGATGCTCCCACGACATGAGTCACGGCCATCTCATGGCCGCTGTCGTCAATGGCCACCGCGCGTGCAGCGCCCCGCAGCGAGGCATAGTCGGTGAGTAGCAGTCCGTCGGGCTCGACGAAGAAGCCGTTGGTGGAGCATAGCAGCTGTCCAGTGGCATCGTAGCAGAAGATGTTCACCTGTGCCTTGTGTGCACGCTTGAACCACTTCTGGCTCCAAGCCTGAGAGGGCAGCAGAAGGGTTGCGAGCACTGTGGCGACAAGATATATCAGGGTGTGTCTTTTCATTATGCTTGTGAGGTTAGTTGTTGTCATTCAGCAACTCGCGGGCGTTGTCAATGGCGGCGGCTGTCAGCGTCGTGCCGCTGAGCATGTGTGCTATCTCGTTGATGCGTTCCTCGGATGTCAGTTGCTGGATGTGTGATGATGTTGTGCCGTCGTCGCCGTCGGCCTTGAACACACGCAGGTGGTGCTGCCCCAGGGCGGCAATCTGCGGCAGGTGTGTGATGGATATCACCTGTCGTCCCTCGCGGCCCATGTCGAGCATGATGCGAGCCATGCTTTGGGCTATGTGGCCCGATACGCCTGTGTCTATCTCATCGAAGATGATTGTCGGCAGGCTCACGGCGCTGCTGATGATGGCCTTCAGCGAGAGCATCACACGAGCTATCTCGCCTCCTGAGGCAACTTCGGCAATGGGTTGCATCGCGCTGCCGCGGTTGGCACTGAAGAGGAAACACACCTCGTCCATACCCGACGGCGCGGGTTCGTCGAGCGTGTCGAAACGAATGCTGAAACTCACGTTGGGGATTCCCAGCGGCACGAGGTATGTCTGCAGCTGGCGTTCCACTTCGGCGGCTGCCTGCTGGCGCGAGGTCGTCAGCTTCTGTGCCTGTGCCACAGCTGCCTTGCGCGCGTTGTCCACCTGTGTGCGCAGGGCTGCGATATGTTCTTCGCCCTGATCCACGCTGTCCAGCTTGTTGCGAATGTCGTCTGTAAGCTCTATCAGCTGTTGCTCTGTCTGCACATGATGCTTCTGCATGACAGAATACAGTTGTCCGAGCCACTCTGTGACCTGCTGCAGACGTTGCGGGTTGATGTCGATGTGTTGCTGCAGGCTGTCGAGTTCGTCGGCGATGTCTCGCAGCTCTATGTGGCAGCTCTCGATGCGTGAGCTAAGTTCTTCGGCTGCCGGCAGCATGGAGGCAATCGATTGCAGCTGTCGGCCTGCGGCGCGCAGGCGGCTGACGGTGCTGTCGTCGCCACCCTCGTTGAGCTGGGAGGCTGCGCCCCACAGTGCTGAACGTATCTCTTCGGCATGCTCCAGCTGGCGTTGTTCTTGCTCGCTCTCTTCCTGACGGCCTGATGACAGCTGCAGAGCCTCCAACTGTTCGAGCTGGAAGCGCAGGTAGTCCTCGTCGGCCCGTGCCTGCTCCAAGCGTTCCACGGCTTCTGCCAGCTGGTGGCGTGCTGTGGTGTAGTCGTTGTAGAGTGTGGCATACAGCTCGCGCTCGGCGGCGTTGCGTGCCACAATGTCCACCACGTTGAGTTGGAAGTCCTCCTGTGCCAGCATCAGGTTCTGGTGTTGCGAGTGTATGTCTATCAGCTGTGCGCCCAGTTGACGCAATGTGGCTACCTGTACGGGTGTGTCGTTGATGAAGGCGCGGCTCTTGCCAGCTGCGGTGAGTTCGCGGCGTATGATGCACTCGTTGTTGTCGAAGTCGAGCTCGTTGGCAGCGAAGAAATCCTCCATGTTGTAGCCCGTGAGGTCGAAGACGGCTTCGATGACACATCGCGATGCTCCGGCCTTAACCATCCGCGCGTCGGCGCGCTGGCCCAGCAGCAGAGCTATCGCTCCGAGCAGGATGCTCTTGCCAGCTCCGGTCTCGCCCGTAATGACAGTGAAGCCTCGTTCGAGGTCGATGTCGAGCGAGGCGATGAGAGCATAGTTCTGTATTCTCAGCGATTTAAGCATTGCTGTATGCTTCGTTATTGGGTGATTTTCTCCCAGTAGGTGTTTTGTGATGGGTTGAGGCGGAAGAGTATGTCATAGACCTTCTGCCTCTCCTCGCTGGTGCCGTGACCGCTATAAATGCTCACGAGTTCATCGCGTTTGATGTCGGTGAAGATTGCTGGCAGCTGGCTCATGGTCTTGGCCTCGTGTGCCTGCTGCAGTAGCTGCAGCGCTGCGGTGATTGCAGTGCGTGCCTCGTCCGAGCCATTGGCCATCTGGTCCAAGCCCTTGCGATAGTAGTCGTATTGCAGCTGCCGCATCGGTTCCAACGCTCCGTCCATGTAGTCGTTGACGATGGCGTAGCGGTTCTTGCTGTCGCCAAAGGCCTTCCAACCCGTGTAGCCCAGCCCGTCGGCCGAGGTACAGATGTCCTGAGCTATGTGAAACACTTCTGTGCCGCCCATCGGCGCGAAGGAATCCATATCCAGTCCGATGAGCATATAGGCCCAGTAGGCGAGTACGGCAGTAAGGTTGTTGTCAATCTGTTCGGGGCGCCAATCCAGCTGGTCAAACTCAGCGAAGGTGAAGTCCACGTCCTTGTCGTTCATGTTGAATGTGGTCGTGGTGTAGTTAGAACTGTGAACGGGCCTGATGGCAGCCACGAGCAGCGAGCACTTGAAGCTGTTGTCCGTCTCGCTGTAGGTGTTCACCGTGAGGTTGAACGTACACTGTATGCGCTCCGCCTCGCGGTACTGCAGCGTGGTCCACTGGCGTTCATTGAGGAAGCGGGTCATCTGCTGCTCCAGCGTCTCAAATACATTGGACCGCGTGTTCGACACTTGTTGTCTGTTGATTGACACGCGAGCATTGAGCTCCTGTGCGCTGACGGACAGGGACATGAATGCGAGTATGGACGCTATGATGCAGTGACGCATTAATGGATTAGCTTTTGTAGTGTATCGATGATGTCGGCTGCCACTTCTGTCTTGGACTTGAGCGGATAGGCTGTCTCGCCCTTGTGGGTGATGATGGTCACCTTGTTGGTGTCGTGGCGGAAGCCAGCACCCTCGTCCTGCAGCGAGTTGAGCACGATGGCGTCGAGGTGCTTGCGATGCAGCTTCTCTATGGCGTGGGTGTGCTCGTTGTGGGTCTCTAATGCGAAACCAACAAGCACTTGCTGCTCACGTTTCATTTCGCCCAGCGAGCGGGCTATGTCCTCTGTCGGACGCAGGTGCAGCGTGAGGCCTTCGCCCTCGCGTCGCAGCTTCTGGTCGCTGGTGGTATCGGGCGTGAAGTCGGCCACGGCGGCACATAGTATGGCAGCGTCGGCATTGGCAAAGAGGCTTGTGGCAGCCTCCCACATCTCGTGGGCGCTCTCCACATCGGTAATGTTGATGCCTTGTGCCTTTGGGCGCAGCGCTGTGGGGCCAAGCACGAGGTCCACTGCAGCACCACGGCGCGCACATTCCTCGGCGAGGGCTATGCCCATCTTGCCGCTGCTGTAGTTGCCGATGAAGCGTACGGGGTCTATGCGCTCGTAGGTAGGACCGGCTGTGATGAGTACGCGGCGGCCGCTGAGAGCTGTCGATATCGTCTCTCTCTGCGTTATGGCATCAATGACCACCTGTGCTATGCGTTCGGGCTCCTCCATGCGGCCCTTGCCGATGAGGTGGCTGGCCAGCTCGCCGCTGGCGGGCTCGATGATGGTCACGCCACGCTGCCGCAGCAGTTGCAGGTTGTCCTGTGTGGCGGGGTGTTGCCACATGTCGACATCCATCGCCGGAGCGACAAACACCGGTGCACGCATGGACAGATAGGTGGTGATGAGCATGTTGTCGGCCACCCCGTGGGCCATCTTTGCAAGCGTGGAGGCTGTGGCGGGTGCTACAACCATCGCGTCGGCCCACAAACCCAACTGCACATGGCTGTGCCAAGTGCCGTCGCGCTGGGCAAAAAAGTCGCTGATGACAGGGTGAGAGGTCAGCGCGGAGAGTGTCACGGGAGTGATGAACTCCTTGCCTGCGGGCGTGATGACCACTTGCACGTCGTGCCCACCGCGTACAAACTCGCGGATGAGTGTGCACGCCTTGTATGCGGCTATGCTGCCTGTGATGCCGAGAACGATGTTCATCTCTTATTTCTTGTTGCGCAGCGCAATCTGTGTGAGCACCTGCTTGGTGTTGAGCGTGAAGTCGCCCTGTTGCATCCACGCATAGTAGCTGGGGTCGCGGCGAAGCACGTCGGCCACGGGCTGACCCTTGTACTTGCCGAAGTTGAACACCTCCACGCCGTTGTCGTTCAACACGATGCGTCCTGCCAAATCCACACAGCGGTCCATCGTGGAGAATTCCGTCAGAAAGTCCACGTCGTTACGCAGCTCAGTGGGGTAGTGGTCCAGCTGAGCGCACAGCACCTCGTATGTGGCGTGTGTGTCGGCTCCTGCCGAGTGAGCGTTTTCAAGGTCTTTGTCGCAGTAGAACTTGTATGCTGCTGTCAGCGTGCGGCGCTCCAGCTTGTGGTAGATGTTCTGCACGTCAATGCGACGTATGCGGCGCATGTCGGCATCGATGCCGGCACGCAACAGCTCTTCCACCAGCAGCGGCACGTCGAAACGGTTGCTGTTGAAGCCGCCCAGATCGCAGTCGCGGATGAAGTCCCATATCTGTGCTGCCACATCGGCAAAGTGGGGACAGTCGCGCACGTCGGCGTCGTAGATGCCGTGTACGGCAGATGCCGCCTCGGGGATGTGGCAACCTGGGTTGATGCGCATCACCTTGTTATCCTCGCTACCGTCGGGCAGCACCTTCAGCAGGCAAATCTCCACGATGCGGTCGCGAGCTATATCTGTGCCGGTCGTCTCAAGGTCGAAGAACACTATTGGTCGTTGCAGATTCAGTTTCATCTTTCAACTTTTAACTATCAACTTTCACCTACGGCCACGGGCCGTGTCTTAGTAATTCAGCATCATTGGCATGAGGAGCATCAGTATCTCCTCGCCTTCTTTCTGCTGTGCGGGGGTGACGAGGCCTGCGCGACCCGGGTCAGCAAGCTGGATGACCACCTCTGGGCAGTCGATGTTGCCAAGGATGTCAAGCAGCAGCGTGCCCTTGAAACCGATGTTGATCTCCGGACCGTTATCATATTCCACCATGAGTTTCTCTTCGGCGCTGGTGGAGAAGTCCATGTCCTGACCACTTACAACAAGCAGGTTGTTCTTGAAGGCCAGCTTGATTAGAGCGCTGCTCTGGCTCGAGAACACCAGCACGCGCTTGAGCGTAGATATCAGTGCTGCGCGATCCACCACTACACGGTAGGGGTTGTTTTGCGGAATCACGCTGTTGTAGTTTGGATAGCGACCGTCAATAAGACGGCATGTGAGGGTGAAGTCAGGCGTCTGCACCTGTACCATCTTGTCGGTGAATGCCAGCGATGCCGTATCATCGGACTTCTGCAGCAGGCTCTTGAGCAGCGTGGCGGGCTTCTTGGGCAGGATGAAACCTGTCTGCTCGGCGCATGTGATGGAGTAGTCCTTCTTGCGCACCAGCTTGCGGCCGTCGGTGGCCACAAAGACAAGGTTCTCGGGCGTGAAGTCGAAGTATATGCCCGTCATCACGGGACGTATCTCGTCATCAGCAGTGGCAAACAGCGTCTGGTTGATGCCCGACAGCAACATCGACTGACGGATGTCGAAGCGGCGTGCGTCGTCGGCGATGAGGTTGGTGGCGGGATACTCGTCTGCGCGCTCGCCTACAATATTAAATACACCGTTCTGGTACTCACCGCGGATCTCCATCGTGTCTAAGTTCACGTCCAGCACTATGGGCTGGTCGGCAATCTCCTTCAGCGAATCCTGAATGGTCTTGGCCTTGATGCAGAAACGTGCATCCTGGTCACACTCGATGACATCCATGCCTGTGATGAGTGTCGTCTCGCTGTCTGAGGCTGTGATGCTCAGGCGCTGACCCTCTGTCTGGAAAAGATAGCAGTCCAGGATGGGGAACGAATTCTTGCTGTTGAGCACTCGGTTGATTGACGTGAGGCGGCCAAAGAGTGCCGCGCTGGATACTTTCAGTTTCATATACCTTATTAATATGTGTTTTGGTCTTTTCGAAGGGCAAAGGTATGAAAATGCCCTTGTGCACGCAAATTTTTTTTGTTATTTTTGGCAAAAGACGAAAGAAACGCTTACATTTGCAACGATTTTTCGCAAAACAACAATCAATCATACATACAAAACCATGCAAATTTCAGGAAAAATCATCAACGTATTGCCCGAGCGCGGAGGCGTCTCACAGCGCACAGGCCAGGAGTGGAAACTCGCTCAGTATGTGCTCGAAACCTTCGAACAGTACCCCAAGAAAGTCTGCTTCGAGGTCTTTGGCACAGACCGCATTCAGCAGTTCGGCATCCAGGCTGGGCAGGACCTCACGATAGACATCGACATTGATGCTCACGAGTATCAGGGACGATGGTTCAACACCATTCGCGCTTTCCGCTGCGCTCCATACAACCCAGCTGCAGCCCTTGGTGCACCTGCAGCTCCTGCCGACTTCCCACCCGCTCAGGCTCCAATCCCCGCAGCTGGAGCCGACTTCCCGCCTGCTCAGGCTCCTCTACCCGGCGCGGCTCCCGCGGCTGCCGCTGCTCCTGCCGACCCTCTGGCTGGAGGCGAGAGCACAGACGATCTCCCCTTCTAAACGCATTTCATTAGTCGCACTTCCAGCCCTCGGGGGTTGAAGGTGTTGCTCGTGCATCCTCCGCGCGTTGCTCATGCATCGTGCGGAGGATGCGCATGCATTGTGCGGGCTACGCTGCAAAGGTATGCACGAACATTGAGCATTGAACATTGATCAATTACGGGGAAATACCCTCGCAACTTTAGGGAATCAGGAATCATAGAATAGGACTTTTCATTTACTCATCTCGCTAAATCGCCATATCTTTGCACCGTGAAAAGGACATAAGAGCCTTTAACGAAACAGATGTTTAACTTAAAAAAATGAAAACTATGAAGAAGTTTAATAAGGTGATCGCAGCCATGATGATGATGGCAATCACAGCAGCAATGCCCGCAATGGCAGATAGCAAGCACCATAACAACGGCAGAAACGACAAGGTCGTTGTAGTGAATAACCGCAAGTCAGAGCCACACTTTGACAAGAAGGACAAAGCAGCGTCTCACCACGATACCCCTAAGACTCATGCCTATCGTCCTGATGTGAAGACCTGCACCTTCATGGTGAGTCCTCACGATTCCCACAAGAAGTTTGTGGATAAAGTTGAGCACATGAAGGGCGTGGTGGACACCAAGTGGAATCCTCGTACCCGTGAAGTGACTGTCTTCTACGATGCCAAGGTAACGTCAGCCCGCAATATCAGGCACTTCATGGCATAACTGTTAGCCATTCCATATATAATCCGTGAGACCCCGGCTTGCATTTCTGCAGGTCGGGGTCCGTCTATTTCGACAATCCTTTTTCGAGGAACTTGAGGTATGCGTCGATGTCCTCGTCGTAAGCGCGGCTGCCGGTAAGTGGTTTGCCTGTAGCAGGATCGAGGATGACATAGAATGGCTGGGCGTTGGCTCCGAACTTATGGCTCTGGAGATAGCTCCATTTGGCACCAACGGTGCGCAGGGTCTTTGTCGTGCCGTCGGGCTGCTCTACCTCGAAGGGCTCGGCCAGAGGTGTCTTGTCGTCCACGAACAGCGAGATGAGCACGTAGTCATTGTTCAGGCGGTCTGCAACTCGCGGGTCGGTCCACACGGCGGCCTCCATCTTGCGACAATTGACGCAGCCATAGCCTGTGAAGTCAAGGAATACGGGTTTGCCCTCAGCGCGCGCAGCAGCCATTCCCAGCTCGTAGTCCATGAAGCGTGCCTCAACGGTCTTGGTGTTGAGGTTGAAGTCCTGCGTGTTCATTGGCGGTGCGAAGGCGCTAACAGCCTTGCAGGGTGCTCCCCACAGGCCTGGCACCATATAGATGGCAAAAGCGAAGGAGATGAGTCCACCCATGATGCAAAGGACAGGCATGGGTTTGTGACCAGTTGAGAGTTGAGAGTTGAGAGTTGAAAGTTGTTCTTTTTCAGTCTCGTCCTGTTGGAACTTGAGCCAGCCACAGAGGTAGGCTCCGAGCAGAGCGAAGATGACAATCCACAGGGAGAGGAACACCTCGCGGTCCAGCAAATGCCACCCGTAGGCCAGGTCGGCTACGGAGAAGAACTTCAGGGCGAAGGCCAGTTCGATGAAGCCCAACACCACCTTGATAGTGGTCATCCACGAGCCCGACTTAGGTGCCTGCTTGAGCCACGCGGGGAACATGGCGAAGAGCGTGAATGGCAGCGCCAGTGCCAGCGCGAAGCCGAACATGCCGAGTGCGGGTGCGAGCCAGTTGCCAGTAGTGGTTGTCTCCACGAGCAGCAGACCAATGATGGGCGCCGTGCACGAAAACGACACCAGCACAAGGGTGAAGGCCATAAGGAAAATTGAGAGTTGAGAGTTGAGAGTTGAAAGTTTAGAGCCCTTGCCTTTCCTGCTCAGCTCATCGGCTTTCTGGTCAACTTTGTTGGACCATGAGCCTGGCAGACGGATTTCGAACCAGCCAAAGAACGACAGGGCGAACACCACCAACAGGAGGAAGAGGAAGATGTTGAAAAAGGCATTCGTGGACA
Organism: uncultured Bacteroidaceae bacterium; assembly: GCA_905233465.1. Lineage (GTDB taxonomy): Bacteria > Bacteroidota > Bacteroidia > Bacteroidales > Bacteroidaceae > Physcousia. Next base: position 6,723 of record CAJOEI010000026.1, on the reverse strand, counting down.
TCGCATTGAGCGTGTCACTGCCGAAGAGTGCCGTCACCAGCAGTCCCAAGGCAAGATAGATGACGATAATGCTCAGACCGTAGGTCACGGCATCGCGGATACCTTTTCGCTTATCATCCTTAGAGCGTTTGAGGAAGAAGCTGACCGTCATAGGGATAATGGGCCAGATGCATGGCATCAACACAGCCAGCAGGCCGCCGACGAAACCCATGAGCAGGACCCACCACAGACCCCTCTCTTGAGAGAGTGGAGAGGTCTCCATAGCATTCAGTTCGTCGACGACGGGAGCCCAAAGGGCAGAAGCCTCCTCCTGACTTACCCCAAAGGGGAGGCTGGGATTGGGCTCATTGTCCATTGTCAATTGTCCATTGTCCATTGGCTCATTGTCCATTGCCGATTGTCCATTGTCCATTGACTCATTGTCCTTTGTCAATTGTCCATTGTCCATTGCCTCCTCCCCCTTGGGGGGGGCAGGGAGGGGGCTGCTTGCCGGACTCTTCCCCTTCTTCCTCAGTTCTACCTGAGATGGTGGCAGGCAGCTTTCGTCGTTGCAGGCGCCATATTCCAGATAACAGTCAATGACATATTCGGGCTTGGTGAAGCGGATCTTCTGGGCGAATGTGGCGATGTGTTCAAAGAACTGGAGTTCCATACCGAACATATCGTCATATTTCTTGACGACGTTGCCTCGGGGCATGAGGCGGCCCACAGTCTCTACGCCCTCCATCTTCACGGCATTGAACGTGGCGCTGGTGGGACCGCCATCGCCCAAGTCGGTTGAATAGACGTGCCATCCGTCATCAATAATGGCAGAGAACACAATCTCTCCTTCCGAAGACCCTTCTGCAGTCTTCAGCTCCGACTTGAAACGAACGGGTTCCAGCAGCTGCCCGTTGACAGCTGTCGATAAAAATAGAATCAGCAGCAAAGCTGCATGTCTAAGAGATGTCTTCATAATCGTTTAAGCAATTTGAGTACAAACTTATGTAATTATCTCAAATATTTATGTTTTTGTTGCGTGAAAAAACATTAAAACTGGCAAAATTGCCAAATATTAAAAGGAAATACTTATTTTTGTGCCCGTAATTGTAAACCTGTAATTTGTCATGAATAAAAGCTTACTCTCTTTTCAATTTTCACTGTTCTCATTTGTATTATTCATCTTTTCTGCCGTCCCAACGGCTGCTGAGGCAGCGACACTCACCCTCAAGGTGAACGCCACCAGTCGCCAAACCGTCACAGGCTTCGGCGCCGCCTGCTGCGACGGCCAAATGTGTCCTTTCGGCACAGACACCAATCCCGTGAAACTACTCTATGGTCCTACGTCGAAGGTCGGATTCAACATCATGCGAATGGAGATTTCGCCAAACTTCGAGGGCGACGTTGTCGTCCCGGAATGGAACAATTGGGACACTCCCTACGACTGGAAGGGCTCCCTGCCCTCGGCCAAGATTGTCAAACAGCGCGGAGGCATCGTCTTCGGCACACCCTGGTCGCCGCCAGGAGAATACAAGACCAATGGCGATGCCAGTGGCGGCAATACCGAGGATGAGAATGCCGTGAGGGGCAAGCTGCGCGAAGACTGCTATGACAAGTTCTTCCCGTGGCTCAATACGTTCCTCGCCTACATGAAGCAGAACGGTGTCAACGTCGATGCTGTGTCCATCCAGAACGAGCCCGACTGGTGGGTCAACTACTCCGGTTGCCTCTACGACCCACAGGACCTGGTCAAGCTGGTCAAGAACTATGCCTATATGCTGGACCGCAATAAGTACAAAGGCGTTAAGCTCATCAGCGGCGAGAGTCTCGGCTTCACTCAGAACTACACCGACCCGCTGATGAATGATGCAACGTGCCGCGAGCAGATTGACATCGTGGCAGGCCACCTCTATGGCCACGCACCGCTGGATTATATGAAGAAGTCGGCCGTGCTGGCCACCAAATACGGCAAGGAGGTGTGGATGACGGAGCATTCAGTCTCCTTCTCCGACGACCGTCTGCCCACCTGGCATGAGCAGCTGCGCTTTGCTGAGGAGGTGAACGAGTGCATGCTGGCCGGCTGCACAGGATATATATATTGGTACATGCGCGCGCATTGGGCTTTCGTGAGCACCGGCGAGAGCCAATTTGGCGATGCCAACAAGACGAAGAACAGACTCCTGCCTCGTGCATACGTCATGTCCCACTTCTCCAAGCATCTCACCGGTTCCACACGCCTGACCACCTCACGCGACAAGACCTCAGGCTCGGAAGCTCCCCTCGAATATTCGGCCTACATCAAGGGTGATTCACTCATCGTCATGGCCATCGACACCATCAAGACGGCATACGACCTGAAGATTACACTGCCCTACGCCGTCAAGAGCGGCACACACCTCCTGTCGACAGGCAACGAGGCATCGAACCTGTGCCAGGCAACGCCCATCGACATCGAAGAGCCGACACAAGTCGTCACAGTATCAATGCCCGCCCGCAGCCTGAACACCTATATCTTCATCATTGATGACGGCAACACTGCCATCCGTTCAATTGAGAATGATGAATACTCAACGGTCAATGGCCAATCCTCAACGGTCAATGGTCAATGGTTTGATTTGCAGGGTCGACGGCTGAATGAGCCTCATGGACTTTGCATAAAAAGATTCCCCAACGGCAAAGCAAAAAAAGTATTCATCAAGTAGTGCAGCTATAACAAAACGTATAACAGATATGGGCGGATAGAGCTTCGGCACTATCCGCTTTTTGTGGCCTTCTCAAGCGTTGGATATGCAAAAGAATAATAGCAATCCGGCGAAGTAATAACATAAATATCATGTATTAATTGTTTTCTGCAGAAATATTTGTATATAAGTATTATTCCTACTACCTTTGCAGCGCGGAACGATAAACGATGAAACGTTATAAAGTCATAGAAGTTATCAGATTGCTTAAGGCTGCAGGCTGGATTCAGATGAAGACAAAGGCCACAAATCATAGGCAGTTCAAACATCCGACGAAGCCAGGTAAGGTGACTGTGAGGGGACACGACAATGAAGTGTTAAGCCAATTCTTGCTCAATAGCATTTGGAAACAGGCTGGATGGAAACAATCGTGATGATAAAATCCAAACATACAGATATTATGGAAAAGATTCAAGTATACGTACAATGGTGCGATAAGAACTTTGGAGCAACGCTCGGCGACAATGTCCCAGGTGCTGTTGTTTTGACAGCTAAGACCTATGCAGAGCTTCAGCATGAGGTGCCTGAAACGTTGCGTTTTCATGTGGAGGGCATGGTGGAGGATGGCGATGATGTGCCGCAGTGGCTTCGTGATGGGGACTACGAATTTGAATACGACCTTGCTGACGTTACCACCATGCTTCGCGCCTTTGGCGATGACCTCACGCTCTCGGCCATCAGTCGTGCCACGGGCATCAACCAGCGGCAACTCAGCCATTACGCCAACGGCCTGAAGGTGCCGCGCCCGCAGCAAAGGCAACGCATCGTAGATGGCATTCACAGCATTGGGCGCAGGCTCATGGCTGTGGTGTAATTCCAAACTGAGCGTTCAGGTTCTGAAATGAATATCCGCCGAGACGTATGATGATAGATGTCCCGGCGGATTATCTTTATTTGTTGTAGCCTAAGAAAAGTAATGTACACCTATCCCGTCAAGGACTTAATGCTGCTATAATAAACGTATAACAATATGGGGGCGGATAGAGCTTCGGCACTATCCGCTGTCTTTGTGGCTTTCTAGACCGTTTATGGCCGAAAATGCAGGTGTAGAATATGCCTATTATAATTTTTGTGAGAGAAAAGTTGCTTGATATGAAAACTTTTCTATACCTTTGCGCCCATGAGATGCGAAAGAACCATATCGGCGTATAAGAATTACTTCCGGGATTTCATCAATTCGCTTAGCAATGCAGAGGCTCGCAAAGTGTTCTACGTCATTGATATGCTGAAGACACAGGAACGAGTCAATGTGAAATTCGTCAAGTATCTCCGCGACGAGATTTTTGAACTTCGTGCTGAGCATGGAGGCAATATCTTCCGCGTGTTTTTTATTTTCGACGATGGAAACGTGGTGATGCTTTTCAATGGATTTCAAAAGAAATCGCAAAAGACACCAGAGAAGGAAATCAACAAGGCAATACAATTAAAAAATGAATATTATGCAGGAAAGAAATGACATAATGAGCGTCGATGCCATGATGGATGAACTCTACGGAAAAGTTGGTACTCCCGAACGTGATGCATTCCGCAAGGAAGCCTACGCCTATTGCGTAGGGCAGATTATCAATGATGCACGCAAGCGTGAGAAAGTCACTCAGCAGGAGTTGGCCCAGCGTGTGGGTACAAACAAGTCATACATTTCTCGCATTGAGAATGGCAGTGTCGAACCAGGTGCAGGCATGTTCCTCAGAATATTGAGTGCCCTTGGCCTTCGCTTTGAAGTTTCACAGCCGTTAGCTTTCGGATGAATGAGAAATGGATTCAAATATGATTGCTAACAACCTGAAGCCCTACAAGCCCACACATCCGGGCGAGGTGCTGAAGGACGAACTGGAGTACCGAGGCATCTCACAGCGCGGACTGGCAAAAGAAATGGGTCTTTCCTATTCAGCCCTCAACGAAGTGCTCAATGCCAAACGCGCCCTTAATCCCGAGTTGGCAATGATGATGGAGGCCGCCCTCGGTGTTGATGCCGCCCCTCTGCTGGCCATGCAGAACGAGTACGACATGCTTATGGCCGAACGTAATGAATCATTCATGGAGAAGCTGAAATATATTCGCTGCATTGCTGCGATATTCTAAGAGTTTAATATTATAACCGGCAATTTAGCTTCTTCGATATTGATTGTACCTTTTCCTTCAAATTCCAATAAGGATTTAATGCGCCTATAATAAAACGTATACCAAATATGGGCGGATAGAACGACTGAAGTGCCCCCGAAAGTTAGACAAAAAACTTTCGGGGGTCACTTCACTTTTAAATCAAAGAGAAGATGACAGGATGAAAAAGAGATTAGGGAGGCCGTCACCTCGTCAATGTGGATGATTTGCCCATCCGTACCGAGAGTGTAAAGTAAACTGTGTCAGGCTACAATAAAAAGTAGTAAGACATAGTTTATTTTATGATGGTAAACGAAGAAATTGATTACAAGTTGGCAGCCGAGCAGTTGCGTACCGGCAAGCCGTTGTTTGGAAAAGAGGGTGCTTTGGCGCCTATGTTGGAGGGTATATTGAATGCTGCTCTTGAGGGTGAGATGGATGCTCACCTAAGTGAAGAATCCCGTGAATCCGGCAATCGTCGTAACGGAAAGATGTCCAAGACTGTTCAGACGCAGTATGGCGAGGTTACTGTAGAGCCACCTCGCGACCGTGACGGCAGTTTTGATCCTCAGACAGTCCGTAAGCGAGAGACCATTCTAGCAGAGGGTATGGCCGACCAGATCATCGGTATGTACGCCTTTGGTACGAGCACACGTGAAATCAGCAGATACTTCGAGCGTGAGTTCAACACCAGGCTTTCTGCTGAGACCATCAGCGCGATAACCGACCGTGTTCTGCCTGAGATTAAGGAATGGAAATCGCGCACGCTAGATCCTGTCTATGCCATTTGCTGGCTTGACGCTATCCACTACAAGGTCAAAGACGATACTGGTCGTGCTGTAACCCGTGCCATCTACAATGTGCTTGGCATTAACAAGGAGGGACACAAGGAACTGCTCGGTATGTATGTCGCCAAGAGCGAAGGCGCCAACTTCTGGTTGGAGGTGCTTACGGACTTGCAGAACCGCGGTGTGGAGGATATCATGATATGCTGCGTGGACGGTCTCAAAGGCTTTCCTGATGCCATCCAGAGCGTTTTCCCCAATACTGCCGTACAACTCTGCATCGTACACCAGATACGTAACTCTGTCAAGTATGTGGGCAGCAAGCATCAGAAAGAGTTTATGAAGGACCTAAAACTCGTCTATGGCGCAGTCAGCAAGGATGCCGCTGAAACTGAGCTTGACAATCTTGAACTCAAATGGGGCGAACAGTATCCTATCGTCATCAAGTCGTGGCGTGACAACTGGGAGCGTCTGACGGAGTTCTTCCAGTACACCAAGGAAATCCGCCGTCTCATCTACACGACCAACACCGTTGAAGGCTACCACCGCCAGATACGCAAGGTTACAAAGAACAAGGGCGTATTCCCATCCGATACTGCACTGGAAAAGCTCGCCTACCTGGCTTACCGAAACATTAGCGAGAAGTGGACTATGCCACTTGCTAACTGGGCACTCATCTCGCAACAATTAGCAATAAAATTTGGTGATAGGTATGAAATCATGTAACTTTGCAACCAGAAAGGCTCCTCATCTGGGAAACACGATAATCGTGTCCCCCATCTGAAGTTAATATAATAAGGAAAATGGCCTTGACACAGTTCTGCTTACACTACCCAGCCAATCTCTTTTTTATCTCGGCAACCTTACAGAAATATTTACTAATTTCAAGAGGATTGCCAGATGGGCTTTCATTATAGTTCCTTACCATACAGACAGTACAATAGTCCCGTTGATGACAACCTTCGCATTCCTTGAAATCCTTACGTTTCAAACTGCGAAGATAACCCACTTTACCTGAATGATACCAAATATCTGCCAATGAATTATCTGCTAAATTACCTAATATATATCCCTGCCAACCCGCACATGGAAAAACATTACCGTTTTGTGCCACACAG
>CAJOEI010000025.1 GCA_905233465.1 uncultured Bacteroidaceae bacterium | reverse complement strand
AGATGCTGATAGATAAGGCCAAGAAAGTTGCCAGAATCTACATCAAAGACAGCGCCCCAGAAGCTGTGGAACTCCTCAACGAGATCGAACAGCGCATGAAAGATAACAGAGAGAGACTGGCCAAGGAAGATAAAAAAGATACCAGAAACACTATAATCGGTATTATAATTGCTCTTATCCTTTTCGGATTATTGCTGATGTGTCAGGGATATTAGTATGAAAACAGTATCTACTACCATGCGATGGGCTGTGGCACTGCTTTGTGTCACGGCCATAACGAGCTGCGGCGGCAAGCGCTGGAACGCCCTCACCGAAGGGGCCACTGGCGACATGGAGGCTTACGAGGGTAGCGCCGTCAACGCCATAGAGCAGGCACGCCCCCAGATTATGGTTATTCCGGGTGACCAGACGCTGCAAAACTTCAGATGTATCAAGACAGAGCGCACAGACGGACGCGAGTTCATCCTGCGCGACTATCAGCGATATCTGCTGAACGACGACCGTGCACGCGGCATCATCGCCGCCATTCAGGACGAGTTCAACGCCCAAGGCTATCCGCTCAACGACTTTGAGCAGACGCTGAAACAACTCAACACGCAGGAGGCAACCGACATGGCCGACAATCTGGCCAAAGATGCCAAGATGCTGCTGCTGAGCACGGCGCAGCCCGACATCATCCTGGAGCTGAACTACAATACCAGCCACGGGCACGCGAACCTCACGACGCACGACTACTCCAACACCAAGAAGCGCGACTACATCTTGAGCTATACCCTCACCGCCATCGACGCCTACACCAACAAGGTGGTGGCCACCATCTCGGCCAACGACATCAAGGGCACGTCGGCAACGGAACTCATCACGACCGACATCAGGAAGCAGATGCCCTCGCTGCAGACGGACATCGTGAAGTATTTCAGCGATATCCTCACCCGTGGTCGCGACATCAATGTTCGCATCGTCGTAGCTCAGGGTAGCAATATCAAGCTTACGGACGAGAGCATCGAGGGCGACACCTATGCCGACTGGATAGTAGATTATGTGAAGACACACACCGTCAAAGGTGCCTACAAACTGCAGGCAAACACTGACTACGAGCTGTCGTTCACCAACTGCCGCATACGCCTCATCAACGAGGACGGCACGCAGTATGGAGTGTATGACTGGACGCGCGATCTGGCCCGCAACCTGCGCAAGAATCTGGGCCTCACCGTAACCAACAAAGCGCGTGGTCTGGGCGAAGTGCTACTTGTCATTGAACAGCAATAAGCAACTTTTAAGATGTTCTTGCTCAACGATTTATGCGAATTATTCGAATTCGGCTCTCCATCAGCGGAAAGCGGGAGATTCGTCAAATTCGTTGAGATAGATAAGCACAATGTATAATGCATAAACAGATTATAATATTGACCTTTGCAGCCATGCTCACAGGCTGCAACAATAGCAATAACAAGGGCGGCACTACGTTCAACCCCGTTGAGCACGAATCATCATTGACTGACAGCGAACGCGAGGCGGCAATAGCAGCCAAACGTGCCGAACAGGACGTGAACATAGATACATTACTCTACGGCCACGGCGTACGCTTCGCCATAGTGCAGCCCAAGGTGGAAGGCGACGTGACGGAGGACATTGCCAACCGCATCAGCATGAAAATGTTGCAGATAGCTGCGCAGAACGGCATCAGCGGTGTGGGCAACTACACCTTCGTGCTGGGTACAGAGATAGCACAAACCAGCCGCACAGCCACTGGCACTGCACCCCAGAAGATGGCCGTAGGCTATGACCTGACCTTCAAGGTGATGAACACCGTCACCGGCGACGTCTATGCCACCGCCGTGCAGCAGGTAGCAGGCGTGGGCAATACCTTTGACGAGGCCAACCGCAATGCCGTGACGCAAATCAAGAACACCGCAGCCATCCAGCAGATGCTCGTCGAGGCCAGCCAGCGCATCATCGCTTGGTACGAGGCCAACACACAGACAGTCCGCAACATGGTGGAGCGCGCCGAGGGCGAAGGCGACTATGCTCTGGCCCTGGCCATCCTCAACAGCATCCCCCCCCAGGCCACAGGAGCATATAAATACGTAGCCGCAAAACAGGACGCACTGGTCAAGGGTATGCTTCACAAACAGGCAGCCGATATACTTGCCGAGATGGAGGCCGTGATCACCTCTTCTGGCGATGGCTTCAATCCAGCTGTAGGGGCTTATTTCCGTCTTATCCCCACCGACAGTCCTGAACATAAGAAGGCACAGCAACTCTATGCCGACTACGAGCGCAAGTGCCAAGTTCGCCGTGCCGATGTCGAAGCACGCGCCGAACGCGACTCTGCTGCTGCCCGCGAGGCACGCAAGCTGCAGATGCTCTACGACCACGAAGAAGAACTGGCCAACATCGAGGCCGACAAGATAAAGTCGAAATACCAAAGCATGGCTTCGGCCAAAGCCGCAGCAGCACAGTCCTCGTCGCGCCCCTCAGGACTCTTCGGCTCTCTCGGCTACGCCATAGGAGGCACTTTTGAGCGCATCTTCAAGGTTGCCGACACCGCAGGCGAAATCATCACCTCGAAAATGGAAGAGGAAAGTTGAGTTCAATTCATCAAAGTATATTTATTATGAAGAATCTCATCTCCTTGGCCATCATCGGCCTTATGTTATTCACAGCTTCATCATGCGGCAACTCGCGGGACTACTATGGTGCTTGCGAAGACCAAAACTTCAAGAAGGCACATCGCATCCTCAACGATATGCGCCAGGACATCCAGAAAGAGCTTAAGGATAGTGAGGGTACTAATTTCACGTACTGGGCAGGACTGTACAAGGAATACATCACAGCTGGCATCCACATTTACGAAGAAGAATTCAAATACCTCTTCGACCAGGAGGACGACGAAAACAACCCCCGTATCAAAGTGTTGTGGGGTGAATTCGGCTCCTGGGTATATCAGGTCAATGAGGAATTGGATGGGTTAAAGTCGCAATATGGCAGCAATTATGTCTATGAGGGTGAGTTCTCGGAAGTTCAACAGCACGTCCTCTTGGCTGGCGCTATGAAACTCCAGAACACGCTTCAATACCTTGCCCAAGCCTACAACAACAAGGAGATTCTCCAAATCTTTGAGCAAAACGCTCCGTAGGAGCAAGACAAGAACAAGACAGAGGGCGAGGCTTTCCTTAAGCAAAATGCCAAGCGCGACGGCGTGAAGCAGACTGCCAGCGGACTGCAATACAAGATTCTCACTGTCGGCACAGGGGCCATCCCCGGAACCAGGGCAATTGTACTTTAAGTCATTTTCTATTTTCGCTGCCCTCTGTGTTACATCTGCCCCTCGACGAATCCCATCTGGAATGTCTGTTTAAGTTATACGGAAGGCATTATGTTAAGTGCAACTGAATAAAAATGAAAGTTTTTTTGATTGTACTGAACAAAACACTTATCTTTGCGCCAAGAAAAAACAATAATATGGGGAATAACAAGTATCCTGCTTTCGAAGACGAGTCAAGCACGAATATGTGCAGTGAGCCTTCAATTTTCAACTTTCAATTGTGTGTTAAAAACAGTAGACATAGAACTCATTGGTCTTGGTGACCGTGGTATGACGGCGTTGCGTAGCCTGTTGCGCATCGGCGAGAAGCTGCCGGTGCGTATATCGGCGTTGCGTGACACGGATGTGGAGAGGGTGCGTGCGGCACAAAGAACAATGGACAATGGACAATTGGTTCGACAGGCTCACCATAAATCAATGGTCAATGGTCAATGGTCAATGGTCGACGTTGTCAAGCTGACATATATATGTACTGACTGGCAGAGCCATGCGCGTCTGGCTATAGAGGCTATGCGTGCGGGGCGGCATGTAGCTGTGGAGGTGCCTGCTGCGCTGACGTTGGAGGACATCAATGCGTTGGTTGAGACTTCGGAGACGACGGGTTGTCATTGTTTCATGCTTGAGAACTGCTGCTACGACCCTGCCATCCTTGATGCCATACGGCGGATACGTGAGGGCGAGATAGGCATGCCGATACATGCAGAGGGTACATACTATCATGCTCTTGATGGTCGCTGGACGCCCTGGCGTTTGGAGATGAACCGGCATCAGCGCGGCGACCTGTATCCGACCCATGAATTGGCACCGATATGTATGGCGCTGGGAATTACAAATGGACAATGGACAATGGACAATGGACAATGGACAATGGACAATGGGCAATGCTCAATGGACAATGTTCAATGGTCAATGGTCAATGGTCAATGGCCTCAGGATCGCATCACTACGTTGGTGAGTATGGATACGGCGGCGTTCACGGGCCCGTCGGCCTACGAGCAGCGTATGGGCACGGCGGCACCTGACTTCTGCAACGGCGACCACACGACAACATTGCTACGCACGGCGCTGGGACGCACCATCATACTACGTCACGATGTGCTGACGCCGCAACCTTACGACCGTCTGTTCCACATCGTGGGAACACGTGGCACCATCACCGTGCGCGACGACGGCAGCCAATCGCATTCGGCCCTCACACAAACAATGAACGAGCGCCTTATAGGAGCGCTCGCTGCAGGTAAACCTCTCGACTTTGGCGTGCGTGATATGGCGGTATGGTGTGCCGTCACGCCGTTGTCAGAGTTGTCCATCAAGAGGGGCTTCGCACCGGTGGAGTGGCCCCTTTAATATTCAGTTTTGTCTTCTTTCTCTGCCCACTTGCGGAAGGTGTGGATGGCTTCTTCGCGCAGGAGGGGTATGATGGGCAGTTGACGTTGCTCTATCGGGCGATCCATCTCCTCGTATATGAAGTCATCGGCGAAGTTGATGTCGCGTGCATCATATCGCGTGTTTCCATAATAGATACGTCCTATGCGTGCCCAGTATATGGCGCCGAGGCACATGGGGCAAGGCTCACATGAGGTGTAGATGGTGCAACCCGAGAGGTCGAATGTGCCGAGTTTGTTGCATGCCTCGCGTATGGCGCTGACTTCGGCGTGTGCCGTGGGGTCGTTATTGGGCACCACTCTGTTGCATCCTCCTGCAATCACCTCGCCGTCTTTTACTATGACGGCACCGAAGGGACCGCCGCCGTGGTCCACATTGTCATCGGCCAGACGTATAGCCTGACGCATGAAATCTTTGTCCTGTTCTCCTACCATAAGAGTGATCTATTATAGTATCGGGAGTTAAAGAAGTTAAGGTGTCGTCCTTTAACTTCTTTAACTTCCTCAAAACTATTTTTTATCTTCCCCATGGGAAGTCCTCGGGGAATGGGGTGTTGTCATTTACAACCTCTATCTCGTCGTTCGGGTCGAGATTAGTACTTGTTTGGCTGACAACCATCAGGCTGCTCTCCTGTAGCAACAGGAACTCCTGTGCCAGTGGCATGATATATTCTTTTTTCATAGCGCTGTCCTCCTGTTACTTTTTATTTTATGATTAGCTTTTTACCGTTATTGATATAGATACCCTTCGTTGTCGGCTTCTGGGTGTAGGCACGTCCGTCGACGGAGTACCACAGGCCATTGCCCGACTGTGTGTCGTCGTCAACAGAGATGATGCCTGTTGTCACGTCGTCGCCAAAGTCGATGCTGAAGGATGTCACCTGCTTCACTGACGAAGCGTTTTCGCCGAGCAGGAAGAATGCTCGCTGAGCACCCAGGCCGACGCCCTCAACAGCGTAACGCAGTTGATTGTTGCCTGTGAGCAACAGTACTCTGTTGGCATATTCGGTAAGTAAGGCGCCCGTGAGCTGCATAGACTGGTAAGTGCCGATGAAGCCAACGTATGCATCGCCCGTCTGACCGTTGTCATAGCTGTTGTATGCCGTAGACATCTGCACACCCTCGAAGACAGGATTTACAATATCGCTGCCAGTTGCCCACTTGATGATGTACGGTGTGCCGGCCTGCAGCACATCAACAGCGTCGCCGAACGTCATGTTGAGTGTGGTGCCGCTGATGCTGGCAGCCGTGACGGTGCGTGCCGTGGCTCCTGCCAGCGGGCTGTCGGCCAGCGTCACGTCGAAGGGCAGGCAGATAGTGTTCCACTTGCCGTCCTTGTACAGCGTGCGGTTTGCAAGTGTGACGCTGCACGTCTTACCGTTGTTCGTACTAATGACATTGGTGTTGTCACCGACATTAGCAAGCGTGACTTCTGCGTTGGTGGTGAAGGTGGCAGATTGAGTCCATGCGCTGTAGCCTGCCGAGACATATTTGCCACGCACCTGAACCTCGTACAGGGTCTCTTCTGCCAATCCAGTCAGTGAGTATGGTGAAGTGGCATCGGCTACTGTTGTCCAACCGCTGTCATCGTTGGGATTGCCAACGTAGATGTCGTCGAACATGAAACCGAAGACATCATTCGAAACACAGTTGATAGCCAGCCGAACGGTTTGGCCTACGTATGCCGACAGGTCATATTTATATTCTTGCCACACCGTTCCTGCAATACCGACATTATCAGCCAGTGTCGTGGAGAAAGTGCCATCTGTGTCGCCATAGACACCGACATTGATAATCTCATTACCATAATTGGATGTGATTTCTCTTGCCCAGAACGAGAGGATATATCCATCTTGTATTGTTATTTCTGGCAGGATAAACCAGTCGTTGGCAGCGCCGCTATTTGGATTCATCATCATGCCGAAGGCGTTGCCGCTGTGAGATACCATGCTTCCGCTACTATTATTATCATTATTGAAAGCAATGCATGCACCGGTATAGCCTTGGTTTGTGAAGGACCATCCGCTGAAAGTGTATGTCTGCGTACCATCGCCGTCGTAAGTGCTACATGGTGGGAAGTCATCCACAGCCCACGGCTCTGCCGTCTCGAAGCCATAGCGGAAACCTGATGCGACCCTGTAGCGCAGTTCATAGCTGTCAGCGGTGCCCGTCCACGTGATGGTAGCAGCGTTGGCGTTCACGTTGCTGACGAGCAGGTCCTTCGGTTTGGATATGGCGTTGCAGTTTACGTGATGGGTGAATGATGAATTCATGGCGCCGCTGCCAGAGAATATCTCATCTCCATTCACATCATATACCACGTATGAACATTCGCTGTCATAGCTTCCTGCTACCCACTGGAACTGAATGTCTCTGTCATTGGGCACTGCTGCGTAGTATGTTTGTGCTTCGCCCTTACCTGCCGCACTGGTGTTAGCGAATGTCCCCAAAAGTGTGCTGGTCAGGACATCTACCACTTGTATGGCTGCGTCGTTCCAACCGTCACCATAGCCGTCTGTCAGTTTCAAGGATATCTGACACATGTCATCCGCCAGAGGTGTGGAGAAGTCTATGGTTCTCCAATGGCTTGTGGCATCGCTGGCATCCACCGACTGCACGCGGGCCTGATAATCGGTGTAGATATCAAGATTCGTAAAGGTGTAGGTGAGCTGTGTCGTGTTGCTGAGGAGTACTGTCCAATCTGCATCACTGACCTTCTTGTATTCCACATTATACTTTCCCGTGCCGCCCGACCAGGTCAGCGTGGCCCCGCTTGTGGTCACGTTGGTAGCTGTGAGCGTGGATGGCATTTCAATGGCAGGAGGCTCATGCATGAACAATGTCTTTGGTATGAAGTTCTGCTGTGTTGGATACACACCGGCCAGACTGCTTGCACTGCCGGCAACAGAGGCCCCATTAACCGTCTGACCCAAGAAGGTGATGTCATCAAAGCCATCGTCTGTGGTGTTCTCTATGCCTATCATCAGATTGCCTCCGCCGTAGGCGTAAGGGGTTGTTAGCGGTATGGTGAGCACACCGCCAGAGCCCGACCGAAGGATGGTAAGTTTACCTTGGTAGACGATAGTTGAACTCTCCTTTGTCTCAAAAGCGTTGATAGAGGTGTAGTCCACCTCCTTCACATAGACATCTACCGGGCACATCGTGGTACAAGGGGTGTTGTCAGCTGTTGTATAAAACACCAAAGCATTGATTATGTTGCCGTTCATGGCTGTCAAGTCGCTCGCTGGAATGACAAACTGACTTCTTGTGTATTCATCAAAGTAAAAAATGTATGCCGGAACTTCCTGGCTTTCATCTGTTCCGTCGTACACGGTGAGACCGCTGGGTTGTTCTACAGTCAGTGTAGCTCCAACTTCGCCATTAGTAGAATATGAGCCGTAAACATTGGGGAAGAAGAACACGAAGTCATAGGAGCCTGCTTCTGATGGATTGAATGAGAAGGTACAGTCTCTTGTCTCTCCAGCCGGGATGGAGAAGTTGTTGCCTTCAGCAAGACTATATCCTTTTGATAATTTCAATCCCAAATAGATGTCTCCATCGTAGTCATCCGAGCTATTGTTTTTGATGCTGAGTGTGACATCCACAGGGAAGCCCACATAGGTGGTATTGCTGCTCAGTGTCATGCTGGTCATAGCCAGCTTGATTGTATTAGGTGTGATGTTGGCCACAGTGCCTGTGCCTGTTGATGGCTGAATGCCTATGACAGCATCCTGACCGTAGTGGAAGCCGTCGTTGGAGGTGCTGCCGCCGATGCCCTGCTGGTCGGGGTCAAGGGCTGACAGGACAAAGTATTCGTCGCTCATGCCGCCCCATCCCCAGTTGATGTGGAAGAAGTCAGTCTCGTTCTCATACTTGTATCCGTCGCATACAAACTCGTGTCCGCCGCCTGAAGACGAGCCACCATATACCACAGGACGGTTCTGCGACAGCTCATGGTAGATGAGGTCGGTCCACTTGGCATAGGTGTAGAAGCTACGAATGACACACTGCGTGGTGTTGGAGTTGTAGTCGAAATAGGCTATTAGTGCATCCGCCACTGCAGATGTCGTTGCGCCCGATTCCGGCCCATAGTCCATCTGGACGGACCAGCCGCAATATTGCAGCAGCGTAGCTACGGCTGTGGCTTGCGTGTCGTTGTATCCATTATCTGGATAGCTATCAAGCATATTGTTCCAGTCGAAGGTGACGGGGTCTAACGATGACAAGCTAAGCTGATGGCTGTCTGTTGTGTATCCTGGGATGGACTGCGTGGCTGCCGTTGGCCACTCGTGGTAGTTCATCACCTGTGCCATTGCTGTGGCAACACATCCCGTGGCAGATTTGTTGCTGCCGTCGTAAGTTGGACATAGGTTGTTAAACGGTTCGCCCTGATTCCACGTCGACTTCACCAGCGGCTCGATGGCTGTGGTGCTGTGTGTACCGATGCGTCGCGGGGCCTTCTTCAGCTGCTGTGACGTCTGCTGTGTCGGATGCTTCTGTGCCCACGCTATCTCGTCGGCATAGCCCTGCAGCCATGCACGCATGTTTTGCGGGATGTTGTTGATGTCGATGTTGCCGCTGTCGGAATATCCGAGAATAGGCCGTGTGCTGTCGTCGTTGCTGACGATGACAAAGCCGCCGTCGGCAGCTACGTTGAAGACATACAGTCCGCTAATTTGGCCGGTCATTGTCAGGCGCGAAGCGGCTGTGCCCGGGGCACGGCGAGGCCTGGTGCCGTCAGCCTCTCTCTTGGAGATGAAGCTCTGAGCTTGCTCCAGTGCCTGCTCTGGTGTTATGACCTCTGCCATCGCCATTGCCGAGGTGACGACAACGAACAGGAATAGTAGTATTCGTTTCATATAATAGAGGTTTTTTATGGTTTATAGTTAGTTATGGCTACAAAGTAAGCAAATAATAGAATACGCACGTTGCACGCGCACGATGTTTTAACTATTGTTAACGGTTCATGCAGGCTTGTGGAGCAAAACAACAGCAAATTAGCGCTATGTCAAAATGCAGACATTATCTTTATGCTACGAATTATACGAATTATACGAATCTATAAGCGCAGACTAAATACGCATATACAATATTCGTATAATTCGTATAATTCGTTGAGGATTGTATGTCGAGAAGTTGTGCTGTTAGCGTCTTGTCGCTTATTTCCTGAATTTGTTGATGCAGTCGATATATGCTTCCACGCTGGCAGTGACGATGTCAGTATTTGCCCCGAAGCCGTAGTAGAGTTGTCCGTCGTACTCTACCTGCATGTGCACTTTGCCTACATCGTCGGAGCCCTTGGAGATGGCCTGTATGGTGAACTCCTTTAGTGTCATCTTGCGGCGTATGATGACCTTGAGAGCTTTGATGGCGGCATCCACGGGTCCGTTGCCCGAAGCAGAGGCCTCAAAACGTTCGCCGCTGATGTTGAGCCCTATTGCGGCCACGCTGCGCACGCCCATGCCTGTTGTGACCTGCAGGTATTCGAGTTTGATGGCATGTGTGGCGTTGCGGTCGGCTCCTGCGAGCATGAGGATGTCGTCGTTGGTGACTTCTTTCTTCTGATCGGCCAGTCGCAGGAACGCCTCGTAGGTCTTGTCGAGAGCTTCGTCGGTGAGTTCTATTCCCAGCGCCTGCAGGCGGTGTTTGAGAGCGGCGTGTCCGCTACGTGCGGTGAGCAGAATGCTGTTGTCGTCAATGCCTACATCGTTAGGGTTAATGATTTCGTAAGTCTGTGCGTTCTTGATGACTCCGTCCTGATGTATTCCGCTGGAGTGTGCGAAGGCGTTGCGTCCCACGATGGCCTTGTTGGGCTGTACGGGCATGTTCATCAGCGAGCTTACGAGTCGCGATGTGGGATAGATTTGCTGTGTATTGATGTTGGTGTCGATGCCGATGTGCTTGTGGCACTTGAGTATCATTGCCACTTCTTCGAGGCTGGTGTTGCCAGCACGTTCGCCAATGCCGTTGATGGTGACTTCGGCCTGTCGTGCGCCTGCGGTGATGCCTGCTATGGTGTTTGCTGTGGCCATGCCGAGGTCGTTGTGGCAGTGCACACTGAGAATCGCCTTGCCACTGCTGAGTCCGTCGACGTGTTCCATGAGATAGCGTATCTTGTCGCCGAACTCCTGTGGCAGGCAGTAGCCTGTGGTGTCAGGGATGTTGCACACCGTTGCACCCGCTTTGACCACGGCCTCGATGACACGTGCCAGATACTCGTTGTCTGTGCGTCCGGCATCCTCGGCGTAGAACTCCACGTCGTCGCAGAAGCGTCGCGCGTATTTCACGGCAGCCACAGCGCGCTCAATGATTTCCTCTCGCGAGGCGTTGAACTTGTATTTGATGTGTGTGTCGGATGTGCCGATACCAGTGTGTATGCGCTTGCGCTTGGCATAGCGCAATGCATCCACGGCCACGTCGATGTCATGCTCCACAGCTCGTGTGAGTGCACAGATGGTGGGCCACGTGACGGCCTTGGATATCTCTATGACGCTGTTGAAGTCGCCCGGTGAGCTGATGGGGAAGCCCGCCTCGATGACGTCCACGCCAAGTGCTTCGAGCTGCTTGGCCACTTGTATCTTCTCAATGGTGTTGAGCTGGCAGCCAGGCACTTGTTCGCCGTCGCGCAGGGTGGTGTCGAGGATAAAGAGTCTGTCGGACATGCAAATATATTGTGGTTGAAATTGTCGGCAAAAGTATTGGATTTGGCTGATATGGGCAAGTGTTTGGGCATTTTTTTGCGTTGTTGGGCATCTGTGTGGGCCTAACAGTATGCAAAAAGGGGTTTTCTTTTGTAAATTAGTCTTTGCGTGCCGCGTGGATTTGGTCATCTCCCGAAAAGTGGCGACCTTTGCAGGCGATTTTATAAAACCTATATAAATGAACACACGAATCCTGACATCCTTTATGGCCCTCTTGTTGGCAGGCGTGGTGAGCGCTCAGACAGTGCTGACGCTTGACAGCTGCCGTGCGTTGGCCTTGCAGGGTAACAAGGAGCTGCGTATGAGCGCCTTGAGCAAAGAGGCGGCTCACTGGCAACACAAGTCGGCGCAGTCCAACTACTTCCCGCGCGTGAACGCCGTGGGAACATACCAGCGAACCAACAAAGAGGTGTCGCTGCTCAACAGTGAGCAGAAAGATAAGTTAAACAACCTGGGCACCAACCTGGCCACGAGCGTGCGTCAGGGCATGCAGCAGGGCGTGGCCAACTACCAAAGCCAGCTGACGGCCTACACCCAGAGCCCTGAGTTTGCGGCGCTGATGCAGAACGCCGAAGTGCAGACACTGTTGGCACAGAACCCGCAGCTGGCGCAGATGCTTCAGAATCCACAACTGCTGCAGCAGGCTGCGGCACCGTATCTGGCACAGGCCTCCACGGTGTTCAACGGCATGTTGACCAACATGGCCTCTGTGCTCGACGAGGCCGGTGCAAGCATCGTGGATGCCTTCCGCACCGACACCCGCAACATGACTGGCGCGAGCATCATGCTCACACAGCCCCTGTACATGGGCGGCAAGATTCGCGCCTACGACCGCATCACGCGGTTGGCCGAGGAAGCTGCCGGAGCCAAACACACTCTGGAGGAACATGAGCTGTTAGTGAGCGTGGACGAGGCCTACTGGCGCATCGTCAACCTGCAGGCCAAGCGCAAGCTGGCTGAGAGTTTCCTGCAGACAGTACGCAAGCTCGACGCCGACGTGGACCGCATCATCGACGAAGGTATGGCCACGAAAGCCGACGGCCTGAGCGTGAAGGTGAAGGTCAACGAGGCTGAGGTGGCGATGATCCAGGTGGAGAACGGCCTTGTGCTCTCGCGCATGGCGCTGGCACAGCTCTGCGGCCTGCCCTTGGACGAGACCTTTGTGCTGGCAGATGAGAGCATTGAGGTCAGTGATGCGAGTGCAGCAACGGTAGCTGAGGCGGATGAGATGCTTGCCAATACAGCTGTTGAGACGGCGATGAGCAATCGTCCTGAGTTACAGGCCTTGGACATCGCAGCGCAGGTGAAACGCGAACAGATTAAGGTGGCTCGCTCGGAGTATATGCCCAATCTGGCTCTCACGGCTGGTTATCTGGTTTCCAACCCCAACGTGTTCAACGGCTTCGAAAAGAAGTTCAACGGCATGTGGAGCGCCGGCGTGGTGCTGAAGGTACCCGTCGTGACCTGGGGCGACCGCCTCTACAAGGTGCGTCAGGCGCGTGCCGAGGCCAAGGTTGCCGAGACGCGTCTGAGCGACACCCGCGAGAAGATTACCCTGCAGGTGAAGCAAAACCAGCAGAAGTTGCAGGAGGCCCGCGAGCGCATGGCCGCTGCCCGCCGCTCGCAGGAGCAGGCCGACGAGAACTTGCGCATGGCCAATCTGGGTATGGCCGAGGGCGTGATTCCCGTGAGCAACGTGCTGCAGGCACAGACAGCATGGCTGTCGGCTCATTCCACACTGGTGGAGGCCAACATCGACACACGCTTAGCCGAGCTTTATCTCCAACGCTCGTTGGGAACGATAAGATAGGGAGTTAAGGAGTTATAAAAGGGAGTTATAATGGGGAGTTATAATGAGCCAAATGATAATTATCCACAAATGAGACTTAATAATAGCATTGGCCCTTTAACTCCTAAACATAACTCCATAGCATAACATCAGATAATATAATCACAGAATATGGCAAAACGTACAAAACTCAACAATCTGCTAATCATTGCCCTGGTGCTTGTGGGCGTGATGGTGTTAGTAATTCTCGTGGGCATCTTCTTGCCTAAACCCAAGGAAGTGCTGCAGGGTCAGGCCGAGACATCGGACTACCGCATCAGCAGCAAGGTGCCCAGCCGCGTGAAGGAACTGCGTGTGCACAGCGGCGACCGCGTGAAGGCAGGTGACACACTGGTGGTGATGGATTCGCCCGAGGTGGAAGCCAAGATGATGCAGGCTCAGGCTGCCGAAGCCGCAGCGATGGCCATAGAGCAGAAGGCCCAGAACGGCGCGCGCCGTCAGGAGATACAGGGTGCCTACGAGCTGTGGCAGAAAGCCATTGCCGGTCTGGAGGTGTGTGAGAAGACTTTCGCACGAGTCTCCCGTCTGGCCGACGAAGGCGTCATCGCCACGCAGAAGCGTGACGAGGCCGAGGCCCAGCTGAAGGCTATGCGCGCCACCGAGGCTGCCGCCCGCAGCCAGTATGAGATGGCCAAGGAAGGTGCGCGCCGTGAGGACAAGGCTGCTGCTGCCGCACAGGTGGCACGTGCCCGTGGTGCCGTGACTGAGGTGCAGGGCTACCAGCGCGAGACCGTGCTCACCGCCACTGCCGACGGCACCGTGACCGAGGTATTCCCCTCTGTTGGCGAGCTCGTGGGTCAGGGTGCACCAATCATGAACATCGCCCGCACGGACGATGTGCGCTTCGTCTTCAATGTCCGCGAGGACTATCTGCCGAGCATGACCATCGGCAGCGAGCTGACCATCTATGCTCCCGCCGTGGACCGCGAGCTCAAGGTGAAGATCACCTCGATGAATGTCATGGGCAGCTATGCCACATGGAAGGCCACCAAAGCCCTCGACCAGTATGACCTGAAAACATTTGAGGTCACTGCTCGCCCCGTGAACAATGACGATGTCAAGGACGTGCTGGCCGGCATGACTGTTATTATCAAGTAAAATATGCTCACGGCATTAAAGAACATCTGGCAGATCACGCGTCGTGAGCTCGTAGCCTTCGGCCGGAGACCTATCTTCCTGGTCATCATGTTTGTGGCTCCACTGGGGTTCCTGTGGATGTTCACGAGCCTGATGCAGGCTGGCCTGCCCACCAAGTTGCCAGCAGCACTGGTCGATGAGGACAACACGCATGTCACGCGCCAGCTGACACGCATCCTCGGCACGATGGAGGAGACCAACTTCGTCATGCAGACCACGAGCTTCACCGAGGCACGTCAGGCTATGCAGCGCGGCGAGGTGTATGCCATCTTCCGCATTCCCAAGGGCACCACCGAGGCGACGCTGACGCAGCGCCAACCCGTGATCTCGTTCTATACCAACGACACATACTATGTCGCGGCCTCGCTGCTGATGAAGGACATGCGCAAGATGGGCGAGATGGCTGGCCTGGCCATGACACGCGCCACGATGCGTGCGCGTGGCTTTCGCGACGACCAGATTATGGGCACCTTGCAACCTATCGTCATCGAGTCGCACCCTATAGGCAATCCGCATCTGAACTACTCCGTGGTGCTGTCCAACCTCATCGTGCCGGGGCTGCTGATGCTCGTCATCATGCTCACCACGAGCTATGCGCTGGGCATAGAGTGGAAACGTGGCTCACAACGCAAGCTCTACAACATGGCCGGGCAGCGCGTGTGGGTGGTCATCCTGGGCAAGTTCATGCCTCAGACCATGTTGTACACCATCATCTTCTGGGTCATAGACCTGATCTTCTACAGCTATCTGCAGTTCCCGTGTCAATGCGGCATCTCGCGTATGATGCTGTGGGGTTTCCTGGCTGTGCTGGCCTCACAGGGCTTCGGGCTGTTGATGTTTGAGGCCTTCCCCGGCCAGATGCGCATGGCGATGTCTGCATGCTCGCTGCTGGGCGTGATGCAGTTCTCGCTGGCCGGCTTCTCGTTTCCCGTGTCAGCAATGGACGCGCCGTTTCAGTGGCTGAGCAATATCTTCCCGCTGCACCACTACTTCCTCATATATGTCAATCAAGCGCTTAACGGCTATGACATCAGCTATGCGTGGTCCAGTGTGGTGGCTCTCGTGGCCATATATCTGGCACCCCAGCTCTTCGGCTATCGCCTGAATGATGCCTTCCTCAACAAAGAATACCAAGAATGATCAAGCCAAAGTTCCCTATATTACATGTGTGGATGGACGAGCTCTCGGAACTCGTCAAAGATGAGGGCATACTGATCTTCGTCATCCTGCTGCCGCTGGCCTATCCGTTGCTGTACGCGATGATATACAACACCGAGACGCAGCGCGAGCTGCCCGTGTGTGTCGTCGATGAGAGCATGACAGCCCGTAGCCGCGACTTCATCCGCCGCGTAGATGCCACGCCGGAGGTCAGCATCGCAGCCCACTGCACTGATATGGCCGAGGCTCAGGAGCTGATGCGTCGACGCGACGTGTATGCCATACTGCGTGTGCCGGCGGAGTTCAACCTCAGCCTCGTACGCGGCGAACAGACGGTGGTGGGCCTCTACAGCGACCTCACGTCGATGCTATATTATAAGGTGGCTTATCTGGGTGTCATCAATGTGGCACAGGAGATAAACCGCAACATCAAGGTGCATGAACATCAGAGCAACACCACAGCTCGCGAGGAGGAGCTGGCGCGCTGGCCCATACGCTTTGAGGAGGTGAAGATGTACAACTCTGCCGGAGGCTTTGCCTCGTTCCTCATACCCCCTGTGTTGATGCTCATCCTGCAGCAGGCGCTGTGTCTGGGTGTGGGCATGTCTATGGGCCGTTCGCGCGAACGCTTCCGCGGCCTTGTCATCCCTCCTTCGCGCCACTACAAGAACACTCTGGCCATTGTCCTGGGCAAGGGGCTGGTGCATTTCCTGCTCTTCCTGCTCATGGGTGTGTATATGGCCGTGTGCGTCACGCGCTGGTTCGGCCTGCCGCAGCTGGCACACTTCTGGACGCTCATAGGCGTGCTGGTGCCTTATCTGCTGGCGTGCACATATATGGCCATCTTCTGGTCCAGCTTCATCTACCGTCGCGAGGACTGCATCCTGCTCTTCGTGTTCATGTCCATACCCCTGCTGTTCCTCACCGGCGTGAGCTGGCCCGGAGCATCCATTCCCCCGTTCTGGAAGGCTGTGAGCACCGTCTTCCCGTCCACATGGGGCGCAAATGCCTATGTGCGTGTCTGCGGCATGGGCGCATCTCTGGGTGATGTCCACGATGAACTGCTGATGCTGTGGGTCCTGGCCGGTGTCTATTTCCTGCTTTCGTGCTTCGTGTATATGTTCGAGATTCGCAAGGCTGTGGGCCGTTCCATGCTGAGCTGACATCAACAAAATGCAAGTGAAGTTGCAAAAAGTTGATGAAAAAGTTGGCGATATGAGATAATACGTGTACTTTTGCCGCCGATAAACACAAAAATATATAATGATTCAACATCGTCACGCATACTATTACCGCTATTTTTACTTTGCTCTGCCAGAGTGAAGCGGTAGGCCGTGTACAATTGATAATTGGAAATTGACAATTGATAATATCAGGTTCCCGCTTCACTGCAATGAGGCGGGAACTTTGTTTAAGTTTCAAGTTGAGATAATAATATAATAAATGAAACGTATAGCAATTCAGGGCATAGAAGGCAGTTTCCACGACATCGCTGCTCATCAGTATTACGAGGGCGAGGACATCGAACTCATCTGTTGTTCGTCGTTTGAACTGGTCTTTGACACGCTGCGTGCTGATGCCACAGCCATAGGTGTGGTGGCCATTGAGAACACCATCGCGGGTTCGTTGCTACACAACTACGAGCTGCTGCGCGAGGCTCCGGTGACTATCGTCGGCGAGCACAAGCTGCGCATTAAGCACAGTTTCCTGGCATTGCCTTCTGACACCTGGGATGACATTCATGAGGTGCATTCGCATCCCGTGGCGCTGATGCAGTGTCGCGACTTCCTGCGACAGCATCCGGACATGAAAATCGTGGAAGCTACCGACACCGCAGGTGCCGCCAGCACCATCGCACGTGAGCAGATGCACGGCCACGCGGCAATAGGCTCGGCACGTCTGGCAGAGATGTACGGTCTGCAGGTGCTGCAGGAGGGCATAGAGACCAACAAACACAACTTCACACGTTTCCTGGTTGTGGCCAATCCCTCACGAGCCAACCTGCTGCGCAACATCCTGACGACGGACAAGGCCAGCATAGTGTTCGCGCTGCCACACGAAGAAGGGTCGCTGTCTCAGGTGCTATCGGTGCTGTCATTCTACAAACTGAACCTGACAAAGATACAGTCGTTGCCCATCATCGGACGCGAGTGGGAATATCTCTTCTACGTCGATGTGCTCTTTACTGACTACACACGCTATTCACAGTGCATAGACGCTATACGTCCACTGACCTCAGACCTAAGAATACTTGGAGAATACACGCATGGAAAAGAATGTATTTGAGCCTGCACAGCGGCTTCAGCATGTGCAGGAATACTACTTCAGTCGCAAGCTCAAAGAGGTGGCACGCCTCAATGCCGAGGGTTGCGACATCATCTCTCTGGCCATCGGCAGCCCCGATATGCCGCCGTCGGCCAACACCATCGATGTGCTCTGCCGCGAGGCACGTCGTCCCGAAGCTCATGGCTATCAGCCAACTGTGGGCACGCCTGAGCTGCGTCAGGCTATGGCTGCGTTCTATGCCCGCTGGTATGGCGTGGAGCTGGATCCGGCCACCGAGATACAGCCACTGATAGGTTCCAAGGAAGGCATCCTGCATGTAACGCTGGCGTTGGTGAACCCAGGCGAGCGCGTGCTGGTGCCAAATCCAGGCTACCCAACATATACATCCCTGTCCCAACTGCTTGGGGCAGAAGTTGTCAACTATGACCTCACCGAGGCCAACGGATGGCAGCCAGATTTCGACCAATTAGAGGAACTTGTAAGCAATCCGGCCACGGCCCCCAAGCTGCTGTGGTGCAACTACCCGCACATGCCGACCGGTGCACGCGCCCAGCGCCGTACCTACGAGCGGTTGGTGGACTTCGCGCGTCGTCATGGCATAGTGGTTGTCAACGACAACCCATACTCGTTCATTCTCAACGAGGGCGAGCGGTTAAGCATCCTGCAGGTGCCTGGAGCCAAGGACTGTTGCATCGAATTCAACTCCATGTCCAAGAGCTTCAACATGCCTGGCTGGCGCGTAGGCATGCTGTGTACCAACGCCGAGTTCATTCGATGGATTCTCAAGGTGAAGTCCAATATCGACAGCGGCACATTCCGGCCCATGCAGCTCGCGGCGGCAGAGGCCCTCACGGGCAGCACCGACGAATGGCACATGCAGGCCAATATTGCCACATACGCCACGCGTCGCGCCATCGCCGAGGACATCATGCGCGAGCTGGGCTGCACCTTCGACCCCACGCAGACGGGCATGTTCCTGTGGGGACGCATACCCGACGACATCGACAACGTTGAGACGCTGACAGAGCGCATCCTCCACGAGGCGCGTGTGTTTGTAACACCGGGATTCATCTTCGGTTCCAATGGCAACCGCTACATACGTATCTCACTGTGTGCCAAGGACGACAAGATGCAGCAGGCGTTGCAGCGGATAAGAGAAATGAAAGACTAATCATTACCTATGAAACGTGAACAACTCGTACTGAAAGACACCAGTTTCGTCGACCTCATGGCTCGACGAATCTTCAATGTGCTACTCATTGCCAACCCGTATGATGCCTTCATGCTTGAGGATGACGGCCGTGTGGATGAGAAGATATTTGATGAATATGCCAAACTCGGCCTGCGCTATCCTCCACGCTTCGTGCAGGTGGCCTCCGAGGACGAGGCGCTGACACAGATGGATCGTCTGAGCTTTGATCTGGTCATCGTCATGCCTGGCACAGACAACAACGACATCTTCCAGATTGCACGTGGCATCAAGGAGAGCCATCCGCAGATACCATGCGTGGTGCTGACGCCGTTCAGCCACGGCATCAGCCGTCGCATGACTGGTGAAGACCTCTCGGCATTCGAATATGTGTTCTGCTGGTTGGGCAACACCGAGCTGCTGCTGTCCATCATCAAGCTCATCGAGGACAAAATGAATCTGGAGCACGACCTCGGAGCTGGTGTGCAGATGATCCTGCTGGTGGAGGACAACGTGCGTTTCTATTCCAGCATACTACCCAACCTATACAATTTCGTGTTGCAGCAGTCGCTGGAGTTTGCTACGGAAGCTCTCAACTCGCAACTCGAGACGTTGCGCATGCGAGGCCGTCCGAAGATTGTGCTGGCCCGCTCCTACGAGGAGGCATGGTCGCTATACGATCGCTTTGCCGACAATACTCTGGGTGTGATTTCCGACTGCCGTTTCCCCCACGATGGACGTATAGACGAGTTGGCTGGCGTGACGTTGCTGCGCAACATCCGCGAACGCGATCCCTACATACCACTTATCATGGAGTCGAGTGAGCCAGAGAAAGCCAAGCTGTTAGAGGACCAGAAGGTGCGCTTCGTGGACAAGAACTCCAAGAAGCTGGCCGTGGACCTGCGCAAGCTCATCAACCACTATTTCGGTTTCGGAGACTTCATCTTCCGCGACCCGAGCAACATGCAGGAGGTGGCACGCCTGCGCAACCTCAAGGACCTGCAGGACAACATCTTCACACTGCCCCGCGAGGCTCTGCTCTACCACGTGCAGCACAACAATGTCTCGCGCTGGCTGGGATCCAGGGCACTGTTCCCCATAGCAGAGTTCCTCAAACGCATCACTTGGAACTCCGTTCGCGACGTTGACCAGCACAGACAAATCATCTTCGATGCAATCGTGTCGTACCGTCGCATGAAAAACCAGGGTGTTGTGGCCGTGTTCCAGCGTGACCGTTTCGACCGCTACTCCAACTTCCAGCGCATCGGCGACGGTAGTCTGGGTGGCAAGGGTCGCGGACTGGCATTCATAGACCACATCATACAACGCCATCCCGACTTGGAAGAATTCGACAACGCTTCGGTGATGATACCCAAGACGGTAGTGCTCTGTACCGATATCTTCGACGAGTTCATGGATTCTAATGAACTCTATCAGCTGGCGCTCTCCGACTTGCCCGACGAAGAGATCCTCACTGCATTCCTGCATGCCCGCCTGCCGGCACGTCTCATAGGCGACCTCATGGCTTTCCTTGAAGTCGTTGATACTCCCATCGCCATACGTTCGAGCTCACTGCTCGAAGACAGCCACTACCAGCCCTTTGCAGGCATCTATTCGACATATATGATACCTCATGTGGCCGACAAGTACGAACGCCTGCACATGCTCTCGGATGCTGTCAAGGCTGTGTATGCCAGCGTGTTCTACCGCGACTCGAAGGCTTATATGACAGCCACCAGCAATGTCATTGACCAGGAGAAGATGGCGGTGATACTGCAGGAGGTCGTGGGCCATGCTCACGGCGAACGTTTCTATCCTACGCTCTCTGGCGTGGCACGCTCGGTGAACTATTATCCCATAGGCGACGAGCGGGCAGAAGAGGGAACGGTGAATCTGGCGCTTGGTTTGGGCAAGTATATCGTTGACGGAGGACAATGTCTGCGAGTGTGCCCGGCACACCCGCATCAGGTGTTGCAAACCAGCGAGCTGGAGATAGCTTTGCGCGAGACGCAAACACGCTTCTACGCCCTTGACCTCCAGAACCCGCCGACAACGTTCATCAAGGACGACGGTTTCAACCTCCTGCGACTGCGTGTCAATGCCGCCGAACCCGACGGAACATTGCAATACATCGCCTCCACCTACGACCCATACGACCAAGTGCTGCGAGACGGCATATATGAAGGTGGCCGCAAAGTGATTACCTTCTGCGGAGTGCTGCAGCAAGGCATCTTCCCGCTGCCGGAGCTGATGCAGAAGGTCATGCAGTATGGCCAGTCTGAGATGCGTCGTCCCGTGGAAATAGAGTTTGCCGCGAACATTAATGCCGACCGCACAGGCGAGTTCTACCTGCTGCAGATACGCCCGATGGTCGACAACAAGATGTATCTCGATGAAGACCTGACCAAAATCAGCGACGAGGCCTGCCTGCTGCGCTCACACAACGCCATAGGTCACGGCGTGATGCAGGACATTCAGGACATCGTTTACGTGAAGACCGACAACTGGAGCGCATCCCATAATCCTGCCATAGCTGACGAGATGCGTGACATCAACCGCAAGTTCCTCGACGAAGGCCGTAATTACGTCCTCGTCGGCCCCGGACGCTGGGGCTCCAGCGACCCTTGGTTGGGCATACCTGTCAAGTGGCCGGCCATCTCTGCCGCCAAGGTGATTGTGGAGGCAGGCATGGACAACTACCGTGTTGACCCAAGCCAGGGAACGCACTTCTTCCAGAACCTCACATCACTGGGTGTAGCCTATCTGACCATAAACGACTACATGGGCGACGGTGTCTACCGTCAGGACCGTCTGGCGCAGATGCCTGCCACTTACGAAAGCGACCACATCCGCGTGGTGCATCTCGATACGCCCCTTGTTATCAAGGTTGACGGGGCACGCAAGGAAGCTGTTGTGATGGAATGATTATAAGTATAATTGTCCCCATAGACGCGGTCTATGGGGACAATTAGGTGTAATAGAATCGTATTAAACTCTTTATACTTTGCGAAGTCGAATGACGCGGCTGGCAAACTGTCCGCTGAGGCTGGCATCAAAGCCCGTCTCCATGAGGAACTTGCCAGAGAAGGTCTTGCCCTCGAAATAGTGCTGACGCTCGCGCAAGGCGAACTCCTCAAGACGATAGGTGGCATTGGGGTCGAGCCCGGCCATGTGCCAACGCGGAGCATCGAGACCGACGTAGTTCTCAAACTTGTAGCAGAAGAACACGGCCTCGCTCTTGTCCTCTGTGACAAACATCTCGCTGCAGAAACCATTGCCCTCGTATGGCGAGATAAGGCGATACTGGTCGCCGAGCTGTATGGTGGGGCGGATCTCCTTGTAGAAGGCCACGGCTCTCTTGGCATATTCGCGTTCCTGGTCGTTGAGGTCGCTGGGTTTCATCTCCATGCCGAGGCGTCCAGTCATGGCAACATCAAAGCGGAACTTGAGCGGGATGACGCGGCCTGTCTGGTGGTTGGGCGAGGCGCTGACGTGCTGTGCCATAGCCATCGTGGGGAAGAAATGGCTGGTGCCCCACTGGATGAAGAGTCGCTGCTGGGCATCGGTGTTGTCGGAGCACCAGAACTCGTCAAAGTAAGGCATGAAGCCCCAGTTGACGCGTCCGCCGCCGCTGCTGCACAGCTGGATGACGAGGTTGGGATGTGCGGCGCGAATGCGCTCCAAAGCCTTGCGCAGTCCGAGATGGAAGTCCACGAAGAGATGGCTTTGGCGGTCTGCGGTGAGATATGAGCTACCGAAGTTCTGCATCGACATGTTGCAGTCCCACTTGATGTAGTGCAGTGTGGGGTTCTCCTTGACGAGGTTGTCAACAACGGCCACCACAAAGTCCTGCACCTTGGGATTGGACATATCCAGCACGAGCTGTGTGCCGCCGCGACCCTTGGCCAGCTCGCGTGTGGGATGTGCAACTACCCAGTCTGGATGCTGCTCGTAGAGCTCGCTCTTGCTGTTGGTCATCTCGGGTTCTATCCAGATGCCGAACTTCAGGCCGCGGTCCTCGGCAGCCTTGAGCAGTGCCGGCACGCCATTGGGAAGTTTCTCGGTGTCGGTCACCCAGTCGCCCAAGCCCTGTGTGTCGTCGGTGCGGCGGTATTTGCGGCCAAACCATCCGTCGTCGACAACGAAGAGTTCACCGCCAAGCTCGCGTAAGCCGTCCATCATCTGCTCGCACACCTCCTGGTTGACATTCATGTAGACACCCTCCCACGAGTTGAGCAGAATGTCGCGCAGCGCACGGCCGTTGTGCAGCTTGCCGGCTCGGCCCCAACGATGGAAGGCGCGGCTGACGCCGCCCTTGCCCTCTTCGCTGTAGGTCATGGCCAACTCTGGTGTGCGGAACGTCTCGCCAGGCTTGAGGATATAGGCTGTGTGCAGGTCGTCGATGCCAGCGATGAGCGTGTGGCGGTAGTGGCCTCGCGTCTCGATGCGCAGCTTGTAGTTACCTGTCCAACAGAGGGCAGCGCCGATGACGCGGCCACTGTTCTCGCAAGGACGGCCGTCGAGCGAGATCATCACCTCGGCTCGGTCGTTCATTGCCGTGCGCACACCGTCGTGGTTGACGATGGTCTTCAGGCCCTGTGTGAGAGGCTCCTCGGTCATCTGTGCCTCCTGACCCCATGCGCCGTGGAAATGTGTGAGCCATGCACCCTTGGCTGAGGTGCCATCGCCCACGCGCAGTGCCTCCTGACGCATGGTGACGACGCCGCTGGCATACTGCTCCAACTTGACAGGCTTCTTCTCGCCATTGCGCAGCACAGTCCACGTCTCGATGACATCGCTCTCGGCGTTGGCCTTGTAGTAGAGGTCAACATAGAAGTCGTATTTCTTGTCCTTCATCGCAATGATGGTCATGTCGCCGTCGGTGCGCACGCCTGTGATGGCGAGTTCGGTGGACATATTGCCGTCGGCGTGTGTCACGCTGAGAGCCGTCTCATCGAAGCTATAGCGTCCGAAGGC
Organism: uncultured Bacteroidaceae bacterium; assembly: GCA_905233465.1. Taxonomy (GTDB): domain Bacteria; phylum Bacteroidota; class Bacteroidia; order Bacteroidales; family Bacteroidaceae; genus Physcousia. The sequence continues at coordinate 48,537 of CAJOEI010000025.1, read as the reverse complement.
GGGATAGGCATCGTAGTTGATGCTCATAGCATCGTACACCTCCTGTGCCTGTTCGGCACGCAGACGCGAGCCGTAGTAGTGTATGCGGGGTGTCTGGCCCTCGTTGGCTGAGAGCATGAGTGTGGTGCGCGGTGTGTTGACAAACACGTCTCTGGCAGCGGCTGTCAGCGAGACAGTAAGTGCCAGCAGAGGCAAGAGAATACGTTTCATGCGAGTATGTTGTTAGTTGTTATTGAAAAGATTATCTCACCACCTTGCGGCGTGTGCGTCCGTCATCCACGATGAGGATGCCGCGTGTGGTCACGTTCCAGAGGTTGAAGTGTGCTGTGGGAGCAGTGTGGACGAGGCGTCCAGTCTGGTCATAGACGCGTGTGACGGCAGAGAAGGCATCGATATGGTTGTTGCCGTCAGCCTTCACGCTGTAGATGCCAGTGAGTACGGGTGGTGTGGTGTAGTCCTCGCTGACAGTACTTGTGGCAGGGTCGCCAGTGTAGGTTATCTCGTATGCCACTTCGCCATAATCGCTCATAATGCTGTGCCAGCGACCCTCGCGCGGGTCGTAGGAGCCGAAGCTCATGCGATAGGTGTGACCTGGTGTCAGGCCAGCCTCGCCGTCGATGTAGTAGTAGAATGCGAAGTCGGCCCACTGCTCTTCATCGCCGCAATACCCGTAGCCTGAAGGTATCTCTTCCGGGTCGCGCAGTTCTGGTGCAATGACCCATGAGGAACCGTCTGTGAGGTCGTCAGCAAAGAGGCCGAACACGCCATTGAAGTCTGCTGGTTGAACATTGAGGAAACCGTATGGCAGTTCGCAGTAGAGTGTATGGTGTTCCACTTCATCATCATCGGTAGCGGTGCCCCATCGGAAGGTGTAGGGCTTGCCACTATAGGCATATATCAGTACCTCGGGCTTGTCGTCGGCTTCGGCTATAGGCTTGAAGCCAAAGACGATATCAGCACCGTTGTTGAAATGCATCTCGCGTGAGCCTTGCTTGGGGTTGAGGTCGGCGAGGTCGAAGAAGCCGTCGGCTGTACCGCGCCAGCCCCAGTTGACATATACCAGTCCATCCTCGTCAATGCCGCTGAGCAGGAAAGCGTGACCACCAAATGATTCGTCGCTGGCACCATAGTAGACAGGTCGCTTGGCCATCAACTCGTCGTAGATAATCTGTGCCCATTCGTCCTGCGAGGTGCAATAGTCACGTGGACGATAGCGTATGCATGCATCTGGATAGTTGAAGATATGTGTCAGAGCTATTCCGGCAAGATAGCTGGCAGTGCCGCTGCCATCGTCTGAATAATTCATGTAGGTGGCATAGCCGCAGTCGCGAAGCAACTCGGCGATGTTGTCCTGAGTGCGGCCTCTGTTACTGTAGTTGTCCTTATAAGGCCAAGTGTAGGTTGAACTGATGTCTAACGTCTGGCGTTCTGACTTTTCCCTGTGATTCACAATCTTAGTAACCCTGCATGTGCCTTCGAACTCAGCTGATTCTGGCCATTGGCAGTAGTTCATACACTGTGCTATGGACGTTGCCACACAGCCTGATGGGTACTTGTTGGGTGTGAGCAAGTTGAAGGGATGACCCTGATCCCATGTCGTAGTGACGAAATTCTCTGTTGCAGTGTAGGTGGCAGCGTTGCGGCGTGATGACTGCTGACTGTTTGCCGTCAGTTCTACCTGCTGGAGATACCATTGCAGTCCGTCGGGCATGTCAGTTGTTGGGAACGGCGTTGCAGCATATCCCAGCACAGGCCTGCGACTCTCGTCGCGGCTGATGATGACAAAACTCTCGTTGTCGGCTGGTGCAAAGACTGCATAGGCATCGGTGATGCGCAGGAGTCGTGGCGACTGTGCCGCAGCCGACATGCGGCGTGCGGTTGTGGCTGACATGCTGCGATGCAGTTGCTTGGCCGCGATGGTGCGCATCTCCTCGATGCTGCGTGATGCAGCAGCAGCTGACCATGTAAGGACTGTTAATCCGAGAAATAAAACTATCTTTTTCATAAGTTGTTGGGTTCTTACAATAAAGCGGGTGCAAAATTAGACATTAACCCACAAAATGCCAAACATTTTGCTCTTTTTCCTTTTGGTGCTGAAAAACAAATGTAATAAAAACAATGGCTTGCGGCCCTGAGTGGGTCGCAAGCCATAAAGATATTGTGGTAATAAGTATTAGAACTTAATGCCAGCGCGATCAGCGGAGAAGACGGGTGCCTTCTTCTCGAACATGCCAGTCTTCTTGGCCTTCTTGCCGCTCTTAGCCTTGCGGGAATAGTTGCCATACTTGCCAAACACTTTCGCTCCCTTCTGGAGGTTGAAGTATTTAGGCATTGTGCGGGCAGCCTTCTTCAGAGGAGCCTTGGCCTCGGAAGTACTCCATTCAACAACCATCTTATCCTCGTAGAGGCCGAATGTGCCAGCATTTACGAAGTACACGAGACGGAAGATGAAGGTGTTGGTCTCGGGGTCATATACTGAGGGAGAATCCTCGCTGGACCAGCCATAATCGGCGCTATTAGGATAGGTGGCGACGTCACAGACATAAATCATTCCATAGCTGGGATGTTCATAACCTGTTTCACACATAGGCACGCTGACGGCATTGGTCGTCTGGTTCCATGTGAACTCAAGTGTGCCGCCGGCGTACCAGTCTTCAATCATAAACGCCTCGGGGTTGTCGCTGCGCTGCTTGACGATATAGCCTGGGTCTTCTTCATAAGAGACATTGTCTTCCTCATCAACTTCCATATAATAGTATGTTGCTGTGCCGACAGGATTCCAACTCATGTTAGCCAGGATTTCGTCGTTGGTGTCCAGAGTAATATACTCGTAAGCCTTACGGTTATTGGCGTTGACATACTCACGCTCAGCCTGGAAGGTGATGTTGAGCTTCACCTCGCTGTCAGAGAAGGAAGACGATGAACCGTTGATAGTGCCATAGACAGGCATACCTGCAGCCTCAAAGCCCAGCTCCTGCATGCCGAAGTAATCATCATAGTCCTTAGGCATCTGGATACGGCCGTCCTTGACAAAGAACACGATGTCATAATCCTCAGCGTAAGGCTCAGAGAGGATGTAGGGAGTACCATAGTTGGCATGGAACGTTGAGTCTGCATTGTCCTGAGTAGCCACGCATGTGCCCTTGTAGAGAGAAGCTTCTGATTTGGACTTGAGCTGATTGGAAGTGAACAGACCATCCATAACCTTCTCCCACTGGAAGTCACCCTGGTTGAACAGGCTGGCCTCATACTTGAGCTTGTAGCCATCCATGATAATCTGGATGCACTTCTCTTCGCCAGTGGCATTCCAACCACCAACGCCACTCATATAGAAGTAAGGAGCGAGGTTGATGGCACCGGGAATGGTGTATTCCTTACCCTCGATGGTCTTCTTCTGGTAGCCGAGCACGCGGCTGGCGAGGTAGAGGCTCTCTGTAGGTGAGGCATACAGGTCGGCAGGATGCCAGCAAATGATGTTCACGCCATAAGTTCGATGAACATAGCCTGTGGAAATACGAGTGAAATAGACAAGATCCTCAGTTGTAATATTCACACCTTCAAGCTTGTCGCCAACCTTGAGAAGAGTGAGTTCGGTGTACTCGGAAGGAGTAGCACTCTGTAAACCTGCAAGAATGCCATCATAGGGATGCATAATGCGGAACTTGGTGGGATCACCATCTTTCATCAAAACATCAACTTTACTGCTGTTACCTACGTAAAGCTCAGCGTCTGAGAAGTAATAATAATCATGGAAATCTGCAGTACCGATGGACACCCACTTAACACGAGTGACAGTGAATGATGCAGTGGCATCTTCGCTGTAGGATGACACATAACTTCTGTCGGTCACAGCATACTGTACTTCGTATGTAGTACCAATCTTGGCTTCGGGGAAGCTGATGGTGTATTCACCAACCCATTCACCCTGCTTGAAGGTGGCGGGAGAGATGGTGAAGATGCTGTCCATGCCATTAGTGATGACGATGGGGACTACGATGGAGTCAAGATTAGCCTTGCACTTGGAATCCACAAATTCATCGTAGGCAGCCATGATGTCTTTAACGGTCTGCTTATACAGACTGTCGATTTCTGCACGCTGCGCATCAGTCAGAGTGGTGTCTTCGAGCTGAGCGTTCTTGTTCTTCTCTTCTTCTTCGAGCAATTGGTTCACTCGTTCCTCCTCTGCATCGAGCACCTCACTCAGTTCGGGGTTGCGGCGGCTCATGTGCAGAGTGACAGTGGTTTCTGCGGCTGGGTCGAGTTCTGTAGACTTGTTTGTCTCAACGAACGACACAACGGCATAGTCGGCACTGGAGTCCCACTTACCTACCTCGATGGTCTCATCATCCTTACAGGAGTTGAAACCGAGGGCGAGCACGGCCGACAATGCAAAAATTATATGCTTTTTCATAAATCTTGCTTGAATTATTTGTTTTTGTTCAATTCTTGAATAGCAAAAGCGTAATGCTTTAACATTAGTCGGTCACGCCGTCGCGCAGGTCAGGATTCTGTCCGCTGGTGGGCTGAGCGCCACCGGTGTTGTCCACGATGCCGTGGTTGGCATCAACCTCAGTCTGCGGGAAGCGCATGTTCATCCAAGGATCGTCAGCTGCGATATTGAACTTGAATGCCTCGGGCACGTTGCTCTCGCGGCCGGGGATGAAGCGCACGATGGGCTTGCCCAGACGACGAGCATCAGCAACATCGAAGCCTTCCATCCAGAGCTCTACGCGGCGCTGGTACCAGATCTCGTCGGCCAGTGAGCGACCACCGGCGGTGCTGCTGTAGGAGGGATCACGATAGTTCTTCACGAAGCTCTCGAGCACTGCACGGCCTTCGGCCTCCTTGCCACTCTTTGCCAGACCCTCGGCCTTGATGAGAATCATCTCCTCAACACGCATCAGGGGCCAGTCATTATCGTTCTTGGTGGAGGAGCATCCGCTCTTCATACCAAACTTGATGTTGGTGTAGGGCAAGAACTCAACCTTGTCACCATTGGCATCGGTGAAGTCTGCGATATCGTCACCCTTAGCTGTGTTGCCGTTTTTGGGGTCTGTCCACACCTGGTCTGCCCAGTTGTCGGAGTGCTTGGTAGCGTCGAGCCACCAGCCCTTGCGGACGTCGGTGTCAGGAATCTTGTCGTAGAGCAGCTGGTTGATGCACGGTGTGTTGGTGGTAGCAGGGCCATAGCCGCTGCCGGTGAAGGCAGATACCCAGCTTGCGCAGCAACGATAGCCATAGTCACTGGCCTGAGCCTCGGTGAGGAGGATACCCCAGATCCAGTTCTTCTCCTGCAGGCTGCAGAAAGCGGGACGGCTGACATCAGAGATGCTGGCGGGAGTGTAGCCGACCATAGCGGAGTCAGCGTCAGCAGCTGCCTGTGCCCAGTTCTCCATGTAGAGATTAGCACGTGCGCGGAGACCGAATGCCACGTTGCGGTCGATGTACATCTTCATGTTGGCTGTAGCCTCGTAGTTTTCGGGGTCAACACCGCGGTCCCAACCCTTGAGATACTCAATGGCATTGTCAAGGTCGGAGATGATCTGTGCATACACCTCACGCACTGTGGCGCGGGGATTGTTGGTGTAGTCGAAGTCTGCGTCAGTGCCAAGCAGAGGAATACACGGTTGGTCGGCGCTGGTGGCGTAGTTGCCCTGGAAGTAGGGTGCAAGAGCCAGATAGTCGAATGCACGCATAGCGTATGCCTGACCGAGCTTGGCACGTGTTGCAGCGTCATCGGGCGTGATAGCCAGCACATCGCTGAGGTTAGCGATGAGGCCGTTGGCCACACCTGCGCTACGGTAAGGCGTGGTGTAGCGGATGTAGGGATTAGCATAGTTGGGGTCGCGGTCGGAGTACTCGCTGGCAACGCTGAACCAGTTGTAGTTGTTGTCCTGACCGAAAGCATCAGCACCCTCGAGGGAGAGTGAAATCATGCTCATGACAAAGGCGAAGTCGTCAGCACGGCTGCTGTTGGTGAACACACGTCCGCTGCCGCCGTCGGCCATCATCTTGTACATGCCCGCGAATGAAGCGTCCACACGTGTGGGCACAGCAAGGTTGGTCTCGGCGAGCTGCTCGGGCGTGAGTGAACCGCCCTCATAGATCTGCTCGTCCATGTCGCTGCACGCCGTGGTGAGCATGGCGAGACCAAACGCGAGAAGAGAAATCTTATATAGTTTCATAGAATTCTGTGTTATGAATATTATGAATGATGAATAAATTAGAACTTCACTGTCAGACCGGCTGTGACGCTACGCATTGTGGCGTAAGAGCTTGTAGCCATACCTGCACCAGTGGTGAAGCTGCCGACACCAACGGTGTAGCGGGGATCAAGACCCTTGCGGGCAGTGAGCAGGAAGAGGTTCTCGCCTGCGAAATAGATACGCAGTGAGCGAACCTGGAGCTTCTGCATCCACTTCTTGGGGAAGGTGTAACCCACGGTGAGGTTGTTCAGCGAGAGATAGTTGCTGCTGGTGAGCCAACGGTCGCTGGCTGTCTGCGAGCTCATGTCGGCATCGCCATAGACCAGACGGGGGATGTCAGATGTGGGGTTCTCGGTGCTCCAAGCGTTGAGCTGATCCTTGTGGATAGCCTGACCCTGTGAGCGGCCGTTGACCATCAGAGCCTGGTAAGCGCCGTCAACGGTCTTACCGCCGAGCTGATAGCTGAACTGAGCGCTGAGGTCAACACCGTAAGCTTCGAATGAGGTGCCGAAACCGCCGATGACCTTGGGCAGCACGCTGCCTAAGTCGTACTGGTCGGCTGCGTCAATGGAGTTGACCACGATGTCCTTGCCAGTCTCATTGCCGTTAGCGTCGAGCTCGCGGGCATACCACAGAGCCTGACCTGGCTGCAGAGGATTGCTGGCAGCAGAAGCCACAGGAGTGATGTCGCCATCATAGCTGCCCTGGTATGTGCCAGCATAGCGCAGCATGTAAGCCTGAAACATGGAACCGCCTACACGGATGATGCGGTTGCCAGACTTGATGCCACCAGCGGCCTCGTCAGCGGGATCCAGATGCAGGAACTCATTGTGGTTGTGTGCCAGAGTTGCGTTGATGTTCCACTTGAAGTCCTTGGTGCGGATAATGTCACCGTCGAGAGAAACCTCAATACCGCGGTTGAGCAGAGTACCGATGTTTGTGGGATATGTGCGTGCGCTGATACCGCTGGAAAGAGGCAGATCCTTGGTGTAGAGCAGGTCTGTGGTGCGGCCTGTGTAGAACTCGACAGTACCGTTCAAACGATACTTGAACAGAGAGAAGTCAACACCGACGTTGAACATCTTCTTCTTCTCCCATGTGAGGTTCTCATTGCCCTTGGTTGTCTGAGCGATGGAGTACTCACCTGTCTCATCGTTGTAGCTGGTGGTGTAGAAGTCGCTGTAAGCGTGGTAGCCCATGCCGCCGTCGTTACCGTTGGCACCGAAGCTGGCCTTGAGCTTCAAGAGGTCGACCCACTCAACATTGGCCATGAAGGCCTCCTTGTTGATCTGCCAGCCCAGACCTACGCCGCCGAAGGTACCCCAGCGGTGACCGGGAGCGAAGATGGAGCTGCCGTCGCGACGGATGTTGGCGTCAACAAAGTAGCGCTCGCCGAAGTCGTAGGCCACCTTGCCAAGCACACCCTGACGGAAGATGTGGTCGGTGTTGGAGTAAACGTGCTCGTTGGTGTGTGAGAGTGCGTTGTTGAGCTCACCTACGTAGGGGTTGAAGAGGTGATCCTTGTCACCGTTGAGGTTCTGCTCTGTCTGACGGTTGTTCTCGTAACCGACGAGGATGTTGATGTTGTGCTGGCCAAAAGCCTTCTGGTAGTTGGCCATGTACTGCTGGTTGATGTTGAATGTGCGGTCGTGGTTGGTGTAGGCAATACCGTCAACGCTGGCACCACTGCCGAAGCGGCTGTAGAGATAGTTGGTGCGGCTGTTGATGCTCTGAGCAGCGAGCTGAGCCCAGATGTCGAGACCCTCGATGGGGGTGATGGTAGCCTGCCACTGGCCGGTGAAGACATCACCATAGCCGCGACGACGGTCGTACATATTGTCGCGCACAGCGTTGCCCACCATGCTCGGACGTACCTGACCAGTCTGGTTGCTATCATAGATCTGGATGCCGTTCTCCACCTTCAGGCTACCGTCGGCGTTGCGGACGTAGAGAGGATAGATCGGGCCCATGTTGTTTGTGATATAGAAGAGGTTACCGCTGGAGCCCCATGTTGTTCCGTATGTGGGGTTCTGGCTGTCGCGGTGTGTGAAGCCCATGTTGGTGTTCAACTTCAGCCACTTCTTAGCGCGATACTCGACATTGGTGCGAGCGGTGTAGCGCTTGTAAGTGGAGTTCTCCACTGTACCACCGTCCTCGAGGAAGCCCACGCCTGCATAGTAGCTCAGACGGTCTGTGCCGCCGCTGACGCTGACGTTGTACTCCTGACGGAAGCTGTTGTGGTAGGTCTCGTCATACCAGTTATCGGGAGTGTAGTAGTACTCACCGTCGCTGTAGCCGAGAGTAGCTTTGGGGTTGAGCTTACCATTTGTACCGATGAGGTACTGGCCTTCGGGGATGGTGTAGACCTGATAACCCAGACCACCGTTGTTGCCGTTGAAGAGGTTGTCGTTAGCCCAACGGTATGCATCCTGGTCGCTGTAGCCGAGGTTCTTGCGCCAGTTGTAGAGGCTGGCATACTGTGTCTCGTAGTACTGACCGGGATCGGTGATGACGTCGTACTGCGGCACCAGGCGTGAGTTGCTACCCCACTTGGCATCGAAGGTGACCTCAGCATCCTGCTTGCCCTTGGCCTTCTTGGTGGTGATGATGATAGCACCGTTGGCAGCGCGAGCACCATAAAGTGCGGTTGCGCTGGCATCCTTCAGCACTGACATGCTCTCGATGTCGTTGGGGTTGATGGTAACGACAGCAGCAGCCATAGGCACACCATCGATGATGTACAGAGGTGTGGTGCTGGCTTCCATAGAACCGATACCACGGATGCGGATTGTGGGTGAGCTACCGGGGCCGGCGCTGACGCCTGTTGCCTGCACACCAGCCACCTTACCAATCAGGGAGTTGGTAGCTGTCGAGCTGACGTGGTTTGTGATTTCCTCACTCTTGAGCTCAGTAGCAGAGCCGGTGAATGTGGAGCGCTTACTCGTACCGTAAGCCACAACCATCACCTCGTCGAGGAGGCGGTTGTCGGTGTCGAGTGCAATCTGCATGCCGTTGCGACCCTTGATGACGCGCGGCAGCATGCCGATGTGACTGAACTCCAGACGGGTGCCTTCTTCGGGCACCTGAATGGTGAACTGACCGTTGCTGTCGGTTGTCGTGCCAGCCTTCTGGCCGAGGACCTTCACAGCAGCGCCGGGCAGAGGTTCGCCATCATCTGCCGAGATGACGGTACCCTTGACCGTGACTTGAGCCATCGCCATTCCCACGCAGAGGAAGAGCGAGCTCATGAGCATTGTTAGTCTTTTTTCCATAAATACTCTCATTAATTAAACAGATATATAATTTATTTAATGTTCGCGCGTGCGTATATGTAAATAGGTAGCCTTATCCGCCTCGTTTGAGGCAAGAGGGCATACTTTTGACTCAATTTGGGCGCAAAATTAATATAAATTTATCAAACAGCAATGAAAAATGTGAAGAAATGTTGATTGGAATGCATTTTTATTGTGCAAATAGCCATTTGAGATACAAAAATCTGTTTTTTTGCCTCTTTTGGCTACTTTTTGCAACCACACCGTCCAAAGACTTAATAATGGTCAACGTAAAAACTGGATAAATCATACATAATAACAAATAACCTTGGTTTTTATTTGCAGATTGAAAGAAATCACCTACCTTTGTGCCGCATATAGACAAACAATCATGTACCATGAGTAAATTATTGAAACCAGAAGGCTATGCTCCGCTGTTGGATTTACAGCAGACGGAGCTGGCAATCAAGAAGATTAAGGACTTCTTTCTTAGCAACCTATCCAGTGAATTGCGTCTGAGACGTGTAACGGCTCCGCTCTTCGTGTTGAAGGGACTGGGTCTGAATGACGACCTCAATGGTGTGGAGCGTCCTGTGACATTTCCCATCAAGGACTTGGGCGATGCGCAGGCTGAGATTGTGCATTCCCTGGCCAAATGGAAGCGCAATACGCTTGCAGAGTATAAGGTGCAGCCGGGTTATGGCATCATAACCGACATGAATGCTGTGCGTGCTGACGAGGAGTTGGACAATATCCACAGTATATACGTAGACCAATGGGACTGGGAGCGCACCATACAGCGCAGCGACCGCAACCTGTCGTTCCTCAAGCGTATTGTGGAACGCATCTACAGCGCCATTCTGCGCACAGAATACTATATGAGCGAGATGTACCCGCAGCTGCGGCCCTACCTGCCCGAAGAAGTTCATTTCATTCACTCCGAGGAACTGCGCCGCATGTATCCCGGCATGACCTCCAAGCAGCGTGAGGACGCCATCTGTGAGGCTTATGGAGCAGTGTTTATCATCGGCATCGGCGGCAAGTTGGGTGACGGGCGCGAGCACGACCTGCGTGCGCCGGACTACGACGACTGGTCCACGCCCAATGATGATGGCTTCGAGGGCTTGAACGGCGACCTGCTGATATGGTATCCGGTGCTGAATCGTAGCATTGAACTCAGCAGTATGGGCATCCGCGTAGATGCCGAGGCGCTGGAACGCCAGCTTGTCCTGCAAGGTAAGGAATCGCGCCGCGAGCTGTTTTTCCACCAGCGGTTGCTGCGAGGAGAACTGCCTCTGAGCATCGGTGGCGGCATAGGCCAGAGCCGTTTGTGCATGACGCTGCTGCAGAAAGCACATATCGGTGAGACACAGGCCAGCATCTGGCCCGAGGCTATGCGTCGCGAATGCCGTGAGGCCAAGATTGCACTAATCTGATATTGACAATATATGGTTGAAAGTTGAGCTTGTAAACGATGGATGTCGTCACCTGCTTGACTTTCAACTTTTTTCAAACCTTATAAAAACATAACTAACTATGAAAATCGGAATACCTAAAGAGATCAAGAACAATGAGAACCGCGTAGGTATGACGCCAGCCGGCGTGGCGGAGTTTGTTCGTCACGGACACACGGTGTATGTTCAGCACACTGCCGGTGAGGGTAGCGGCTTCAGCGATGAGATGTATGTTGAAGCTGGGGCACAGATACTCCCCGCTATCGAGGATGTATATTCCACAGCCGATATGATTGTCAAAGTCAAGGAGCCCATCGAAGCGGAATATCCGTTGGTGCGTCGTGGCCAGTTGCTGTTCACGTACTTCCATTTTGCCTGCGACCGCCCGCTGACAGATGCTATGCTCAGCAGCGGAGCTGTCTGTCTGGCCTATGAGACAGTGCAGCAGTCCAACGGCGCTCTGCCGCTGTTGCTGCCAATGAGCGAGGTGGCCGGCCGCATGGCGACACTCAACGGAGCATATTATCTGCAGAAGACGAAAGGCGGCAAGGGCAAGCTCATCAGTGGTGTGCCCGGTGTGCGCCCAGCCCGCGTGCTGGTGCTTGGCGGCGGTGTTGTGGGCGAAGCTGCCGCACGCATGGCTGCCGGTCTGGGTGCCGAGGTGACGATTGCCGATATCTCGCTGCCGCGTCTGCGCCAGTTGGAGATGGAATTGCCTCAGAACGTGCATACGCTATATTCCACACCTCACAACATCCGTCGCGAACTGCCGACAACTGACATTGTCGTGGGAGCTGTGCTTGTGCCGGGCGACAAGACCCCAAACCTCATCACACGCGACATGCTTCCGCTGATGGAACGCGGCACGGTGATGGTTGACGTGGCGATTGACCAGGGAGGATGCTTTGAGACTTCGCATCCGACGACACACAGCGAGCCGGTCTATGAGATTGACGGCATCGTGCATTATTGTGTAGCCAACATCCCCGGTGCGGTGCCCAACACCTCAACCATCGCCCTGACCAATGCTACGCTGCGCTATGCTCTGGCCTTGGCAGACAAGGGTTGGCAGCAGGCTTGCCGTGACGACAAGAGCTTGCGTCGCGGCCTGAATATTGTTGAGGGCCACGTGACCTTCAAGGCTGTGGCCGATGTCTTTGGCCTGCCATACGAACCGGTTCAGCTTTAGCCCAAATTGCAGCCTCGCGCGCGCGCGCACTACATGCAATTTTACCAAAATCAACCTACATGCCTACATGGTCGGTATCTAACACATTGTTAATGTGCAATATAGGACCATGTAGGTTAGTATGTAGGCATTAGTTAATTGATAATTGGAAATGGATAATGGATGACAATGCGCCTGCGCCACTCAAACGCATTGTAAATTAATCAGTTAGATATTTTAACATTTTAGCGGTAAAAGGCCCGGGGGTTAAGGAGGTTTGCACTAAAACATCCGGGGCTTTCACGTAAATCTTCCAGGATCATTTTCCGCTAACCTCCGGATGTTTTCATGCCAACTTGTGGATGTTTTGGTGCAGACGTGCGGATGTTGTCCTGCAGATTCAAAGGTAATGGCAACACCAAAGCCCCACGCGTGGCGATATCCCATATCGGCCACGCGTTTTTGTTTGCTACTAATTGATACTCTTGGCGACGATAAGCTGGCAGCGATGCATCGAGAATCACCAGTCGTGGCTGGCGTGCCAGAGTGATAGTGTCAAGCCTGCCGCTGTAGTTGCCACATATCCACAACACATCAGCCTCATGTGGCAGTGCATTGTCGTTGTCGGCCAGCATGGCGACACGCAGTCCATTGAGCAGCAGTGCGTTATGTTTTTGTAGCGGAACAGGTTCGGCCGTAAGACGTCTCTGCCAGAAGTTGGAACGTATGTACGCCAGTCCGGAATCCGCCAGCTCGGGCCGGGGCATCATTAGGACGCTGTGGTCAGGTGATGTGATGACGTGCAAGGCTGGGCAACGGCGATTGTTGTATACCACGAGTTGCGGCTGCGCACGCCGGCTCCAGAAGTCGTTAATGTTGGCACCAGGCAGGCCTGCAGTGAACTGCACCACAGCCAGCAACACTGCTACCAACATCTTTATCAGCCATGCCACACACGCCGCCAGCAAAGGCCACAGCGCGGCTGACAACAGCAGCAACAATCCGCAATGCAGCAGAACGACAGTAATGGGAATCACTGCGATGTTGATCAGAACGCCGTAAAGGGGTATTCGATGGAAATAATACGCCACTAACGGCAGCGTAAACACCTGAGCTGCAATAGATACTAAAATCATCTTTACTGGCCAGAAGAGCCAATACCTCTCCATCCAGAATACTACATATCGCCAGCGTCGGAACAGGAACATATACATTGGCGAGTAGAGAGTGGTGATGCCGGCTACGGCAGCCACCGAGAGCTGTGCGCCGACATCGAAGAGGTATGTTGGCTGCAAGGCGAGCATCACGCCAACGGTGAGCAGCAGCGAGTGTCGCGACGACACCTCTGCATGAAGCAAACCGGCAAACAGAAACACAGTGGTCATCACACATGCCCTAACCAACGACGTTGGCAGGCCAACAAGGAATGCAAAGCTCCAAGTCAGCACGATGGCCATCAGGCAGAGGGGTCTGCGCCATGCGGACAACAGCAATGGCCCGTTCAGGAGCGCCATCAGCACAACAAGCAAGATGCCCAGATGCAACCCCGACAGCGCCAGCAGATGGCTGGCTCCTGCTTCGGCAAAGGCCTCGCGGGTGGAAGCCTGCAGTTGCGAACGGTCGGCCAGAGTCAGTGCTGCAATGAGCGCAAAAGCCTCGTCACCGATGTCAGCAGAGCGATAAATGTCTATCAGATGCTCGCGCCATTGTAGGGCTTTCAGCCTCAGACGCATCATAATGGGAAGGCCGTGGCGTGTGGCAGCAGCTGCACTGTCCTGTGCAACCGTCAGCTGTATCGCGCTGGCATGAATGATGCCAGTCACTCCTTGGCACCACAGCCACGAGGCATAATCAAACTCGTCGGGATTACCCATATTGCGAGGTCTGCGCACAGGAGCGTCGATGTGCAACACATCACCAATGTTGAGCTCGGCAGGAACATTACTGCCGCGGTCGGGCCACACATTGAGAACAAATGTCTGGCCTGCCACTTGTGTGCCATTGTTCCAGCGGCTGTATGGACAGAAAACGCTGCATTTCAAGTGGTTGTCAACCAGTCGTGGCGACGTTACGACAACGGCATCTACGCCAGTCATGCCCTCCTCCCATCGCGGAGCATGATGCACACAATGCCAAACATAGCGTCCTGTTCCTGCCAGAAAGAATGTAAGTGCAACAACAGTGGCGAAAATCCATTCACGCCGCCAGCCGCCCTTGTGCCATTGCCACAAGACAAACAGCGAGACAGTTAACAGCAGAGCACAGACGGACAGCAGCGCCGCGTCGGCGACGTCTGCAGAAAAGGGTGTGAATAGAGCTCCGCCTGCTGCTACACCTGCTGCAAACGCACAGACGGCGACAGAGACGGGGCGAAACACGGCAGAGGATTAGAATTCCATATCGTCCAGCTGTATCTCGCTGGATGAATCATCAGAGCGTTGTTCGGCCTTGCCTTGTTCCTCGTAGATAAACTTCATTGCATCAGCCAAACCGCTGGTGAATTTCTCAAAGTCCTCGGGATAGACAAAAATCTTGTGCTTCTCGAAGTTCACCTGAGGCATGTCGACATCGCCGCTCACAATCTTTTTGCTCTCAGTGAGGGCCAAGTACATCTCGCCCTTTGATGTCTGTTTGACATCGACATAATAGATGCGTTTGCCAGCACGAATAGAGCGAGAGAAAAGGATATCCCTCTCAGCACGGAAGTTGTTTTGTGGATCTTTCATGTAATGATTTTAGGGGAAAAATAACTTTTTGGCTGCCAAAATTGGCCATAATTCGGGAAACAGCCAAAAAAAATCAGAAAAACTTGCTGTCATAGCCTACTTTTTGATTAGAAATACGTAATTTTGCACGCCAAACGGTCAGAAATATGATAAATAGAGAATTAATACGATTGAAGATCGTCCAATTGGTCTATGCTCACCACATCAACGGTGACACGAAGCTGGACCTCGCCGAGAAAGAACTCTTCTTCAGCATCTCCAAGGCGTACGACCTGTATATGTATATGTTGCAACTCATGGTGGAAGTCAGCCGTATCGCTGAGCGTGCCGTGGAGACCGCAACAAACAGGACATTGCGCTTGGGCGAGGGTGCCCGACCCAGCACGAGGTTCATAGACAACACCTTCATCGTTCAGCTGAGCAGCAACAAGCAGTTGCGGGAATTCATCGAGACACAGAAGAAGACCTGGGCCGACGACGAGGATTATGTGCGCCGACTCTACAAACGCATCGTGGAGAGCGACATCTACAAGGATTATATGGCTTCTGCGGACGAGCCCACATACGAGGACGACCGCGAGTTGTGGCGTAACATCTACCGTCACATTATTGTGGAAGACGAGGACCTGAACCAGTTGCTGGAAGACAAGAGCATATACTGGAACGACGACCGTTTCATCATCGACACTTTCATACTGAAGACAATCAAACGCTTCGACCCGAAGGCGGGTGCCAACCAGGAATTACTGCCAGAGTTCCGCGAGGAGGAAGATCGCGAATTTGCGCGCCGCCTGTTCCGTGCAGCTATGCTCAGTGCCGAGAGCTACAAGAACCTCATCTCTCAGTTCCTTGACAATTGGGACGTGAGCCGTGTGGCCACTATGGACCTGATAATCATGGAAGTGGCATTGGCTGAAATCTTTACTTTCTCGCAGATACCTCCAATAGTTACTATCAATGAGTTTGTCGAAGTGGCAAAAGCATATTCCACTCCTCGCAGCGGAGCATATATCAACGGCATGCTTGACACCATAGTACGTGCGCTCATCGCTGACGGACGCATCAAGAAGGAAATGCCGGAGAGGAAGCATTGATAAGTCGTCAATAGGCTTAATCACAATCAATTAGAATAATCACTCATAAAAACAATAACAATCATGTTACTCATCTCCCTCCTTGCCGCAGGTCAGGCCAGCGGCCTGACAAGCACTCTGCTGATGCTCGTAATCATGTTCGGCATCATGTGGCTGTTCATCATCATGCCTCAGCGCAAACAACAGCAGAAGCTGCGCGAGTTCCGTCAATCGATAGAAAAAGGCACTGAAGTCATCACAGCCGGAGGCATCTATGGCGTGGTACGCGACATCGACGATGCGAGCAATGCCCTCATTGTAGAGATTGCCAGCGGTGTGCGCATCCGCATCGACCGCAACTCCGTCTTCGCTTCTGCTCAGGATGTCGCCGGACAGCAGAAGAGCTAAAAGAGGTCTATTAAAACGTAATATCTGGAAAGTTGAGCATAGACCGTGTAGGCTTACGTCGTTTCTGGGAGGCTCTGAAGGCAGCACTTCTCTCCAAGCGTAGCCGCGAGGCTCTGGTGTTTGCTTTCTTTGTGCTTATCTCGGCACTGTTCTGGGTCATTCAGACCCTGAACGGTGTCTTCGATATGCCCGTGCGTGTGCCTGTCGAACTCATCGGTGTGCCTGAGAATGTCGTCCTGACAACCGAACCACCAGAACAGCTCGTGGTTACCGTCCGCGACAAGGGTACATCACTCATCCGCTACATCAATGGCACACGCATACGTCCCTTGGTGGTGGACTTCGCCAAGAGCGATGACGGCAGCGAATATGGCATGGTGATGATACCACAAGCCGAAATAGCGGGGGAGATAGCAACCATCTTGTCTTCTTCGACAAGCATTGTGTCCATTGACCCCGACACTCTTGAGTATTCATACAGCCGCGGCACCAGCCGGCGCGTGGCGGTCGTGCCCAATGCAAGCATCTACACAAATTCACTCTTCTATCTGGCTAACGTGCATTGCTCGCCCGACACTGTGACAGCGTGGGGACCAAAAAACGTGCTCGACACCCTTAGCACAGTGACAACGTCCTTCCTCACGCTCAATGACCTGACAGAGACCCGCACTATTGATGTCAACTTGCAGGCTCCGCGAGGCGTGAAGCTCGACCCTGCCAGCATACAAATGACGGCCGAAGTGGATATGTTCACCGAGAAGACCGTAGAAGTGCCTATCATCGGTACGAACTTCCCCGCAGGCCACACTTTGCGCACCTTCCCTGCAACAGCAAAAGTGACATTCCGTGTAGGCGCAAAACAATATAAGCTCATCACAGCCGAAAACTTTGTCATCACTGCCACATACGAAGATTTGATATCTCTTGCAGACAACGACAAGCTACATCTGCGACTGCGTTCGCTGCCTGATGGTGTCTCGCAAGTGCGCATCAGTCCTGAAACGGTGGATTTCCTCATCGAGATAACTGGCGACGAATGATGTATCCGATTCGTATAGGCATCACGGGCGGAATAGGCAGCGGCAAGAGCTATGTGGCCCGCTTGTGGCAACAGCGCCATCACCTACCCCTCTACGACTGTGATACGCGTGCGCGTGCGCTGATGACCTCGGATGCGCAGCTACGCAGCGCTTTGCAGGCTCTGATAGGCGAGGATGCCTATACTCCTGACGGGCAACTGTGCCGCAGCCGTGTAGCAGAGTTCCTGTTTGCCAACAGCGACAATGCCCGCTGCATCAATGCCATAGTCCATCCGGCCGTGAGACACGACTGGCTGCGCTTTGCCGCTGAGACACAGGCTCCTGCAGTGCTCATGGAGAGCGCCATACTCATTGAGGCGGGAATGTCGGACACGGTGGATGCCATTGTCCTCGTCGAAGCACCCGAGGAGTTGCGCATAAACAGAGCTATGCAGCGCGACGGCTCCACACGTCAGCAGGTGCGTGCACGCGTCGCCCAGCAGAGCCCTCAGGACAGCCTGCGACAAATGGCTCAATATGTTATCACCAACGATGGACAGCCATTGGAAGAACAAATAGACACCATACATCATCTGATTATTAATACAAATAACCAATAAACATCAAGACATCATGCTCGAAACTATTTTAGCCATCTCCGGCAAACCCGGACTCTACAAACTTATATCACACGGCAACAGAAGCCTCATCGTGGAAAGCATTGAGGACAAGCCGCATCGCATGCCCGCATTTGCCACAGACAAAGTCATTTCACTCGCTGACATCGCAATGTATACCGACGAGGCAGAAGTGCCGTTGGCCGATGTCCTCGACACTATCAAGACCAAAGAGAATGGCAAGCCTGTGGCACTGGATTACAAGAAGGCATCCAAGGACGAGCTCTTTGACTTCTTTGCCGGCATTCTGCCAGCCTTCGACCGCGACCGAGTCTTCCCATCAGATATCAAGAAGCTGATCCAGTGGTACAATATCCTCATCAACGCAGGCCTTGATGACTTCAGCAAGCTGCGTCCCACCGAGGGCGATAACATAGACGACAGGAAAGCCGAAGAATAAGAGGTGCCCGAAAGCCCCATATCCATACTCACACGACAACGCGCACTCTTGCAGGCAGAATATGCCTACGAGAAGGAGGAGTTTCAGCGACTCACCGAAGCTACAGGCGTAGAGCGCAAGGTGTCGCGGGGTATGGCTTGGTACCCTTTGGCCTTGGGGCGCTCCTACCACAACAGCCTCGACCAGTTGGTGGTGGAGCTCACGCGCACAGAAAACACTGACGAAGAACATCAGTTTGAGCCAGGCAAGCCAGTGTGTTTTTTCTCGCAGGATGCTTCCGGCGAGCGCTATGGCACTGGCGGCATGCTGCACTACTTTCGCTTCGTGGCCCAGGTGAGCTACGTTGAGGACAACCTTATGGTTGTCGCCTTGCCCAGCGCCGATGCTTTGGAACAGCTACGTGCTGCCTATCGGTTGGGTGTGCAGCTATACCTCGACGAGCAGACTTATCGCCTGATGTTCGAGGCACTTGATGCAGTGATATCCGCCAAGGGCGGACGTCTGGCCGAGCTACGCGAAATGTTCCATTCCACGCTGCCCATCGGCAAGTTCACCTTCGACGCCGTACGCTTCCCGTGGCTCAACACCAGCCAGCAGGCTGCAGTGAACGAAGTCCTGTGGGCCAAGGACGTCGCTGTGGTGCACGGTCCTCCGGGCACAGGCAAGACCACGACACTCGTCGAAGCCATCTATGAGACACTGCGTCGCGAGACGCAGGTGCTGGTCTGCGCACAGTCCAATATGGCTGTGGATTGGATAGCCGAGAAGCTCGTGGACCGTGGACTGAGCGTAATGCGCATCGGCAACCCCACGCGTGTCACCGACAGCATGCTGGCACACACCTACGAACGACGCTTTGAGGCACATCCACTCTATCAGGACCTGTGGGCCGCGCGCCGGGCCATACGTGATATCTATGCCAGCCGCAGCGGCAGCACAGAGAGCCGCCACCAGAAGATTGCACGCCTGCGCGACCGCATCACAGAGATGGAATACACCATCAACGAAGCCCTCTTTGCCGACGCCAAGGTCATTGCCTGCACACTCGCAGGCAGCGCCAACCGTGTGCTTGAGGGACGACGCTTCGGCACGCTGTTCATCGATGAAGCAGCTCAGGCCCTCGAAGCCGCCTGCTGGATAGCCATTCGCAAGGCGCACCGTGTCATCCTTGCCGGTGACCACCGCCAGTTGCCACCAACCATCAAGAATCCTGAAGCGGCACGTGGCGGCTTGGACCGTACGCTCATGCAGGCCATCGTGGAGCAGAAGCCGAAGTGTGTGTCACTCCTCAACGTGCAATACCGCATGTGCGACACCATCATGCAGTTTCCCAATCACGAGTTCTACGACGGACAGCTGACAAGTGCCCCACAGGTGAAGTATCGCGGCATATTGGACTGGGACACCGCTGTGGAATGGATTGACACCGACGGCCAAGAAGAGGCTGCCGGCCTCTCGCGTGTCAACACCTCTGAAGCCGCCCTCACACTCGCCACCCTGCAACGCTACTTCGAGAAGATAGGTCGCGACCGCATCCTCGAGGAACACATAGACGTGGGCATCATCTCGCCCTACAAGGCTCAGGTGCAGCTGTTGCGGCGTATGCTCAAGGCAGACCGATACTGGAAGCCCTTCCGCAACCTCATCACCGTGAACACCGTCGACGGCTTCCAAGGCCAGGAACGCGATGTCATCGTGATTTCACTCGTCCGCTCCAACGACGAGGGCGAAATAGGCTTCTTGCGCGACCTGCGCCGCATGAACGTCGCCATCACACGTGCACGCATGAAACTCATCCTCATCGGCCATCGCACCACCTTGTGCCGCATGCCTTTCTACCGCCGTCTGGCACAATATATTGACGAACAATGGTAACATCAATCTTCATACGCAACATGCGCATCCGCGCCCATCACGGCGTGATGCCGCAGGAACACACCGTGGGAGCGGACTTCGTTGTCAACGTGCGCATCGATGGACAGCTGCAGGCCGCCATGCACAGCGACGCCCTCGCAGACACCATATCCTATGCCGATGTAGCCGACATCATACGCACACAGATGGCACAGCCCTCGGCACTACTCGAGCACGTTGCAGGCCGCATCTGCCAGGCACTCTTCGACCAACTGCCGTTGGCCCAGACCATACATCTGGAAATCACCAAACTCAATCCCCCCATGGGCATCGACTGCGATGGCGCAGGCTTCAGCGTCGAAATCCAACGTGGCTGCGCCATAGACGCGGCGAAGCCGCAGTTGAAAGTTTAAGGTTTAAAGTTTAAAGCCAATCGAAAACCGTAAAATCGTAAAATCGTGAAATCGTAAAATATTCTCATCTTCCTGTCTCATCCTTGTACACAGCATAGCCAGCCCCATCGATGATGACCAGCGTCGGCTCGCCGTTGTCAGGCGTAATAAGCATCACAGCACCGTTGGGCAACATCCACTGATATGAACCGGGCTTGCTGTCGAAGACGTCTCCATAACGCACACACAGCGAATCAACATAATCGTTCTCCTGAACATGACGCGGCTGAGCCATAATGCGATAAACGGTACGTGACAATGGTGTGTAGCTGACCTGAAAATAACAAGAATTGCCAGCAATGGTGCCCTTGAAAAGGAATGAGTCGACATCACGCAAACGCTTCTCCAGCTTGAATCCGTGACTGCGCAACACATCCGAGAACTCATATATGTCCCCACGGAGCTCAACGCCCTCAACGGTAATATGTTCCGTCAGGCTATCAGCAGGACAATATGCTGACATCCAACCTAATGGCCCTTCCGCAGCACTCGCGTTGAGACATAGCCAAAACATAAAAAAGAACGGATTAAAACGATGTTTCATATCTTAGGACGCGGCGAAGCCGCAGTTGAAAGTTGAAAGTATTATTCACAATGCTGCCGCAAAAATATGAAAAAGTAATCAATCCGCAACTCTCAACCTCAAAAAAATTGTAAAATTCGTGAAATCGTGAAATCGTAAAATCATATAATAATGACTCCATTCCTTGACCAGAACTTCCTGTTGCAGAGCACCACAGCCCAGGACCTATATCATCATCATGCTGCTACGCAGCCAATCATAGACTATCACTGTCACCTCGACCCCAAGCTCGTGGCAGAAGATCACCGATTTAGCAGCATTACCGAGTTGTGGTTGGGCGGTGACCACTATAAATGGCGTGCCATGCGTACCAACGGCGTAGACGAGCGCTTCATCACCGGCGACGCCTCCGACTGGGAGAAGTTCCAGGCGTGGGCTGCCACAGTGCCTTACTGTTTTCGCAATCCATTGTATCACTGGACACATCTGGAGCTGAAAACAGCCTTCGGCATAGACAAACGCCTCAACCCAGACACCGCACGTGAGATTTACGACACATGCAACGACCGCCTGCAGCACGACCTCCGCTTCTCTGCCCGTGGCCTCATGCGACACTATAATGTGGAAGTGGTATGCACCACAGACGACCCTGTAGATGATTTGAGGTATCATTCTGCTTATGCAGAAGAAATCGTAAATCGTAAAACGTCAAATTGTCAAATGACGAAAATGTTGCCTGCGTGGCGTCCCGACAAGGCCATGGCTGTGGAGAATGCTGATGCTTGGAGGGCCTACGTGACAAAGTTGGGCAACGTTGCAGATATTGATATTCGCACGTTCTCTGACTTCATTGATGCCCTGCAGCGTCGTCACGACTTCTTCCACGCTCGTGGCTGCCGTCTCAGCGACCACGGCCTTGAGGAGTTCTATTCAGAGCCATATTCCGACACAGAGATAGAACGCATCTTCGGACAGCTAATTAATGGCGGTTCGGCTGATGCGGAAGAAGTCCGCAAGTTCAAGAGTGCCATGCTGTATATCTTCGCTGTGCAGGACTACGCGTCCGGTTGGGTACAGCAGTACCACTATGGTGCGATGCGCAACAACAACAGCCGTATGTTCTCGTCCATTGGACCGGACACGGGTTATGATAGCATAGGCCAGTGGCAAACAGCAAATTCGATGTCGCGTTTCCTCGACTTGCTGGACAGCGAGGGCCATCTGGCAAAGACCATTCTATATAACCTCAATCCTGCTGACAACGAGATGGTGGCTACTATGCTTGGCAACTTTCAGGATGGCAGTGTGGCAGGCAAGATACAGTGGGGTTCAGGCTGGTGGTTCCTGGACCAGAAAGACGGCATGGAACGTCAGTTGAATGCTCTCTCTGTGCTGGGGCTCCTGAGCCGCTTTGTGGGTATGCTCACCGACAGCCGTTCATTCTTGTCCTACCCGCGCCATGAGTATTTCCGCCGTGTGCTGTGCAACCTCATCGGCAATGATGTCGAGCAAGGTCTCATACCTTTCATCGGCTATGAGAAACAGCGTGTTCGACAAATGGTGGAAGATATATCATACAATAATGCAAAGCATTATTTTAATGTAGATTGTAAAATGTAGAATTCGCACACCGGTCAGACATTAATAACAAATGGTAAATAGTAAATCGTCAAATAGTAAATCAAATTGGCGTTGGTGGATATGTTCATTGCTTTTCGTCGCCACAACAGTGAATTATCTCGACCGACAAGTGCTGTCGCTGACGTGGAAAGACTTTATCGCGCCTGAGTTTCACTGGAATGACAACGACTATGGCAACATCACGGCCGTTTTCTCCATCTTCTATGCCTTTATCTCATTGTTTGCCGGCCGGTTCATTGATTGGCTGGGAACAAAGAGGGGCTATATCTGGGCTATCGTCATTTGGTCCGTTGGCGCCTGCCTTCATGCAGCGTGCGGTTGGGCTACGCTAAAGCTTACAGGCCTCGCAGATACCGATGCCCTCTACGCTGTGGAGAAAGGTTCCGAAATGGCTCTCATGGTTTCCACCACTAGCGTCTGGCTTTTCTTGGCTTGCCGAATTATTTTGGCTACGGGTGAGTCGGGCAACTTCCCCGCTGCAATCAAGGTGACGGCTGAGTACTTCCCCAAGAAAGACCGTGCTTACGCCACTTCCATCTTTAATGCCGGCGCTTCGGTCGGAGCCCTTGTCGCGCCCCTTACGATTCCTCTTCTGGCAGAGTATTTCGGTTGGGAATGGGCTTTCATTATCATCGGCGGTATCGGATTCATCTGGGCCGGTTTGTGGCAGGCATTCTATACGTCGCCTTCCAAAAGTCGCTTCGTCAATGCTGCAGAGTTGGCCTATATCAATCAGCCAGACGAGGCATCACAGCTCAAGACTTCAGACGAAGAGACAGAACCCACCCTGTCGTTTGTTCAGTGTTTCCGCTATCGTCAGACGTGGGCTTTCGTCGTGGGTAAGCTGATGACCGATGGCGTATGGTGGTTCTTCCTTTTCTGGGCGCCCGCCTATTTCTCCGAACTCGGTTACCCATCTTCTTCGGGCATGGGACAGGCTTTGATCTTTGTGCTCTATCTCATCGTCACATTGCTCAGCATCCTCGGCGGCTATCTGCCGAAACTCTTCGTGGAGCACTGGGGCATGAATCCTTATGCCGGACGTATGCGAGCGATGTTGATCTTTGCTTTCCTTCCCATCTTTGCGATGTTTGCCCAGCCCTTGGCTGGCATCTCTCCCTGGTGGCCTTGTATAATCATCGGGCTGGCTGGCGCTGGTCATCAGGCGTGGTCTGCCAACCTCTATTCTACTATTGGAGATATGTTTCCAAAATCTGCGATAGCCACCATCACGGGTATTGGTACAATGTTCGGCGGCCTCTGCTGCTTTGCCATCAATAAATGTTCCGGAATGCTCTTCACCTATGCCGATGCTCAGGGCGAGGCTTTCCGCTTCTTTGGTGCCACGGGCAAACCTGCCGGCTACATGATCATCTTCTGCTACTGTGCAGTAGCCTATCTCATAGCATGGGCGTGCATCAAGACCCTTGTGCCACGTTATAAAAAAATATAATCGTTATGGAAAAGACTTGGCGTTGGTTCGGACGAACCGATAAGATCACTTTGCCGATGTTGCGGCAGATAGGTGTGGAGGGCATAGTCACAGCCCTGCACGACGTGCCACTGGGCGAGGTGTGGCCGCGCGAGGCCATTCGCGACCTCAGAGAGTTCATTGAGAGCTATGGCCTAAGATGGAGTGTCGTCGAGAGTCTGCCTGTCACCGAGACAATAAAATATGGTGGTCCCGACCGCGACCAGCAGATAGAGATCTACAAGCAAAGCCTGCGCAACCTCGCAGCCGAGGGCATCCGCACTGTGTGCTACAATTTCATGCCTGTGCTCGATTGGGCTCGCACCGACCTGTTGCACCCCAACGACGACGGCTCCAGCAATCTCTATTTCTCCTACGCAGAGTTTGCCTATTTCGACATCTATATCCTCAAGCGCGATGGTGCGCGCCAGGATTGGGCACGTTTTCGCTTCCCTGCTGGCGTTGGCCAAGGGCGCGACGTGCTTGCTGAGGTCGACGCTTTGGCCCGCGAGATGACTCCGCAACGCGAACACAAACTCGTGGAGAACATTGTCATCAAGACACAGGGTTTCGTCAGTGGCAACTTCCGCGAGGACGACGAGGCACCAATAGAGAAGTTCCGGCAGTTCCTTAGCCTATATCAGGGCATAGACAAAGCCAGCTTGCGCGAGAACATGAAGTACTTCCTACAGGCCATCATGCCGGTGTGCGACGAATGCGACATCAATATGTGCGTGCATCCCGACGACCCGCCCATCGAGATCCTTGGCCTGCCGCGCATCGTGCGCACAGCAGATGACATACGCTGGCTGCTCGATGCTGTGCCCAATCCTCACAATGGCCTCACTTTCTGTGCCGGAAGCCTCTCGGCAGGAGCATACAACGACGTGGTGGCTATGGCACGCGAGTTCGCCCCACGCACACACTTTGTGCATCTGCGCTCATGCCATATCTTCCCCAACGGCGACTTCACCGAAGCCAGCCATCTCGGAGGGCGTGCAGACCTCGTGGAACTGTGCAAGATATTCAGACCCACCCTACCTTTCCGCGTGGATCATGGTCGCACAATGTTGGGCGACGAGACACGCGGCTATAACGCCGGCTACAGTTTCCTCGGACGAATGTACGCAATGGCACAGATGCAAGGAGTGTTGGCTGCACTCGCTCACGAATCCCATTAATCTATAACTCTCATCAATCCTATGAGTAATTTATTTGATATCAAAGACCACGTCGTGGTCATAACTGGCGGCACAGGCGTGCTGGGTCGCGCCATCGCCAAATATCTTGCTGCTGAAGGCGCAAAAGTGGTAATTCTCGGTCGTAAGGCTGCTGTGGGTGAGGCTATTGTGGCCGACATCGTGGCAGCTGGCGGAGAAGCCTGTTTCATGGAAACGGATGTGATGAGTCAGGAAAAGTTGCAGGAGAACTGCGATGCCATCCTGGCCAAGTACGGCCGTGTGGATGCGCTGCTGAACGCTGCCGGCGGTAATATGCCCGGAGCGACCATCGCCCCCGACAAGACCTTCTTCGACCTCGACCCCGCTCAGTTCCAGACTGTGCTGAACCTGAACCTGACGGGCACCGTTATCCCTACACAGGTGTTCCTGAAGCCGATGGTGAAGCAGGGAAAGGGCGCTATCGTGAATTTCTCGTCGATGGCTGCCTTCCGTCCGATGACCCGCGTCTGCGGTTACGCCGCTGCGAAGGCCGGAATCAGCAACTTCACCGCTTATATGGCCACCGAGTGCGCCAAGAAGTTCGGCGAGGGCATCCGCGTGAACGCCATAGCTCCCGGATTCTTCATCACAGAGCAGAACCGCTCGCTGCTGACGAACCCCGACGGAAGTTACACCCAGCGCGGTCAGGATGTGATTCGTCAGACCCCGTTCGGACGCATGGGTGACCCTGAAGAGCTCTGCGGCACTATCCATTACCTCATCTCCGATGCCTCACGCTTCGTGACTGGCACAGTGGCTGTGGTTGATGGCGGCTTCAATGCCTTCGCGATGTGATTAACTTTCAACTTTAAACTCTAAACCTTCAACTGCGGCTTAGCCGCGTCTCACTTCCCATGTCCATTCTCACCCGCCGCACCATACGTCGCTACAGCACCCGGGAGGTCAGCGACGAACTTCTTAATGAACTGCTGACACAGGCAGCACGCACCCAGACGATGGGCAACCTCCAGCTCTATAGTGTCATCGTCACACGCAGCCAGCAAGGCAAGGAGCGACTCGCGCCTGCACATTTCCACCAGCCCATGGTAACACAGGCACCAGTGGTGCTCACTATCTGTGCCGACTTCCGGCGCACTACAGAGTGGGCGCTGCAGCGTCAGGCACATCCCGGCTATGACAATTTCCTGAGCTTCCTCAATGCTGCCACAGATGCCCTGCTCTACACCCAGACGCTGTGCTGCTTAGCCGAGGATGCAGGCCTCGGACTCTGCTATCTCGGCACCACGCTCTATCAGCCACAACCCATCATCGAAGCTCTCCAGCTGCCCAAACTCGTCTTCCCCGTGGCCACCATCACCATGGGATGGCCCGACGAGCAGCCGCCGCTCACCGACCGCCTGCCTACAGAGAGCTTCGTGCACTCCGAGACATACCATCTCCCCACGCCTGCCGACATCGACCGCTACTATGGCCCCAAGGAGGCTTTGCCCGAGAACCAGGAATTTGTAAGACAGAACAAAACGGCAACCCTCGCCCAGATCTTCACGGACATCCGATACAAACAGAGCGACAACGAGACAATGAGTTCCTTGCTGCACGACGCTCTCACAGCACAAGGATTCCTGTGAGCGACCCCATTGAACATTGAACTTTGATCTTTCCGCTCGACCTTTGGTCGCTTTCCTCAGAAAGAACTTTCAACTTTCAACTTTTCTGTATGGAGTTGAGCAAGTCGAGCTTGCCGTCGTCAATCAGTTTGATGATGAGTTCTCCGAAGAGCGTGTTCTGCCAGGCGAACCACGAACGGGTATAGCGTGATGCGTCATCCTTGTGGAACGACTCGTGGATGAAGCCAGTGCCAGCGTCGGTGTCAACAAGCATTTGCAGACAGCGACGTATCTCGGCATCATCGGTGGAGGTGAAGGCGCGCATCATGATAGACATCGGCCACACCATGTCATAGCCCACGTGCGGACCACCTATGCCCTCGCCTGCCTTGCCGCGGAAGAAGTAAGGATTGTCCTCGCTGAGCACGAAGCGGCGCGTGTTCTTATAAATCGGGTCTTTGGGCGAGACGTCGCCAAGATAGGCCATTGCGAGCAGCGATGGCACATTGGCATCATCCATGAGCAGATGATTGCCGAAACCATCGACCTCATAGGCATAGATTTTGCCATACTTCGGGTGCCTGTATACTGCGTATTTCTTCAGCGCTTCTGCCACCTCATCGGCCAAATCCGTACACTCCTTTGCCATTGCAGCGTCACCTGTCACACGAGTGAGGATGTCGGCAGCGCGACGCAGGTTGGATACGGCCATGAAGTTGGAGGGAACGAGGTAGAGCAGCACCGTACAGTCATCGCTCGGACGGAAGGCGGAAGCGATGAGTCCGCAGGGACGGATGGGGTTGCCGTAGCCATTGTGACTCATGGTGTCATACTGCGCTGCCGTGCGGCGCTGGAAGTGGTAGGGGCCGTGGTTGGTCTTGCGCTGCTGTTCGCGGAAGGTTTTCAGTATGGCGCGGAGGGCGTTACTCCACAGTTCCGTTCTGAAGATGCTGTCGTCGCCCGTCACTATCCAGTAGTGGTAGGCCAGGCGCAAGGGATAGCAGAGCGAGTCAATCTCATACTTACGCTCGTGCAGCCAGGGTGTCATATCCGTCAGGTCGCTGGCCCAATCGCTGCCCGTCGGTCCCATATTGAAAGCGTTGGCATAGGGGTCGAGGCAGATGCACTTGAGCTGACGTAGTATGGTGCCACGCACCATCTTGCGCACCCCTTCGTCCTCACGTGCAAACTGCACATAGGGCCACACCTGCGCACCACTGTCGCGCAACCACATGGCATGGATGTCACCGGTATAGACAAAGGTATCGTCGTCGCCGTCCTCCGTGGTCTGGTAGTGGACAGTGGTGTCGAGCGTGTTGGGGAAGCAGTTCTCGAACATCCATGCCAGATAAGGCGCTCCCGTAAGCAGCTGCTTGACCTCTTGTATCTTACGCTCGATGACGTCAGAACGGAACAGCCGCTCGCCCTCGACAGGGCGGCGCGTGACGCGTGTGTTGTCGGCCGGTGTGGCTATGCGCTCGGCAAAGCTGAGTTGATGGGCATCTTTCTTGTCGAGCCCCAAAACTCTATCGATAGCCGGTTTAATGAGCAACTCCATCACCGTGTAACCATCGGCAGTGGGGTGAACGCCATCTTTTGTATAAGCCGGGTTCAGAGCCTTCTCCTCGCCAGTAACCATGTGGCTATAGTAGTCCACGAAGGTCAGTCGCTTGCGGGCAGCATAGTCGCGGATGCGGGCGTTGAGGCTCTCAATCTTGGCGGGGGCGTCCTTGATGTCGGGGTTCCAACCGAAACGTGCGGCGGGCAAAGTGGTGGTGAGGATGACCTTGATGTCGCTGGCTAATGCCTGTTCCACCATCGACTCGATGTTTGCGAAGGTGCGGTCTTCGTTGTAGGGGCAGGTGTTTTCTGCGACATCGTTTGTTGCGACGTTGATGACCACCACCTGCGGCTTCAGCTCTATGACATCAGCGCGGAAACGCACCACAAACTGATAGGATGTCTGTCCGCTGATGCCGCGGCCTATGTAGCCGTTCTTCTGAAAGAAGTCGGGACGTTGGTTACGCCATCCCTCGGTGATGCTGTTGCCGATGAACACAGCGCGCCGCTGCTCCTGCGGCAGTTCACGTACGCGGGCGTTGTCAGAAGCATAGCGGCGCAGATTGCCAAAGTCGTTTTCAGACTGAACAGGCACCAGCCCGAGCAGACTTAAGCCACAGAGGACCATGAGATTACGGATTAAGCTCATGAAAGTTGAAAATTGAAAATTGAAAGTTGAAAGTTGATTTATGGTGAGCTGTCGAACCATTCATCCGTTGGTTCCTACTGATTCCACCAGTGGTTTCTTGTGTATCGACCGGATGATTCTATTTGTCCACGTTCGTGGACAATATCGTCCGCGGTCGTGGACTATTTCGTACACGTTCGTGGACTATTTCGTCCGTGGTCGTGGACAATATCGTCCGCGTTCGTGGACAAAGCCAAACGACTGGGCAAAAATATGCAAATCTCCGGAGATAACAGCAACAATCTCCAGATTATTTTACTAAAAACGGGGTCTGTTCTGTCATCTGCTCTCACAAGCATTTTGCTTTGATGATGTTCCACAACTGTAATTACAACTTTTCCCTTATACCTCTCTAACATGGCTCAGTAACAACCGTTATCTCACCGCAGATGGCATGTGTCATCTGCTGGCGGATGTTGTCTACATCAGTCTGACTGCCAAAGAGGTGCATCAGCTTGGCTACGGCACATTCCACGGTGGCATCGTAACCCGACAGCACGCCGACGTTCTGCAACAAGAAGCCACCTGAGTAGCGCGCCATCTCCACAGGGCCGGCAGCACACTGGGTGATATTGATGATCACCACTCCGCGCTGCGTGGCTTCCTTCAACGCCTCCATCAGCCAAGGCTGCTGCGGGGCGTTGCCGCTACCATAAGTGCGCATCACGATGCCACGCAGACCTGGTGTGTGCAGCAGATGACGCACCATATTCTCTTGAATGCCAGGGAAGAGGGTAAAGACCATCACGCTCGCATCCATAGCGAAATGCGGTGTCATGGGCTCATCGAAGCGCGGCTGCAGGATATACTCATCGTGGTAGCGGATGTCCACTCCCGCATCTGCCAGATGAGGATAGTTAAATGTGTCGAAGGCGTTGAAGCCCTCGCTGTTTATCTTCGTGGAACGGTTGCCGCGCAGCAGCTTGCCGCTGAAATATATGCACACCTCCGGCACACGCGGCCGGCCGTCGGGGTGATGAGCAGCAGCTATCTCGATGCTCGTGAGCAGGTTCTCGCGCCCGTCGGTACGCAGACGTCCAATGGGCAGCTGTGAGCCAGTGAGCACAACGGGTTTTGTGAGGTTCTCGAGCATGAAGCTCAGAGCTGCTGCGGTGAAGGCCATAGTGTCTGTGCCATGAAGGATGACAAAGCCGTCGTAGTTGTCATAGAGGCCAGCAATGATTTCAACTATGCGCCGCCACAGCTGCGGGTTCATGTCGCTGCTGTCGATGGGCTGCGGAAACTGATGGACGTCGATGCCCGTCGGCACAGCCTTGAACTCTGGCATGCATGCTATGAGATGATTGAAATCCAAAGGCGTCAGCGCACCAGTCTCACGGTCGGCGGCCATACCTATTGTGCCACCAGTATATATGAGCAAAACACGTCCTGTTCGTTTCATAATTCTAACGCGGCTATGCCGCAGTTGAAAGTTGAAAGTGGTTCGAATTGTGAATTATGAATTGTGAGCGAATTATGAATTTGCCTTTCTCCGTTGCCATCGTACAACTGCCACGAGGCGGTCCAGCAGCGTGAGCAGCACCAGCGGCACGACATACCACAGCAGTAGCGCGAGCAACATCCTACGATAGCTGCCGGGCTGGGGATGTGCCAACGCGAGAGAGTGCAGCGGTGCTGTGAGCTCGGCAGGCGCAGGCAGCGTGTTGTGGCTCCACTTGCCCATCACAACGCCTCCGCGCAGAAGCATCAGACCGGGATTGCTGCGAACAATAGTCTTCAGCATCAGCTCGTCGGCAAAAGCAAAGGCATAGTCGGCGCCTGTAAGGTCCTGCCAGCGACGTATGGCTACGCTGTCGGAGGCTGTCAGGCAAAGGAAACGATAACCATATTCGTCAGCGTAATCAGCGATGGCATTGATGCGATCCATGTTGCCGTCGTCAGCGCTCTCAAGATACGGAGCAATGAGCAGGAAGGTATATCCCTTGTCGGCAAGCACATCATCCGCCCTCACATCGCACGCATTGTCAAGTCCCGCTATGGGTTCGAAGCTGAAATCAAGGATTTCAGGCTGCCCCTCCCCATCATCAGGCCACTCCATCGCTGCAGCAATGTCCTGTCCGACATGAAATGGTCTGAAGTCTATCACGGGCTCGCCCCACAGACACAGCAGCGCCAGAGCCAATCCATATACAACGGAGTATATCGATATCAGCCACTGCGCGCTCTCCGAGATGAGGCGCGTCTGCCAAGCACGTGTGCGACATAGCAACACAGCAGCAGCCAGCAAACAGACATTCTTGCCAAACGTCTGCCAGTTGGTGAGCACAAGAGCGTCACCGAAACAGCCGCAATCCGCCACAGCATCCGTCAGCGCAAGCCACAGCGTCAGCGGCGTGTAGACAAGCATAAAGGCCAGTATGGTGCGGGTGGTCAGACGACGACGTATGCCGAACAACAGGTAAATGCCTAAACAAAACTCCAGCAACGCCATACCTACGGCAAAGAACAGCGGCAAGGGTTGCACCAACACGCCGTCCAGACCCATTGCGACAAGATAGTCCTCAATCTTATATTCTGTGCCGTGGGGGTCGATGAGCTTCACCAATCCCGATAAAATAAAAATGGCGGACACGAGCAGGCGGCACGTGTTCACCACTATCCATCTTGTTGAAACTTTCATCTTTCCGCTTTCAACTTTCAACTCTCAACTTTCAACTTTCAACTGAGGCGAGGCCGCATCCCCATAGGTGAGTTTGATGAGGCCGAAGACAGCATAGTTCATCATATCCATGTAATTGGCATCGATGCCCTCGCTCTGCAGCGTCACCCCGCCCAGTTCCTCTATCTGTTTGGTGCGGAATATCTTCTGCAATATCAGGTCGGTGTAGCTACTCACACGCATTCCTCGCCAAGCCTCGTCATAGTCGTGATTCTTGCGCAACATCAGCTGCAACGACTCTTCGGCGAGCGTGTCGTACTCTGCCAGAGCCTGTTCGGGCGTCATATCATCGGGTTGCTCGGCAAAACCATGAGCCAATTGTATCAGACCGATAATGGCATAGTTCACTATAGCCACGAACTCGGGCCGGATGCCCTCAGCTACAAGCGCCTCGCCCTTCAACTCTAACGAGCGGATGCGGTTGGCCTTGATGTATAGCTGATCGGTGAGTGATGTCACTCGCAGAATACGCCATGCCGCTCCGTAATCGTGCAACTTGGCCTGAAATACGGAGCGGCATTCGCTCATCACCGCCCGGAACTGCTCTTCTGTCGTCATGAGTACTTGATGACTTGTCCGGTGCGGAGCTTACTCCTCTTGGAAAGACCGTTGATGCGGCAGAGGTTGGCCACAGTGGTTTTATGCTTGCGAGCGATGCTGCTGAGAGTTTCGCCCTTGCGCACCTTGTGGAAGCGTGTGCGAGCCTGACTCTTGCTTGAGCCAGAATTAGCATTTGCACTCACGCTGCTGTCGTAGCTGACCTCCTCGCTGCTGCTTGATGCTGCGGCCAGATCCGAGCTTGTGTGCTGCGAGCCGTCGTGACGACCCAGCAAAGTGCCGCGACCACGTCCACGGAAGACATAAAAGTCGCCCTTCACATCCTGGTTGGGGAAGTCAAAGAGCTTGTCGGGATCGATGTATTCACCCAGCAGACGCGTCTCGAAGTGC
This sequence comes from uncultured Bacteroidaceae bacterium, assembly GCA_905233465.1. GTDB lineage: Bacteria > Bacteroidota > Bacteroidia > Bacteroidales > Bacteroidaceae > Physcousia. The sequence continues at coordinate 15,529 of CAJOEI010000025.1, read as the reverse complement.
AGATGCGTGCCGGTGCTGCGACCTGTGCTGCCAGCAAGACCAATGGGTGTGCCAGCCTTGACGATCGAACCCGTCGTTGTGAGATGCTTGGACAGATGACCATAGACGGTCTCGAGGCCGTTAGTGTGGCGTATGACGACCACCTTGCCGTATCCACCGGGCTGGTTGTCCACGATGCGCACCTTGCCATCGAAGGCCGAGCGGATGGTGTCGCCCTTATAGGCATTGATGTCCAGACCCTTGTGCTGACGACGGAAGCGGGCACGATAACCATAGTTGGATGTCACGATGCGGTTGGTCGTGGGCATGCAGAAATGCCGCAAGTCAATCTTGTAGTCTTTCGGCAACTCCACATTTCCATAATAGTTGATGTTCCCTTCTTCCCAGTTAGGATAGAGGTCGTTCTGGAACCTCTCTTCAATAGAGCTCTCGTCTGTGATGCTTTCTTGCTGCAGCAGTCGCTGGATGGCAACGCTGTCCACTGCACGCATCTTCTTGTCTACGGGTGCTTGGCGTGCTATCAGATCCTGACCCATCGCGGGCACAAACACTGATGCAAGAGCACAAAGTGCTGCTGTCTTTCTAATTAACGAATATATCATTGGCTATTGATTTGTTGTGTGAAATAAAAGCTCCTCTGGATTGCTCACTTAGCACTCGTCGGGAGCATAGAGATAGGCCTGAAGGGCGTGTTTGTAATCGAAGATTTCCTCTGGACGGAAGAATCGCGCGAGCTCAATCTTAGCATTCTCCGGTGAGTCAGAGGCATGCACAATGTTCTGCTGGTTGCTCATGGCGTAGTCACCACGGATTGTGCCTGGGTCGGCCTTACGACCGTTGGTGAAGCCTGTCATGCCGCGCACCACTGCCACAGCTTCTACGCCGCTCAATGCCATAGCCACCACGGGAGAGGCCTTCATCGAGGCTGCGAGGGAGGGGAAGAAAGGACGTCCCACAAGATGAGAATAATGTTCGCTGAGTATCTTGTCGTCAAGCTGCATCATCTTCATGCCTGCAATGCGCAGTCCACGACGTTCAAAACGATTGACGATTTCGCCTATCAACTGACGTTGCACACAACTGGGTTTTAACAATACTAAGGTTGTTTCCATACGTTGTTTTTGGGTGATTTGGACGGATAAAGTCCAGTTTTCGGGCGCAAAGGTATGAAAAATAACCCGATAAACAGGAAAAATATGTGAGAAATCCTATGTGTATTAACGCTTTTTATTACTTTTGCACCGTATTTATACTTCTTTTCCTATGTACAAACACCTAATCACGACCTTTTTGCTTATGGCAGCCTGCTCCGTTCCGCCCGCTGTGGCACAAGAAATTGTCCTCGACACTGATAGCCAATCTGTGAACGCTCACGGAGGGTGCATACTGCGCCACGACAACACCTGGTATTGGTATGGCGAAGCTCGTCCCCGCCGCGGATTCACATCGCTCGGGGTGAGCCTCTACACGGCCGAGATACCCGCTCCGCCAGTCGTTAATCACGGCGATGCACGTATGCTCGACGGTCCAGGAATGGTGCAGATAATGACGTTCCTGCAAGACAAGCATTGGGTCAATCGCGGCCTGGTGCTGTCGGTGGTCGACTCGGCCGGTTCGCCCATAGAGCGCGGATGTATCATAGAGCGACCCAAGGTGATATACAACCGCCGCACACAGCAATACGTGATGCTCTTCCATCTCGAGCACAAAGGACGCGGCTATGATGCCGCAGAAGTCGGCTTCGCCGTAAGCGACACACCCGAAGGGCCGTTCCGCTTCCACCACTCGCAGCGCCCCAACCCCGGGCGATGGCCTGCCGACTGGACTGATGCCGACATAGCGCGAGCCCAGTCGCTGCACCCACGGGACTTCAAGGAATCGTGGACACCCGAATGGCGCAAGGCTGTGGAAGCGGGGATGTTCTGCGCACGTGACTTTGGCACAGGCCAGATGAGCCGCGATATGACAGTATATATGGACCGGCACAGCCGCTGGTGGCATATCTATTCATCCGAAGAGAATATGACTTTGCAGGCGGCAGAGCTCACAGACGATTGTCTGGGCTACACAGGCCGCTACTACCGCATCGCCCCGGGCGGACAGAACGAGGCTCCGGTGCTGTTTGATATGCATCAGCGCGTGTGGATGATATGCAGCGGTTGCACAGGTTGGGAACCCAATGAGGCTCGCATGTTCTCTGCCGACAGCATCAGCGGCACGTGGACACAACACCCCTCACCGATGCGCGGCGAGGACGCCGAGCGCACCTTTGGAGCACAAGGAGCCTTCTCGGTCGACGACGGCCGCGATGTGTGGTTTGTCGGTGATGTATGGAATCCGCGCAGTCTGGCACAGAGCCGCTTCATCAGCGCACGCATCAGCCCATGGGACGAGAGCACGCCCGTCATCTACCGCTGGTGGAGATAAAAGTCAAGTGAGATACGGCTATGGCATCAGCAACGAGCTGTCGCCATAGCTAAGGAACCGGAAACCGTTGTCAAGGGCATAGTGGTATATGTCGCGCCACTGCCGCTCGCCGACAAAGGCAGCAACGAGCAACAGCAGTGTACTCTCAGGCTGATGGAAGTTGGTCACCATACGCCGCACGATGTGGTACTTGTAGCCCGGCACGATGATTATGCGTGTCGCGGTGTGCAGCGCATCGACACCTTTGCGCAGCATCCATTCGTCAATGGCCTCAAGCGCCTCAATAACAGTGGGCGTGAAACCAGCCTCATCCGCTTTTAAACTATACGGTTCCCACTGCTCCACACGCAGGTCATCCTCTGTTGCCTCAGGGTTGGCTATGATGTGGCAGCCAATATAATACAATGATTCCAGAGTGCGGACGCTCGTGGTGCCGATGGCTGTGCATTCGCCACCGTGACGCAGTAGCGCCTGCACCACAGCACGCGGCACATAAATCCACTCGGCATGCATCTGATGGCCACCGAGCTGTTCACTCTTCACGGGTCGGAACGTTCCGGCTCCCACATGCAGCGTAAGCTCGGCACGTTCTATGCCGCGAGCATCGATGCCGGCCAGCACCTCCGGCGTGAAGTGCAGTCCTGCCGTGGGTGCTGCCACACTGCCTTTGACCTTCGAGTAGACGGTCTGGTAGGTCTGCATGTCGCTCTGTTCTGTGGCACGATTGAGATATGGAGGAATTGGCAGCTCACCCGTGGCCTCCAGCACCTGTGCCCATGTCACGTCGGCATCATTCCAGTCAAACTCCACTACGGCCTCGCCGCCAGCTGTCGAGATACGTGTGGCACGCAGGGTGAGTTGGCGGTCGCCGACGCTGATGATGCGCTCCAGCGGCCCTTGCTTCCACTTCTTGGCATTGCCCACCAGACACATCCACTGACACGACTTCGTCTGCTGGAACATAAGGACATAGTCGCGGGGCTCGTGGGGCTCAAGGCAGAATATCTCGATGAGCGCGCCCGTCTGTCCTTCTGCAGCAGCCTTGCGGAAGTGTAGCCGCGCCTGTATGACGCGGGTGTTGTTCATCACCATCAGCGAACCTTCGGGCAGTAGCTCCGGCAGCTGTCTGAACACGCGCTGGCTGATGTCACCCTTGTCATAGACCAGCAGCTTCGATGCATCGCGCTGTGCCAGCGGGTACTTGGGGATGCGGTCGTCGGTCAGCGGGTAGGTATAGTCCTTGATTTGTATGTCTTTGGGGTCAGTCATCTGTATCAGTGTATTGTCACCATTGTGGCACCGTAGCCGTATTCGCGGAAGGAAGCATCCTGTGCCGTGCAGTGGCGGTAGCGCTGATGCAGCTCCTTGAGTATGGCATCGCGCAGCACACCATCGCCTTTACCATGTATGAAGACGATCCGCTGCCCTTTCTTGGCCTTATATCGCTCCATGACAATGCGGAACTCTGTCAGCTGCGTGTTGAGCAGCACACTATTCGACAGCCCAGCGGTGTTGTCGAGCAGCGCCGTGATATGCAGATCCACCTCCACGACATCCTCACCGGAATGATGGTTGGGTTTCGATAACTGGTGTTCGCGTGGAGCTTCAGCCATCTTGGCAGCCAGCTGCCGGGCGGCTTCGGCCTGCTGCTGGGCTTTCAGCGCACGCTTGGCATCCTTCAGGGCCTGCCGCTCCTGCTCGCGTGTGAGCTGCGGTGCGGCTGCGGGCTCCTCGAGCTGCGGTGCCTCCTCAATTTGTGCCTCCTGCTGCTGTGTGTCTACCTCCTCCACAAGGTCTGTGGCCTCAGCAAAGACCTTACGCACGGGATGGTCGTCACGCACGAGGTCGTATAGCAGGGCGGGTTCGTGGAAGAACGGCGTGGTCTGGAAAACATGCAGCTTGTAGAACTTCACCATATCCAGTCGCAACTCAACGCCTATTGGCTGTTTGAGCATGAAAGGCTTGTCCTGCTTCCAGGCCACGACCTGCACCGCTATCCGCTCCAGGCTGTTGAGCTCCGAGCGGTCGAAGCTCTCAATGAGGGTCTTGGTGTTGGGCTCCATCGTGGTCTGCCACCTCAGGTGCCAGGCAGCGCCCTCGGCAGTCGCCATCATCACAGAGAGATAATAGTTGGAGTCGTTGATGAGATAGCTTTCGAAGCGTGTCGACGTGAGCTCACGGACGTTCTCGGGTATGAATGCCAGCATCACATTGAGCAGGTCGCCCCCCTTGCGCTCCACAGGCTTGGGACGGAAGGTCACAGGTCTGTCTGCTGGGTCATAGTCCTCGTCGTCGTTGAGATAGCGTCGGCGGGGCGCTGTGCTGTCGGCCGTCGGCTGTTGTGTTGCAGGCTTGCTGCCATATTCAGGAGCAGCCTTGGGTTTCTGAGCCTCGCGCTGCTGTTGGCGTTGCCCGGGATTAGGGCGTTCAAAGTTGTTGGCATTTGTCTCTATGACAACGACTTGCGAACGCAACATGGGGATGTCGAAACCGTCTTCATCCTCAACAAGCACGATATCCTTGCCTTGAAAGCCAGATATCACTCCGCCTCCCACTTCGTTGAGGAAGCGCACTTTCTGTCCGATTTCCATGAATGTACGTTTTTTGAAATTTGGGCGCAAAGGTACAAAGAAAACGTAAAAGATTTCCACTTTTCAGCTGTAATTCTTTTGCCATCCTTCTTCATTTTACACTTTTTTAGCTACCTTTGTCGCCAAATTGCATGACAACATCTATGGATAACACCATCTTCACAGATATCATCAGCAGCCGTACACAGCTGGCTGCCAAGCAGGTACGTGCGACGCTCGAACTGCTGGCCGACGGAGCCACCATACCCTTCATCGCCCGCTACCGCAAGGAGCGCACCGGCGGGCTGGACGAGGTGCAGATAGGCTCCATAGCTGAGCTGAGCGAGAAACTGACCGAGACGGCGCATCGCAAGGAGACCATCCTGAAGACCATCGACGAGCAAGGGCGACTGATGCCGGAGCTGCAGACGCGCATCGAAGCCTGCTGGGATGCCACCGAGCTGGAAGACATCTACTTGCCATATAAGCCGCGTAGACGCACCCGCGCACAGATAGCCCGTGAACAGGGGCTGGAGCCGCTGGCATTGTTGCTGCTCGAGCAGCGCTACCCCGACCCGGCCGCAGCAGCCAAGGCGTATGCCGGCAGCGAGGCCGTGCCCACCGTGGCCGAGGCTCTCAGCGGCGCACAGGACATCATCGCCGAGATGGTCAGCGAGGACGAGCGCTCGCGCCAGAGCATACGCGGCATGTTCCGCCGCACAGCCGTGGTGAGTTCCAAACTGGTGCGCAGCAAGACCAAGGACGAACAGGCAGCCGCCGACTTCGAGGCCCGTGCCGCCAAATACAGCGACTACTTCGACTGGAGCGAACCCCTGCGCCGCGCCAGCAGCCACCGCCTATTGGCCATGCGGCGCGGCGAGGTCGAGGGCATCCTGCGTGTGAGCATCGACATCGACGCAGCCGAAGCCGTGGAACGCCTGCAGCACCAGTGGGTGCATTCACGCGGCGAATGCGGACGCTTGGTGGCCGAGGCTGTGGCCGATGGCTACAAACGCCTGCTGGCACCATCAATAGAAACCGAGTTTGCTGCATCGTCCAAGGAGCGTGCCGACGACGAAGCCATACGCGTCTTTGCCGAGAACCTGCGACAACTGTTGCTCGGCGCTCCTCTGGGCCAGAAGCGCGTGATGGGCATTGACCCCGGCTTCCGCACAGGCTGCAAGGTAGTATGCCTCGATGCACAGGGCAACCTGCTGCACCACGAAGCCATCTTCCCCCACCCACCGGCAGCACGGCGTGCCGACGCGATGGAGCGCCTGTTGGATATGGCACACCGCTATGCCATCGAAGCTATAGCCATAGGAAACGGCACCGCCAGCCGCGAGACCAAGGACTTTGTCGAGTTCACACTGCATCAGCTGGGCGGCGAGCAAGTAGCCAAAGACATAAAGCTGTATGTCGTCTCCGAGGACGGCGCGTCGGTCTATTCCGCTTCCAAGGTGGCACGCGAGGAGTTCCCCGACGAAGATGTCACAGTGCGCGGAGCCGTGAGCATAGCACGCCGCCTGATGGATCCTCTGGCCGAGCTGGTGAAGATTGACCCCAAGAGCATCGGCGTGGGCCAGTATCAGCACGATGTGGACCAGACCAAGCTGCGGCGCGCCCTGGACCAGACCGTGGAGAGCTGTGTCAATATGGTCGGTGTGGATGTCAACACAGCATCCAGCCATCTGCTGACATACATCAGCGGCCTGGGGCCCACACTGGCACGCAACATCGTGGACTATCGCCGCGAGCACGGGCCTTTCACCTCGCGCGCCGAGCTGAAGAAGGTGCCGCGTCTGGGGCCGTCGGCCTTTGAACAGTGTGCCGGCTTTCTGCGCATCACGGACGCCAAAAATCCCCTCGACGGCAGCGCCGTCCACCCCGAGCGCTATGCCCTTGTCGAGCAGATGGCCGCCGACCAAGGTTGCCACGTCGCCGACCTGATAAACGACAAAGGGTTGCGCGCGCGCGTAAACATTAATAATTATGTTGGCGCTGATGTGGGCCTGCCCACGTTGACCGACATCATGTCGGAGTTGGAAAAACCCGGCCGCGACCCGCGCGGAGATGCCGAGACATTTGAGTTTGCTGCCGACGTGAGCACAATCGACGACCTACGCCCAGGCATGACGTTGCCGGGCATTATCACCAACATCACCAATTTCGGAGCCTTTGTGGACATCGGCGTGCATCAGGACGGTCTGGTGCACATCTCACAGCTGGCCGACCGCTATGTGGCACATCCCACAGACGTAGTGCGCCTGCACCAGCATGTTATGGTGCGTGTCACGGAGGTGGATCAGCGCCGCAACCGCATATCACTCTCCATGAAAAACGTTAAATGAATGCACAATCCCATTTAATTTACAATTTGACAATTTACAATTTACAATGCATAATTCACAATGTTCAATGTTCAATGGACTTCCCTTTAAACCTTAAACTTTAAACTACGAGCTTTGCTCGTGTCTCAAAGCCGTGCGAACAATCTCATATCTAATCATATTCCTCGTGCTATGCCTGCTGCTGAAGATAGTGCCCAGCGCTGGTGTACAAGTATGGGACCCGCGCATCATCGTGCCCCTCTCGGCCGGCATGTTCACGCTGCTGGTGTGGCTCGTGGCACGCTTCATCGGCACCAACCGCACAGCTGTTGAGATAATCTTCACAGCCGCATTCATCATCCTTTTCAACCCCAGCGCCGCACTCTTCTTCTCACGCGACGAAGAGGCACTGGTGGAGCTGTCGTCACAGTGCATCGTGCCATTCTTCTTATCGCAATACGGCCGCATAGGTCACAAGAGTTTCAGCCGAGGCTATGCCCTGATGCTGTTCATGGGCATTTTCTGCAGCTTCACACACGACGCCATCACCATTCCGCTATGCTTGGCGTTCCTGATGCTTGCCTGGCAACGTCGCAGCGAGTTCTTCCGCCTGGCCATCTGGCCGATGGTGTGCGGTTGGGTCATCGGCACAGTGATGCAGTTTGTCACACGCAACCACATCCCGAACCTCTACCCCGACCTGCAACTGCTGTCGTCACAGACATCACATGCTTTGGCCTTGCTCTGGGACACAAAGGTCTTTGTCCTCGCAGGCGCTCTCACGCTGTGGTTCACCACAGCCTCTTGGGGGCGCCGCTCGCTGCTGCACCTGCTCAAGCGGCAGCGCCTCATAGCCTACAGCCTATTCTTTGCCCTCTGCACGGTGCCCTTTGCACCGCTGGGCATCGAAAACACCGTCACCAGCGTATGTTTCTTTGCCATGCTGTGGGCCATGTTGCTAATACAGCAACTGCTGCGACGCACAATTCTAAACAGGTGATATTGTTGCGAACGTGTGCTTGACAAGTGAGCACACACCTCCGCCATGAAGTACGCCCAAAGGGAATCGAACCCTTATCAAAGGAACCGGAATCCTTCATTCTATCCATTAAACTATGGGCGCAAGGTTCATTGCGGAGTCCGCCTCGTTTTTTTGCGGCACAAAGGTACGTCATCTTTTCGTGCAGTGCAAATTTTTTAAATACTTTTTCGCCGTCGCCCTTTGCCGTCTACAATAAGTTTACTAAATTTGCAGCCGTAAAACCATTTCCCTTTTGCCGCGAGCTTGCCGCGGCATCGCTAACGATTTATTACTAAACACATACACACACGCACTTTCCCGTGAAGAAGACAACTTATTCCTTCGACGAGGCACTGGCTGCCTCGCTAAATTATTTTGATGGCGACGAGCTGGCAGCTCGTGTCTTTGTGAACAAATATGCCATGAAAGACTCCTATGGCCTGCTCTACGAACAGAGCCCGACAGATATGCACTGGCGTATCGCTATGGAGGTTGCCCGCATAGAGCGTCAGTACAAGAATCCGATGTCGGCCCAGGATGTCTTCAATCTGCTGGATCACTTCCGCTATATCATTCCTGCAGGTTCGCCTATGACGGGCATCGGAAACCACTTCCAGGTGGCCTCGCTGAGCAACTGTTTCGTGGTGGGTCTCGACGGCGATGCCGACTCTTATGGCGCCATCATCCGCATTGATGAGGAACAAGTGCAGCTGATGAAGCGTCGCGGCGGAGTGGGCCACGACCTGTCACACCTGCGCCCCGCCGGTTCGCCCGTGAAGAACTCAGCACTCACCTCCACAGGCTTGGTGCCCTTCATGGAGCGCTACAGCAACAGCACCCGCGAGGTGGCTCAAGACGGCCGTCGCGGTGCACTCATGCTCTCGGTGAGCATCAAGCATCCTGATGCAGAGGCATTCATTGATGCCAAGATGACCGAGGGCAAGGTCACCGGTGCCAACGTCAGTGTGAAGATTGACGATGCCTTCATGGAGGCTGCTGCCGAGGGCAAGCCCTACACACAGCAGTTCCCCATCGATGCCGAGGAGCCCATCGTGTCTAAGGACATCGATGCCTCAGCGCTATGGCGCAAGATTGTGCACAACGCCTGGCGCAGCGCAGAGCCCGGAGTGCTCTTCTGGGACACCATCCTGCGCGAGAGCGTGCCCGACTGCTATGCCGACCTGGGCTTCCGCACGGTGTCCACCAATCCCTGTGGCGAGATACCTCTGTGCCCCTATGACTCATGCCGCCTGCTGGCCATCAACCTATATAGCTATGTGCGCGACCCCTTCACGCGCAACGCGAGCTTCGACTTCGACCTCTTCCGCGACCACGTCCGCAAGGCACAACGCATCATGGACGACATCATCGACCTGGAGTTGGAGAAGATACATCTCATCTTAGAGAAGATTGACGGCGACCCCCAGAACGAGGAGGTCAAGCAGAGCGAGCGCCATCTGTGGCAGAAGATACTGCGCAAGAGCAGCATGGGCCGCCGCACCGGCGTGGGCATCACCGGCGAGGGCGATATGCTCGCCGCATTGGGTCTGCGCTATGGCACTCAGGAGGCAACCGACTTTGCCGTTGAAGTGCAGAAGACCCTGTGCCTGACAGCATATCGCAGCAGCGTGGAGATGGCAGCCGAGCGCGGAGCATTCGAGATCTACGATGCCGAACGCGAAAAGAACAACCCGATGATTGCGCGCATACGCCAGGCCGACCCCGAGCTCTATGCCGACATGGTGCGCTATGGCCGACGCAACATTGCTTGCCTGACAATAGCCCCCACGGGCACCACATCACTGATGACACAGACCACCAGCGGCATCGAACCCGTGTTCATGCCCGTATACAAGCGTCGCCGCAAGGTCAACCCCGGCGACCCCGATGTGCATGTGGACTTTGTCGACGAGACAGGCGATGCCTTTGAGGAATACATCGTCTACCACCACCACTTCCTTACGTGGATGAAGGTGTGCGGCCTTGACACATCGCGCCGCTACACCCAGGAAGAGCTCGACGAGCTCGTGGAGCAGTCGCCATACTACAAGGCTACGGCCAACGACGTCGACTGGCTGATGAAGGTGAGGATGCAGGGTGCCATCCAGAAATGGGTTGACCACAGCATCAGCGTGACCGTCAACCTGCCCAACAACGTCGACGAACAGCTGGTCAACGACCTCTATATGGAGGCCTGGCGCAGCGGCTGCAAGGGCTGCACCATCTATCGCGACGGCTCGCGTGCCGGAGTCCTCGTCAGCGTAACCAAGAAGAAAGAGAAAAAGAGCGAGGGCGACGAACAGCAGGACACCCCCGAGCTGCACAACGGCGAGCCCGACACCATACCCGAATGCCGCCCGCCAGAGGTCGTCGAGAAGCGGCCCGATGTGCTGGAGTGCGATGTGGTGCGCTTCCAAAATAATAAGGAGAAATGGGTGGCTTTCGTGGGCCTGCTTGATGGACGTCCCTACGAGATCTTCACTGGTCTGCAAGACGACGAGGAAGGCATCATGCTGCCCAAGAGCGTCACCAAGGGTCGCATCATCAAGCAGCTATGCGTTGACGGCACCAAGCGCTACGACTTCCAGTTTGAGAACAAGCGCGGCTACAAGACCACCGTCGAGGGCCTCAGCGAGAAGTTCAACCCCGAATACTGGAACTATGCCAAGCTGCTCTCAGGTGTGCTGCGCTACCGCATGCCGCTCGACCACGTCATTCGCCTCGTGGGACAGTTGTCGTTCCAGAGCGAGACCATCAACACCTGGAAGGCGGGCGTGGAGCGCGCCCTGAAGAAATATGTTCAGGACGGCACCGTAGCACGCGGACAGAAATGCCCCAACTGCGGGCAGGAGACACTGGTGTATCAGGAGGGCTGCCTCATCTGCACCAACTGCGGTGCCAGCCGATGCGGTTAACGCCCCACCCCGACATAATGACAAATCACACATCGCAAATGGCACATCGCAAATGGTTTCTTGTCCCGCTGCTGACGCTCGCAACACTGATGCTGCAGAGCTTCACGCTCGTGCTGGATGCCGGTCATGGCGGCAAGGACCCCGGTGCGCTGGGGCGTCGCGGCAAGGAGAAGGACATCAACCTCGCAGTGACAAAAGCCGTGGGACAACTGGTAGAGGACAACCTGAAGGACGTCAAGGTGGTCTACACGCGCAAGACGGATGTCTTCATCGAACTCGACGAGCGCGCCCGCATCGCCAACAAGGCCAAGGCTGACCTCTTCGTGAGCATACACACCAACGCCCTGCCAGGCAAGGCTCAGGGCCGCGGCTCCGAGACCTACACGCTGGGCATGCACCGTGCCGCCGACAATCTGGCAGTGGCACAGCGCGAGAACTCCGTCATCACCCTCGAACGCGACTACCAGAGCCGCTACGAAGGCTTTGACCCGCGGAGCTCGGAGAGCTACATCATCTTCGAACTCATGCAGGATGTCAACATGGAGCAGAGCGTGCGCCTTGCATCATTGGTGCAGCGACGCCTCAGCGCACATGGGCGTCCCGACAAAGGCGTACATCAGGCAGGCTTCCTTGTGCTCCGCGCCACATCGATGCCGTCGTGCCTGATAGAGCTCGGATACATCACTACACCAGCCGAAGAAGACTATCTGCTGTCGTCAAAGGGCGTCAACGAACTTGCCAAAGGCATCTACGAAGCAATAAAGCAATATGTGGGCAAGTAGACACACTGTTGAATAACAAACAATTGAATACATAATGAAGATATCCAAGGAAGTCAAGATTGGTGCTGTGGGCGTTGTAGCGCTTGTGCTGCTTTTCTTCACCATCAAGTTTCTGCAAGGCGTGTCGCTGTTCTCGTCATCCGACGTCTACTACATCACGTTTCGCAACGCCAAGGCTCTGGCCAAAAGCAGCCCTGTGTATGCCGACGGTTTCAATGTCGGCATCGTGTCGGACATCGTCTACGACTACGACCATCCCGGGCGCGGCGTAGTCGTTGAGATCTCTGTTGACCGCGGCATGCGCATCCCCGACGGCACAGTGGCCGTGCTGGATGAGGCCATGCTTGGCGGCTGCACGCTGAACCTTCTCATGGGCAACAGCCCCACACAGCGCTTTGCCGTAGGCGACACACTGCCCAGTCAGGACGCCGGCGGACTGATGAGCCAGGTTGGTACCCTCGTGCCCAAACTCGAGACGACCCTTGCACGCGTCGACACGCTGCTGGCCACACTCAACGCCCTCGCTGCCGACCCCAATATCGTGGCCATATTGCAGAACGTCAACAATCTGAGCTCAAACCTCGACCACAGCGCCACCGAACTCAATACGCTGCTCAAGCGCGACGTACCGGCAATGGTCAAGACCTTCGACGCCGCTGGGCAGAACATCACGCAGTTGTCCGACAATCTCAACCAGCTGGACCTCAACTCCACGCTGGGACGCGTCGACAGCACTCTGGCAGGCCTACAGACAATGACCGAGCGCCTCAATTCGCCCGACAACACCGTTGGTATGCTGCTCAATGACACCACTATATATATGGGTCTCAACCGCACAGTGGACGGCGCAGCAGCGCTGATGGAAGACCTCAAAGCCCACCCGAAACGCTATGTACATTTCTCTGTTTTCGGAAAAAAAGAAAAGGCACAATAGAGAAATTTTCCAAATAAGAAAAGCATGTCGCCAAAGGTGCACAACCCGCGGCTAACGTCCTAAAATTTGGGCCGTTATACACATCAAAAAAAATTGCGGGAGGTGCGCGAGCATCTCCCGCAACACGTTGAATACCACAACGTTAGTAATATGCAAGAGGTGACGAAAAAATTTTTTATGCGATACACCGAAGGTGTTTGAAAACGTGCCATTTACGCCTCAACCGACGTGCGCAACCATTTGCAGAAAGATTTTGTTGTTTTGCAGAAAATATATACCTTTGCATCGCAAATCGGCCCCTTTTTGCGGGTCGTCTCACTTACCAAAAAGATAAATGCCTTTAAGTCACACTGAAAGCCAACGGTGGGCTTCGTGTCTGAAGATTATTCAGAACAACGTCTCCCGACAGCAGTATGCTATCTGGTTTGCCCCGCTGACGCTCGAGTCCTACGACACCGAGCGCCATGAGCTGACAGTGTGTGTGCCTTCGCCATATTTCTGTGAGCACATCGAGACCAACTACTTGCCGCTGTTGCGCGACGTGCTGGTGCGTGTGTATGGCGAAGGCATACAACTTATATATAAGGTAAAGACCGATGCCGAGAACGACATCTCAGTCAATGTTGAGGCCTCGCGTCGCGCCACCACCGCAGATGCACGCAGCACAGCCCAGCCCGCCGGCACCGCTGCCGCCAGCGTGCAGGAACTCGATTCGCACCTGCAAGCCGAATACACCTTCGACAATTTCGTCGAAGGCTTGAGCAACAAGCTGCCGCGCACCGTTGGCCTGAGCATAGCCCAGAATCCACATCAGATGACCTTCAACCCGTTGTTCGTCTACGGCGCATCAGGCGTGGGCAAGACCCATTTAGTGAATGCTATAGGCTTGCGCCTCAAGGAGCTGCATCCCGCCATGCGTGTGCTATATGTCTCGGCCCATCTTTTCCAAGTGCAGTACACCGAGAGCGTGCGTCAGAACAAGGTCAACGATTTCATCGCCTTCTACCAGACCATCGACGTGCTCATCATCGACGATGTTCAGGAATTCGCCACGATGGAGAAGACACAACTGGCCTTCTTCCATATCTTCAACCACCTCCATCAAAACGGCAAGCAGATCATCCTGACCTCCGACCGCCCGCCCGTGGCCTTGGGCGGCATGAATGAGCGCCTGCTGACGCGCTTCAAATGGGGTTTGCTGGCGGAGCTCGAGCGCCCCAACCAGGAGCTGCGCTGCGCCATCCTGCGCCATAAGATTCGTCACGACGGTCTCCGCATATCCGAGGACGTCATCAACTTCATCGCCGCCAATGTCGACAAGAGCGTTCGCGACCTGCAGGGCGTTGTCAACTCCCTGATGGCCTACAGCGTGGTACACGACTGCGAGATAGACCTGTCGATGGCCGAGCGCGTGATACAGTCCACCATAGGCATGGCCGAGCGCCGCAAGGTGACCATCGACGACATCCTGCAGCAGACCTGCGCCGCCTTCTGCGTGAGCACTGAAGCAGTGCTCTCCTCAAGCCGCAAGGCAGAAGTCGTCACAGGCCGTCAAGTGGCGATGTATCTCGCCGACAAGCACCTGCACATGAGCACCACAAAAATTGGTGCTGCCATAGGCCGCCGCACGCACGCCACAGTGCTCCACTCTTGCCAGATGGTGGCCAACCGCATGGAGACCGACCGCGCCTTCCGCAGCCAGATAGAAGCCCTCGAAAAACAACTGGTCAGCTAAAAAACAGCATACTCAAAACACAGTAGCAGCTACAATCAGTGAAGATTGTAGCTGCTGCTTGTCTTATCCATTTATCGCGTAGCACCAAGTTTCTTCATGACCTCAAAATCCTGGAAGATTTACGTGAAAGTCCCGGATGTTTTAGTGCAAACCTCCTGGATCATCAACCGCTACCCCCCGGGCCTTTTACAGGTTTAGCCCATCCCCGGCCCCTCCCCAAGGGAGGGGGGACTTGCTCCCCTTTGTGGGGCCGAAGCCACATTTAGAGGCTTCTCTAAAGACCCCAGTCGCCCCAAGGGGAGGGGAGTAGGGTGGCTGTTGGGCATCAAGGGTGTGACACCCGCTCGTTGTAGGTGTGACGCCCGCTCGTCACATCAATGACGAGCGGGCGTCATGCTGCATTATAGCACTTCGCTTTCAGCACTGAAGTGGGTAGGAATCAGTAAGTGGGCTCACTTTTTGCGAAAACGATTTAAAAAAACATAGCACTGCACCCACTAAATGCATGTAACTAATTATAGAAAAGAAAGTTACCAAGTGGGCCCGAAATTGAATTTAGTGGGTGATATTTTACAAAAAAGACCCACTAAATTGCAAAAAATGCAAAAAGTGGGTGCAAAAAGCTATAATTCTCAAATTATATAGGATTGTGAATTCTCAATTGTGAATTCTCCATTGTCCATTGTCCATTTTCCATTCCCCCTCCCTCCCTTCTCCCCTCCCTTGGGGAGGGGACGGGGGTGGGCCATAGAGTAGCCCCGACGACCTTATCCGGTCATCGGGGCTTCCTGTAAAAGTGGCGGCTACCTACTCTC
>CAJOEI010000024.1 GCA_905233465.1 uncultured Bacteroidaceae bacterium | reverse complement strand
CATAATAAAAACGGAACCTAAAACGGAACCTCTGCGTGAGAGAAAGAAGAAACCCGCTGAATGTCAGCGGGTTTTGTATTCGGCTTGTGGAGCATGCGAGACTCGAACTCGCCACCTCTTGACTGCCAGTCAAACGCTCTAGCCAGATGAGCTAATGCCCCTTGTTGGATTTTGCGGGGGCAAAGGTACTGCTTTTTTCATAAGCTCCAAACATTTTCCTTATATTTTTTGCTCTTTCCGCAAAAAAAGTACTACTTTTGTCGCGAATTTGTTAACTAAAGAAAAGAACATGAGCCTTATTAAATGTCCTGAATGCAACCATTCAGTATCATCCAAAGCACCTTTCTGCCCCAACTGCGGAGTGCAGATTGAAGGCAATGTCAAGCGCTGCCCCGTATGTGGTGGCTACGCCCTGATGGCTGCCGAACAATGCCCACACTGCCAGACTAAGTTTGTAGTTGAAGATAATAAACCACAACAACTCCCCAAGGAAGAGAGAATGGAGGAGGCTAAAGCCCTCTCTGCGGAAGAGAAAGTGCAGGCCAGCACGACAAGGACGGTCAATGATGACGAGAAAGTGGAGATGGTAGACCCTCGTGCCGCCAAGCGCGGAGGCGGAGCTCCCTGGTATCTGCTCATCCTGGCGATATTGCTTGTGGCCATTGGCGGCTTCTTCTATTGGGAGAACCAGAATCATCAGGCCAGCGAGGAGCGCGACTACGAGCTCTTGCGCGACTGCAACAACCCCTTGAACTACGAGGACTTCATTGCCCGCTATCCCTCAAGCCGCCACGTGGATGACGTTCGTGCACGGTTGGATGAGCTGCACCGCGAAGATGCCCTGTGGCAAACTGTGAGCCAGTCCAACGACCGCGATGCGCTGGAACAGTTTGTGCAAACACACCCTCATTCACCACAGAAACATGTTGCGCTACACAAGATTGACTCATTAGACTGGCGTGCAGCAGAGCAGGCTGGCACGATGGCTGCATTCCAGTCATATATCAGCCGCCACGACAACGGAGAGTATATCGATCAGGCTTTTCAGGCTCGTGATGCAGCCCGTCTGCGCGAGGAGCAGGCACGCCGCGACAGCATAGCTGCTGCCGAAGCAGCACGCTCGGATAGCATAGCACGTGCCGCCGCTGCAGCAGCTACTATGGGCATAGATGTCATAACGGCTGAATAGGACCTTCTGAAATTATGATGTGGAGTTATGATGTGGAGTTAAGGTGGTAAGTTATGATAAGCCAAATGACTATAAAGCCGTCTAAGTAATGGCCCTTTATAACTCCTTTTTATAACTCCCTTTTTAACTCCTCATTATAACTTCCTAGACTTGTATCAATTGTGAATTATGAATTGTGAATTGTGAATTAATTAGTTTTTTCTTGTGTGTTCAATAGCTTTTTAGTATTTTTGCGCCCATGAAACATATTCGCAACTTCTGCATCATCGCACATATCGACCACGGTAAGAGCACCTTGGCCGACAGGTTGCTGGAGCGCACCAATACTATCAAGGTGACAGAAGGGCAGATGCTCGACGACATGGACCTTGAGAGAGAACGCGGTATCACCATTAAGAGCCACGCCATACAGATGGAGTATCAGCGCGGTGGCGAGACCTTCGTTCTCAACCTCATCGACACTCCGGGCCATGTGGACTTCAGCTACGAAGTCAGCCGCAGCATAGCAGCTTGCGAGGGCGCGCTGCTGGTGGTGGATGCCACACAAGGCGTGCAGGCACAGACCATCTCCAACCTCTACATGGCCATAGACCATGATCTGGAAATCATTCCCGTGGTGAACAAATGCGACATGCCCAACGCCATGCCCGAGGAGGTGGAAGACGAGATCATCGACCTGCTGGGATGCAAGCGCGAAGAGATTATCCGCGCCAGCGGCAAGACGGGCCAGGGCGTTGACGAGATACTTGATGCCGTAGTAGACCGCATACCCGCACCCGTGGGTGATGAAGACGCACCGCTGCAGGCGCTTATCTTTGACTCGGTGTTCAACTCCTTCCGAGGCATCATAGCATATTTCAAGATAGTCAACGGCAGCATACGCAAGGGCGACAACGTGGTCTTCATCAATACCGGCAAGGAATACAACGCCGACGAGATAGGCGTGCTGAAGATGGACCTCGTTCCGCGTCAGGAGTTGCATTGCGGCGACGTGGGCTACATCGTCAGCGGCATCAAGACAGCCACCGAGGTCAAGGTGGGCGACACCATTACACACGTCAGCACAGCAGCACAGACGCAGGCCATAGCAGGCTTCGAGGAAGTCAAGCCGATGGTCTTCGCTGGAGTTTATCCCATAGAGACTGAGGACTTCGAGAACCTGCGCGCCTCCCTCGAGAAGCTGCAGCTCAACGATGCCTCGCTGACATTCCAGCCCGAGAGCAGCGTGGCGCTGGGATTCGGTTTCCGATGCGGATTCCTCGGACTGTTGCACATGGAAATTGTACAGGAACGCCTTGACCGCGAGTTCAACATGGATGTCATCACGACAGTGCCCAACGTCTCGTATCTCATATACGACAAACAAGGCAATGTCAAGGAAGTGCACAACCCCGCAGGCATGCCCGACCCCACGCTCATCGACCATATTGAAGAACCATATATCCACGCATCTGTCATCACCACGACAAACTACATCGGCCCCATCATGACGCTATGCCTGGGCAAGCGCGGCGAGCTCATCAAGCAGGACTTCATCAGCGGCAACCGTGTGGAAATACAGTTCTCCATGCCCTTGGGCGAAATCGTGATTGACTTCTATGACAAGCTGAAAAGCATCTCCAAGGGCTATGCATCATTCGACTATCATCAGGACGGCTTCCGCCCGTCGCGACTGGTGAAGCTTGACATCCTGCTCAACGGCGAACCCGTGGATGCACTGTCAACGCTTACACATGTGGACAACTCCGTGGACTTCGGACGCCGCATGTGCGAGAAACTCAAGGAACTGCTGCCACGACAGCAATTCGACATTGCCATACAAGCAGCAATAGGCGCAAAGATCATAGCACGCGAGACCGTGAAACAGGTGCGCAAGGATGTCACAGCCAAATGCTATGGTGGCGACATCAGCCGCAAACGCAAGCTGTTGGAGAAACAGAAACGAGGCAAGAAACGCATGAAGCAAATCGGCAACGTGCAAGTGCCGCAAAAGGCCTTCCTCGCTGTACTGAAACTGGATTGAATACTCCATTTTACATTTTACATTATCCATTTTACATCATTTTACCCCCCTCAACGCCCAATGACAGACAAACGACGCGACATCGCACGTGAGATAGCCCGACGCTACTGCACGCTTACGCCCAAAGGCATTGAGACACTGGCAAGCATACTCGTGCCTATCAAGGCCGCCAAGGGAGACCGCATCATGAAAGAAGGCGACGTATGCAAGTTCATGTACTATGTCGAACGAGGCATGGTGAGACAGTTCTACTACAAGAGCGGGCGCGACGTGACCGAACACTTTTCCTACGAAGGACGCATAGTCATCTGCATCGAGAGTTTCCTCAAGCAGCAGCCTTCACGCCTCATCGTAGAAGCGCTGGAGAACTCATGGCTCTTCGGCATACCCTACGACGAGTTCACACAGCTCGTAGACACAGACAAGGAGATGGAACGCCTGTATCGCAAGATTCTCGAGCACGCACTCATCTCCAGTCAGGAACATGCCGACAGTCAACGCTTTGAGAATGCCACAGAACGCTATATGCGTCTGCTGAAAACAAAACCAGAGATTGTACTTCGCGCACCAATGGTGCATGTGGCATCATTCCTGCAAATGACGCCAGAGACCTTAAGCCGAGTCCGCGCAGCACATGTTGACTAAGGCCAAGCTACGCCTGATACAAAGCTTGGACAGCCGCAAGTGGCGGCAAGCCTCCGGGCTTTTTGTCGCCGAGGGGCCGAAACTTGTCAGTGAGCTCATCGGCACGATGGAGTGCACATATCTTCTGCTCTCCTCGGAATGGGCTGAAGCAAACAGCGACATCGCCATACATCTGACAGCAAGAGCTGCGTCCGAAGATGCTGAAGTCGAACATGTCAGCTCCGCAGACTTCTGCCGCGCCAGCTTGCTACAGACGCCACAAGGCGTATTAGCTCTCTTCCGCATACCCAAATACGAAAAACCTGCACCATCAACACTCAGCACAACACTGAGCTTGGCTCTGGACGGCGTGCAGGACCCCGGCAATCTCGGAACAATAGTGCGACTGGCCGACTGGTTTGGCATCCGTGACATATTGTGCTCACAGCAGACAGCCGATGTGTGGAACCCCAAAGCAGTACAGGCCACGATGGGTAGCATCGCGCGTGTGCGCGTACATTATTATAATAGCCTTTGTGATGTGCTGTCAAGCATATCAGCATACACTCCCGTCTATGCCACGATGCTCAATGGCGACCCGATTTGGTCTGCCACGCTGGAGCAACGCGGCATCATTGTAATGGGCAACGAGGGTCGGGGCGTAAGTCCAGAAGTAGCACAATTGTGCAACAACCGACTGCTCATCCCGCCCTATCCCCCCGAACACGCCACCACCGACAGCCTCAATGTGGGCGTTGCCACAGCCATCGTGCTTGCTGAGTTCCGTCGGCGAGCTGAAGGTTGAATCGTTTTTATGCCACAGTGTTGAGATGTCCACAAGTCCACATGCTCCTTCACGCATATTGCTGCTGACGACAGCCGTATTATTGCTGTTGGCGGCACTCGCAGGATGTGCGCCATCGCGCTTCCTGGACGATGACGAGCTGATGCTCAACCGCGTAAAGGTGCATACCGACGATGGCTCGGACCTGCCAAAAGGCACACTCAGCGGATATATCCGTCAGCATCCCAACTCACGATGGTTCAGCCTCTTCAAGGTGCCAATGGCGATATACTGCATCAGCGGCACAGACAGCACACGACGCGTGAACCGCTTTTTCCAGCGCATCGGCGAAGCCCCTGTTGTCTATGACAGCATCCTCGCACAACGCGCTGCCACAGACATGCTCGCGGCAACACGCAACATGGGTTACCTCAACGCCGACGTAGAGACACGGCAACACCAGCGACGCCGCGAAATCAACCTCACCTTTGACATTCACCCACACCAGCCATATCTGGTTGACACCATTGCCACCGTGGTTGATGATGCCAACATCGACTCCATACTCCGCCTGCATCACGATGCCACACTGCTCAAACCCGGCATGAGATTTGACATCAACGTCCTCGACCGTGAACGTACACGCATTGCCTCGCTGCTGCAGAACAACGGCTACCAGCGCTTCAGCAAAAGCATCGTCCGCTATGACGCAGACACCACACTGGGCGACCACCGTGTGGCACTGACAATGCACATACCGGCCTACCGCGCCACAACAGCCGACACGCTGGGGCCACATCCCAGATATCATATCGGTCAGGTGCGCTACCTCACAGACATTGACCCCAAGACGCTGAGCGAGAACAACAGCACCTCTACCCCGCCCTACACCACAACTCTGCCCGAAGGCACATTCATCAGCAGCCGCAAACCTTGGCTGAAAAGCGGTTTTATCCTTTCCAAGAGCGAGCTGAGGCCTGGTAACCTCTACCGCGAGTCGGACGTGCAGACGACATACAGCAACATGGCCGCGCTATCGGCACTCACAGGAGCCAGCATCGCTCTCGAGCCATCGGCAACACAGCCTGACCTCCTCGACGCCACAGTGAGCCTCATCACAGCACGACGCCACAGCCTGTCAACAGAACTCGAGGGTACCAACTCGGCTGGCGACCTGGGAGCTGCCCTGAGTATGGAATATCAAAACCGCAATCTTGGGCGGCGCTCCACGATGTTCAGCCTCGAAGTAAGAGGGGCATTCGAAGCCATCAAGGGTCTCGAAGGCTATGCCGACCAGAACTATATTGAGTACAGCGCCGAGGCCGGCGTGCATTTCCCCGAACTCGTAGTGCCATTCCTCTCACGTGCCTTCCGCCACAACGCCAAAGCCCAGAGCATAGCCTCGCTGATGTTCGACTCACAGGACAGGCCCGAGTTCCATCGGCGTGTGCTCACAGCAGCTTGGCGCTATCGCTGGAGCCGCTTCGACAACCGTCTGCAACACCGCATAGATGCCATAGACCTCAACTATGTCTTCATGCCATGGATCAGCGAGACCTTCCAACGCGAATATCTCTCTGACAACGGTTCGCGCAATGCTGTGCTGCGCTACAACTACGAGAACCTCTTCATCATGCGATGGGGATACCATATCCAGTTCACGAGCCTGCCGCCAACGAGCCAGAACAACACCTATGGCACCAACGCCTACAGCGTCCGCTTGGGCATTGAGACAGCCGGCAACCTGCTACAGCTCATCTCACGCTTGTTCGATACTCAGCACTCCGAACAGCTGGATGCCTACACTCTGTTCAACATCGCCTATGCACAATATGTCAAGGCAGACTTTGATTTCAGCAAGAGTTTCCGCGTCGACAACCGCAATTCCCTTGCTCTGCATGCCGCTCTCGGTGTGGCCTATCCATACGGCAACTCACGCGTGCTACCCTACGAGAAGCGTTACTTCAGCGGCGGTGCCAACAGCGTTCGCGGCTGGGCTGTGCGCGGTCTGGGGCCAGGCAGCTTCAGCGGCTCCGACGGACGAGTAGACTTTATCCGCCAGACAGGTGATGTCAAACTCGACCTCAGCGCAGAATGGCGCACACATCTCTTTTGGAAAATAGACGGAGCAGCATTCATCGATGCCGGCAATGTGTGGACACTGCGGGAATACGAGGAGCAACCTGGCGGACAATTCCGCATAGACAAATTCTGGCGCCAGATAGCAGTTGCCTACGGCTTGGGCGTACGCCTCAATTTCGGCTATTTCATCCTGCGACTCGATGGGGGCATGAAAGCCGTCAATCCAGCCATAGAGCGCGGCGACGGACACTTCCCAATCATACATCCCAACGTCAAGCGCGACCTGCATCTGCACTTTGCCGTCGGACTGCCGTTCTGATTAGCCAACGCGTTCATCTTTCTTAAAGAAGTACAAAAAAGAGCTTTTTTTTAGGACTTTAGATATAAATGTCGTATATTTGCGGCCAAAGTAAATACACACATTATGCTAAAGTTCCTGTGTTTAGGCAGCGGCAGCAGCGGCAACAGCTACTACCTCTGGACTGAAGAGGGTGGAATCCTCATCGACGCAGGCCTCTCGCTGAAGACAATACGTCGACATTTCCAAAGCTACGACCTCAAGGTGGCCGACATTAAGGCCGTCTTCGTCACTCATGATCATGCCGACCACATCAAAGCTGTGGGCCGCGTATCCGTTGACCTCAACCTTCCCATTTATTCCACCGAGCTTGTGCATGAGGGCATAGCGCGCAACTATTGCGTATCGCCACGCCTCAAGCCCGAAGCCAAACGTTTCCTGCAAAAAGACACACCCATCACCATTGGACAATTCACACTCACACCCTTCGATGTGCCACACGACAGCAACGACTGCGTAGGCTACCGCATTGATTGCCAAGGAGTGCGTTTCTGCCTGATAACAGACATCGGACACATCACCGAGCGCGTCAAGGACGAAGTCAGTCAGGCCAATTACCTCGTGCTGGAGAGCAACCACGACCGCGAGATGCTGATGGCAGGACCCTATCCCGCACATCTGAAAGGCCGCATCTCAGGCCCCGAAGGGCAT
Organism: uncultured Bacteroidaceae bacterium; assembly: GCA_905233465.1. Taxonomy (GTDB): domain Bacteria; phylum Bacteroidota; class Bacteroidia; order Bacteroidales; family Bacteroidaceae; genus Physcousia. The sequence goes on along the minus strand of CAJOEI010000024.1, from coordinate 44,183 downwards.
CTGAGCAACACCGAAGCTGCCGAGCTGCTGGCCGGCTCGTCCACGCCCGCCCTGCGACATGTGTGGCTGTGCCATCTCAGCGAGGAAAACAACCATCCCGAACTCGCCCGCAAGACCGTGGATTCCATCCTGCGGGGCTATGGCATAGTGCCAGGAGTAGACTTTCAGCTTGACGTCCTCAAACGCCGTGCACCAAGCGGCATCTGCGAACTCGTGCCCTAACCTTCAGGGTTGAAGAACTCAAGTTCCTGAGCTTTCTTGGCTTCGTCATAGCTGTCATAGTGAGTGATCTTGGGCTGAGCGACATGCGACGGCACAAACATCTTGCACAACCTGCGCGAGCTGGCTACAGAGCGTTCCTTGAACACATCACAATACGCCACAATAGGATTCTCATACCACTGCATGAAACTGCCGTGACGACAGTCCAGACACTTCACAAACTCACGCTCTTGACTGTTCTTGATTGCCATAACGATTCTTTTTTTCGGCGCAAAGATAGCAAAATGTCCGCACATCATGCAACAAAAGAATTGAAAAATCAACAATCATGCTACTAAATATCCTCATGACCATAGGCGGCGCTGCACTGGTGCTCATTGGTGCCGACAAGCTGACCGATGGAGCTGTTGACCTGGCTCGTCGCTTCGGCATCTCCGAAATGGTCATTGGCTTGACCATAGTTGCCTTCGGCACATCGCTGCCCGAATTCGTTGTCAGCCTCATGGCTTGTTTCAACAATTCACCAGCTATGAGCATCGGAAACATCGTTGGCAGCAACATCTTCAACACCCTGATGATTACAGGCGCCACAGCCATCGTGCTGCCCATCACCGTTGCTCCCACGACCACGCAGCGCGACATCCCGCTGTGCCTGCTGGCCAGCTTGGCGTTTGCCGCATTGACGCTGGACCCCATCTTCGGACAATCCGGTTCAGAGGCCATGCTCACACGCGGCGACGGTGTGGTGCTGCTGTGTTTCTTCATCATCTTCATGGCCTACACTTTCTCTATGGCCCGCCCATCAGCAGCAGGTCAGGAATCCGAAAACACATCACAACCCACACTGTCTGGCATCGCCGTGACACTATATATTGTGCTCGGACTGGCCGGGCTCATCGCCGGAGGCGAGTTCTTTGTCAGGGGCGCCAGCGGCATAGCCCGTGCCTGTGGTGTCAGCGATGCCGTGATAGGCCTCACCCTCGTGGCGGGAGGCACCTCGCTGCCCGAACTGGCCACCAGCATCATCGCTGCCCGCAAGGGACAGAGCGGTCTCGCCATAGGCAATGTCATCGGCAGCAACCTCTTCAACATATTCTGGATTCTCGGAGCATGCTCGCTCGTACGGCCTCTGCCTGCCGAAGGCATCACGTGGGTAGACCTGTCCATGCTCGTGGCAGCATCAGTGGTATTCTGGCTTTTTGCATTCACCGACCGGCGCATTGCCCGATGGGAAGGCTTCGTCCTCGTAACCATGTTTGCATCATACATGATATGGTTGATGAGATGACATAAATCGTGAATTGACACGCTGACAATACTTTTTAATTCAAATAGTTGGATAATTGGTGAAAATCCCGTACCTTTGCAGCCAAATTAAGGCAACAGCCGCCTAAGGTCAACATTTTCACCCTATGACGAACAAGCCATTAACACCTGACTTCATCTTTGAATCCAGCTGGGAAGTTTGTAACAAGGTAGGAGGTATATACACGGTTCTCTCCACCAGGGCCAAAACCCTGCAGGATGTCTTCACCGATCGCATTGTCTTTATCGGTCCGGACTTCTGGCAAGACAAGGAGAACCCCCTCTTTGCAGAAGACAAGAAACTATGGTCATCATGGCGCCGCAGCGCAGCGTCCGAAGGCCTCAGCATCCGCATCGGCCGCTGGCAGATACCCGGTCGCCCCATAGTGGTTCTCGTTGATTTCCGCCCGTTCTTTGCACAGAAGAACGACATCTACGGGACACTGTGGACCAACTTTCAAGTCGACTCCCTCCACGCCTACGGCGATTACGACGAAGCCTCTATGTTCTCCTATGCCGCCGGCCGCGTCGTAGAGAGCTACTACCACGCTTTCCTCGGCGAGGACAAGCGCGTCATCTATCAGGCCCACGAGTGGATGACCGGCCTGGGAGCACTATATATCAAGAAGCATGTTCCCGCCATAGCAACCATCTTCACCACACACGCCACGAGCATCGGACGCAGCATAGCCGGCAACGGCAAGCCGCTCTACGACTACCTATTTGCCTACAACGGCAACCAGATGGCCGACGAGCTCAACATGCAGAGCAAGCACAGCATTGAACGCCAGACGGCCCACAACGTTGACTGCTTTACCACGGTCAGCGACGTCACTGCACGCGAGTGCTTCGAATTGCTGGACAAGCAGCCGGATGTTGTCCTGCCCAATGGTTTCGAGATGGACTTTGTGCCCAAGGGAGCCACATTCGTCAGCCGTCGTCGCAAGGCCAGAGCACGCATACTGCAAGTCGCCAACGCCCTCATGGGCACACAACTTGGCGACGACACCCTTATCATCGCCACCAGCGGACGCTATGAGTGGAAGAACAAAGGCATAGACGTATATCTCGACGCTCTCAACCGCCTGCGTCGCGATGACAGCCTCAAGCGGGATGTCCTTGCACTTGTCGAAGTGCCAGGATGGCAGGCAGGCCCACGCCAAGACCTGCAGGAAAGGCTCTCAACCCTCAACTCTCAACTCAAAACTCAAAACTCTAAACTCTCAACTTTCAACTCTCCCCTCTCCCCTCTCCCCGACCCCATCTGCACCCACAACCTCCACGAGCCGGGCGCCGACCGCGTCACAGGCGCGCTGCATGCCTACGGCATCAACAACCATCCCAGCTCGCGCGTGAAAGTCATATTCGTGCCGTGCTACCTCGATGGTGCCGACGGCATCTTCAACATGCACTACTATGACCTGCTCCTCGGCCTCGACCTCACCATCTATCCATCCTACTACGAGCCTTGGGGATATACACCATTGGAGAGCATCGCATTCCGCGTGCCCTGTCTCACCACCACACTTGCAGGCTTCGGCCTGTGGGCTGAGGACATGAAAGCTGAAAGTCTGAAGTCTAAAGCCAAGAGTTCAGGCTCCCAGAAATCCGTCTTAGACATCGACGGTGTGGAAGTTATCCAGCGTTCGGACTACAATTTCAACGAAGTCTCGGAGCGCATAGCACAAGAGATTCTTGGCTATTCCACTCTCACCCCCAAGGAGGTGGAGGTTGCACGCAAGGCCGCACACGCTCTCGCACAGAAAGCACAGTGGAAACACTTCATCCGCCACTACTACCAAGCATACGACATAGCTCTTCGTCGCGCAGCAGCACGGCAGGAAGAGCTCTAATAAACTGAATATCCATTTAACACAACACATTATTTATGAAAATCAAGGCAAGTAACGCCAACGAAGCCAGCTGGAAACCAGTTGCCGTCAAGAGCAGCATTCCCGCTGAGCTCAGCAAACTCGAAGAACTCGCCCACAACATGTGGTGGGCTTGGAACCACAGCGCACGCTCGCTCTTCCTCCACCTTGACGAAGAGCTATACGAGGCCTGTGGACAAAACCCCGTCCTCATGCTCGAGCGCCTCAGCTACGAGCGTCTGTCCGAGCTCTCCAAGGACAAGGCCATCATCAAGAAGATGAACGATGTCTATGCCGAGTTCCGCGCATACATGGATGTGACGCCCCGCAAAGACCGCGCCAGCGTGGCATATTTCTGCATGGAATATGGTTTAAACCAAGTTCTCAAGATCTACAGCGGTGGTCTGGGCATCCTCGCCGGCGACTACATCAAGGAAGCATCTGACTCCAATGTCGACATGTGCGCCGTAGGTTTCCTCTATCGCTATGGCTACTTCACACAGACCCTCTCGATGGACGGTCAGCAGATAGCCAACTACGAAGCCCAGAACTTCGGCAGCCTGCCCATTGAGCAGCAGATGGATACCGATGGCTCGCCATTGGTCATCGACGTGCCCTACATGAACTATCAGGTGCACGCCTATGTGTGGCGCGTCAACGTTGGCCGCGTCAAGCTCTACCTGCTTGACACCGACAACGAGCTCAACTCTGACTTCGACCGTCCCATCACCCACGCCCTCTACGGCGGCGACTGGGAGAACCGTCTGAAGCAGGAGATCCTGCTCGGCATCGGCGGTGTGCTGCTGCTTAAGAAGCTCGGCATTAAGAAGGACGTCTATCATTGCAACGAAGGCCACGCAGCCCTCTGCAACGTGCAGCGCCTCGTGGACTATGTCCAGAGCGGAATGACATTCAACCAGGCTCTGGAGGTTGTGCGTGCAAGCTCACTCTACACCGTCCACACTCCTGTGCCCGCAGGCCACGACTACTTCGACGAGGCCCTCTTCGGCAAGTACATGGGCGGCTATCCTCAGATGCTCGGCCTCTCTTGGGACGAGTTCATCGGCATGGGCCGTCAGAACCCCGACGACCACAGCGAGAAGTTCTGCATGTCCACCTTCGCCTGCAACACCTGTCAGGAGGTCAACGGCGTGAGTTGGCTCCACGGCGAGGTCTCGAAGAAGATGTTCGCCAATATCTGGAAAGGCTACTTCCCCGAGGAGAGCCACGTGGGCTACGTCACCAACGGCGTGCACTTCCCCACATGGTGTGCCAACGAGTGGCGCAAGCTCTATGCTAAGCACTTCGATGCCAATCACCTGGCCGACCAGAGCAACGAACAGATCTGGCACGCCATCTACGAGGTGCCCGATGTCGAGATCTGGAAGACACGCATGGCATTGAAGACCAAGCTCACTGACTACATCCGTCAGCAGTTCCGCGAGAGCTGGCTCAAGAATCAGGGTGACCCCAGCCGTGTGGTGAACCTCATGGAGAAGATCAACCCCAACGCGCTGCTCATCGGTTTCGGTCGCCGCTTCGCTACATACAAGCGTGCTCACCTGCTCTTCACCGACCTCGAGCGTCTCAGCAAGATTGTCAACAACCCCAACTACCCCGTGCAGTTCCTCTACACCGGTAAGGCTCACCCCGCCGACGGCGCAGGTCAGGGTCTCATCAAAAAGATCTACGAGATCAGCCAGCGTCCCGAGTTCCTTGGCAAGATCATCTTCCTCGAGAACTACGATATGCAGCTTGCACGTCGCCTCATCTCCGGCGTGGACATCTGGATGAACACCCCCACACGTCCCCTTGAGGCCAGCGGCACCAGCGGCGAAAAGGCATTGATGAACGGCGTTGTCAACCTCAGCGTGCTCGACGGATGGTGGTACGAAGGCTACCGCGAGGGAGCCGGCTGGGCACTCACCGAGAAGCGCACCTACGAGAACCAGGCATATCAGGATCAGCTCGACGCTGCCACCATCTACAGCCTGCTCGAGAACGAGATCATGCCCACCTACTACGCCCGCAACGCCAAGGGCTACAGCCCCAGCTGGATTCAGGTCATCAAGAACAGCATCGCTCGCATCGCTCCTCACTACACGATGAAGCGCCAGCTCGACGACTACTACACCAAGTTCTACAACCCGCTGGCAGCCCGCAGCAAGAAGTTGCAGGCCAACGACAACAAGCTGGCTAAGGAGCTTGCCCAGTGGAAGGAGAACGTGGCAGAGCGTTGGGACAGCATACGCGTCGTAAGCGCCGAGAAGCCCGATCCACTCAAGATTGGCCTGATTGAGGCTGGTGCCAAGTATGACATCAACATCGTCATTGACGAGGCCGGTCTGGACAATGCCATCGGCGTTGAGCTCGTCACGCTGGTTCCCGACAAGGACAACGTGGACCACATCTACAACGTAGAGCCTCTTGAGGTCGTGAAGCGCGAAGGCAACCTCTACACCTTCCACGTGACCCACACCATCAACAACGCTGGCGGCTTCAAGATTGCTTACCGCATCTTCCCGAAGAACGACAAGCTGCCCCACCGTCAGGACTTCTGCTACGTGAAGTGGTTCCTGTAAATCTTTAACTCTTGAGTTCTTGAACTATTAAACTTCTTGAACTCTTGAACTATAAAAAAGGAGCCTCGCGGGGCTCCTTTTTTCATACAACTTTCTCAACCAAGCGCCAGCCGTAATTGTGAATTATGAATTGTAAATTATGAATTATGCACTACCCATTCTCCTGTGCTTCTCTGTTCTGACCATGCAGGCGCAGCAGCATCACCCACGTATGAGAGGAGGCGAGAGCTTCCAGACTGAGACTCCTATGGTGCACGACCCCGTGATGGCCAAGGAGGGCGACACCTATTACCTCTTCTCCACAGGGATGGGCATCCAGCGGATGACATCGAAAGACCGCCGTACGTGGACCATATCGCGCCAGCCTGTGATGACCGTCATACCAGGTTGGATCGCAGACTCAGTGCCCGGCTTTGGCAGTCATGTCTGGGCACCCGACATCATCCGTTGGCACAACCGCTGGTGGTTTGCCTACAGCTGTTCTACCTTCGGCAAGAATGCCTCGGCTATCGGGTTGCTCAGCAGCCCTTCGCTTGTAGCCAACCTATGGAAGGACGAGGGCTGCATCGTGACTTCGCGTGAGAAACGTGACAACTGGAACGCTATCGACCCAAACTTCGTCATCGACGACGGCACCGACACGCCTTGGCTGGTCTGGGGCTCGTTCTGGGACGGCATACAGCTGGCCCGTCTCGACTCAACTATGCATTTGGATAAGGATCAGCAGCCACGAACTATTGCGCGCCGCTACCACCCAAGCTACAAACCCACTGAACCCAACCCCACATCGCGATTTGCTGGCACCAACGCCATCGAGGCCCCCTTCATCTTCAAGCATGGTGGGTATTATTATCTCTTTGTGTCGTGGGACTACTGCTGTCGCGGGGCCAAGTCCAACTACCGCGTGGCTGTGGGACGTAGCAAGAACGTCGAAGGCCCCTACCTCGACCGCAGCGGCAAAGATATGGCCGCAGGTGGCGGCACACTCGTCATCGAAGGCGACAAGCAACAATGGGAAGCCGCAGGCCACTGTGCCGTCTACACCTTTGACAATCAGGATATTTTCATTTGTCACGGATACAGCGCCAAGCTGAACGGCGCCGCCCTACTCATCCAGCGCCCCATCTCCTGGACTGCCGACGGCTGGCCGGAGCTAATCAAATAGTACTGAAATGTGCCTTGCGCTGCAACATCCGCACTTTAGGACTAAAACATCCACAAGTTGGCATGAAAACGCGGAAAATGATCCTGGAAGATTTACGTGAAAGTCCCGGATGTTAAAGTGTAAACCCCCTGGATCATCAACCGCTAACCCCCGGGCCTTTTACCGCTAATTTGTTAAAAAAGATAACTACTTAATTTACAGTATGTTTAAGCGACATGACTGCGCCGCAGTCCATTATCCCTTCTCCTCTCCTTTGGGGAGAGGCTGTGAGTGGGCCTCCCCTTGCCTACATGCTAACCTACATGGCCCTATCCTCCACATCCACAGTGCGTTAGATGGTGCTTGTGTAGGCATGTAGGTTGTTTTCGGGGAAAACACCTTGGTGCGCCACGCGCGCGAGGAATAAAAGATGATTATGCTGCTATCAACGCTGTAAAGCTATGCACAAGTCAGTCGAATTGTTAAGAGATGAATAATATTACCGGACTACCTGTTAATAAAATATAATTTGACGGTATTTACTCTTGTAAATAGTTGGTCATAAATGAGTAATATCGTTAATTTGCAATTCGCGAATCGCAAATTCATTCGTTGATGTGCTTATGGCTAAGCAGAATGCTATGAAGCCGCAAGATATTGTAGTGCTTCTGAAAAAGATTACAAATCAAGGACGTGGGATGTTGAATAAGGACATCGCAAGCTCATTGATGATTAGTGCCTCCGAGGTGTCGGAGGCGTTGGAGCGCTGTCGTGTGGCCAGACTCGTGGACGAGTCGAAGAAGGAGGTGAGGCGTTTAGCACTCATGGAGTTCCTTGTGCATGGATTGAAATATGCATTTCCCGCAGAGGCTGGACGCGTGGTGCGTGGTGTGCCTACGGCCTCTTCTGCGTCGCCGATGAAAGAAATGCTTAACAGCAGTAGTGAACAATATGTTTGGCCCAGCCGACAAGGCAGCGAACGCGGCCAAGCCATAACGCCGTTATATCCATCCGTTCCTCTTGCTGTGGCTTTGGATGCAGAGTTGCACCAGCTGTTGGCTCTTGTGGATTCGTTGCGCATGGGACGTGCCCGTGAAGCCGGTCTTGCCAAACAGGAATTGGAGAAGTTATTGTCAAAAAACAGAAACGATGAATAACATAGAACGACTTCAGAAAGTGGCAGATGGCTTAGATGAGCTGAATGAGCGTGTAGTTTATGTCGGCGGTTCGCTGCCAGGCCTCTATTCCACAGATTCCGCTGCACCAGAGCCTCGTGCAACGGTTGATGTGGACTGCATAGTCAAATACAGGAATCATGCTGACAAGGAATTGTTTGAGGAATGGCTAAGGAAGCGACATTTCTTTGAAGACCAAGGCGATGATGCGGTTATCTGCCGATGGATTTACGATGGTGAAATCGTTGACATTATGCCAACTGATGAACGCTTCTTTAACTTCACTAACCGTTGGTATGAAACGGGCATAAATACGAAAGAACAGTTTGAGTTGCCTAATGGACGGATAATAAATATTCTATCTGTCGTAGCATTCACAGCAACGAAGTTTGAAGCATTATTGTCTCGCGGCAATGATGACTATCGTGGTGAAAAGGATTTTGAGGACATCGTTTATGTTTTAGATTGTTGCACAGAATTCGTTCAACGGTTGAAAGATGAGCACGATGATTCATTAAAATCTTTTGTCGTAAAGCAATTGACAGACTTGTCATTAAGGCCCAATATCGCAGAAGAGATAGAATGTGCATTGCCAATAGGCGATGAAAACAGGGCGCATGATATTATGCATGTTATCGACGATTGTAAACACGTTTAATGATAACCACTTTAATCATCTATTAAAAACAGAGGCTTCAGACGAAGAACGAGGCAAATATGTATTTGGTTTAGACGTTTATGTACCTCCGGTCGATGCAGCAGGGTTGTCCGCACGACCCAGCTGCGTTGACCGGTCGATGCAGCTGGGTCATGCGGAGGATGCATAGCAGTACTAACTTGATATGTACTTTTTGCTGCAGTAAATTCTGAGGTCTCTTTGAAGTGAGCTTTTTTGTTTTACCAATTGCCTTGTGGTGTTGCAAAACGCCCTTTGTTTTTAGCTCTGTCCAGAATGTCATCAGCCAGCTTATCGCCGAAACGCTCACCTGACTTTTGTAGGTTTTCCAAAAACAGCACTTGAAAATCATTCATTCGGCCACCTCCTACTCTGGATTTTACTCTGGCAATCTCTTGTTTAGTGGCCTTTTCAATGACGATGCCTAAGATGTTATGCGCTCCATCGTCATCAATATCCATCGGGTAAATGACCACCTCAAAAGGTAAATCATCCTTGTTGTCAAGTTTATAGCCCTTATCAATGAGTGAGTTCTTGTTTGCCGACAGGATGAAGGTGCTTTCCGCTTTCTTAGCAAATCTGCGGAACGCCTCATCTGGATCATCCATCGCGTCTTCGGCACTCATCGTGTAATATTCTTTGAGGTCAACTCCTTCGACTTTCGCCAATGAAAAATCAAACCGATAATTGAGAACAACAGCATTCTCAAACTTTTGAGCCGAAGCAATAAAAGTCGAAGTTAGGAGGAGTATTAGAAATAGTGTCTTTTTCATCTTGCTGTCATCCGGATCAGATATCAAAGAGGAGCTTGAATGTGCCGCCCCACGATGTTGAGCCATCGTTCTTGCCGTAGCCGGGAACAAACCAAGGATTGCCCACAGCATCAGCTTTCTGCTTGATACGGAACTTGAAACGTGCATCCCACCCCAGCCGCACTATGGTCCATAGGCGTGTTTCGAGGCCAAAGACTATTTCAGCCCAGTGTGCGTTGCCGCTGAGGTCGTGCAGCTGCAGCTCTTGTTGTTGTTTCCAGACGGGGTCCACGAGCGGCACGGGCGAGTCGATGTCATAGTTGTATGCCGAGAAGCCGTAGCGCAGGCCGAGGAAGAGGCGGTTGCCGTTGTGCTTCTTGGTGAAGTTGAAGTCGGCACCCACACGGAAATATGGTGCCCGAACGGAGAAATGATTGTCCAGCTCGCGGCCTTCGTGGTCGGCCTCGCCTATACCCAGCTCAAAGATGGGGAAGTATTTGTCGTAGATGCTCAGACGAGCCAACACCTCCATCTGCGACCAGTCGCAGCCAGCCAGTTTCATGCCCAAGCCACACAGGTCGGCACCCACGGCCACGCCGTCGATGAAGCGCACCTTCTTGGGCGGATGAATGATGTTCTCCGCTGCCTCGACTGCCTCACCCTCGGTCTGCGGCGTCTGTGCCTGCATGGTCAGGACAGAGAAGCATAGGAGAATGGAAAGGCCCACCCCCAGCCCCTCCCCAAGGGAGGGGAGCATGGAATGGATAAAGGACAATGGACAATTCACAATTCACAATTCATAATTCACAATGCACAATGCACAATTCTCTATTCAGTGCGAAAGATTATCTGGATATTCTCTATTTCGTCGTAGTTCACGTCTGGCGTGGCGACGATGATTGAGTCAATGAGGTTGTGTGTGTATGCTATGCTGTCGATGTGGTGGAAGATATGGACAGGGCATGACGGGTCATCGAAGTGGTGGCGGTTAGTCTTGCATACAACGATGGTGTCGCGTCCCAGGATATGGGATATGAGGGTGGTATCTGGCGATGTGAAGGTCCATATCAGTGTGTCGGCAGGTGCATAGAAGCTCATCGGTAATTCTAATGAGCTCTGGTTGTATTGCCTGTTGATGAGGGTAGTATCCGTGCCCATTGCCGTGACGGTGATGCTGTCTGCCACACTGATGGAGGAGAGCCCACCGTTCCCAGAGGAAGCTGCATAGAAGCCGTAACGGCACACAACGGTATTGTTGAGTGGGCACGACACCGACTCGCAGCCTATGAGTATGACGGCGAGGAGGAGGGGGAAAGCCCACCCCCAGCCCTTCCGAGATAATGGATAATGGACAATGGACAATGGACAATTCATAATTCACAATTCACTATTGTGCTTCATATTTCCTTCGCAATCTGGTAGTTGTTGCGCAGGTCGGAGTTGCGGCTCACGAGTTCGCCAAGGAATCCTGCCACAAAGAGCTGTGTGCCCAACAACATCATTGTCAAAGCGATGTAGAAGTATGGTGAGTCTGTCACAAGGCGTGCCGGGATGCCGTTGGCAAGGGCACATAGCTTATTAGCTCCAACGACGATGACTGCTATGAAACCGAGCATGAACATCACCGAACCCCACAAACCGAAGACATGCATTGGCTTCTGCCCGAACTTGCTGAGGAACCAGAGTGTCATCAGGTCGAGGTATCCGTTGACAAAGCGGTCGAGGCCGAACTTGGTCTTGCCGTATTTGCGCGCCTGATGATGAACGACTTTCTCGCCAATCTTGGCGAAGCCGGCGTTCTTGGCCAGATAGGGAATGTATCTGTGCATCTCGCCATAGACCTCGATGTTCTTCACAACATCGCGGCGGTAGGCCTTAAGTCCGCAGTTGAAGTCATGCAGGTTGTGTATGCCGCTCACGGCTCGTGCTGTGGCGTTGAAGAGCTTCGTGGGAATGGTCTTCGAGAGTGGGTCGTAGCGTTTCTGCTTGTATCCGCTGACGAGGTCATAACCGTCCTCTATAATCATGCGGCGCAGCTCGGGAATCTCGTCGGGCGAGTCCTGCAGGTCTGCATCCATTGTGATGACGACATCGCCCTGTGCCGCCTTGAAACCGCAGTAGAGTGCCGGGCTCTTGCCGTAGTTGCGGCGGAAACAGATGCCGTGCACTTCAGGGTTGTTGGCAGCAAGGTTCTCGATGACTTGCCATGAGTTGTCTGTTGAGCCGTCGTTGACAAAAATGATTTCATAGGTGAGGCCTTCGGCATCGCACACGCGCTTGATCCACGCATGCAGTTCGGGCAGCGATTCGTCTTCGTTGTAAAGCGGTACTATGATGGACAGATCCATATTGGTCACGGCCTACGGCCGTAGTTTAAGGTTTAAAATTTATGGTTTGCTTGGGCTCTTTGCGGCGAGTGCTACAGGCAGAGCCGTGATGGTTGCGAGCAGTGCGTTCCACATGAGGAACTGTGCCGAGAGTTGTGCCGGCGATGTGGCGCTGAAGGTGGCGAGTGCTTCGCTAACTATGGCATCCACATCCTGTCCCGGGAGCATGGACTGCAGCATGTCGTGGGCCTGTGGCTGTGCAATGAGATCCGTATAGGCGCGCACCAAAGCGCCGTCATCCAGATATGCGAAGTAGACGTATTGTCCCAGCGTTGTTATCATTGCCGCTCCGAGCATCATCATCCATGCCATGTGCCATGCTCGTCTGAGCGGCAGTTGGCCTGCGATGTTGTTGCGGAAGCCACGCAGCAGACTCGTCGCCACGGGAAACGATGCCACGCCAACCAGCAATCCCAGATTGCTGGCCCATGGATGTGTCAGGCCATATACGGCGAGTGCGAAACTGGCAATCCAGATGATGCCAACCCACAATCCGTAGTAACCGGCATAGGCCCGTGTCTGTTGTCCTTCGGTGGCGTATGTTTGCATATCGGCGGCAAAGGTAGTAAAAGTTTAAAGCTTAAGGTTTAAAGTTTAAGGATTTTTTCTGTGTTTAGCAAAAATTCACTACTTTTGCGCCCGCAAAAAACTATAACATACTTATTTTTCTATGTCTGCCAACGCAATATTGTTGCTGCACTGCCCCGATCAGCCGGGAATCATATCCGAAGTCACCAAGTTCATCACTGACAACAAAGGTAATATCGTCTATCTCGACCAGTATGTGGATCGCGAGGACGGCATCTTCTTCATGCGCATAGAATGGGAACTGGAGAACTTCACCGTGCCGCGTGAGAAACTCAAGGATTATCTCCATACGCTGTATGCCCAGCGCTACAGTATGACTTTCAACCTATATTTCAGCGACGAGCGTCCTCGTATGGCTATCTTTGTCAGCAAGATGAGCCACTGCCTATATGACCTGCTGGCGCGCTACAAGGCTGGTGAATGGCAGGTGGACATCCCGTGCATCGTGAGCAACCACGAGGATTTGCGCTTCGTGGCCGAGCAATTTGACATCCCATACTATGTATGGAGCATCAAGCCCGACCACTCCAACAAGGCCGAAGTGGAAGCTGCCGAGATGGAACTCTTGCGCCGTGAGCGCGTGACGTTCATCGTGCTGGCGCGCTACATGCAGATTATCAGCGACGAGATGATAGCCAACTATCCGCACCACATCATCAATATCCACCATTCTTTCCTGCCTGCATTTGTCGGCGCCAAGCCATACCATCAGGCGTGGGCGCGCGGCGTGAAGATTATAGGTGCTACGAGCCACTATGTCACGGCAGAGTTGGATGCCGGCCCTATCATCGAGCAAGATGTGGCACGCATCACCCATAAAGATACGCCAGATAGCCTCGTGCGCAAGGGGCGTGACCTGGAGAAAATTGTCCTCTCGCGTGCTGTGACCAAGCACATCGAACGCAAGATACTGACCTACAAGAACAAGACAATTATCTTCAGCTGAGCCAGCCTCAACCATCTCTGACCTCGCAACAATGAAATACGCTCCCCTGACCGATGCCGATGCTCCCAAGAGCCAATGGCGCCCCTGGCACCTGTTGGTGCTGATAGTCCTTGTGGCCGCAACAGCCATCATCCTCATGCGCAACCGCACCGCCACCGACGGCAACGTCGGCTTTCAGCGCGACGAGGGCGCAATCTTCGGCACCTTCTACCACGCCACCTACCGCTCATCGCGTTCGCTCAAGGCCGACATTGAGGCGGAGTTGCAGCGCGTGGACCGCAGCCTGAGCATGTTCAATCCCACAAGCACCATCAGCCGCATCAACAGCGGCACCTCAGATGCCACCGACTCGCTGCTGCAATATGTCATCACTTTGAGTCAGCGCGTGAGCGAGTCCACCAATGGCGCCTTTGACATCACTGTGGCACCACTGGTGAATGCTTGGGGGTTCGGTTACAAGAGCGGCACGCTGCCTGACAGCGCTGCCGTTGACAGCCTGCGTGCGCTTGTGGGTTACCGTCATATAGCCCTGACTGAAGATGGTCGGATAGAGAAGGACATTGAGGGGGTGGTACTCGACTGTTCGGCCGTTGCCAAGGGTTTCGGCGTGGATCGTGTGGCTCAGTTGCTGCGCGGACAGGGCATCAACGACTTCATGGTTGAGATAGGCGGCGAGCTTGTTGTCAGCGGCACCAACCCTGACGGTCAGCTGTGGCGCGTGGGTGTGAACAAGCCTGTTGACGATGCCACATCGACAAGCAATGAACTTGAGGCGGTGTTGCCACTGACCAACTGCGCTATGGCCACAAGCGGCAACTATCGCAACTTCTACATCACTGACGACGGCCGGCGCATCTCACACACTATAGATCCCCACACTGGTCGGCCGGCACAGCATTCGTTGCTGTCAGCAACCGTAATTGCGCCTACGTGTGCCGAGGCAGATGCCTTTGCCACAGCCTTCATGGTCATGGGCCTCGATAGCGCCAAGGCTCTGCTTGAGAGTCAGCGTCAATTGCAGGTGTACTTCATCTACGACCACGACGGCGAAGACCTCATATACAGCACGGTGCATTGATGCACACAAACACAAAGAAGGCCGGTAGCATACCGGCCTTCTTGTTTATGGTGCAAGGATGTCTATGCTTCCGATATGAAGTATTGTGTCAGCTCGGGTGTGGCACTGCCGTCGGCATTCTGCAGGTCCTTGACCAACATGCCACGTTCGAGCAGCAGTATGCGTGTGCAGATGTCTGTGACGAAGCTCAGGTTGTGCGACGAGATAATCACTGTCGTCCCGAGTTCTGCATTCATCTGCTGTATCAGCCTTGCCACCACAATCTGACTTGACGGATCGAGATAGTTGAAAGGTTCGTCGAGCAGCAACACCTTCGGGCGGATGATCATGGCTCCTATTATGCCTATCTTCTGGCGGTTGCCTTCAGAGTAGTCGCGCAGATACTTGCCGGTGCCCAGCACTTCATCGTGCATCAGCGGCTTGAAGGCCTCCAGTCGCTCAGCCAGCGCCTCGTCGCTGATGCCGTATAGCTGTGCGATGAGTCCAAAATATTCCTCGGCGGTGTAGAAGTCTATAAGGAAGCGCCCGTCGACAAACGAGCCTGTATATGTCTTCCAGTCGTCAGACTTCGACACATCAGCCTCGCCGCTGAGTACGCGTCCGCTCGTTGCCTCTATGAGGTCGAGCACCAGCCGCAGCATTGTTGTCTTGCCGGCACCGTTATTGCCTACCAGTCCCACGAGTTCGCCACTGGCGATGTCCAGATGCGGGATGTCCAATGCTACCTTCTCGCCGTAGCGTTTCTGCAAAGCATCTAATGTTATTGTCATGTGAGTGTGGCCTGCGGCCGCAGATTAAGATTAATGTTGAAGGTTTCAAGTTATTCGCCGCATTTACCCTCGCCGCAGCTGCCGCATTTGCCTTCGCCGCAGCCGCCGTCTCCACAGCCTCCGCAGCTGCCACAGCCGCATTCGCCGCTGAGGATGCGTGCCGTCTGCTCCATCTCCTGGAGTGTGGCTTCGCGGTTCTCGTGCAGTGTGCCTGTGAACTGCAGGGCCTTGCCTGCCAATGGGCTGTTGAGGTCTACGGTCACTTCGGCATCAGTCACGGCCACCACGGTGCCCATGAAGTGGTTGCCCTCGCTGTCCATGAGGGGCACTTCGGCGCCAGGGAAGATATGTTCGTCGTCAAACTTGCCATTAATCTCAAAGATTTTACGCGGGACGGCTCTCACCAGCCCCTCATCGCGCAGACCAAAAGCCTCCTCGGGCTGCAGGGTGAAATCAAATGTCTCGCCTGGCTGCATGGCGGCGAGGCGCTGTTCGAAGCCATCCACCATCAGGCCCATGTCCGTGACGAAGGCCACGGGGCGCTCGGAATCGTACAATAGCTTATGTGATGCAGCGCTGTTGGTGTGCATCTGATATGTCACACTGATGTATCTGTTCATGGGTGTTCACGGCCTTTGGCCGCAGTTTGGTGTTTAAAGTTTAATGGTTATTGTTGTTTTGCGGGGCAAAGGTAGTGAAAAGTTTAATGTTTAAAGTTTAAAGTAAAAGGATTTTTCTATGTTTAGCAAAAATTCACTACTTTTGCGCCCGCATAAGAAACGATAATGATAACGAAAACGATAACTAAAAACGATAACTAAAAACGATAACTAAAACAATATGAAACATCAACTTCGCAGCGCAGTGTGCACTGAGGGTCGTCGCATGGCCGGTGCGCGTGCACTATGGGTGGCCAACGGCATGAAACGAGAGCAGTTTGGCAAGCCGATTATAGCCATCGTCAATTCGTTCACGCAGTTTGTGCCCGGACACACGCATCTGCACGAGGCAGGCCAGATTATCAAGCGTGAGATAGAAGCTATGGGTTGCTATGCTGCCGAGTTCAACACCATTGCCATTGACGATGGCATAGCGATGGGGCACGACGGCATGCTCTATTCGCTGCCATCACGCGACATCATCGCTGACTCTGTGGAATATATGGTCAATGCCCATAAAGCCGATGCCATGATATGCATCTCCAACTGCGACAAGATCACTCCAGGCATGCTCATGGCAGCCATGCGCTTGAATATCCCTGCAGTATTTGTCAGCGGAGGCCCGATGGAGGCTGGCAAGTGGCGTGGTGAGAACCTCGATCTCATCGCGGCTATGGTAAAGGGTGCCGACCCCTCGGTGAGTGATGAGGAGTTGGCTGAGGTGGAACAGCGTGCGTGCCCGGGATGCGGTTGCTGTTCGGGCATGTTCACGGCCAATAGCATGAACTCGTTGACCGAGGCCATCGGCATGGCGCTGCCCGGCAACGGCACTATTCTGGCTACACATGTCAATCGTGTTGAGCTGATGAAAGCAGCAGCACGCCAGATAGTGAAGAATGCACTGGCATACTACGAAGACGGCAACGAGAGCGTGCTCCCGCGCTCGATATGCACACGCGAGGCTTTCCTCAACGCTATGTCTCTGGACATCGCTATGGGCGGCTCGACAAATACCATCCTCCACCTGTTGGCCATAGCACAGGAGGGTGAGGTGGACTTTACGATGAAGGACATCGATGAGCTGTCGCGACGCGTGCCTTGCCTGTGCAAGCTGGCACCCAACACGCAGAAGTATAGCGTGGAAGATTGCAACCGTGCGGGCGGCATACTGGGCATTATGAACGAGCTCAACCGCGGCAACCTCATTCATCGCAATGTCTATAGTGTGGAAGGATGTCCGCTGAGTGCTGCCTTGGAGAAGTATGACCTCTGCAATCCCGATGCCAATATCAATGATAGCGCCAAGCGCATCTACTTGTCTGCTCCTGGCGGCAAGTTCTGCAATGAGCTCGGCGCACAGGAGAACTACTACGACAGTCTGGATATTGACCGCGCAAACGGCTGCATCCGTGACATCGAACACGCATACACACGCGACGGAGGTCTGGCCGTGCTCTTCGGCAACATCGCACAAAATGGCTGCGTAGTGAAGACGGCAGGCGTGGACGAGAGCATCTGGCACTTCCGCGGCCCAGCAGTGGTGTTTGACTCGCAGGAGGATGCTTGCGAGGGCATCTTGGGCGGTAGTGTGAAGGCTGGCGACGTCGTTGTCATCACCCATGAGGGTCCCAAGGGCGGTCCGGGCATGCAGGAGATGCTCTATCCCACATCATACATAAAGTCGATGCATTTGGGTCGCGAGTGCGCCCTCATCACCGACGGACGCTTCAGCGGCGGCACCAGCGGCCTGAGCATAGGCCACATCTCGCCCGAGGCTGCCAGCGGCGGAGCTATTGGCAAGATTGTTGATGGCGACATCATAGAGATTGACATACCCGCCCGCACCATCAATGTATTGCTCTCAGACGCGGAACTGGCCGCACGTCCGCAGCAGCCGTTGCGCCGCAAACGCGTGGTGTCGAGGGCTCTGCGTGCCTATGCACAGAGCGTGTCGAGTGCCGACAAGGGTGGCGTGCGCATCATAGAATAACGTGGAGATACACGAGCTGCAACAGCTGTATGGCCGGCACAAGTGCGTCAAGGCATTGGCGCGTCTGCTGGCTGACGACACCCGTCGCCGCATTACGGTGACGGGGTTGCATGCGTCGTCTGCGCCGCTGGCTCTTGCGGCCATGAGCGGCGAGGCATTGCCTCCGTTGATGATTGTACTCGACGATGCCGAAGAAGCTGGCTACTTCTACCAAGACATGGTGCAGATACTTGGTGAGGCGGATGTGCTCTACTTCCCATCATCGTTCCGCCGCGCCGTGCGCTTTGGCCAGCGTGATGCTGCCAGCGAGATACTGCGCACTGAGGTGCTCTCGCGGCTCGCTACGTTGTCTGCTGACGAACCACTTTCAGACATCACACATTCGCCGCTGTTCATCGTCACATATCCCGAGGCCCTGGCTGAGCGTGTTCCGTCGCGACGAAACCTGGATGAACGCACGTTGCTGCTGCGGACAGGTGAGCGCGTAGATAGCGCTTTCGTGGCACAGACGCTGATAGAATTCGGCTTCATGCGCACCGACTATGTCTACGAACCAGGACAGTTTGCCGTGCGAGGCTCGCTGATTGATGTCTTCTCTTTCTCAAGCGAGTATCCATTCCGCATAGATTTCTTTGGTGACGAGGTGGACTCCATACGTAGCTTTGAGGTGGACACGCAACTCAGCCGCGAGCGCATGCAACAAATCACACTGGTGCCAGAGCTGCGTGCTGCAGGCAGTGACAACGTGGTGCTGGCCGAACTGCTGCCGACACACACGGTGTTGGTGGTGAAGGATATGGACTTCGTGGCACAAAGGGTGGAGCAGATATGGTATGAGGGCTTCAGCCAGCAGGCCATCATCGAGCAGCACGATACAGCCGGTTCTGCATCCTCTGCCAGCGACAGCAAGTCTGGCACCGGCCCGGATGTTCTGGAACGCGACACGCTGCTGACAGACCGCGATGCTTTCGAGCGGTCTTTTGCTGGATTCCGTCAGATGCTGATGCGCGGCGCGACAACGGCTGGTGACGACAAGGCAGGACACACCATTAGTTTTGCCACAACACCACAGCCGTTGTTCCATAAGAATTTCAACCTACTGTGCCAGACGCTGGATGATTATCGCGCGCGCGGGTACATATTATATATATTAGCTGACTCGGCAAAGCAAACCGACCGTCTGCGGGCCATCTTCAGCGAACTGGCGCAGACACAAGAGACTCAGGAGGTGGAGTTCACGGCTGTGGACCACACTCTGCATGCAGGCTTTGCGGACGATACGTTGCGGCTGTGCCTATTCACCGACCACCAGATATTCGACCGCTATCACAAATACAGTCTGCGCAGTGACCGTGCACGCTCGGGCAAGGTGGCATTGTCGCTCAAAGAACTGCAGGAGTTTGAGGTGGGTGACTATGTTGTGCACATCGACCATGGTATAGGACGCTTTGGCGGACTGGTGCGCGTGCCGCAGGCCGACGGTTCGATGCAGGAAATGATCAAGATCACGTATGAGCACGAAGATGTGGTATATGTGAGCATCCATGCGTTGCAAAAAGTGTCGAAGTACAAGGGCAAGGAGGGCGAACCGCCACGCATCAGCCGCTTGGGCACTGGTGCGTGGGAGCGCATGAAGGAGCGTACAAAGGACAAAATCAAAGACATAGCGCGCGACCTCATCAAGCTCTATGCACGACGTCGAGAAGAAAAAGGCTTCCGCTTCAGCCCCGACACATACATGCAGCATGAGTTGGAAGCCAGCTTCCTATATGAGGATACGCCCGACCAGCTGCGTGCCACGGCCGATGTCAAAGCCGACATGGAACGCGCACGGCCAATGGACAGGCTGGTGTGTGGTGACGTGGGCTTTGGCAAGACGGAGGTGGCGGTGCGTGCAGCATTCAAGGCCGTAGCCGACAGCAAGCAAGTGGCAGTTATGGTGCCAACGACGGTGCTCGCATATCAGCATTTTCACACCTTCTCCGACCGTCTGAAAGACTTCCCTGCCAGAGTGGACTATCTCACACGTGCACGCAGCGCCAAGCAGACAAAGCAGATTCTGCAAGACTTGGCCGAGGGGAAGATTGACATTCTCGTAGGTACACACAAACTCATAGGCAAGAACGTGAAGTTCAAGGACTTGGGGTTGCTCATTATCGATGAGGAACAGAAATTTGGCGTGGCCACCAAGGAACGTCTGCGCCAAATGAAGACCAACGTCGACACGCTGACACTCACCGCAACGCCAATACCACGAACGCTGCAGTTCTCGCTAATGGGAGCACGCGACCTGAGTGTGATACAGACTCCGCCGCCCAACCGCTATCCCATACAGACTGAGGTGCATACGTTTCAGCCAGAGGTCATTGCTGAGGCTATAGGTTTTGAGATGAGTCGCAACGGGCAGGTATTTATTGTCACAAACCGCATTGCCGCCCTGCCAGAGCTGCAGGATATCGTGAACAAGTACGTGCCCGATGCACGCGTGGCACTGGGCCACGGACGTATGCCGCCCGAGGAACTCGAACAGACTATGACTTCCTTCGCTGCATACGAATATGATGTCCTCATCTCGACGACCATCATCGAGAGCGGCTTAGATATTCCCAATGCCAACACGATAATCATTTGTTCGGCCCACAACTTCGGACTCTCGGACCTGCATCAGATGCGCGGCCGCGTGGGACGCAGCAACAAGAAGGCTTTCTGCTACCTGCTTGCGCCGCCGTTGGCTGCATTGCCGCAGGATGCACGCCGACGGCTGCAGGCCATAGAGAACTTCTCGGCACTGGGCGCAGGCATTCACATCGCCATGCAGGATCTGGATATTCGCGGCGCGGGCAACCTGCTTGGCTCCGAGCAGAGCGGCTTCATCGCCGACTTGGGCTACGAGACATACCAGAAAGTGCTCTCCGAGGCTGTGAAGGAGCTCAAGAACGATGAGTTCCGCCAACTATATGCCGACCAGGTGGCAAGCGGCGAGGTGACCAGTGGCGATGCCTTTGTGGAGGAGTGCACTCTGGAGAGCGACCTGCCGATGTGCTTCCCCGAGGCCTATGTGCCCGGAGCTACAGAGCGAATGTTGCTCTACCGCGAGCTCGACGGTCTGCAGAGTCAAGATGCCATAGAAGCCTTCCGCACGCGGCTACACGACCGCTTCGGCACAATCCCAGAGGAGGCCGATGAACTGATACGTGTTGTCACGCTGAGACATCTCGGGAAGTATTTCGCCGCTGAGCGCATCATGCTCAAGCAGGGACGAATGCGAATGTATTTCCTGCGCGACGACGACTCGCCGTTCTTCCAGAGTACGGCGTTCGGACAATGCATCGCCTACTTCTCCACACACGCGGCCGACTGCCAGCTTGACGAGGTCAAGGGGCGCAGGTCGATGCTGATACGCGGCATCACGTCCGTGCGCGAAGCAGTGGACGTTCTACAGCAGATGCACGACATGGAAGGGTGAAAACGTAGGTCAACAGCCCTACGCCTGGACGTCATCATCTTTCACCTCAACAGCTTCGACGAAGTCTATGGCAGTTGTGTCGGACAGCGGTGCTTCTGCTGCCGTAGTACGCTCCCACATGCGGCGATAGCGATAGATGCGGATGCCAAAGCAGAACTCTGCAATGCCATAGAAGATGTAGGCTACGCCCATGATAATAAACGGCAATGCAGCTGATTCCAAAGGATGGATGACGACGAAGACACCCGCACAGATCATGGCCAAAGGCATAAGCAGCAACGACCATCCAAGCGGTGCCACTTCGCGTGCGCTAATCAAGCCCACACCCTGAACCACGCCCACACACACGAGCAGTACGCCAAGACCGTACATCAGCAACGTGACAAAGCTCTGTGGAAACATAATCAGCAGAATGCCGAAAGCCACACTACCCAAAGCCACGGACAGAGTAATGGGTGAATAGTTGGCCATAGCTATCACTGTAGCGCCCTCGGACTGAGCACGTTGCAGGGCACGCTTGTAACGAAAACGGTTGACAACATAGCTGATGGCAGAAAGCAAACCCATAGCAGCAAAGAGGCCACCGATGATCTGCACCAGCAGCGGTGTCATGGCTTCGGGGTTGCTCACAAGAAGAAAGCCGATAAGCAGGGCACACAGAGAGCGGAATATGGATGCGAACATGGATAGGTAGATGAGAGTTGAGTGATTATTGTTGAGAGATGTTTGGCAAGGTTATTTGATTGACAAAAGTAGATAAAATGGATGAGACGGTGAAATATTTGCCTCGAAAATGCTGAAAATAATCTAAAAAACATGATGAAAAGGCGAAAAATGCACGCCAACCATTTGCATGTTCACCATTTATCCGTAACTTTGCGCCGCAAAAGCGAATACATACGACGTGAAAATCAAGGAAATTATCGCTGCCCTTGAACGATTCGCGCCTCTGCCCTTGCAGGAAGACTATGACAATGCCGGCTTGCAATGTGGACTGACAGAGACGGAGGTTTCAGGGGCATTGTTGTGTCTCGACGTCACTGAGAACGTCGTGGACGAGGCCGTGTCTCTGGGATGTAACCTCATAGTGAGCCATCATCCGCTGTTGTTCCACGGGCTGAAGCAGGTGGCAGATGCCAACATGGTGCAGCGATGCCTGCGCAGGGCGCTGCAGAACGACATCTGCATATATTCTGCCCATACCAATATGGACAATGCAGAGGATGGCGTGAACTATTGTATCGCTGAGAAACTGGGACTCATCGACGTGGAGCTGGTGGCTCAGCGCAACGTCGTTGTGGGTGGGCGTACCGTAAGAGGAGGCAATGCCGTGTTGGGTTATCTGCCCGAGGCCGAGGACTCGCTGGCGTTTCTCCAGCGTGTGAAACAGGCATTCGGCGTGGAAGCCCTACAGCACAACGAGATGCTGGAGCGACCCATTCAGAGTGTGATGATATGCGGCGGTGCAGGCGACTTCATGCTTGACAAGGCGCTTCGCTGCGAGGCCGACGCCTTCCTCACGGGAGAAATGCACTATCATGTGTGGTTCGGCCATGAGCAGGAGATACAGATAGCAGTGCTTGGACACTATGAGAGCGAACAATATACAACAGAGATATTCCGGCGCATCATTGAGGGTACGGACGCATCCCTGCCAGTATATGAAACTACCGTGTGCACCAACCCCATTAGAATACTATAATGTGGTAGGAGAACGTGGATTAATATATGAATTTCTAACATACAATTATTAACTTCAATTATGGCAAGAGACAAGAAAGACGTCCGCGATATGAGCATCGAGGACAAGCTGAAGAACCTGTATCAGCTGCAAAGCATGCTCACGCAGATAGACAAAATCAAGACGCTGCGAGGCGAACTGCCCTTAGAGGTGCAGGACTTGGAGGATGAGATAGAAGGTCTGACGACTCGCATCGAGAAGATTCAGGCTGAGATTACCAACCTCAAGGATGAAATTAGCCATCGCAAGCTGACAATACAGGAGAACATCTCGAGCATAGAGCGCTACACCCAGCAGATGGACAATGTACGCAACAACCGCGAGTACGAAAACCTCTCCAAGGAGATTGAGTACCTACAGCTGGACAATCAGCTCAACGAGAAGAAGATCAAGGAGGCAATGGCCACACAAGAGCAGAAGCAGGAAGAAATTCGTCGCTGCTCGGACAATGTGACAGAGCGTCGCACCGACCTCGACATCAAGAAGAGCGAACTCGATGAGATTATCTCAGAGACACGTGCCGAGGAGGAGAAACTTCGTGAGCACAGCAAACAGCTGGAGCTGACTATTGAGCCACGTCTGCTGTCTGCCTTCAAGCGCATCCGCAAGAATTCACGCAACGGTCTGGGTATTGTCTATGTCGAGCGCGATGCCTGTGGTGGTTGCTTCAACAAGATTCCGCCTCAGCGACAGCTGGATATCCGCATGCGCAAAAAGATTATCGTGTGCGAGTACTGCGGCCGAATCATGATAGACCCGGAGCTGGCAGGAGTGGAGCAGGTAAAAGCTGCCGAGGAGAAGCCGAAGCGTCGCACCCGCAAGAAGGCCGAGAGCAAAGAGTAAAAGTAACGAAAAAGTATAAATTCTTGAAAAATAATTCGCAATTCTCAACAGGAGATTGCGAATTATTTTGTACCTTTGCGCCCGATTCTTAGCAAAATAATGTCTAACACTAATCAAATTACAAATTATTATTAACCACAAATGACTGAAACAAAAAACATTATGCCCCTCGAGGACTTCGATTGGGAAGGCTACGAGCAGGGCTCAACTCAGACAGCACAGAGCCGTGAGGAGCAGGAGGCTGCTTACGACAAGAGTCTGACTGGCGTGAATGACCACGATGTCGTAGACGGCACGGTCATCAGCATCAACAAACGCGAGGTAGTCGTCAACATCGGTTACAAGAGCGACGGCATCATCCCCGTGAGCGAATTCCGCTACAACCCCGAACTCAAGGTGGGAGACACCGTTGAGGTTTACATCGAAAATCAGGAAGACAAAAAGGGTCAACTCATCCTCTCACACAAGAAGGCTCGTGCCACCAAGAGCTGGGAGCGCGTCAATGCTGCACTGGAGAATGAGGAGATTATCAAAGGTTATATCAAGTGCCGCACTAAGGGTGGCATGATTGTTGATGTCTTTGGCATCGAGGCCTTCTTGCCTGGTAGCCAGATTGACGTCAAGCCCATCCGTGACTATGATGTCTTCGTGGGTAAGACCATGGAGTTCAAGATTGTGAAGATCAATCAGGAGTACCGTAACGTCGTTGTCAGCCACAAGGCTCTCATCGAGGCCGAGCTCGAAGCCCAGAAGAAGGAGATTATCTCCAAGCTCGAGAAGGGTCAGGTGCTCGAAGGTACTGTCAAGAACATCACCTCTTACGGCGTGTTCATCGACCTGGGTGGTGTGGACGGTCTCATTCATATCACCGACCTCAGCTGGGGCCGCGTCAGCGATCCCAAGGAAGTCGTGGAGCTGGATCAGAAGCTCAACGTCGTTATCCTTGACTTTGACGAGGAGAAGAAGCGCATAGCTCTTGGTCTGAAGCAGCTGACTCCTCATCCTTGGGACGCTCTCGATCCCGACCTCAAGGTTGGCGACAAGGTCAAGGGCAAGGTTGTTGTCATGGCCGACTACGGCGCATTCATCGAGATTGCTCCTGGTGTTGAGGGCCTCATTCATGTCAGCGAGATGTCATGGAGCCAGCACCTGCGCAGCGCACAGGACTTCATGAAGGTCGGCGACGAGGTTGAGGCAGTTATCCTCACTCTGGATCGCGGCGAGCGCAAGATGTCTCTTGGCATCAAGCAGCTCAAGGAAGATCCCTGGGAGAACATCGAGCAGCGCTATCCTGTTGGCTCAAAGCATCAGGCTCGCGTGCGCAACTTCACCAACTTCGGTGTATTCGTTGAGATCGAAGAGGGCGTGGATGGTCTTATCCACATCAGCGACCTCAGCTGGACTAAGAAGGTTAAGCACCCCAGCGAGTTCACGCAGATTGGTGCCACCATCGATGTCATCGTGCTCGAGATTGACAAGGAGAACCGTCGCCTCAGCCTTGGCCACAAGCAGCTGGAGGAGAATCCTTGGGATGTTTTTGAGACAGTATTCACTGTCGACAGCGTCCACGAGGGTACTATCGTTGATATGCTCGACAAAGGTGCTGTCATCCAACTCGAGTATGGCGTGGAAGGCTTTGCCACCCCCAAGCACCTCGTCAAGGAGGATGGCAGCCAGGCTCAGCAGGGCGAAAAGCTGCAGTTCAAAGTCATTGAGTTCAACAAGGACAGCAAGCGCATCATCCTCAGCCACAGCCGCATCTTCGAGGATGAGGCACGTCGCGAGGCTCGTGAGGCCCGCAAGGCCGAGCGTGCAGCAGCCACAAGTGCAAAGCGTACTGCCAAGCAGCCCCGTGAGGAGCAGCCCGTGATTCAGAACCAGACAGCCGGTAACACCCTTGGCGACATCGACGCTCTGGCAGCTCTCAAGGCTAAGCTCGAGAAAGGCGAATAATATGCAATAGACCTCCCCGATATTTCAGGGATATTATAGCGTAAAGGAGGGAAGCTGAAGGGATTATCAAGGCACGATGACATCGTCCTTTTTACTTCCCTTTGACTTCCCTTCTTTGTTTTTTCTCATCTTTATCAGGCACATGGAGATCGTACAATATACCAACCAGGTGGCATCCGAGTGGGATGCCTTTGTCCGCGAGTCGAAGAATGGCACATTCCTGTTGCAGCGCAACTTCATGGACTATCATTCCGACCGTTTTGCCGACTGCTCGCTGATGATTTACGACGGAGATGTTCTGCAAGCCGTCTTCCCGGCCAACTTTGATGCGGCATCGCGCACTGTGCATTCACATGAAGGCCTGACCTACGGTGGCCTGGTGATGGACTGCGAGCTCACCCAGACGCAGGTGTTGGAGATTATGCACGATATCTGTCTCTGGTATTTGGATTATCTTCAGGCCACGCGGCTGGTGTATAAGCCTATACCTTATATATATAGCACTTTGCCAGCTGAAGAAGACCTTTATGTGCTGTTTCGCATGGGTGCCCGCCTGAAGGCTCGCGGAGCGAGCAGCGTGGTGGCGTTAGACAACCCGTTGCGTATGCGCAAACTACGCCTGCGCGGTGCCAAACGTGCTATAGATAACGACCTTTACATCGACCGCATGAACGATGGCGACTGGGCAACGCTGAGTGAATATTGGACTTTGCTTTCCGAGGTGCTAATGGAGCATCACGGTGTGAAGCCTGTTCACACATTCGAGGAGATGCAGATGCTCATGTCACGGTTTCCACAGGAGATAAGGCTCTTTCTTGTGCGACGTGAGCGTAGGATAGTAGCGGGATGTGTGGTTTTCGTGATGAAATGTGTGGCGCATGTGCAGTATATTGCTGCTGGAGCCGAAGGCCGTGAGTTGGGAGCGCTCGACCTGCTCTTCCGTCATCTCATCAACGAACGCTTCAAGCAGATGAATTATCTTGATTTCGGCATCTCCACCGAGAATGATGGAGCCATTCTCAATGCCGGACTCATCTTCCAGAAAGAAGGTTTCGGCGCTCGTTCGGTGTGCTATGATAAGTATGAGGTTGACCTCGATCGCGCAACAATACAACAGTTGGTGCCCAATAAGACAACGGAACGTGAGCGTGTGCCATTCCTTGATTTGAAACAGTTGAACTCCACTTTCGAACCACAGTTGAGCGATGATATCCTGCGTGTTGTGCGCAGCGGACGCTATCTTCAGGGATCCTGTGTGGAGCGTTTCGAGCACGACTTTGCGGAATATGTAGGCGTAGGGCATTGTGTACTCTGTGGCAATGGCATGGATGCACTGACGTTGATTCTGCGTGCCTTGGCCATGCAGCGTGGCTGGAGAGCGGACAGCGAAGTCCTCGTGCCGGCCAACACCTTCATTGCTACCATTCTGGCTGTACGTGAGGCAGGCCTGCGTCCTGTGCTATGCGAGCCGCGAATAGATACCTATCTACTCGATGCCTCCCGTCTGGATGAGTATGTCTCGTCGCACACCGTTGCCGTGCTGCCGGTGCATCTATATGGTCGCGTGTGTGACATGCGTGCCATATCTGCCTTTGCAGAAGCTCATGGTCTCGTGGTCATCGAGGACGCAGCACAGGCTCATGGCGCTATCTTTATGGGTCGCCGTGCCGGCTCATTGGGGCTGGCAGCAGGTTTCAGTTTCTATCCAGGTAAGAATCTTGGCGCTTTGGGCGATGCCGGTTGTGTGACCACCGACGATGCCGAACTTGCAGACCTAATACGCCGCATGGGCAACTATGGTTCCAGCGTGAAATATGTCAACGATGTTCCGGGCATCAACTCTCGCACTGATGAACTTCAGGCCGCCGTGCTATCGGTGAAGCTACCCCGACTTGATGACGACAATAGTCGTCGCATGGCTATTGCCCGACGATATGTCACTGAGATTGACAATCCCCTTGTTACACTGCCACAACTGCCACGGGTTGCAACTGAGCATGTCTTCTATGCTTTTGTGGTGCGGACTGGTTATCGTGATACTTTTATGGAATGGCTCAGAAGTAATGATATACAGACACTTATTCATTATCCAATAGCCCCGCACAAGCAGGCGGCTTTGGCTGCCAGCTTCGGTCACCTGGCTTTGCCAGTGACGGAGCAGATACATCGCGAGGTGGTGTCTCTACCTATATCGCCTATTATGACTGATGACGATGTCACACGCGTGGTGGAAGCCGTGAACCAGTTCAATATTGAAACGTGATGGATGTTTATGTCCTTGTCTCCACGATAGGTCGGCGCCTCGCTGCTGTAGAACAAGTGTTGTTGCCGCCGCAGAAAGGCATCCACTATGTCATTGTATGGCAGTCCACAGGCCTGCCCAAGCCCGAGGCAGAATGGCTGCATCGTCAGGATGTGACCTTGGATATACAGTCTGGCAGCGGCCTGGCACGCAGTCGCAACCGTGCGCTGGAGTTGGCCGTAGCTGCCACTGCAGACAATCTTGCCGATGGCATCATCATCTTTGCCGATGACGACGAACGTATAGCTCCTGCTGCCATTGCTGCATTGCGCACGTTGTACTCAGCATACCCACGTTTGGATATTGCCCTTTGCCGAGCACGCAGATTGGAGACGGACGTTTATCTCAAGTCTTATCCCAAGCAACGCACAAACTACGTCCGTCGCCCACGTTCCTACTATATCAGCTCGGTGGAGGTTACGATGCGTCTGCGTGTTTGTCACGTCAATCTACGGTTTGACGAACGTTTTGGCCTGGGCAGCAACGAGTTGTGCGCTGGCGAGGAAGAAGTGTTCCTGCATGACGCCACACGTCGCGGCCTATTGGCTATCATCGAGCCGATAGACCTGTGCTCCACTCCTCAGGACACCACTGGCAGCAATGTACTCGCGCCGCTGTCCTTGCGTTCCAAGGGTGCCGTCTATGGCCGTTGTATGTCATTCCCGATTGCCCTGTTGCGTTGTCTGCGTGAAGCATTAGGTCTGGCCGTGAGACATCGTTGTCGCATGTGGCCGCTGATGCGTGAGTTGTTGTATGGATTGAATTATATTCGCCGATGATGCAACACGGTCTGACGATAGTTGTGCCTGTCTTCAACCGCGCGTCATATTTACCGCGGCTTGTTGAGGCGATGTTAAGCTCCGATCATCGGCCGCTCAGCATTGTGCTTGTGGACAATGGCAGCACAGATGGCTCACGTCAGATTTGCAGCGATTTAGCCAAACATTACAGTAGTCAGGATGTAGACATTCGCGTCATCGATGAGCCACGTTCTGGTGCTCCTGCTGCACGCAATACGGGTTTAAGTATTTGTGTAACAGAATACGTGTATTTCTTTGATACTGATGATGATTTCTCTACGCATTTTGTCTGCCGCGTGATGTCTGAATTGGAATCTCATACCGACATTGACATGCTGTGTTGTCCTGTGATGATGGAGTGCAACGGCCATCGTTTTGTTCGTGCCCACGAGCCGTCAGCAAGTGTGGAGGCACACATCCTGTCCTCTATGCTCGACACCCAGTCCATGGTGTTCCGCACGACGTGGCTGCGTAGTATTGGCGGTTGGCCCTCTGATGTTGACATCTGGCAGGACTGGCTGCTTGGCCTGCGTGCCTTGTTGCATAATCCCCGCCTGTGCTGGCTGCCTGGTTCTGCTTCGCATGTCATACATGTTCATCCCAACAGCATCACGGGCTCCGACTTCAGTTCGCGCTCCGTGCAGTCACTGGCCACCATGCGACTTGCTATGGACGAGGTCGCTGCTGACTCAGGACGTGAGGATATTGCCACGCTTTTCCTGTCGCTGTCGCTGCGTGCGGCCATCATGAGCGGCCATTTGCTTCGCGAGGGTGATGTCAGTGGCAGTCAGGCTTACGATGTCGTGACCACCGACTGCCTGCGTGCAGCCTCTGCCGGCGTGCGTGGACGGTGGGTTCGTTTCGTTGGACGCTGCCTGCGGTTGTATACGCGACACGGCGGCCGTGGAGCTTGGCGCCTCGCTTTGTGGGCGGTGAGGATTGGACAATAATAATTTTTGTAAAACTCTTGCCCATAACGCTGATAATTGTTAGTTTTGCGGCCGAAACATCTACATCGAAATACACAAAGTGACATGAATCTGAAGATTAGACTTATCCTGCTCAACTTCCTTGAGTTCGCAGTATGGGGTGCCTACTTGACATCTATGGGCACGTATCTTGCCGGAGCCGGACTGGCTGAATATATCGGCTATTTCTATAGTGTTCAGGGTGTTGTGTCGATATTCATGCCAGCATTGATGGGCATCGTTGCTGACCGCTGGATGCAGGGTCAGCGAGTGTTCAGCCTCTGCCACGTTCTGGCGGGTGCGTTCATGCTGGCAGCTTCGGCCTACGCCTACAATGCCGGTGATGGAGTACATTTTGGTACACTGTTTGCTCTCTACACATGTTCGGTGGCTTTCTTTATGCCTACCATAGCCTTGGGCTATTCCGTGGCCTACAGCGCCCTCGAGGGTCAGGGATTGGATGCTGTCAAGGCATTCCCGCCCATCCGTGTATGGGGTACAGTGGGCTTCATTGTCCTCATGTGGATCATTGATCTGTGTGGCCTGCAGTCCACACCCGGACAGTGGGCTGTCAGTGGTGCGCTGTCATTGGTACTTGCACTTTATGCGCTGACCATGCCGGCCATGCCTATCGCCAAGGGCGAGCACAAGTCGCTGGCAGATGCTCTGGGCCTGCGTGCCTTCAAGCTCTTTGCTCAGCCACGCATGGCGATGTTCTTCATTTTCTCGATGCTGCTGGGCGTGTGCCTGCAGATTACCAACGGCTTTGCCAATCCTTTCATCACCAGCTTTGGTTCGCTGCCTGAATATGCCGACACCTTTGGTGTGCAGCACGCCAACATCCTCATCTCCATCTCCCAGATGAGCGAGACGCTGTGTATATTACTCATCCCATTCTGCCTCTCGCGCTTCGGCATCAAACGTGTGATCCTCATTGCCTTGGGCGCATGGGTATTGCGCTTTGGTTTCTTTGGCCTTGGCAATCCAGGCAGTGGGGTGATGCTCTTCGTGTTGTCGATGCTGGTCTATGGCGTTGCCTTTGACTTCTTCAACATCTCCGGCTCACTATTTGTCAACCAGGAGACCGACGAGGGCATCCGCAACAGTGCACAAGGTCTGTTCATGATGATGACCAACGGCCTCGGAGCTTTCGTTGGCACATTGTGTGCACAGCAGATCATCAACCACTTTGTCTACACGCCTCAGGCAGCAGGTGTCACTGGCTCAGCCATCATAGACGGTTGGCAGACATGCTGGTATATATTTGCCGGCTACGCGCTGACTGTGGCTATTCTCTTTGCTATCTTCTTCAAGGACACCAAGAAGGCTGAGAATTGAAAAGTATTAACTGAAAGTCTGAAACATTGAAAATCGAACTCACCATACATGGCGTAGCGGCTTCTGCCTCCGATGCAGACCAGATGATGCTCTTGCTGCGCGAGAAAGACGGCAGTCGCATGTTGCCTGTGATGATGTCCCATCGCAGGGCGATGTTGCTCATGGCGCGCGACCGCGTCCCGCTGTCAATACCGTTCCCTGTCTCTGTGTCCGACATCTGCCACCTGCTGATGCAGCAGATGGGTACAGGTCTGAAACACGTGGAGATCTCGGCTGTCAAGGACGGTCATCTCTTCTGCAACGTCGTGGCCGAGGCCGATGGCCAAGAATATTCCGTGGACTATTGTCAGGCTCCCGATGGGCTCGTCATGGCTGTCACCTTCCGTTGCCCAATAATGATTGAAGAGGAGTTGCTCGAATCCCAGTATATGCACAACGCTGGCAACGGCTCCTTTGCCATGAACCTCAACACGCTGACCCTGCAGATGCTGGAAGATGCCCTGGAGCAGGCTGTGGCATCTGAGAAATACGAGCAGGCGTCTTTCCTGCGTGATGAGATACGTCGCCGGCGTGAGGACAAGGATCCTGCTACCACCACCACGCTCGACAGTCTCTTCCCTGAGGACAGTGACAACGGAGCGTCAGAGTAGATGAAAGAGCAGCATTTCTTCTTCCATCCGCAACCTCTGGACGGCATCCTGCCGCCCGACGAGACGCAGCATGCCACCCGCGTGCTGCGTTTGGGCGTTGGAGCGGAGCTACACCTGATGGATGGCTGTGGAACATTCTACACGGCACGCGTCGACACTGCTACCAACCATCGCCTGACCTATACCATCACAGCGACCGAGCCGCAACAGCCCGAATGGACAGGCCGCATACATCTGGCTTTGGCTCCTACAAAGAACATTGACCGCACAGAGTGGTTTGTGGAGAAAGCTGTCGAGATAGGCATTGACTGCATCACCCTGTTAGACACCAAGAACAGCGAGCGCCGTGTGGCAAAGCCCGAACGCATAGAGAAAATCGTCATTGCTGCCATGAAGCAGAGCCGCAAGGCATGGCGCCCACGTGTTGAGGAGATGCAGACGCTGACATCGTTTCTCCGGCGTACTGACCTGCCAACATCCCGCTTCATCGCCCATTGTCACGAGGGGCAGCGTCCGTATCTGCTGGATTGTCTGCCGCGTTGCACCGATGCTTTGGTGCTCATCGGTCCTGAAGGCGACTTCACTGCTGACGAGGTATCAGCTGCCGAGGCCGCGGGTTTTCGTTCCGTATCGCTGGGCAGCAGCCGCCTGCGCACCGAGACAGCAGCGCTTGTGGCTACTCATCTCATGCGCATCGCCAACAGGTAATACATGAACATTATGTTAAGAAAATCATATATCCTTCTGGCCATAGGCCTTATAGCAGTTGTGGCATGTCTGGTGACATTCTTTGTCATACGCCGCACTGACAGTTATGCGTGTGCGTTGCCAGCATCTACCAATGCTCTGGTGAGGATGGATGTGCCCACATTGCTGCAACATGGCAGCGTGAGCCCCAATGACCTCTATCCCCTGTCTGGTGTCTGCGACGAGGCTTCTGTGTCGCAATGGCTCAATGCCTCCAAGCCTGTCTATGCCTTTGTGGATGATGCCAACAACATAGGTCTGCTGTGTGCGCTCACCGATGCTGGTGCTTTGGAGCAGGCGTTGCAGCGTCTGGCTGATGCCGGTCGCGCCAGCAGTGTGGAACGTCAGCGATCTCTGCAATGGTGCTGTGTTGAACAGCGTTGGTTGCTGTGCTTCGACAGCCGCCGATTGCTTGTGATGGGCCCGGCAGTGGGCAGTGAGCAGGATGCACTCCGCCAGACTATGGCAAAGCTGATGGAGCAAAGCCGCGATGATAGCGGCCTTGCCACCGACATCCACGAGCGTCTGGCTTCTGCCGATGCTCCTGTTGCGGCATCGCTCAGCACCTCGTTGCTTTCCTCGTTCCTACAAGGTAGCATGGCGCAGCAGCTGGGGTTGCAGGATTTGCTTTCCGAGCGTTTGGAAATCAGTCTCGATGCCTCTGCCAATGCTCTTGTGGCACAATTCGACATACCTCTGGCAGGCGATGCCGCCCAACGCCGCTTGCAGACCATCAGTGGCCTGCTTCACCCTGTGACAGGTGTCTTGGCCGGAGATGCACCTGCCGATGCTGCTTTGTGGTTGACGCTGAACCTCCGCGGCACCGATGTGCTGACATATCTGCGTTCGTTCCCTGTTGTGCGCACGGCTCTCGTGGCAGCCAACACCGTTGTCGATGTTGATGCCATGCTGCGTGCCGTGGATGGCGATGTGGCGGTCTCGACTTCCGCCGATGGCGCGGGCTGGATGCTGTCGGCACAGCTGCATGATGCCGACTTCCTCAAGCAGGCCGACTACTGGCTGTCGTCTCCGCCATTGCTGTCCCTCATGCGTCTGCGTCGAGTAGCACCACAGCATTTTGCCATCGATACCCATAGCGGCGAAACCTATTACTTCGGAGTGCGCGACGGTGTGCTCTATGTGACCAACACCTCATCCACCGTTGCTGCGCCGGCTCAGTCCGGGCCCAATGCCCACGTGAACTCTGCTGCATTGGCTGGCACGCGCGTCTTTGCCACGTTGGATGTAGATGCACTGATGCGTATGCTCGGCACTGCTGGTGGCATTGTGCCTGGCTCCGTCACCGACAACATCAGCCATGTAGACCTTTGCCTACCCGCTGAGGGAGCAATGGAGCTGCGTCTGCAGGGTCGCGACGGCCGCAACCTTCTGCAAGCACTGTTGCAGGCAATGAAGAATGAACCCTGAAGAATGGACACAATAATATTAGATAACGTGTTGCCGCGCGTCTTTGCCGGCATTGCAGAGCCTCGCCCATCCGAGGTGTGGAGCCGCCGTGTGGAACTGCATCGCGGACACACCTACCTGATTGAGGCCGCTTCCGGCACCGGCAAGAGCTCACTGTGTAGCTTCATTGTGGGCTTGCGCCGTGACTATGAGGGACGCATACTCTTCGACAGCACCGATATCTCCACCTTCAAGCCCAGCCATTGGGCAGCCCTGCGCCGCACGAGCATCAGCATCCTGCCACAAGAGTTGCGTCTTTTCCCCGAGCTCACAGCCTGGGAGAATGTGTGCATCAAGAACCAGCTCACCGGTTGCCAGAGCCCGCAGCGCATAGCCGAGTGGTTTGAGCGTCTGGGCATCGCCGACCGTCGCGACACTCTTGTGGCCCGCATGAGTTGGGGGCAGCAGCAGCGCGTGGCGCTTGTCCGTGCGCTGTGCCAGCCATTTGACGTGCTGCTGGCCGACGAACCCATCAGCCACCTCGATGATGACAATGCCAGCATCATGGCTGGCTTGTTGACTGAGGAAGCCCGTCGTCAGGGCGCAACATTAGTGATAACCAGCATCGGCAAACACATGTCGCTGCCATACGACCAAATCCTGCATCTATGAGTCTCGTCTGGAAACTGCTGCGTCAGCACATCAGTGCCCCCCAGCTGCTGGGCTTCTTCATGGCCAACATGCTGGGCTTGACCATCGTCCTTGTGGCCGTGCAGATGTACAACGATATCGTGCCGGCTTTCCGCGGCGACGACGGTGTGCTGCAGGGCACATATCTCATTGTGTCCAAGCATATCTCGGCTGCTTCACCATTGACAGACAACAGCTCCCAGGGTTTCACCGACGAGGAAATAGCCGACCTCAGCCGTCAGTCCTTTGTGGCGCGTGTGGGAGCCTTCACGCCATCGCGCTATCGCGTGGCAGCCAGCATAGGCATGGGCTCGCAGCGCGTGGGCACCGACATGTTCTTTGAGGCTGTGCCCGACGGCTTTGTTGATGCCGACCTGTCTGCTTGGCGTTTTGACCCCTCTCGCGGTGAGATACCCATCATCCTGCCGCGCTCGTATCTGGCAATATACAATTTCGGCTTTGCCGAGAGCCAGGCGCTGCCCAAACTCAGCGAGGGTGTGGTGTCGATGGTGCAGATGGACATTCGGCTGCGTGGACGCGGCTTAGACGAGACGCTGCGTGGACGTGTAGTGGGCTTCTCCACGCGTCTGAACACCATCCTCGTTCCGGAGAGCTTCATCAGCTGGAGCAATGACCGCTATGCCACCGAGCCCGCATCGCCACCTACGCGTCTCATCCTGGAGCTGTCCAACCCCACTGACGCCGCCCTGCCGGCGTATGTCAGCGAACACCATCTGGACCTGGAGAACGACCGTCTTGAGGCCTCGCGTGCCACAACCATGCTGCGCATCGTGGCCGGCGTGGTGGCTGGCGTGGGACTGCTCATCAGCGCACTGGCGCTATACATCCTCATGCTTAGCATCTACCTGCTGGTGGAGAAAAACACGCTCAAGCTGCAGAACCTCCTGCTGCTGGGCTACAGTGCTACCCGCGTGTCGCTGCCCTATCAGCTGCTGGCAGTAGGCATGAATCTGGCTGTCATGTGTCTGGCTGTGGTGCTGACGCTTGTGGTGCGCAGCCGCTACCTCGACCTGCTGTGGCAGGCTTTCCCGCGTCTGCAGGAGGGTGCTGTCATGCCTACCATTGCCGCCGGTCTGGCGCTGACCATCGGTGTGGCTGTGGTCAACGCCATCGCCATACGCCGCAAGATAGATGCCCTCAATGCCGCATAACAACGGCCTAACATCTCATATCCCCAACAATGTTATCCGATAACGCAACACTACTGACCCTTTTCCGCCTGAGCTTCACTCAGCGACGCAGGGACTTCAAATGGCAGACGCTGTTCGTCTACGCCTATTTCCTTGGTTTGACCATTATCATGGCCGTGGGCGTCGGCGTCGGACTCTCTGAAATGTTCATCCAGTGGTCCAGCCAAGGGTTGACCGACATGTTTGCCCTGATGATGGTGACCTCGTTTGTCCTTGTAGACTTCATGTTCAAGCTCTTCTGGCACCACGATGCCATTGAGATGGACGACTCGCTGCGGTCGCGCCCTGTCTCGCGTCGGGCCTGGAACCGCTTTGTGCTCGTAAGCCAGCTGACATCTGAACTGACATACCTCACCCCCGCGCTGGTACTCATCGTCTCGCTGGTGGTGCGCATGTCATGGCCATACGTGGTGCTCTCTGTGATTATGTCACTGATGGTGTCGCTCTTCAGCTCCTTGTACCGCTGCTCGTGGCGCCGCGCCCCGGGCAATGCGTTCACGCTGCCTTTGCTCTTCGCCTTCATCTTCTACTATGTTGTGGTGACGGCCTACGCTGTGTGCGACTTAATGGTCAAGGTGTGGATGGGCATGGTCAGCTTCGAGGGCGAGGCTGTCTTTGCCGATAGCAGCCGCTGGTGGGTGTCACCGCTGCTGTGTGTAGGTTTCATGGCGCTCCAAGCGCTGTGCATCTACATCCTGTTCCGCTACTTCTCCTCGATGAAGAACTACAACGAGAATGCCAGCGCCGTCACCCATGTGCGTACCGACGGCCATGTCTCACTGACAAAGATGGAACTCACGGCAGTACGTCGCAGCAAACGCCTACGCAACTCATTCCTCATCATAGCTCCAATCTTCCTCCTCAATACCTATATCCAGCAGATGCCGGATGTTGTCAGCGAGTTTGGTTTCAACGTCATGCTGCTCTTTGGCGTAGGCTTCCCCAGCGTCACCCTCGTGCAGTACAGCGTGGGCATTGAGCCTAACTTCATACATGGTATATGGTCCAAGCCTTGGCGGGTGGAGGATATACTCATCAACAAGTACCGGTTCTACTGCATGATCTGCATCCTCATGGCGGTGTGCTGCCTGCCGGCAGTGGTGTGGATGGACATGTCGTTCTGGACATTGCTGTGTGCCACATTGTTCTCTATGGGCATCTTCGTCCTGTCCATGATGCCAATGTGCCTCTATTGCTCGCGCGTGGACCTCTTCGCCTCGGCATTCTTCAACTATCAGAGTGCCAACAAGCAGATGAATATCTATTCATTCATCATCTTCGTTCCGATGATAATATATTATCTGCTGATGTGGTCCACTCCGCTGTGGGTGGCCAATGTCATCTGCGGCGCGCTGGGCTTGGCAGGCCTGCTACTGCATGTGGTCTTCCTGCGCTGGCTGGCACGCATGTGGAAGTCACGGCGCTATGCCCTCATGGAGAGCTGGAGCAGCTGATATGCACGGCCTGCGGCCGTAGTTTAAAGTTTAAGGTTTAAAGTTTAAAGAACTACTTATCATCTTTTAACTCGGCTTTGCAGCTTAGCTCGACCAACAACTCTAACCTTTCAACTCTCAACTACATTAAACATTCAACTTTAAACTTTAAACTACGGATTAGCCGTGTATAAACTACGGCCACAGGCCGTGTCCAAAGCATGAATACAATAGGCACCATATACAGACTGACCTCCTTCGGCGAGAGCCACGGACCGGCAATAGGCGGCATCATCGATGGCTGTCCTGCCGGCATAAAGTTGGACATCAATGCTATACAGGCTGAGCTGCAACGCCGCCGACCGGGGCAGAGCCACCTCACCACGTCGCGCAACGAGGCCGATCAGGTTGAATTGCTCTCAGGTACCATGCCCGTCACCACCGACAGCGTTGTCACCACAGGCACACCCATAGCATTCATCGTGCGCAATGCCGACCATCGCTCGGCTGACTATGATGCGCTGCGCGACATCTTCAGGCCTTCCCACGCCGACTTCACA
Organism: uncultured Bacteroidaceae bacterium; assembly: GCA_905233465.1. Classification (GTDB taxonomy): domain Bacteria; phylum Bacteroidota; class Bacteroidia; order Bacteroidales; family Bacteroidaceae; genus Physcousia. Next base: position 5,929 of record CAJOEI010000024.1, on the reverse strand, counting down.
TATTGGACCAAATACGGCCTGCGGGACCATCGCGGAGGAGGACGCAGCTCGGCACGCGAGACCATCAGCCGCGTTGTGGCCGGAGCCATAGCACGACAGTGTCTGCGTCCGCAGGGCATAGACATTCGTGCATGGACACAGCAGGTTGGCGACATAGCATGCGATGCCGACTGGACGCATCTCAACCTCGACAACATAGAGAACAATGCTGTGCGCTGCCCCGACGACGACGTAGCAAGACGTATGGAGGAGCTCATCATGAGCGTCCGCGCCGACGGTGACACCATAGGCGGCATCGTCTCTGGCGTCATCACTGGTTGTCCCATAGGTCTGGGCGAACCGGTCTTTGACAAACTGCATGCCCGCTTGGCGGCAGCCATGATGAGCATCAATGCTGCCAAGGGCTTTGACTATGGCATGGGATTCGCGGGCTGCACGCGTCGTGGCTCCGAGATGAACGACCCGTTGCCGTTCACCACCAACCATTCGGGTGGCATACAAGGCGGCATCAGCAACGGGCAACCGATTTATTTCCGTGTGGCCTTCAAGCCCGTACCCACTATCCTGCGCCCACAACAGACTATTGACATCGAGGGCAGGGCTGTGGAGTATACACCACACGGCCGCCACGACCCGTGTGTGCTGCCGCGTGCCGTGCCCATCGTGGAGGCGATGGCTGCCATGACAATCCTCGACGCGTTGCTACTCAATCAGGCACGCCCCCCCCAGCCGTAACTTTCAACTTTCAACTTTCCGCGAACTAATCTCCATGAAAAAGATTCTATTGATAGCAGCAGCTGTCCTGCTGGCAACGACCACCGCTCTGGCACAGCGCAGGGGCTGCGTCCACGATGCCACAGCGACGCGTGCCAATGCGCCGCGGCACTTTCTGAAGTTATGATGTGGAGTTCTTTGCGAGCAAAGCGAGCATAGCTCGAGCGATGATGAGAAGTTAAGGTGGGGAGTTACGATAAGCCGAATGACTATAAAGCCGCTGTTTTGGGGGTATTCTAAGGTAATGGCCCCCTTTAACTCCATTTTATAACTCCTTTTTTTAAATTCGCATTATAACTCCCGAAACTTGTATGAATTGTGAATTATGAATTGTCCATTGTATGCTCTTGTCACGGGTGCCGCTTCGGGCATGGGGCGGTGCTACGCTCAGCAGTTGGCCCAGAAGGGCTATGGCATCATCTTGGTGGACATCAATGCTGATGGTGCGCGGGAGCTTTCCCGCACGCTTGCCAGCGAGTATGGCGTTCACGCTCCCGTCTTGTGTATAGACCTCACGCAGCCCACTGCCGCAGAACATATTGTCGAGCAATGCAGGTCCAATGGCTGGCGTGTGGAGATACTGATCAACAATGCAGGCATGTTGCTTGTCGGGGCCATCGACGATACCGAGCCCGACAAGCTGCAGCGCATCATCTCGCTGCATTGCACCACACCCCTGTTGCTTTGCCGCCATCTGATGCCGCTCATGCGAGAGCAGGGTTGTGGCTACATCCTCAATGTGTCGTCGGTAACGGCATGGATGGACTGGCCGGTCATTGGCATGTATGGCTGCACCAAACGTTTTGTTAAGGGCTATTCACGCGCATTGCGCATAGAGAGCATGGGTACTGGCGTCAGCGTCACCACAGCCATCTTCGGAGCCGTAGACACGCCGATGCTCAGCAGTCTGTCCACGCGTCTGCGCAAGCTCATGCTGCGTCTGGGCTTCATGGTGTCACCCGAGAAAGCCGCGCGCCTGGCCCTCAAGGCGATGTTCCGTGGCAAGGCCACGATGATTCCAGCCCTATCCGACCGCATCGTCATCATGCTATCACCCTTGCTCCCGAATGTCCTCCTGCATGCCCTCGCCCGCCGCTTTGCAAGCAAGCTGACCCAATGATCTTCTTGCAGTTCGGGTGAATGCACGTTGCCCCTCACTTTTCTGCACTTCTTCGCTCGTTTTTATCTTGAGTTGACTTGAATCAATGACCTAAAGAAGGAAAAAGCACATCATTTCTTCACTTTTTCAATCTTTCCTTCTTCTTATTCCATCATTTTTGCTACTTTTGCAGCGACTTCGATAATCCATTTAGGGCTTTCTATCATTATAATTGAGTCGACACCAACAAACAGTGTATGATACATCATGAAAGAAGAATCATAAAAATTGCATGCTGAAGTTCCAGAATATTGAAAGCCTGTCGCAATATTTGCTGGCTATTTAACAGTAATTCATACCTTATCATTCATAACTCAATCCGCAGCCTATGAGATAGCACTACACTGGGGCATCGCGCGACACGCAGCTGCCGCCGCCCCGAAACGGAGACATAACACAATTATTAATTAACTTGTGCGCGTTCCCGTTCGATACTTTATAGATACTTGAGCTTTCTGCTCTTGTCTCTCTTTCCAAGAATACCGCCAATATTCACCACGAGGACAAGTAGATAGATAGTTCATGCTACGGCGTGAACACTTCTGCTTGTATGTGGTAAGGCCGCTTGGCGGTAGCCTTTGGAAAATGCAAGTCACGAATGGTTTGCGCCTCTTTTTATTATAAATAAGATTTAATCACGTTATGACAAATTATCTACGTGTCGCTATGATTGCTTTTGCAACATTTGTTAGCATTATCTTCCCCAATGCCAAAGCGACAAACAACCAAAACAATTTGATTGGTTCATCTCAGTCATATAAAGATTTCAATATTGTTATTGATTTCTCTCAGGCAAAGATTTGTGATATGAGCGAAGAATCATTTGCAGAATATGAGCGAGACTGGAATAAAGATAAGCCAGACATTTTATCAAAAATGATTGAATCTGTTATTCTAAGCTCAAAAAAGTACATTACGTACAACAAGCAATCCTCAAATACACTATTTATTCGTGTTATAGAAATTGACGAATGGGCAATATTTAATTGTGATATCGAATTCATTGATTCTGATAACAACAAGGTGTTTGAGGTATTGGCTATCGGCTGTTCTGGTGATACCTTTGTCGCTCGTTCACTTCTTAGACGAATAAAAAATGGAGCTTTTTTGGAAGGTTTGGAAATAGGTAAAGAGCTAAAAAAAAGATTCAAATAAGTTCAAAATGAATGGTATTTTACATTTGTAATATTTCAAATATGAAGCGTATATTCTTAACTCTGTTTATTTTCTTGTCAGCTATCACTCTATATGCAGGCAATGATGTAGAATTCATTAAGGGCAATGAATCATTTTTTAAAGATGCAGCAGGAGAGGTCTTTCTGAATGTATCATTTGAAAACGCGACCTTCGACAATCAAATGCCGTTGACGGATAAATTCCAAGATATTGAAAGGAAAAGAAGAATTGCAATGCAAGGATTTACCACAGAAAGCCATGAGCAATTAAAAAAAATAAGGATTGTGCCCTCTGTAACTGATGCAATCTATAAGATAACTATCATTGTTACTAATGTAGATGCACAAACTTCTCTAAAGTGGAGTGGTGTTAAAGGTCTGTGGGTTAAAATATGGGGGAAAATAGTTGTTACTGATATAAAGGAAGACAAAGAAGTGTTTGTCGCAGAATTTGAAGAAGTGAAAGGTAACTCAGGGGCATTCTCTCCAATAGTTGATAGAGCATTCAACAATGCATTCTGCGAATTAGTGAAATGTTTAAAATAGTTCAAGGCTTATGAAAGTTCACGCTTGGCGTGACCTACACGTACTTGTATACATTGATGATTACTTGCATGTAACCTAGGACGGATACAAGTTACGAATGGCATTAGGCCTTTTCATTATCATCTATTTCAACAATGAAAAAACTATTATCTCTGCTGTTCCTTCTTATCCCCGCCTTCACCATGGCACAGGATGTCATCGTTAAGAAGGACAGTGCCACCATCGTCTGCAAGGTGTTGGAAATTACAAGCACCGAAGTCAAGTACAAGAAGATTTCCAATCAAAATGGTCCTACGTACTCACTTCCAAAAACAGATATTCAAGTCATTAATTATGAGAATGGGGAGAGGGAGTGTTTTGATACCACTCAACAAGATAATTTGGAACAAAGTAGTACACCAAAAATCATAATAAAAGAACCTGATGCTAGAAATGAAGAGCTAATAGCAAAATACAACCAAATATATGAGCCTTCAACAAAGATTAAAAGGTCGAAAAAAACAGCTGACAGGTGTTTAATCTTTATTGGGGTAAAACAATCATCGGTTATGTCTAATGAAGACATAGAAATGAATATAGTTGCTAAAAAGAAGGTGACGCCATATGGAGCTGATTGTTGGTGCCATGGGATAAAACTGCAAAATAAAACTGATAGAACAATTTATATTGATAAAGCATGTTGCTTCAGGCTTTCCAGTGAAGAATCTGAATACTGTTACTATAACAATTTGTCTTCGAAAAGAATAGTTAATATACCTCCAAATTCATCAGCGTATTTAGTAGAAGAAGCATGGGAAAAGGATCTGTGGATTGAAGGGTTTGAACGCTTTAGGTTTAAGACCGTGAAACCTAACGAGATTGGTATATATGAAGGAATGGTTAATCTTGGGGAAATCCGAACATTTGAAGAGGAGGAATTACCATGGAATAGAAAATATATAATAACGTATTCATTCGACGAGTCTTTTTCTACCGTCTCTGGACTATATGCCAGCTTATACATTAAAGAAATTATGGGTTGTCAGGGGCTTATTTCCCCTATGTGCTATCGTCCTGGAGTGGGAGGACTTGTAGAATGCGAGATTAAATATGATAAATATATAGAAGATTTTAATACTGCAACGATTGTTGGTTACCACAAATTCAATACTGTGCAATCAGTATATCATGCCTCAACCTATGCCACAGAATCAATTAATCGGAAGAGCCATGATGAAGCTCAAATAGCCAGAGCAATCACTGGAGGTGGGTATAACCCATATGCTAATTTTTGGAATAATGCATCTTACACTACTTCAAGCGCTGTGCCGGCTGCCGCTACACGTAGTGTACAAAATAATATTTATGACGAATTCTGGGATAATGCTGCAAAAGAAGCACAAACTCAACAGAAGTATATTGAGAACACAGCAAAAGACTATTGGGAGCATCCTGAAAGACACCAAAACACTCAAACTTCTGGTGTAAGTGGTTCGTCAACAACAACACGGTCACATCAAACATCTTCTTCTGGTCATCAGTGTCGTCTCTGTGGCGGTAGTGGACGAAAAGTCCGTGAGACATGGACCAGTGATAAGACATCAACAAAATGGTGTTCAGAGTGTAGTAAAAAAGTTGGTTTGGGGCATTCTCACACACAATGTGATTTGTGTCATGGCTCCGGCTGGATAAAATGAGACATAATATAAAGTCATAACATAAAAAACTAATACCCAGCGCATTTGTTGTTATGTAGTACCTTTGCTGGCGCAATAGTGAACATAAAGTAAGTACAGCTATGCATCGTCCGCACGACCCAGCTGCATCGACCGGTCAACGCGGCTGGGTCGTGCGGACAACCCAGCTGCATCGACCGGAGGTACATAAACGCTAATGAACACGAACAAAAGTGTCTTCTCGCGCGTGCGCGCGCACCACAGGTGTTTTCCCCGAAAAAAACCTACATGCCTACACAAACAGCATCTAACGCATTGTGGATGTGGAGGATAGGGCCATGTAGGTTAGCATGTAGGCATTAGTCAAATGAACAATGGACAATGGACAATTAACAATGCATAATCCTGTATAATTTACAATTTACAATTTACGATTTTCTTTAAACATTAAACTATAAACTACAAACTGCGGCTGCGCTGCTTAAACATACTGTAAATGAGGCGGTTATCTTTTTTAACACTTTAGCGGTAAAAGGCCCGGGGGTTAGCGGTTGATGATCCAGGGGGTTTACACTTTAACATCCGGGACTTTCACGTAAATCTTCCAGGATCATTTTCCG
>CAJOEI010000023.1:46971-60819 GCA_905233465.1 uncultured Bacteroidaceae bacterium | reverse complement strand
CGCGAAAGGGTTAACCCTTTCAGTTGTAAGAACAAAATGAAGACAACCTATATAGTCTAATTGACAACTAATATCGTTATAAGAATCAGAACAGGTAAATGCTTTTAGTGAGATAGTAATTATAGTAATAACCAGTTAAGTTTAACTCTCCAAAAAGTGACAACCTTTTTCAGTTAAGGTCACCCAAAACAATGTTTTTGTTATAAAAAACGCGAAAAAAATGTCAAAAGAGGATGTTCTTTCGCAAATATATGTACTTTTGTGGCATGAAAACGCGAGTTCTGGAAGTAATTCGTCAAGGAGACGTCGGTGGCAGCGAGTCGCAGGTCATCGACCTAACACTCGGACTAAAGGCACGCGGCAACGTAGAGCCCGCTGTGCTTGCCTTCACCGATGGCACCATGATGTCGCAGCTGCGTGAGCACGGCATCAGTTGCCATGTGATTCCTTCGATGCGCGTTTTCGACCCGGCTGCCTATGCCAAAGTCAAGGACCTCATCAAGGCCGAGCAGATAGACCTGGTTCATGTCCACGACACGCGTGCGGCATGCACCATGCTCACCGTGTGCCGCCGCGCCCAACTGCCGATGGTCTACACCGTGCATGGCTGGAGTTTCCACGACGGCCAGTCAATGTTGTGCTCATGGCTGCGGCGCATGTGCGAGCGACATATCTGCCGACAGGCATCGCGCGTGATATGCGTTAGCCAGAACATCCTGCGCACCGGCCATCTCGCCTTCGGGCTTGATACCGACCGCTGCACGGTGATAGAGCACGGTGTCAACCTGCAACACTTTGCCGCCGACGGACAATACCCCGACCTGCGCACGCAGCTGGGATTCAGCAGCGACGACTTTGTGTGTACATACATCTGTCGCATCACAGGCCGAAAAGCGCCATTGGACTTCGCAAAAGCCATCATTGCAGCCCACGAACGTGAGCCACGCATACGCGCCCTCATGGTGGGCGAAGGCGATATGGCCGACAACATTGACCATTATATTAAGGAACGCGCACGCGAGGACATCTTTGTCCGACTCCCGTTCCGCGACGATGTGCCGGCGCTGCTGGCAGCTACAGACCTCTTCTGCCTGCCATCGCTGCATAATGATGTGTCCATTGCCATGCTCGAAGCGATGGCCATGCGCAAGGCGATGGTGGTCACCCTCACCGACGGCACACGCGATATCATCCAAGACCATCGCAACGCCATCATCGTGCCGGCGGCACAACCCGAGCAACTCACAGAAGCAATCCTCGAAGCGGCTGCATCGCCCGAGCTCTGCCAGCGCATGGGGCAGCGAGCCTGCGCACTCGTCCGACAGCGATTTGACGCTGCATTGGTGACCGAGCAGGTGGAAAAAATCTACAAAGATATACTGAAAACCGACGAATAGCGGCTGCTATCCTTACGACAGCTACTTGTCTACCACGACAAAATCGTGGATGTTGTTGTCGATGTATGTGGCGATGGCGGCTGTAATGTCCTTTTCGTTGTCAACATAGTCATCGTCAAGTGGGTCGAAATCCGGAAACTGTTCGTAGAGAGCCATAAATGCCTCGTCGTCCATGTCGTGGGTGATGGTCTCTTCATACTGCTCAAATAGCTTGCGTGCCTTGTACACCTGTCGCGAGAAGACGTGGAGGGTGTTGTCGTTGTTGTCGGGCTCCAAGCTGTCACCCCACAGACGCATGGCCTTGGCAAATGGGTTGAAGAAGATGAACGGTCCGTAACCATTGTGTATGAGCTGTATGTATCCGCCCTCAAGCATCTCGCTGCGGAAGATGCGATATGCAAGCATCGTCACCTGCTCGCCCGAGAGCTGCGACATTGTGGCGGCGTCCAAAGAGCCGCCGACGGCCTCAAGTGTTGCTTCACTGATAAGGTCGAAAAAGGCTGATGTTCCGGCTGTTGCAGCCTGAATGATGCGTGCTTCGGGAATGGTTGGTAGCATAGTATGTCAGAAGAATTTAGGTTTCTTGGCGCGTGCCTCTTCAAGGCTCACGATGGTGTCCGGGGTTGCGTGCAGCTGTCGCAGTGCGTCCTGCTGCTGATGCAGCTGTGCCGTAGCATCATTGGCTGTGGCGGGGTCGAGGAATGGCGCCAGCATAGGCACATTCTGGCTGGCATCGGCCACATGGAGCACCGCTCCGCTGTAGGCTGTGGCAATGCGCAAGGCGGTGTGGAGCCGGCTTGTTGTGGCACCGCCAATCATTACTGGCACACGTATGCCTGCCTCGTCGAGCATGCGCACCGTGGTCTGCATCTCAGCCAGCGAGGGGGTGATGAGTCCTGAGAGACCTATCGCCTGAGGATGGAGCTCACGTGCCGCTGCCACGATGTCCTCCGGCGATACCATCACGCCCAGATCTGTGACATCGAATCCGTTGCAGGCCATGACGACAGCAACAATGTTCTTGCCGATATCATGCACGTCGCCGCGCACTGTGGCCAGCAACACACGTGGCCGCTGCTGCGATGGCTGTGCGTCGGAGCCTGAGTTGTCGGTCATATATGGCTGGAGCATCTCCACAGCACTCTTCATGGTGCGTGCGGTCTTCACCACTTGTGGCAGAAACATCTTGCCCTCGCCGAAGAGTTGTCCCACGCGGTTCATGCCCTGCATGAGCGGGCCCTCGATGATTGCCACGGGCGAACCGTAGAGCTCCAGCGCGCACATCAGGTCGGCTTGGAGACCATCTGTGGTGCCGCGGCGCAGGGCCTCTGCCAGACGGTGGTCGAGCGCTTCGCGCGAAAGTGGAGCATCTGTCGCTGCGGGCTGTGTGGCGTTGTCTGCCTGTGGCGCGGAGGCAGCAGCCTCGGCCTCGGCAGACATCTCGTGGACCATCTGAGTGAGACGCTCCGTAGCATCAGGCCTGCGACACAGGATGACATCCTCTATGGCCTCGAGCAAGCTGGGCTCGATGTCGGCATATGTCACACGCGTGGCGGGATTGAGAATGGCAAAGTCCATTCCCGCGCGGCGAGCATGGTAGAGGAACACGGCATGCATGGCCTCGCGCACGTAGTTGTTGCCACGGAAGGCGAAGCTCAGATTGGAGACGCCTCCGCTGACATGTGCCTCGGGCAGGTGTGTGCGGATCCACTCTGTGGCGCGTATGAAGTCGAGTGCATAGGCATCATGTTCGGCCATGCCCGTAGCTACGGTGAGCACGTTGGGGTCGAAGATGATGTCGCGTGCGGGCATTCCCACCTGTTCGGTAAGCAGTCGGTAGGCACGGCTGCACACCTCAATGCGGCGCTCGTAGGTTGTGGCCTGGCCTTCCTCGTCGAAAGCCATCACCACCACTGCGGCCCCCATCCGGCGCAGCTCGCGTGCATGGCTGAGGAAGACCTCTTCACCCTCCTTGAGAGAGATGCTGTTGACGATGGCCTTACCTTGTATGCAGCCCAGAGCATCACGGATGACGTTCCAATCCGACGAGTCGACCATCACCGGCACGCGGGCTATCTCAGGCTCAGCGGCCAGCAGACACAGAAAGTGGGTCATGGCGCTACGCGCATCGAGCAAGGCATCGTCCATGTTTATATCCAGCACCAGCGCGCCGTCGTCCACTTGCTTGCGGGCGATGTCCAAGGCCTCGCTCCACTGTCCTTCCTTCACTAATCTCAGGAACTTGCGGGAGCCGGCCACGTTGCACCGCTCGCCAACGTTGATGAATCCGCGTTCCGGCGTCAGCGGCAGCAGTTCCAGTCCCGAGAGCCACAGCTCGCTGTGCTGAGGAGCAGGTGTGTGCGGCTCAGCATCGCTGACAAGCTGTGCTATCTGTGCAATGTGCTCGTCGGTTGTGCCGCAGCATCCGCCCACGATGTTGGCCAGTCGCTGCTCGATGAACGCCTGCATCTGGCGGCGCATGGAGGCTGGCGTCTCGTCGTACTGTCCCAGCTGATTGGGCAATCCAGCGTTTGGGTACACGCTGATATAATGAGATGTCGCAGCGGCACCAGCATGTCGGCCGCGCCGAAGGAGCAGTTCAGGCCCACACTGAGCGGCGCAACGTGCTCCATCGAGGCAATGAACGCCTCCAAGGTCTGGCCGGACAGTGTGCGTCCGGCTTTGTCGCTAACGGTGACGGAGAGCATCAGCGGCACCTCGCGTCCCACGGCCTGCATCGCCCGCTGTGCAGCATGAGCGGCAGCCTTGGCATTGAGCGTATCGAAGATGGTCTCAATAAGCAACGCATCCACCCCACCCTGCAGCAGGGCCTGCATCTGTTCCATGTAGGCATTCTCCAACTGCTCGAATGTCAGCGCGCGCAGTGCCGGGTCATTGATGTCGGGGCTCATGGAGAGCGCCTTGTTTGTCGGGCCCACCGAGCCCGCCACGAAACGCGGTTTGTCGGGTGTGGCCAGCGTCTGCTCGTCAGCCAGACGGCGTGCCAGGCGTGCGGCAGCCAGATTGATGTCTGTCACCTTGTCGGTGAGAGCGTAGTCAGCCAGGCTGATGCGTTGTGCATTGAAGGTGTTTGTCTCAATTATGTCAGCACCGGCCTGCAGATAGCGACGATGCACATCTGCCACGACCTCCGGACGTGTCAGTGCAAGCATATCGTTGCAACCCTCGCGACATCCGAGGGCTTGCAACATGGTGCCCATGGCACCGTCCAAGACAAGTATGCGTTTGCTGAGCTCTGTGCGGAGGTCGTAGTGTGGCAACATAGTGACAGGTGTGATGAGATATGAGAGAGAAACGAGATGATGTTGTGGATATGCTTAGAAGCTGTGCTTGAAGTGGCGGTCCATGTCCCGGCGGTCTTCCTTTTCCTTCAGCGTCTCGCGCTTGTCAAAGCTCTTCTTGCCTCGTGCCAGATGTATGTCGAGCTTGGCACGTCCGTTCTCGTCGATGAAGAGCAGTGTTGGCACAATGGTGAAACCAGGACTCTTGATAGCGCTCTGCAGCTTGTGTATCTCACGTCGGTTCAACAGCAGCTTGCGGTCGCGGCGAGCGGCGTGGTTGTTGTATGTCCCATAGAAATACTGCGCGATGTTCATACCCTTGACCCACACCTCGCCCTGGATGATGGCACAATAAGCATCCACCAGCGAAGCTTTGCCCAGACGTATGCTCTTGATCTCAGTGCCAGTGAGCACCAGTCCTGCCGTGTACTTGTCCAGCAGGATATAGTCGAAAGCCGCCTTGCGGTTCTTGATGTTGATGGTGCGTTGTTTCTCTTTAGGCATGTGGCTAAGGTTTTAGGTCGGCCATGCGCAGGGCCGTGACAGCACACTCGTCGCCCTTGTTGCCGAGAGCTCCGCCAGTGCGGTCGGCAGCTTGCTGAGCATCGTTGCAAGTGAGCAGGCCATAGACCACGGGCACTGTGGCACGTGTGTTGAGCTCTGCCAGACCCTGTGTAGTGCCGGCACAGATGTAATCGAAATGCGGTGTGTCGCCGCGTATGACACAGCCTATGCTTATGATAGCGTCGACATCGGCATTATCCATCATCCACGCCGTGGCATAAATGAGTTCGAAGCTGCCCGGCACGTGTTGAACCACGATGTCATCGTCCTTGACGCCGTGTGCCTGCAGTGTGCGTATGGCAGCATCACGCATGGCATAGGTGTACTGATCGTTCCAGTCCGCCACGACGATGCCAAATCGTCGGCCCTCTCCGCTGGGGACATCGGCGGGATTGTAGTCGGAGAGATGGTGCATTGCTGTTGCCATATGACTTAATGTAATTAGGCTGGCGAGTTGATTGCTGCCAGCCTAATAGTGGTTTATAAATTGTGAATTGCGAATTGCTTACTTGCTCACGTGCTCTATGTAGGCATCAATCTCCATCGTCTGGACAGCCATCGAGGTGGGATAATTATCCTTCACCTGCTTGTAGAGCTCCAGAGCCTGGTCAGCCTTGCCCTCTGACTCGAGGATCTGGCCTGCCTGAATGAGGAATGTGGGTGAGAGGCTGGGGTTGCTTGCCAGCTTGGCAGCCTTCTTCAGTGTCTCAACAGCCTTGTCGTTCTGTCCGAGGTTGGCGTAGACGTTGCCGAGCAAACCTACGGTTGCGGGAGAGATGAGTGCATCGTCCTGTGTGTCGAACTTCTCGAGCTGTGTTGCAGCCTCTTCGAACTTGCCAGTCTGTGCCAGAGCAATGCCTGCATAGAGGCGGGCGAGGTTGCCGGACTTAGTGCTTCCGAAGTCGTCAACCACCTTGAGCAGACCCACGCACTGTGTGCCATCGCCGTTGAGGGCCTTGTCATAGTTACCCTCGGTGAAATATGTCTCGCAGGGGAAGAGTGCTTCTGCAGCCTTGAGGTTGCGGGAGTTGCTGTAGTAGTTCCATCCGATGATGGCAGCAGCGAGCACGAATATAGCCACCACTGCATAGACGATTTCCTTCTTGTACTTGTCGATGAACGCTTCGGTCACGCTCACGGCCTCGATGTTCTCAGGGGCCTGTTGTTTTTGGTTCTTTGCCATGTTGTGATATTGTTTTTTGTTCTTGTTTGCGATTTTAGCGGCGCAAAAGTACATATTTTTCGTGGTTCGCTAAAGTTTTTTTGTCATTATTTCACTTCAATGGGATAAAAAGCAGGATTTTTGCTACCTTTGCCCCCCACAAACCACTGCTTTCTTCATTTCACACTCCACACTACGAATGATTCTTCAGCAACTGTCCATACTGAATTACAAGAATATTGCTCAGGCAGAACTTCAACTCTCGCCAAAAATAAACTGCTTCATTGGCGACAATGGTGAGGGCAAGACCAACCTACTCGACGCAATATATTTCCTGTCCCTGTGCCGCAGCGCCACAACAAGCATGGATGCTGCATGCATACGCCATGAGACAGAGATGACACTGCTGCAGGGGCTGTTCGAGCGTGAAGACGGCAGTCGCGAGGAGATAGCCTTGGGCATGCGTCGCGGCCAGAAGAAGCAGCTGAAGCGCAATCACAAGGCCTACAAGCGTCTGGCCGAGCACATCGGGTTGATTCCGCTGGTGATGGTCTCGCCACTTGACGGAGCTCTCATCGATGGCGGCAGCGACGAACGGCGCAGGTTCATGGACATAGTGATATCACAATACGACCGTCGCTATATAGATTCACTGACAGCATACAACAAAGCCCTGCAACAGCGCAATGCGATGCTGAAACAAGAGACTGAGCCGGATGCAGTGATGATGGATTTGTGGGAGGAAGAAATGGCTCGCCACGGAGAGGTGCTGTTTGCCGCACGCGAGGCTTACGTGCACGAACTCACGCCGATGTTTGCCGAGATCTACGGCACCATCAGCGGCGGCCGCGAGCGTGTGGCACTGGAATATGTGTCGCATTGCCAGCGTGGTCCACTGTTGGAGGTGATACGCCAAGGACGCCAGCGCGACATGATCATGGGCTACTCGCTACACGGCGCACATCGTGACGAGCTGACGATGACACTCGACGGCTACCCCATCAAGCGCGAAGGCTCGCAAGGTCAGAACAAAACTTACCTGATAGCCCTGAAGCTGGCGCAGTTTGACTTCCTGCATCGCACGGGGTCGCGCACTGCCCCACTGCTCTTGTTGGACGACATCTTTGACAAGCTCGATGCCCGGCGTGTGGAACAGATTGTGCACCTCGTTGCCAGCGACCGCTTCGGACAGATATTCGTCACTGACACCAACCGCGACCATCTCGACCAGATTCTGGCAACATCAGATGCTGACTACAAACTCTTCCATGTTACAGGAGGAGATGTGCACGGCCAAGGCCGAAGTTGAAAGTTGAAAGATTAAAGTTGAAAATTTATAGTTTATGCGGAAGCAACGCGCACAAGCCATAGGCGACATATTGCATGAGATGCTACGTCAGGAGGGCATTGAGACTCCCCTGAACGAGCATCGCCTCATCGCGGCGTGGCCAGAAGTGATGGGCCAGGGCATCAGTCGCTACACGAGCGATATATACATACGTTCGCGCGTGCTCTATGTCCGCATCCTCTCGTCCACGGTGCGCATGCAGCTGTCATTGAACCGACAAGTGCTGGCCGAACGCCTGAACCGCCACATTGGTGCTCAGGTCATTGAGCGCATAGTGTTCCTGTGACCACCTCGTCCATGCGGATGTCGTGCTCGTAGGTTGGTATGTCATCAACTATCTGGAAAGGCCAGCAGATGCCCATGCGCCATGCGCCAGACAAGCGTGGCAGCAGGCGGTCGTAGTAGCCACGTCCGCGTCCGAGCCTTCGCCCGTCGGTTGTGAAGGCCATGCCGGGCACAATGATGAGCTCCACGTCCTGCTCGTTGTCGCAGGGCGGTCCGCAAGGTTCAAGAATACCAAAAGCTCCTTTTTGCAAGCTGTCGCGACCCGTATATCTTCGCAACACCAAGTCATCACCCACGACCTGCGGCAGCAGCACCGTGGCTCCGCGCTGCAGGGCTTCGTCAATCAGTGGCCGCGTGTCCACTTCGTCTGGCAGCGGATGATAGAGCGCCACCACGCTGGCCCGCTGCCATTGGTCTGAGCGACGCACAGCATCCACCACGAGGCGCGAGAGCCTGTCCAGCTCTTGTGCCTCGTGCTCGGCTTTCAGCCCGCGGATATGTTTGCGCAGCTCTGACTTGTCCACGACATCAACACTATTTTCAGTCCTCGTTGTTTTCTGGTCTCGACGTACCGGCTTCCATGATCTGCAGTGAGCGCAAGATGGCAGGATCCTGTCTGCACAGGTATTGCAGACGCATCTGCTGGTCCGACGAGTCGTAGATGATATTGGCGATGATGCTGCGTTCAAGCAGTGGTGCCGAACGCTGTATCATCAGGTTGCGGCGTTGCAGCCCGTGGCTGTCGGCATATTGTGCAAAGAGTTCCAGGATATTCTTCTGGCGCAACCACTTCTCTATCTCGGGCACAGTCTGCAGACGTTGCAGCTCAGCGCGATGGCGGTCGGTGTATTGCAGCGAGAACTGCAGGATGAGCCCCATATATGCAGCCTGCTTGTAGTAGCTGGTATAGAGCGAAGTGTCCTCAGGCACAAAGATGTCAGGCATGATACCACCGCCGCCGTACACGGTGCGGCCCAGACGAGTTTTGTACTCAGGTCCGTCCTGACGAATGCTGTCTGCCGAGAAAAACTCGCCGCGCTCATAGCGCATGAGCAGATCGTTGTCGTAGTCCTCGCCGTGGCCCTTCTCGTATGGTTTCTGTATGCATCGTCCGCTGGGAGTGTAGTAGCGGGCAATGGTCAGGCGCACTATGCTGCCATCCTTGAACTCCATCGGGGCCTGCACCAGTCCCTTGCCGAAGGTGCGGCGACCGATGATGGTGCCGCGATCGTTGTCCTGTATGGCTCCGGCAAAAATCTCTGCGGCCGATGCCGAGCCCTCGTCGACGAGTACGATGATAGGCAGCTGGGTGAATGCCCCGTGGCCGTCGGTGCTATATTCCTCACGCGGGGAATGCAGGCCTTCGGTGTAGACCACCATCTGTCCGCCAGGCAGGAACTCGTTGACCATCTGTATGGCCGTGGACATATAGCCGCCGCGGTTGCCACGCAAGTCCACCACGAGGTTCTTCATCCCCATTACATTGAGTTTGGCCAGAGCCACCAGCATCTCGGGATAGGTGTTGGCACCGAAGCTCTCGATGCTTATGTAACCCGTCTTGCGGTCGAGCATGAAGAAAGCGTCAACACTCTCCACAGGCACCTCGCCACGTGCCACGGTGAATGTCAGGGGCTTGGGTTGTCCCTGTCGCACCACAGTGAGTTTGACGATGGTGCCCTTGTCACCACGCAGACGGTGCACAATCTCACGGTTGTCTTTGCCAATGAGCGAGCTGTCGTTGGCCGCCACAATGCGGTCGCCGGCCATGAGGCCCACGCGCTCCGACGGTCCGCGCTTGATGACATTCATCACGTTGACGGTGTCGTTGTTGATGATGAAGCGTATGCCGATGCCATAGAAGTGCCCCTCGAGGTCCTCGACGCTCTCGCGCGCTTCCGAGGCGGCGATGTATGCGCTATGCGGGTCGAGCTCAGAGATGATCTGGGGCATGGCATCCTCGACGAGGCTGTTCATGTCCACAGTGTCGACATAGCTGTTCTGAATGATCTGCAGCAAATAGTTGAGCTTATTGCTGCCGGCGTTGATGACCCCGAAGCGGTTCGGAGTGTACTTGGCGCCGTAGAAATATCCTATCCCTATGCCGGCAATGATGGCCACTGCCAGCAGGAGTGGTGTGAATCTGTGTTTCACTTGACGATATTTATAATTTAAGTTTCGCTTGTTCAGCTATCGTACCCGGGAATCGGCAGGCATTCGACCTCAATACCGGCACGACGCAGCAGGTCGATACCGTCGGTGAGGCGGTAGGAGCGTGCAAATATCACACGGCGTATGCCGGCCTGGATGATGAGCTTGGCGCATTCGATGCACGGCGAGTCGGTGACATAGAGCGTGGCTCCCTCGGAGTTGTTGCCCGAACGTGCAATCTTGGTGATGGCATTGGCTTCGGCATGCAGCACATACGGCTTGGTGACGTCGTTGTCGTCCTCGCAGATATTCTCGAAGCCCGAGGGCGTGCCGTTGTAGCCATCGGAGATAATCATCTTGTCCTTCACTACAAGTGCGCCCACTTGACGGCGCTTGCAGTAGCTGTTCTCGCTCCAGATGCGCGCCATGCGCAGGTAGCGTCTGTCTAATTCACTATTCATCTGATTTTGTGGAGTTATGATAGGGAGACTCCATTGCATAACTCCTTTTTTACTTCATATTATAACTCCCGAATTGTATTTGTTTTCTCGTTTGATGCCGTTGCGACGCAGCAGCGCGTCTATGGTGGGCTCTTGTCCGCGGAAACGGCGATAGAGCACGGCGGGGTGCTCTGTTCCGCCTCGCGAGAGGATGCAGTCGCGGAAACGTTGTGCCGTTGTGCGGTCGAAAATACCGGCCTGGCGGAACACCTCAAAGGCGTCGGCATCCAGCACCTCGGCCCATTTATAGCTATAGTATCCTGCAGCATAGCCTCCGGCCATGATGTGGCTGAACTGCACACTCATGCATGCCTCGGGCACTTCGTCGAAGAGCTTGGCGCGCTGCCATGCCTCGCGCTCAAAGCTACGCAGGTCGCAGTCCTGCGGCAGCGGCTGGCGCTGGGTGTAGTATGCCATATCAAGCAGGCAGAAACTCACCTGCGGCGTGGAAATTGTTGGATGCCACGATGCGCTCCACGAGCTCGGCCGGCAGGGGCTCGCCGCTCTGGTAGTGCCGCGCAAAGGTGGCCAGCCACTCGGGTCGCGTGGCGAAGTTCTCCATCAGCTGCGACGGCAGTTCCACGAAATCCCAGTAGACGTTGGTGCCCGACAAACTGGCAAAACGCGTGTTGGCAAAGATGGCATGCAGCGCGTGGCCGAACTCGTGGAGGAAGGTCTCCACCTCGCCCAGCGTGAGCAGTGCGGGCCGTGTGGGTGTGGGGCGCGTGAAGTTCATCACCAGCGACACATGGGGTCGGCTGTTGCCGTCGCGCTTGCTGATCCACTGATCCTTGAAACTCGTCATCCATGCTCCGCTCTGCTTCGAGGCGCGCGGGTGGAAATCGGTGTAGAGGACGGCGAGATACGATCCGTCGGCATCCTTGACTTCGAAGGCTTCGACCTCGGGATGGTAGACGGGAATGTCGGTGCGGCGCTCGAAGGTTATGCCATATAGCTTCGTAGCCAGTCCGAAGACGCCCTCCTTGACGCGGTCGAGCTCGAAATAGGGTCGCAGCATCTCGGCATCGATGTTGTAGCGCTCCATCTTCAACTTGTGGCTGTAGTAGGAGAAGTCCCAGGGCTGCATCTTGAAGTCGTCGCCTTCGATGCGGCGTGCCGTCTGCTCCACATCGGCTATCTCAGCCTGTGCCGCAGGCATATAAGCCTCCAGCAGTTGGTCCAGCAGCTGCTCCACGCCCTGACGGTTGCGAGCCATGCGATGCTCCAGCACATAGTCGGCATAAGTGTCGTAGCCCAGCAGTTGTGCGCGGCGTCGGCGCAGGTCCACGATGCGTCGCACGATGTCCTCGTTGTTGTGCTCGTCGTCGGGATGAATGCAGATGGTGTTTTTGGCAATATACAGCTGACGACGCAGCTCGCGGTCACGGGCGTAGGTCATGAATGGCCCGTAGCTCGGTGCCTGCAGGGTGATGACCCAGCCCTCCAGTCCGCGCTCGCGGGCGGCATTGGCCGCGGCATCTATCGCTGTGTCGGGCAGACCTTCAATCTGAGTCTTGTCGGTCAGATGGAGGATGAAGGCGTTGGTGTCCTCGCGCTTGTTCTGCGAGAACTGCAACGTCAGCGCGGACAGCTCCATGTTCATGGCGCGCAACTGCTCCTGTTGCTCAGGCGGCAAGTCGGCACCAGCACGATGGAAGCCGTCGTAGACATTCTTCAGCAACATCTCTTCCTCGGGCGTGAGCACGCGATGATTGTCCACCACAGCCTTGACACGCATGAAGTATTCGCGGTTGAAGAGTATGTCGTTGGCGTGCTCGGTCAGCAATGGTGCCATGCGTTGTGCCAGCGCATCGAGCTCATCGCTGGTGTTGGACGAGAGCAGACAGAAAAACACCTTGCTCACACGCTCAAGCATATCATCCTCCACCGTCACGGCAACGGTGTTGTCGAAGGTGGGTTCCTCGGGATTCTTCACTATGGAGTCTATGAACGCCTTGTCGCGCTTCATGCCCTCCATGAAGGCGGGTTCGTAGTCCTCCAGACGGATCTGGTCGAACGGCGGAGTCTCGTGTGGAGTGGAATAATGCGGATTGAAAAACGGATTTTCTGTATTCATTCTTTGTTGCCGTTGTTACTGTGTTAATAGTTTCTCGAATGCCGGCACGACGATCATGCGGTGTCGGCGTTGCACGAGGTCGGCTGCAGCCATGCGGTTGAGCGCCGCAGCGACATATCGTGGGTCGGCACCGACGTAGCTTCCCAGCAGGCTCTGTGAGATGCCAAAGAGTTTGGGGCCGGCAGGCCGCTGCACATGGGTGTGCATGAACGCTATGATGCGCGCCTCAAGCCCGGTCGGCGCGAGCCAGCTGTGTGGTGAGGCGGTTGAGCACGTTCAGGCGCATAACGTCGAAATAGCGTATCATCGCGCCCATGGCGTGCTTGTCCACAAACATCAGACGTGCGTCCGTGGCTGCCGTCACGCTCTGGCGGTGGGTGCGGCGGCTTCCATACAGCACGTCAAGGCCTACCACCTCAGGAGCACGCAGCTCCTCCTCCACCCACCAGTCGCCGACAGCCGACGACACACGGGTGGTGAAACTGCCCTCCAACAGGAACGTCAGTCCATCGCACAGCTCACCCTGTCGGCACACCGCGGTACCGGCCGCCACCTTGCGGAAGTCGAGATGCGACGATTCTATGATGCGAGTGACATCATCCCGACCCAGCCCCTGAAACAAGGGCAAGGTCAGCAGGCTCTCAAACATAGATGTCATCATAACGGCTGCAAAATTATAAAAAATACATCAGCCGCGACGCATCTTGCTGCCACAAAAAACGCCGCATTAACAAAGTTTACACAAACCCAAATCGGTCATTAGACCGACATGATATCTTTATGTTATGAAATAGTCTATTGATGTCATCTCAGCATTTCTTTCGGCATCTTGCCCACATTGTCATCTCGCCGTAGCCCGCTACGCCTTCGATAACAATATGACCAATCTGCTCAAAACAAATACTAACCTGACATCAATCCCAATGACCGATTTGGGTTTAAAAGCCCTACAAATGAAGTAGTTAGCTTTTTTAACATTTTAGCGGTAAAAGGCCCGGGGGTTAGCGGTTGATGATCCAGGAGGTTTGCACTAAAACATCCGGGCCTTTCATGTAAATCTTCCAG
>CAJOEI010000023.1:0-46859 GCA_905233465.1 uncultured Bacteroidaceae bacterium | reverse complement strand
GGGGAGGGGTCGGGGGTGGGGCCGGTTGAGTCCTGTTATTTCATATCTTCAGCACCCTTCATGTCGATTTCCTCTCCTTCGGGAGTGTAGAATTCGTATTGCAGGAATGCCATTCGTTGATTGGGTATGACGCGGATGCCGAACCCGTATTTCATTTGCCATCTGCGCTTGAGGCTGATGATGCCCTGATTGATATAAGCTGCCACGTATGGGTGGACGTGGAGAATAAAAGAGCGTATGCCGAGTTGGTTGACAAGTTGGTCTATCTTCTGCTCGAGAACATCCGTGAAGAGGAAACTGCTCTTTATGATTCCTTTGCCCATGCATGTGGGGCAAGTCTCGTCGACGTGCACCTCCATGACCGGGCGCACTCGCTGTCGTGTGATCTGCATCAGTCCGAACTTGCTCAGCGGGAGTATGTTGTGGCGTGCGCGGTCGCGCTTCATATTCTCGCACATACGCTCGTAGAGCTTCTGTCGGTCCTCGGCCACGGCCATATCGATGAAGTCCACGACGATGATGCCTCCCATGTCTCGCAGTCGCAGCTGGCGGGCGAGCTCGTCGGCAGCACCGAGGTTGACCTCCAGGGCATTAGCCTCCTGGCCATCGGGGTTCTTGGCGCGGTTGCCGCTGTTGACATCGACAACATGCAGAGCCTCGGTGTGTTCGATGATGAGGTAGGCGCCGTGCTTGTAGCTCACGGTCTTGCCGAATGAGGTCTTTATCTGTCGTGTGACGTCGAAATTGTCGAAGATGGGCAACTTGCCCTTGTACAACTTGACAATCTCTGTCATCTCGGGTGCTATGAGCTGAACGTAGTCACGCACCTCGTTGTAGACGCGCTGGTCGTTGATGAAGATGTTTTCGTAGGTCGGTGTGAGCAGGTCGCGCAGCAGGGCCACCGTGCGGCTGGACTCTTCGTAGCACAATGCCGGCAGCTGCTTGGCAGCATGAGCCCGTGCTATGGCCTCCTCCCACCTGCGGAGCAGTGTCATCAGTTCGGCGTCGAGCTCAGCCACGCGTTTGCCCTCGGCCACGGTGCGCACGATGACACCGAAGTTCTTGGGCTTGATGCTCTGGATGAGTTGCTTGAGGCGCGCACGCTCGGCGCTGGACTTGATTTTGGAAGATACATTAACCTTGTCAGTGAAAGGCACGAGCACCAGGAAACGCCCCGGGAAAGTGATCTCGCAAGTGAGGCGGGGGCCCTTGGTGGATATCGGTTCTTTCACAATCTGGACGAGCAGCTCCTGTCCCACCTCGAGGACGTTCTGCACGCTGCCTTCCTTGGGCAGCTCGGGCTGTATGTGAGCCCGCTCGATGGGGAACGGCTTTTTCTTGTCGCTGCCCAGTTGCTTGACATACTTGGCAAATGAGTTGTACTGTGGACCGAGGTCCAAGTAATGCAGGAACGCGTCACGCTCATGACCCACATTGACAAAGCATGCGTTCAAGCCCGGCATGAGCTTGCGCACCTTGGCTAAGTAGATGTTGCCCACGTTGAAGCTGGCCTGCTGCTGTTCCTCCTGATATTCCACGAGGCGCTTGTCCTCTGTCAGGGCAATGGCTATCTTCTTTGGCTGGACATCTACGATGACTTCACATGTCATGTTGTGTCGGTTGTGAGTTGATTGAGTTGTTGTTGACGGTTGGTGATTGTTACTTGCAAAGAACAAGGAACAAACTGGCTCCCGCTATGGCATGCATCGGCATGTGGAGCGCGGAGGACTCGGCTTGTTCCTTGCTTTGTTTGACTGACGATGCACTGCAAGAGTGTGAAACCTGTGTCTTCAGGCTTCTACGCACTACTTGCTCTTGTGCCTGTTCTTTCTCAGTCTCTTCTTACGCTTATGCGTAGACATCTTGTGTCTTTTCTTCTTCTTACCGCTTGGCATAGTGTTTCGTTTTTAGAATTATGTGATTATGGGTTTGTGCTTTAAGCAGCACATGTTATTATTCTCCCTTGACAGCGTCGAAGAACACCTTAGCGGGCTTGAAAGCGGGGATGTTGTGCTCGGGGATGAGCATGGTGGTGTTCTTGGTGATATTGCGAGCGGTCTTCTGGGCGCGCTTCTTCAGGATGAAGCTGCCAAAGCCGCGGAGATAAACATTTTCCTGCTCTGTGGAGAGAGCGTCCTTGATGGTTTCCATGAAAGCCTCAACCGTGTTCAGCACGGTCTGACGATCTATGCCTGTCTTGTGGGCAATAGAAATCACAATGTCTTGTTTTGTCATTGTTTTAGTAGTTACTTATTTGTTTAAACGTTAAATTTTTGAGTTTCGGCTGCAAAAGTAGCAACTTTCAAGCAGTTACGGAAATAATTAAAGTGTTTTTTTCAAAAAAAATAGCGAGAAATTGCTTTTTATGTGTTTTCCACACCTATTATATAATACGCGTGCACGCGCACGACGCGCAACTACTTGCCTATGATGACCTTTATCTTCACTATGCGCCGCTCGTCGAGCTCCATCACCTCAAAGGTGAATCGTCCGTAGGTCAGACGCTCGTGCAGCGCGGGGAACTCGCCCTTGAGCTCGAGCAGCAGGCCTGCCAGCGTGTCGGCATCGCCCTCTACCTCTGCAAAGGTCTCGTCGTCGATGCCCAGGATGCGGTAGAAGTCCGTGAGCAGCGTCTTGGCCTCGAAGACGTATGTGTTCTGGTTCAGGCGGGTGTAGGGGCGTTCCTCATCGTCGTATTCGTCGTTGATCTCGCCGACGATCTCCTCGATGATGTCCTCCATTGTCACCAAGCCACTGGTGCCGCCAAACTCATCCACCACGATGGCGATGTGCACCTTCTGCGCCTGGAAGTCGCGCAGCAGGTCGTCAATCATCTTCGTCTCCGGAACAAACGTGGCGGGTCGCACCAGCGTCTGCCAGCGGAATGTGGCGGGTTTGGTCAGATGAGGCAGCAGGTCCTTGATATACAGTATGCCGATGATGTGGTCTTCGTTGCCCGAGTAGACGGGTATGCGCGAATAGTTGTTCTCCACGATGCACTTGAGCACATCGGGGAACGGCGTGCGCACATCCAGGTCCACCATATCCACGCGCGGCGTCATCACCTCGCGGGCCATCTCGCCGCCAAAGCGTATGATGCCTTGCAGCATCTTGCTCTCCTGGGCTATCTCGGCCTTGTCGGTAAGTTCCAATGCCTGTTCGAGGTCGTCCACCGAGAGCTGTGCAGGTGAGGTGTCGATGCGTTTGGTGATGGACTTCGACAGCAGCAATAGACTGCTCACCGGCCACCACAGGCGCATCAGCACAGCATAGACCGGAGCACAGCGGCGTGCCGTGCGCAGCGGATGTTGTGCTGTGGCTATCTTCGGCATGATCTCGCCGAAGAGCAGCAGCAGGAAAGTCAGCAGCACCGTGAGGAACAGGAACTGCAACAGCGCATTCATGCCGAAGTCCACAGTCTGCATGAAGAAATAGTTCAGCAGCAGGATGATGGCCACGTTGACGAAGTTGTTGCTGCACAGTATCGTTGCCAACAGACGTTCGCTGTCCTCTAAGAGCGCCTTCAGCCGCGCATCGGCCGGATGACGGCCTTCGTCGATATCGGCGCGGTCGGATGGTGTGAGTGAGAAGAATGCAATCTCGCTGCCGCTGACAAAGGCTGAGGCCGCCAGCAGGAGCAAAGCCAACGACAGCGCTATCCAGGCAGCAGTGGTTGGCGGGGTGAATGTCGCTATCTCGTCAAGCGTCATGATTCAGGTGATTGTGGTGATGTGACAACGCCCTCAGCGACCTGCTGAGGCAAGGGGTTGCGCGAACCGACAAGTTGCAGCTCGCTGCCCCACACTTCTGTGACATAGCGCGTGATGCCCTTCTTGTCCTCATAGGAGCGTGTCTTGATCTTGCCTTCGACATAGACCAGATCACCGGTGTGGATATACTTCTCGGCAAACTCGGCCAGCTGACGCCACACCACGACGTTGTGCCAGTCGGCACGGTCGGGCACGCGTGTGCCGCCGGGCAATTCATAGCCGCGCTCCTGTGTCGCCACACGCAGCGAGGCCACACACAGCCCCTTCTCCACATAGCGCACCTCGGGCTCCTTGCCCACGTTGCCAAGCAGTATGACTTTATTGATTGATGCCACAGTCTGATTCAATATTTGATATTCAGTTCAGCCAGGATGGACGAGATCTGTTCCATCGTGGTCAGGCGCGTGGGCACCAGCGGCAGGCGCAGCTGGTTCTCTATCATGCCCATTGCGCTGAGCATGGCCTTCACGCCGGCCGGATTGCCGTCGACAAACAGCAGTTTGAACAGCTCCGTGAACTTGTGATGAATGCTCAGCGCGGGAGCATATTCGCCTTGCAGCGCCAGCCTCACCATGCGGCTGAACTCACGCGGCAGGGCGTTGCCGATGACAGAGATGACACCCACGGCACCCAGCGTGATAAGCGGGAAGGTGATGCCGTCGTCGCCTGAGATGACATCAAAATGTGCAGGCTTGTTCTTGATGATGTCGTCCATCTGCGTTATGTTGCCGGATGCCTCCTTGATGGCAACGATGTTGTCGAAGTCGCGCGCCAGACGCAATGTGGTCTCAGCCGTCATGTTCACACCCGTGCGGCCCGGGACATTATATAGCACCACAGGCACGGGCGAGGCCTGGGCTATGGCGCGGAAATGCTGATACAGTCCTTCCTGCGAGGGCTTGTTGTACATCGGACACACGCTCAGCACACCGTCGATGCCGCTCCAGTCTGCCTCTTGCAGCTCAGCGACCACGGCCGACGTGCAGTTGCCGCCGCACCCCATCAGCAGGGGCACACGGCCAGCCACGCGCTCCACGAGCACACGCTTCAGCTCACGACGCTCAGCCGTGGTCAGTGTGGGCGTCTCGGCTGTCGTGCCCATGATGCACAGGAAGTCCACGCCTCCGCGTATCTGATACTCCACCAGCCGCACCAGCGCGTCCCAGTCTATGCTGCCGTCGCTACAAAAAGGAGTGATGAGCGCTATGCCCAATCCGCGAAACTTGTTTTGTGCCACAGCTGTCTACTTCTTAAAATAATACACAAAGGTGCTCACGCCTTCCAGCGCACGCTTGCCCGTCTCACGGATGTCTATCACGAAATGTATGCTCATCTTGATGGCACCACGCAGATTCGCCAGCTCAACCATGTCGGTTGACAGACGTATGCTCTGCCCCGACAGCACCGGCTGCCCAAACTTGAGCTTGTCAAGCCCGTAGTTGATCAGACGCTCCAGATTGTTCATCTGGATAATCTGGTCCCACAGATACGGTAGCAGCGACAGCACCAGATATCCGTGGCATATCGTCTGCCCGAACGGACTCTCCTGGCGACAGCGCTCCTCGTCGACATGAATCCACTGATGGTCCAGAGTGGCATCGGCAAAGAGGTTGATGCGCGCCTGGTCCACAGTGAGATAGTCGCTCTGACCTATGGGCTGACCTAAGTATTTCTGAAAGTCTTCGTAGTTGTTGATGATGACCTTACTCATACGTATTGTGTTTGGTGTTGCAATTCGGGCGCAAAAGTAATGCTTTTTCTGCAAAATAACGCTCATTTTCTGTCCTTTTTTACATAAAAACTTGCTGTTATGGACGTTTTGCACTAATTTTGCGCCTCCAAAACACAATTTGCTGCCGCACATGACATGCCGGTCGTCGTTTTCCATACTCCTTGCAGCACTCAGCATCACAGCCTCTGCACAGACTGACGCAGAGGACAGTTTGCTCGTGCACGACGCACCTGCGCCGCAGCTGCACTGGGCCGACACCTCCGCTGTCCGTTCCGACACCGTGATGCGCCACGCCCTCCAGCAGATGGGCATACATTTCACCACGGGCAACACCGTGGAGCTCATCACCACCGGCCAACGCAAGTTCCAGCTCCTCTTCGAAGACATACGGCGTGCGCAGCAGCAGGTCAACCTCGAATACTTCAACTTCCGCAACGACAGCATCGGCAATGCGCTCTTTGACATCCTCGGCGAGAAGGCAGCACAGGGTGTGGCCGTTAATGCTATGTTCGACAGCTTCGGCAACAAGAGCAACGACGCTCCGCTGCGGCGACGCCATCTCCGCAACATACGCGCCACGGGCATCGACGTCCGCGTCTTCGACCCACTGCGCTTTCCCTGGATCAACCACGCCTACCATCGCGACCATCGCAAGGTGGTGGTCATAGACCACAGCGTGTGCTACACCGGCGGCATGAACGTTGCCGACTACTACATCCACGGCCGACCCCGCTACGGTCAGTGGCGTGATATGCACATGCGCCTCACCGGACCCGTAGTAGCCGCCTACGACACCGTCTTCACCCGCATGTGGCACAACAGCTTCGGCCAGCCCCCCGCCGACGCAGCCGACTCAACTTTCAACCTACAAACTCACCTCCCTTGGGGAGGGGCTGGGGGTGGGCCGCCAACTGCCACCATCGGTGTCGTCGACCGCCGTCCCGGTCGCCACTCCAAGCTCATGCGGCAAGCCTACGTAGCCGCCATAGACGCCGCACAACGCCATATACAGATTGTCAACCCCTACCCCACCAACGTCAAGAGCGTCCGACGCGCCCTGCGACGCGCGCTGCAGCGGGGCGTGGACGTAGAGATTATGGTGTCGTCCAAGAGCGATGTGCCCATCACCCCCGATGTCGTCGCACTTGAGATGAAGAAGCTCGCCAAGCGCGGCGCACGCGTCTACTACAACACCGACGGCTTCTACCATTCCAAGACGATGGTCATCGACTCTCTGTTCTGCACCATAGGCTCCACCAACCTCGATGCCCGCAGCTTCCTCTACGACTACGAAGTCAACAGCTTCATCATCGACACCACCACCTGCCGCCAGCTCCTTGACATCTTCGATGCCGACCGCCAGACATGCATCGGCTTCACACACAAGGACTACCGCCGCCGCTTCAACTTCGGCCACCGCCTCCTTGGCCACCTCTTCAGCCTCTTCCGAGGATTTCTATAACCTTCAACCATTGAACATTATGAATTATGAATTGTGAATTATGAATTGAATTATGAATTGAATTGTGAATTGTATCAATTGTAAATTGTAAATTCGTAAATTCGTAAATTGTAAATATAATCGTGCTCCTCGCCTACAACCATCTCCGCCTCCCATCAGGCCACCTCACCGGCCCCGCTGTCGTCGACATCGACGACCTCACCGGCCAAATCCTCTCCTGGCATCCCCTCCAGTGCGAGGAGCCCTTCGTCGTCTGGCGCGGCGGCACCTTAGACCTCAACCCATCATTAATATCACAACCATAATAATCAACCCGTTAACGTCATTCACTTCGAGATTTACTCAAAAAGAATCAATCATTTGGGAAGAGTTTAATATGGCATCGACCCGCAAAAAATTGCCCTGTAAGGGCATGACAATGGTAGCCAGCCATTATGGCTGGTATAACGAGTCCAAAGGTATGCGTGCCTTTAGGTACGCGACATCAAATCCATATCGCGTACCTACGGCACGCTATTCTATATCCACCAGAATACCAGCCATTGAAATGGCTGGCTACCCCTATCAGATGCCTACGGCATCATCTAAAGCCATAAACATGAAATATGAAACTTTAAACTCTTAAACTCTTAAACCCTTAAACTCTCTTAAACCCCTTAAACCCTTAAACCCTTAAACCCTTAAACCCTTAAACTCTTAAACCATTAAACTCTCTTAAACCCTTAAACTCTTAAACTCTTAAACCCCTTAAACTCTTAAACCCCTTAAACCCCTTAAACTCCGAAACCCTTAAACCCCTTAAACCATTAAACCATTAAACCATTAAAGCATTAAACTCTTAAACCATTAAACCATTAAACCATTAAACTGACTTTAAACTATAAACTTTCAACTCTTATGTCCCGTTCCCTCGACCTCTCCATCGCGCCCTACGGCGTTGTGCGTCAGCACACCTACGACATGGCCATCCTGCCATGGGGAGCCACAGAGCCCCACAATCTCCATCTGCCCTACCTCACCGACGCCATCCTCTCGCACGACGTCGCCGTCAGCGCCGCCGAGCTCGCTCTGGAGCGCTTCGGCACACGCGTCATGGTGCTCCCGCCCCTCTGCATGGGAGCACAGAACCCCGGGCAGCGCGACCTGCCCTTCTGCATCCACTACAGCGAGACCACACAGCGTGCCCTGCTCTTCGACATCGTGGCGTCGCTCCACCACCAGGGCATGCGCAAGCTCCTCATTGTCAACGGCCACGGAGGCAACAGCTTTAAGGGCATCATCCGCGACCTCGCCGTGCAATACCCCGACTTCATGCTGCTCTCCAGCGAGTGGTTCACCGTCCTGCCCGCCAAGGAATGGTTCGACGAGCCCGGCGACCACGCCGACGAGCTTGAGACATCCGTGATGATGCACTACCACCCCGAACTCGTACGCCTCGAGGATGCCGGCCCGGGCCAGGCACATCCCTTCGCCCTGCCCTCGCTGCGCCAGAAGGTAGCCTGGCTGCCCCGCCACTGGTCCCTCACCACCTCCGACACCGGCATCGGCAATCCCCATCTCGCCACAGCCGAGAAAGGCCGCCGCTTCGCCCTTGCCGTAGCCGAGCGCTACGCACAGCTCTGCCATGAGCTCGCCGCCGTCACCACCGTCGAAGAACTCTACGAAAAGTAATTCATAATTCACAATTCATAATTCATAATTCACAATTCATACTTCCGAAACTTGAACACAATTCACTCTGGGATGCCTAGGCATCAGATAATGGTAGCCAGCCGATCGGCTGGCTACCTCTATAATGCCCCTATGGGGATGTATGTCGTCCTTTTGTGTCTTTCGTGTCTTTCGATGTTGCCATAACCGATGCTGCAGGCCGTCCTTTCGCGTCTTTCGTGTTTTTCGATGTTATCATAACCGCGTTTTTCGATGTTGCCCTTCCCCTTGACCTATGTTGATAAATGCGTCACCCCCTCCACTTTCTTTTTTCTTTTCTTGCAAGAGAAGGAAAAAATCCGTACCTTCGCGCCGGTTTGAATCCAAACCGCAATGAAACAAAAACTACTCCACACATATATTCACTCTGTCAGCCTAAGAACCTTCTTGCTCTTAGCCATTGTTGCGTTTACGCTCCCCGCAAGCGCAAAGCGTTTGAATAAGGAGAAGGAAGTAGATGGCTTATTTGTCGCCGTAATGCGAACGCAAGGAAATCACAGAGACATAAATTTCCACATCATGAATCTCGTATATCAACCGATAGTGCTTGTTGATGCGACGAGACCACGTCTCTGGGAACACGAAATGTCGCAGATGCTCAACCTGCCCAGTTCCTGTTCGTGGATGTTCCTGCAACTCAACAAGCATAGTGGCTATCTTTCTGACGGTCGCCTTATCACCACTCTTCTTGATTTTGGCCAGTTCCGTCTTTGCAGCCTCGGAGAGAAGAACAACGTAAGCCATGACCTACAACGTATCAATCATGGACATGATATCCTCCTTGCTGGCCAACCGCGTAAACTTGGCTTCTGGACGATGAACTGCAGCAATGTCCTCCTCAACAGCCTTCACATTACGCGAGTCTGCAAAGAATGGATCTCCAGAAGGGCTAACGACAAATGGGTCAACACTATACGTTGGCTCCAGCAGCTTACCTGCCAGCCACTCACGATCGCTCTGCGAGAGGGCAAGTCCCTGAAGATAGCTCCATACTCTATTCAATGCGAGAGTTGACATAATTATCAATGATTAATGTTTTGCGCCGCAAAATTACACAGAAATCGGTTACAAACAAAAGAAAACAATAAAAAGTAATCAACAAACTAAATAACAACAAACTCATGAAACAAAAACTACTCAATTCTTTTAGGCTGCGAGCCATTATGCTCACAGCAATGCTCGTCACACTATGCACGGGAACGGTGTGGGGAGAGACCACTTATTCTATGACGATTGATAGCTCAAACAATGGTTCAAATAATGTACACTGGACAGCTACCACGGTATCTTCACTTACTCACGCTACAGTTACTTGGAGTACTTCTGTAACAGGCACAACTTCAGTAACAGCTAATACAACGTATGCTCAGATTGGTTCAAAGAATAATCCTGCAACTCAAGTAACTATTTCCACAACAGCTTTTGCAGGAAAGAAAATTACTGCAGCATCTTTGACTGGTTTTTGTATGTCAAATACAGGACCATCTTTGACAATTACAGCTGGAAGTACTTCAATCCTTTCAAATGCATCTTTGGTTAAGACAAATTCAACACCATCAACACCATATAGTGCAAATGTAAATCTTCCTGTAACATTAGGTAACAGCGATGCTCTGACATTTACTATTAGTTCAAGTGCAAAAGCTGCCATTTGTATTTCAGAGATTTCAGTCACATATGAAGAAGCAGGTGGTGGTTCCTCCCTCTTAACTTCTGACCTCGCAATTACAGATGCTCCCGTTGCATTGAACTTTGATCTTTACAATAATGCTACTGCTCAGACCGTCAGCTATACGACATCCAGTACAGGTGCTGTGACAGTAAGCGGTGGCACAGGTTATGTTACAACAAGTGTGAGTGGTAATACCATTACCGTGACTCCAACGGCTGTTACACCGAGCGCACAGACCATTACTATCAGTCAGGCTGCAGATGCCACCTACGATGCCGGATCGAAGACTTTCACTGTTACCGTTACAGACAGCTCGCCTATAACCAATATTGCTGCGCTTACAGCAAAAGCAGCCGGAAATTATACTGTATCACTCACTGATGCATTGGTTACTTACGTCCATGGCACAAATGCTTATCTTGAAGATGCCAGCGGTGCAGTTTTACTCTATGGTTGTGCAGGCTCTTTGGCTGTTGGTGATAAAATTACTGGTACGGCTGATGTGACATATACTGTGTATAATAACCTTCCTGAAGTGACCGATATCACGCTGCAAACTGGCTACACCAAGACTACAGGCAATACCGTAACACCTGC
Organism: uncultured Bacteroidaceae bacterium; assembly: GCA_905233465.1. GTDB lineage: Bacteria > Bacteroidota > Bacteroidia > Bacteroidales > Bacteroidaceae > Physcousia. The sequence goes on along the minus strand of CAJOEI010000023.1, from coordinate 35,916 downwards.
GGAGGTTACTATTGCAACATTGGAGAGCAACTATACAAGCTATCTCTCACGTTATGTGAAGATTGTAGGCGCTACCGTCACCAGTGCATTCTCCAGCAAGAACTCTACGATTGAGCAAAGCGGTTCTTCTATTGTCTTACGCGACCAGAACTCTTATGCAACGCTCACGACTACTGTTAATGATATTGTCACCGTGACCGCACATCCTGCCATTTATAGCACGACCAAGCAGATAGCCGTTTATGAGCAGAGCCAGATTGTCGTCGCTAAGGTAAATCCCACCATTACTTTCAACAACGGAAGTGTACGCGTAGGCAACACGCTTGACCTGAGCACCCTGTTCACAAGCAACAGCACAGGTGCAGTTACTTATAGCATTACATCTGGAGGCGGCTATGCAACCCTTTCAGGCTCTACGCTGACTGCAACAGCCGAAGGCTCTGTGACCGTAAAGGCAGAACAGGCAGAAAGTGGTTCCTATAATGCAGGTGAAGCTACGGCCACCATTACCGTTAATCCCGCATTAGTTCTCAGCAGCATTGCCGTAACCACAGCGCCGACCAAGACCACCTACAATGAAGGTGAGACGTTCGACCCAACAGGCATGGTGGTCACAGCCACGTATTCTGACACTTCTACAGAAGATGTTACGGCTTCCTGCACATATAGTCCAAACACGGCTCTCTCAACAAGTGATACGGAAATCACCGTAAGCTATACTGAGAACGCTGTTGTTAGGACGACCACACAGGCTATTACTGTTAATGCATACGTTCAGCCGACATCATTTGATATTAACTTCAACAATGCTTTCTTTGGTACAAACTATGGCGGTTCAGCTTCAGGCATTACTGATGAAAATTCTGTAAGCGGGTCTTTGAATAACGTAACGGTTACTTATGCCGGTTCAGGTAATCACTATATCAATGATAGCCAGATTCGATTCTATCCTAACAATAAGTTAACCTTCGAGGCTCCTTCTGGGTATAACATTACTAAAATAGTATTGACCGCCGATGGCACATGGACAGCTACAATTTCCGCCAATGTGGGAACTTACACGTCTGACACCAAGACCTGGACTGGTAACGCAACATCTGTTATATTCACAGGAAGTGGATCGGGACAATGCAGAATGTCAAGAGCCTCTATCACGCTTAGCCTGCCTAGCACTGATCCCACTATCAATGCTGATGATGTTGAACTGACAGCAGAGGCAACTTCTGGTGAGATTGCCTATACCATTAGCAATCCTGATGGTAGCTCTCTTACTGCTGCAGAGAAGGTGGATGTTGACTGGATTTCCAATGTTACCGTTGATGCCGTAAATAGCAAGGTGACCTTCACGACCACAGCCAATACAGGTGCCGCACGTACAGGTACTATCACCCTCACCTATGGCAGCGTTACCAAAGATGTGACTGTGACACAGGCCGCTTATGTTGCTCCGTTCCAAAACACAACTTGGACTCTCGCAACAGCTATTACCTCAGGTAAGCATTATATCATTACCAATGGTACAGATAAAGCAATGGGTACCCAAAACACCAATAACCGTGCCGCTGTTGGTGTAACAATTGAAAATGGAACGGCAACAGTAAATTCTGCAGATGTCTATGAATTCGTCATCTATGGTCCCGATGCGTCTGGATATTATACCATTTACGATGAAACGAATAGTGGATATCTCTATGCTGTAGCTGGCTCAAACTACCTGAAGAATCAATCAACCATTAGCAATACGAGCCTTTGGACTATTACTTTTAATAATGAGAATGCGGCTGTGATCACAGCCCCAAATGTCACCAACACTGACGGTTATCCGCGTATCATGCGCTATAATAGCCAAAACACTCTCTTCTCCTGCTATTTTACCGGTCAGGACAACATCTACCTCTATGAGAAATCAGGCGAGGCCACTCCCACAGAGTCTGTTACTGTCGGCGATGCAGGCTATACAACCTACACCACTGTGAATCCCGTTAGCTTCCCCGAAGGTGTAACGGCTTACATCGCAACTCAAGTCAACACGAATACCATTCATCTTGAAGAGGTTGCAGATGCTCCGGCCCGCACTCCGCTTGTCATCCAGGCTGCCGAAGGAAGCTACACACTTACTAGTGGCACATCGTCAGCAAGTAGCGTAAGTGGCAACCTCCTCCGCTCCTCTGACGGCACAGTGACTGGTGATGGCAGCTCCTACTGGGCTTTGTCTAAGTTCAACGACGTGGTTGGCTTCAACGTGGTTGGCGACGGAGTGACCATTCCTGAAGGCAAGGCTTATCTCGACCTCAGTAGTAGTAGTGGTGTTAAGGGCTTCCTGAGCTTCGACTTCGGTTCCACAGACGGCATTGAGGCAATTGACAATGAGGACAGTTCAATGGTCAATGCCCAGATCTTCAATCTCGCTGGCCAGCGCGTGAGCAAGGCACAGCGCGGACTGTACATCGTCAACGGTAAGAAGGTGCTCGTGAAGTAAAGCCCCCAAGTGGATAACAAAAGAATAAAATCATTAAATAGTAAATAATCATGGTGAAAAAGACATATATCGTTCCCCAGCTAATCACCGCTCATATCGCAGCACAATCCATGATTGCATTGAGCATGGATAGAGGAACTAATACGATTACTGATCAAAACAATATTCTCGTTAAAGGTGATAACAGCAGCCAGTCATCCTACAACGTATGGGATGACGACTGGAGCAAGTAAGGCCCACTCCCGCCCCTCCCCAAGGGAGGGGAGAAGGGAGCGAGGGGGGAAGCGAGAGGACAATGGACAATTGACAATTCAGGTTCATGATTCTTGAACTATAGCAAGATTACACTTATATATTATGCAGCAGCTGCAACGATTGTGTTGCAGCTGCTGCTGGTATGTAAGCATTCGATAAAATCCCCGTTGTAGCAGTTGTAATTATGTTGTACCTTTGCAGTCGCAATAGTGCACATAAAGTAAGTACGGCCATGCATCGTCCGCACAACCCAGCTGCATCGACCGGTCAACCCAGCTGGGTCATGCGGACAACCCTGCTGCATCGACCGGAGGTACGTAAACGCCGATGAACACTAACAACAGTGCCTTCGCGCACGCGTACACGCGCACCACAAGCGTTTTTGCCAAAATCAACCTACATGCCTACACAAGAGATGTCTAACGCATTGTGCATGTGGAGGATAAGACCATGTAGGTTCCTATGTAGGCAAGAGCACCATCCCAGCCTCCCCCTCAATGGGGAGGAGAGGGAATAATGGACAATTAGTTTGTTTCGTGTTTTTAGATGTTAGCTTCTGCAACATCTGGAGGTTAGCACTTAAACATCCACAAGTTGGCATGAAAACATCCGGAGGTTGGCGGGAAATGATCCTGGAAGTTTTCAGTGAAAGGCCCGGATGTTTTAGTGTAAACCTCCTGGATCATCAACCGCTAACCCCCGGGCCTTTTACCGCTAAAATGTTAAAAAAGATAACTACTTCATTTGCAAGGTTTTCTCGCCGCTCTTTTACAAATGAGCTGGAGAAAAAAGAATGAAAATTTGGCCATTCAACGTATTGTCGTTACCTTTGCAGCGAAAAACAAAACATATATAGAATATGGCAGTCAAAAAAGTTACATTTGAAGAGGCTTTAGCTCGCTTTCGCCACTCTTTAGAAGTGAAGCGCGCCGCCGAGCAGCGGATAGCTGAAGAATGGGCTCGCCGTGGTTTAACTGGAACCATCGTCTCGTTATGATACAGCTCTCGCTCGACGCGATTAATGACCTTGCTCATTACTATGTAATGCTCTCGCCCCGAGGAGGATATATCTTCGAGACTGAGAGTGGAATACATTATACAATTTCTTTTGAAGAGGAGAACCCTATTGGAGGCTGCGGCACTTTTCAGTTCATCATAGAGAAGATGGAAAGAGAACGTTCTGCGCATGACCCAAGGGTGGAACAAACTATCCTAACCATCATTGACGAATTCTTCACCGAGAATCTAAACGTCCTTTTATATATGTGTGATGATAGCGATGGGCGCGAAGCTAACCGTAATCGTCTGTTCCTTTCATGGTTTAGGAAGCACGCTGATCCCGACCGTTTCATCATTAGGGCGGCAAATGCAATTGTTGAGGGCAAAGGTTTTTATGCGGCAATCATCGTTGAAAATCGTAATCCCTTACTCGAAGATATTATCGAGGACTTCGAAAATACTGCACAGGCACTTACAGAAGGTAAACCGTAACCGTTATTCAAAAACATAAAATGGCGCGACGGTTCAACGTATTGTAGTTACCTTTGCGCTCGATTTCATGAATCTTACATCTTCATCCTTATGAAAAGACTATATCTCATGCTATTGGTTGCTACGGCAACCATCATTGTACAAGCTGCCGCTCCTAACGGCTCGGGGACGTACTATCAGAATGCCAACGGCAAGAAGGGCTCAGCCCTAAAAACAGCCTTACGCGGAATTATCTATAACCGCACGGAGAAGACGTATAACTATTTGTGGACGGCATTCCAGACCACCGACGTGCGTAGCGACGGCAAGATTTGGGATATGTATTCCAATATCACCAACTACACACCTGTCACCAGCGGTTCCAGCTACTCTGCAGAAGGTGATAGTTACAACCGCGAGCACTCATTCCCACAGAGCTGGTTCGGCAGCAATACACCCATGTACACCGACTTACACCACATCTATCCAACCGACGGCTATGTGAATGGAAAGCGCAGCAACTATCCATTCGGCGAGACAACAGGCGTAGGTAAAAATGGGTACAAGTCAGCTAATGATTTCAGCAAACTCGGGCCTTGCTCCCTCAGTGGCTACTCAGGCACAGTTTTTGAGCCGGCTGATGAGTATAAGGGTGATTTCGCGCGTACATATTTCTATATGGTGACGTGTTATGAGGAGAAACTGCATGATTGGTACACTAACTATTCCAGTACAGACGTAGTAGTCACTATCGACGGCTCGACATATCCTGCATTGCAACTCTGGCAACTGAATATGCTGTTGAAGTGGGCGAAGAATGACCCCGTGAGCCAAAAGGAGATAGACCGCAACAATGCTGTCTATGGAATCCAGAACAACCGCAACCCCTTCATCGATTATCCTGGCCTGGAGCAGTATATCTGGGGCAGCAAGAAGGATGATACCTTCAGCTATGATAATTATGTAACGCCCACCGAGTATAGCACAGAGTACAATTCCGGCAGCGGTAGCGGCGGAGGAGAAACACCTTCAGGAGAAGGCGGGACATATAAGTTGACAATTACCGTTGATGACTTTAATTCGACAAGTTATGCTGCCAATAACAATGAGAAGACATCTAATGCCGTCTGCACCACTGATAACACGAAGACCTATGAGGTCAAGTGGACATCTAATCAGGTGATGAACCAATCAAGTACGATGCAATGGCAGAAGAATACAGGTTACATCTATAACAGCACAGACTTGGGAACAATATCCAGTGTGACCATTACCTCGACAGAGGGCACGTTTACGACCTACTATGGAACGTCTGCACAGCCATCGTCTTCGACAACTGTTGGCGGAGGATACTTCAAAATCAACGTAGGCGGAGCCGTTGGTAAGACCTCAAAAATTGAGGTGGTCTTTACCATTCCCGATCCAACTCCCCCTGCCAAGACTGACCCGTCATTCAGCGGGCTCGCAGATCTTAGCGTTGACTTCGTTTCTACGTTGACCTTGACTCAAGGCACGACAGGCACACCGAATGTTGTAACGGACGGAACGGTGACGCTTACAAGTTCGAACGAGGCTGTGGTTACTGTCAGTGGCCTTACCATCACTCCCGTTGCTGTGGGCACTGCAATTATCACCATCAACGCTGCCGCCAGCGAGAACTACAACGCAGGTAGCACAATGGCCGAGATAACGGTCAATGCACCCGAGGGGCAGTCGACGGCTGCGCCTTCGACGGGAGGCGGAACGAACATCTTGCTCTTTGGCGAGAGCTTTGGCGATAATAGCGGAAGTGCACGTGCTTGGTCAGATAGTTATAGTGTGAAGAGTGGTGTGAGTGCTGTATATTCAGGTGCTTCTTACACAGTAACGAATGCTAAACAGTCAAAGAACACAATGGGACAAACCGGATCAGCCCTTGTGGCAAGTCAGGGACAAGAAGGCATGTTTGTTGTTGGCCCTCTTAATGTCGCTTCTTATTCAAGCTTGACTGTTAGTAATTATTTTGGAATGTCATCAGGCAGTTGGAATGCTGGTTCATATATGAAATTATTCTATTCTACCAATGATGTTGATTATACAGAAGTTAGCCGAACTGACAGCAACACGCCTTCTGGAGCTGTTTCAAGTAATAGTAATTTGGTACAGGCTACTTATAATCTACCACAGGCTGCTCAGTCCAGTACACTCTATCTGAAATTTGAGTTCTATTGCTATCAAAAAAATAAAAATGACCTAGAAATAGGTCAGGCATATCTTGATGGAGTAACTATCACTGGAGAAGGAACCGCCACCATACCTGTCACCCTCAATAGTTACGGCTACGCTACCTATTGCTCGGAGTATCCGCTTGACTTTAGTGACTATGCAACTGCTGGCTACAGCGCTTGGTATATAACGGGCATCAACGGTTCGGCCATTACATTCTCTCAGATTACAGGTTCTGTGAAGGGCGGAACGGGTTTGTTCCTGATGGGTACGCCTGGAGCTACCGTAACATTGACCTCCGTTGCCAGCTCTAACGAGCTCAGCGGCAACCTGCTGAAAGGAACACTCGCTCCCACGTATGTGGGAGCCGGTGAGGTCTATGGCCTCAAGAACAACCAGTTCGTGCCGAGCAGCTCTGCTGGCAAGATCAGCGCAGGCAAGGCCTATCTCGATGCCGAGGATATTCCAGATGTCTCGGAAGCGAAAGCGCTTATCTTTGTCTTCGAGGATACAACAACGGGCATTGAGGCAATTCACAGTGAGGATAGTTCAATGAACAATGGACAATGGACAATGGACAATGCTAAGATATTCAATCTTGCTGGTCAAAGGTTAGATAATTCACAATTACGCAAGGGTATTTATATTGTGAATGGTAAGAAAGTATTAGTGAAATAAAAGCCCATAGGCCCACCCCCACCCCCTCCCCAAGGGAGGGAAGCTGGGAGGGCTGACAAGGATAGTATTTAAAATAAAAATGGCCGCTATATAATGAAAAAGATATATACAACACCTGCGACACTGATTGTGACTGTGCAGCAGCAGATGTTCATCGCAGCAAGTCCTGCAGTTACTGTTAACAGCGATGGTGGCGCTGCGCCCGGCGAATTTGAAGTCAAGGGTGATGACGGCGACCTGTTTTCATCCTACAACGTCTGGGATGATGACTGGAGCAAGTAAGGCCCACTCCCGCCCCTCCCCAAGGGAGGAGAGAAGGGAGCGAGGGGGAAATTGAGAATGGACAATTCACAATTGACCGCTCGGCCCGACGGGACGCTTTCATCAGAAAGAATGGACAATTGAGAATTGAAAGTTGATAGTTGAAGACACGACCTGCGGTCGTGATTTAAAGTATATAAAAAGGGAATGGGGGGAAGAGCATAACAACGGTGTGGAGAAAAACGGATATGCTCAGTCGTAGAAGTTCCAGGAGATGCCGAAGTGTAGTCCTGCGGGGTCGACGGGATAGTGTGGTGCCCAGAAAGCGTGTTTGCCTCCGTTGAGGCGTGTGTAGGTGATGTAGCCTCGAACACGTTTGATGGCAAAGTTGGCGTAGACGTTGATAATGGGATAGTTGCCTATCTTGATGCGATCCTGTGTGGCATCCTGCACAGCATACTGGTTGAGGAATGGTGCGTAGTCGGGTGCGTAGTAGCTGGTGAAGTAGCGCATATCTAATCCGAGCTCGCATCGCAGCACCTTGGCCACATGGAAGAGGGCGTAGAGGTTGCTGTATATTGATATGGCTGGCAGGGGAAGGACATCGTTGTTGGTGGAGTGCTGCCACGTGACTTCGTTGTCCCAATGCATAAAGCCAAATTTGAGGTCTTGTCGAGCCGTAGCGCTCATCACCTGTATGCTGCCGCTCTGCTGGCGCACTTCAACATTGTGGCTGTAGCGCGTGACGGAAGCGTCGTAGTAGGTGTTGTCGGGCGTGAGCAGCATAGCAAAATGCGTGTAGTTGGAGATGTTCTCCACGCCGAAGCGCAGGCTTGTGGCTGTGCGGTCGATGGAGAGCTGGCCCTCGATGCGTGTGCGCGTCTCGCGGCTGAGGGAGTTGTCCCAGAAATGCGTCTGGCTGTGATAGTGCTCGAAGAAGAATGCGGGGGAGATGTTCTTGAAATAGGCATTGGCAGCGAGATGCACCGTGTCGCGTCCGAGGCGGAAGTTGAGGTCTGCCTGTCCGTGAATATCGAGGTCACCGACGCTGGGCCCAAGGACCCAGAACTCGGCACCGGCGTTGTAGTGCAGCAGGCGCCCCTGTTGCTTGCGTATCTCGCCGCCTACGCTGACATGATTGTTCTCGGTGTAGCGGTCGTAGACGTTGAGGGTGTCTTCGGTCTCTACGGACGGCATCCTGAACTTCTTCAGCTCGTGTGCGGCAAAGAGCGTGATGCCAGCCTTGGCCCAACGGTTGAAGCCCTCGCGCAACTGCAGGCCGACGGTGTTGCGCATGAGCATGGCTTGCGTCTGGTCGGAGAAGCTGTCGGTGAAGGAGGATCGGTAGTATGGCTGGTGGTCGAAGTAGTTGGTGGGTATGCCGCCCTGAGAGTAGTTCTCGTGTGTGAGGTGCTGGAGATTGAAGGTGTGGAAGATGCTTGTGACGGGTATGAACTCCATAGGTATGGGCACCGTCTTCTCCCACACGGCCTTGAGGGAGTCGAGGACGAGTGGCTTGCGGCCTGTGGTGTCGTTGATGAGGACATTGACGAGACTGTCGTCGCGCAGGAACTGGCGCATGAGGTCGTAGTCCTCAGGCATCTTGGGCTTGAGGCTGTCGGGCACCTCCAGCTCGTGGTAGCGTCCGATGTTGTAGCGATGGTTGAGGAAATAGGTCTGGATGTCGTTGCGGTTCCAGACGTATGAGAGGAGCGTGGGAATGTCGCGCGACTTCACCTTGCGCGAGAAACTCTCCGGGTCGGTGATATAGGTATCGTCCTCTATGCCTCCGTTCTCGGCCATCTTCATGTGTTCGGCTCCGACAAAGGCGTGCATATCATAGTGCTCGCCGAGATAGTAGCCGAAGAGGTTGGCGCCGAACTGCGAGTTGGACTGGTTGTTGTAGTAGCCGCGGCCATAGAGGTAGTCAATCTTGAAGCCGAAGCCTGCAATCTTGTTGATGTTCGAGGCGAAGTATGCACGAACGCGGTCCTGACCGTTGTCCTTGGTACCGCACTTGTGGTACTGGAGGTTGGTGAGGGGGCTCTTGGTGTTGGTGAAGAGTATGGAGCTGGGTTCGGTGTGGAAGTAGTTATACTGGTTCATGAACAGTATGTCATCGTCCACAGGCCGGTCGAGGAAGTTGCGAGCCAGGCGTGGCGAACCGAGGTTGCCCAGGATGCCATATTCGCCTCGCAAGCCATCGGTGCAGTTGTAGTTCTGGAAGAGGTGCGGCAGCGTGTCGTTGTACTCTTCTGGCAGGCGTGTGCCAAACCTTGGGTCTATGCGCCACTGATGGTAGTCTGTTGGGACCAGCTTGTCGACCTTGGAGGTATCGCGCCCCCATGTGCTGCGCACCTGACCGTTGGCATCGACATAGCTGCCGTCTGGCAAGGTTGTGCCGCCCTGTCCATTCAAGTCGTCAAAGTTCTGTGCCTGCATGTATGATGCGCAGAGCGCAAAGTAAAATGTAAAATGGAGAATGGACAATTTATAATTCACAATCCAACTTATTTTACGATTTGACGACTCAATTTTTTGAAGTTATGATGTGGAGTTCTTTGCGAGCAAAGCGAGCATAGCTCGAGCGATGATGAGAAGTAACTTCACATTATAACTCCTAAAACTTGATTTTACGATTTGATGATTTCCATTCCCTTGCGCAACGCTTCTTCGTTGGCTGGGATGAGGTGCTGATGGCGTTCGGGCAGCGTCTTGCGCAGGGCCTTGACTACGTTCTCAATCTGTACGATGGGGTGCACAGCGAGCAGTCCGCCGAGGACTATCATGTTGAAACCCTTTGGGTTGCCCATCTCGGCAGCAGCATCCATTGCGCTAATCTGATAGATGTTGATGTCTGTGCGATGTGGGGGTATGCTGATGCCATAGCCATCGTATATGAGTGTGCCTCCGGGCTTGATGAGCGGTTCGAAGCGCTCTAAGGACGGCTGGTTGAGTATCACGGCGGTGTCGTAGGTGCTGAGGATGGGCGAGGATATGGGCTCGTCGCTCACTATCACAGTCACGTTGGCTGTGCCGCCGCGCTGCTCTGGGCCGTAGGCCGGCATCCACGACACTTCCTTGCCCTCCATGAGTGCGCTGTAGGCCAATATCTTGCCCATTGAGAGCACGCCTTGTCCGCCGAAGCCAGCTATAATGATTTCTTGAGTCATGAATTGATTTTACGATTTTACGATTTTACGATTTTACAATCCTATATATTTGACAATTTTACAATTATACAATTCTACGATCCAATATATTTGACAATTTTACAATTTTACGATTGCTAATTGTAAATGTGTAAATTGTAAATAAGTTAAACAGTTGTGTTCTTGATGTCGCCAAGGGGATAGAAGGGATGCATGTGCTCTTCCATCCAGCGGTTGGCTTCGATGGCTGTCATCTTCCATCCGCTGCTGCATGTGGACACGATCTCCACGAGCGATGAGCCACGTCCAGCCATCGAGTTCTCAAAGGCCTGACGTATGGCACGCTTGGCCTTGCGTATGGCAGCCACGGTGTGGACGCTCTGACGTGTGACATAGCATGTGCCCTCGAGCTGTGCTGCGATGTCAGCAAACTTCAGGGGGAAACCGTGCAGGTCCGACTGGCGGCCATAGGGACATGTGGATGTCTTCATGCCCATGAGCGTTGTGGGTGCCATCTGTCCGCCTGTCATACCGTAGATGGCGTTGTTGATGAAGATGATGGTGATGTTCTCGCCGCGGTTGAGAGCGTGTATGCTCTCTGCTGTGCCGATGCATGCGAGGTCGCCGTCGCCTTGGTATGTGAACACGAGGCGGTCGGGCCACAGTCGCTTGATGGCGCTGGCGATGGCCGGTGCACGCCCGTGGGCAGCTTCCTGCCAGTCGATGTCGATGTAGTTGTATGCAAAGACGGCACAGCCCACGGGCGAGATGCCCACGGCCTTATCCGTCATGCCCATCTCCTCGATGACCTCGGCGACGAGCTTATGCACCACACCGTGGGAACAACCCGGGCAGTAGTGCATGTGATTGTCGTTCATCAGAGCTGGTTTCTGATAGACGATGTTTTCGGGGGATATGATTGTGTTGTTTTCCATTGTGCGTGTGTCTCAGAACATAAAGCGGATAAAGAATTCCACTATCTTCACCACCATCGCCACGCCTATGATGACCAGACCCACGATGTGGTGGGCAGGAAAGGCGAAGTAGGCGACGACACCGATGAGAGCCATCAAGAGGAAGATGGTGTTGAGGGTGTTGCGGAGCTGGGGATAGTCCATTGATCTGTTGTATTACTTGAGAAGCTTTTCCGTGAGGGCTGTGGCGACTTCCTCGGGTGTGGGCACGATGCCGCCCATCTTGCCATAGTGGGCCACGGGCGTGCGGCCTTCGACGGCGATGCGGATGTCCTGCACCATCTGGCCGGCATTGATCTCGAACGAGAGTATGCCCTTGACCTGTGCGGCCAGCTCGGTGATGCGCTTGTAGGGGAACGGCCAAAGGGTGATGGGGCGCAGCAGACCAACGCGAATGCCTTGAGCACGCAGCTCGCTGATGGTCTTCTGTGCTATGCGTGCAGCCGAACCGAATGCGACAATGAGGTATTCTGCATCTTCGGTCAGCTTCTCTTCGTAGCGCACCTCTGTCTCGCGAATCTGAGCGTACTTCTCCTGCAGGTGGAGGTTGTGCTTCTCCATCACGCGCGGGTCGAGTTCGAGAGAGGTGATGATGTTGCGTTTGCGGTCAGCTGTCTTACCAGTCGAAGCCCAGGGGCACTGGCGAATGACTTCCTCGTCGGTGCGGCGGGGCTTGAATGGCGGCAGCACCACTTTCTCCATCATCTGTCCGATGACGCCGTCAGAGAGTATCATCGCCGGTGTGCGCCACTTGAAACTAAGCTCAAAGGCGAGGTCGACAAAGTCGGCCATCTCCTGCACGCTGGCTGGTGCAAGCACGATGACGTTGTAGTCGCCGTTGCCACCGCCGCGAGTGGCCTGGAAGTAGTCGCCCTGTGACGGCTGAATGGTGCCCAAACCTGGGCCGCCACGCTGCACGTTGACGATGAGGCCGGGGATCTCGGCTCCGGCCATATACGCGAAGCCCTCCTGCATCAGCGCCACACCGGGGCTGCTGCTGCTGGTCATCACGCGCTTGCCGGCTCCGCCGCCGCCATAGAGCATATTGATACTGGCCACCTCGCTCTCGGCCTGCAGCACTACCATGCCAGTGGTCTCCCACGGCTTCTCGGCTGCCAGCGTCTCGAGGATCTCGCTTTGCGGGGTGATGGGATAACCGAAGTAGCCGTCGCAGCCGCAGCGTATGGCGGCATGGGCGATGGCCTCGTTACCCTTCATCAAGGTTATTTCCTGTTTTTCCATAATAATCTAATCAATCTTTTTACGATAGACAGTGATGCAGGCATCCGGGCAGACTATTGCACATGAGGTGCATCCGGTGCAAGCCTCAGCATTGATCTGCTCCACATATCTGTATCCGCGTCGGTTGACCATCTTGTCAGCCAACTGTAGCAGGTTGAGCGGACAGGCCTCCACACAGAGGCTGCAACCCTTGCAGCGCTCGGTGTTGACGACGACAGCTCCTTTGATTTTTGCCATGTTGTTGGTGTTACGGGTTATATTGGTCCTTGTTATAGAATTCCATGATCTGGACGAGCATCTGGCGTGCGTGCACAGCGGGACTGTCGGGGTCGAGGGCGGCAGCCTGTTCGTAGGCATTCATTGCCTCACCCCAGCGTTGCTGGCGGCGCAGCTCATTGCCTTCGGCATAGAGAGCAGCGGCACGCGCCTGATGGCTTTCGGATGCTCGGTCGTTCATTTCGGGGCGCAAAGTTACAGCATTTCAGGCAAATATAAAACTAAAATGTCGGGTAAATAACATTTCACCCGACATTTTTAGCATAAAATAAGAATCTAAGCGTTCATTCGTCAATAACATTAGACTGTTTTACGCGCTTGATGATGACCTCTTCCTCACCACTAAAGGCGGCCTTAGCACCGGCAAAAATCTCGTCGACGCGGTCGATGGTCTTGCGACGGAACTTACCACTGCGGGGATAGAGCTTGGTGCCTTTCTTGTTGATGGCAACCTTGTCGCTGATCCATTCCTCGGCACGATACTCCTCGCCCCCACTACCCTCCTGGTCGAAGTTATAGTAGTAAGAAATCTGTGTTATGGTCATCGTCACACGCTGGCCCTCGCACTTCGCGGAGATGAGATAGCGGAAATAGGTGTGGTCCCAGTTGAGGAACTTCTTCTTGAATGTCATGATTTCCTCCACCTTAGCCACCACCTCGCCTTGGGCAGGGTCGTCGCTGATGATGCGTGTGCGCAGGTCCTGACGTGCGGCAGCCACAAGGCCCTTGACATAGTTGTTGATGACGGCATATATCTCAGCCTGCGACTTGTTGGCAACACGGAAGCTGCGAGTGAAGGTCACTATGCCATCCTTCTCAGGCACAGCACCGGCCATATACTTGCTGTCAGGTGTTTCCACGGGTTTCTGGACCTGTGGGTCACGTATGGGCAACAGATCTGCCATAGCGCCCACGGCAATGGGCAGAAGCAACAATGTGATGATGAGTTTTTTCATAGCTTATTGTGTTTTTGTTTGATAGCATTTATTCATATCGGATGGCTTCGATGGGGTCAAGACGTGCGGCCTTTAGCGCGGGGAAGTAGCCGAAGGCCATGCCGATGGTGACGCAGACAACGAAGCTGACCACGACGCTCCACATCGGTATCACAGCCGGATAGCCTATGAGCGCGTTGCAGCCCCATGTCAGCAGCGCGCCGACCAGCACACCGAAGACGCCTCCTGTGACACTAATCAACGTTGCTTCGATGAGGAACTGGTTGAGGATGTCGGTGCCACGTGCGCCCACGCTCATGCGCAGACCTATCTCCTTGGTACGCTCGGTGACGCTCACGAGCATGATGTTCATGATGCCTATGCCGGCCACAAGCAGCGAGAATGCTGCCGCCACGACGAGGATGATAGTGATGGTGTCCATCGTCGAGGACATCGTCTCCATGAACTCTTGCTGCGAGCGGATGGTGAAGTTGTCTTCGTCGCCGTCCTTGAGTTTGTGGGTGCGGCGCAGGATGGCCGTCAGGTCTTCTATGGCCTGGTCACTGAGTTCCTCTGTGACGGCCGAGCATACGATGCTGTTGTAGTGGGTCTGTGCTGCCAGACGCTTCATCACTGTGGTGTATGGTGCGATGATGACGTTGTCCTGGTCCATGCCCCACGTGTTGTAGCCCTTGCCCTTGAGCACACCGATGATGCGGAAAGGTATGTTCTTGAAACGGATGTTTTTACCCACGGGGTCCTGACCGTTGGGGAATAGTTCCTTGACGATGGTCTGGCCCACGATACACACCTTGGCGGACTTGTTCACGTCTTCCTCGGTGAAGCAGACACCTTCCTCGATGTCCCAAAGCTTGATAGTCAGGTAGTCGGGGCTCTCGCCATAGCAGGTCGAGGTGGTGTTGTTGGAGCCGAACACAGCCTGTCCGCTGGTAGTGACCTCTGGCGAGATGCCCTTCACGAACTTGGCCTCTTTCTGTATGGCCTCGTAATCCGCCTGCTTCAGCGTCTGCATGGCCGACGGATCCATGCGCACACCGCCACGCATATCAGCGCCCGGGCGTATGGTGAGCAGGTTGGTGCCTTGCTTGGCAAGCTCCTCGCGTATGCTCTGCTTCGAGCCCTGGCCTATGGCCATCATCACTATCACGGCAGCCACGCCGATGATGATGCCCAGCATGGACAAGAAACTGCGCCATTTATTGCTCAATATGGCCTTGAATGCTATCTTGAAGAGATTTATATAACTCATAATCAGTCATCTTGTGGTGCCGGCAGGGCAGCAAGGGCTTCTGCAGCACTGAGGATATTGTTGTTCTGCACGTCCTCGCGTATCTTGCCGTCGCGCAGCACGATGTTGCGGCTGGAGTACTGTGCTATCTCGGGATTGTGTGTCACGAAGATGATGGTGCGCCCTTCGGCATGCAGCTTCTGGAACAGCACCAGCACCTCGAAGCTGGTTCGTGTGTCAAGGTTACCCGTTGCCTCGTCAGCAAGAATCACGGCGGGGTTGTTAACCAGCGCACGCGCTATGGCCACGCGCTGCATCTGTCCGCCGGACATCTGGTTGGACTTGTGCTCCATGCGATCGCCCAGCCCCACGGCTTGCAGCGCAGCCACAGCAGCGGCACGACGCTCGCGCGCGTTATAATTAGTATTGTACATCAGGGGCAGCTCAACGTTCTCCAATGCGGTGGTCTTGGCCAGAAGGTTGTAGTTCTGGAACACGAAGCCTATCTTGCGGTTGCGCAGACGTGCACGCTGCGCACGGCGCATGGTACGCACAGAGATGCCGTCGAGAAAGTACTCGCCGCTTGTGGGGGTATCAAGACAGCCCAACTGGTTCAACAGCGTCGACTTGCCGGAGCCAGATGTGCCCATGATGGTGACAAACTCACCCTCATGAATCTTGAACGACACTCCGCGCAAGGCATGCACAGTCTCTGAGCCCACCTGGAAGTCGCGCCGCACGTCCTGCAATTCGATGACGACTTTCTTCTCCATCATTTCTTCTGGTTCTTGTTGTTATTCCTTGGTCCTGGCATGAAGGGACTGCGGTTTTGTGTTGAGGCGTCAGCTGCAGGCATCTCGCCGAAGACCATATCCTCGAGCACCACAGTGCCGGCACTCACGCCGTTGACAATCTCAGTCATTGTGCCGTTGGTGACGCCCACCTCAACGGGTATGGCCTTGAACACCTTGCCCTCGCGCACCCACAGCTTGTGGGGGGCATCGCATGGTTCAATCGTCTCGTCCTCGGCAATGAGGGCCTCATTGGGAGCGAAGCGCAGCGCCTTGGCGCTCACTGTGAGTACATCGTTTTTCTCCAGCGTGAAGATGGTGACATTGGCCGTCAGTCCAGGCTTGAGCTTGAGGTCAGCATTGGGAGCACTGATGACCACCTCATAAGTCACCACATTGCTCTCCGTTGTGGCCTGCTGGCGCACCTGCGTGACCTGGCCCTCGAAGGTGTCGTTGGGGAATGCATCCACGGCGAAGCTCACGCGCTGTCCCTCCTTCACCTCGCCTATGTCGGCCTCGTCAATATCGGCAATAACGCGCATGTCCGTCAGGTCTTGTGCTATGGTGAACAGCGTCGGGGTGCTGAAGGATGCAGCCACGGTCTGACCCTCTTCCACAGCCTTGGAGAGCACCACGCCATTGATGGGCGAGGTGATGGTGGCATAGCCCAAGTCGGTCTCGGCGCGCTTCACGCTCTGACGAGCCGTGGTCACCTGTTGCTCGGCCTGCACGTATGACAGGCGTGCCTGCTCAAAGTCGTTGGCCGAGATCAGGCCTTTGTCGTATAGCGTCTTCTGGCGCTCGTAGTTAGCCTTCTGGTACTGCAGCGAGCTCTGTGCGCTGGTGAGGTTTGCGCGCTGGCTGGCCAGCGTGCTGATGAGGTTGGTCTTGTCGAGCTCGGCAATCACCTGCCCAGCCTTCACCACGCTGTTGTAGTCCACGTATATTTTCGACACTATGCCGCTGACCTGTGTACCCACTTCCACGCTCGTGACGGGTTCGATGGTGCCGGTGGCGGTGACGGTGGTCGAGACATTACCCTTCTCCACCGTAGTTGTCTCGTACTCCGTCTGAGGCTTCTTGGAGCAAGACATCATTGTCGCAGCTGCGACAATGAATGTGAAATGTAAAATGTTGAATGTGTTGCGTGACATATATAAATGACTTTATTATCAGTGATTACATCGTTATCTCGCCACCTTCGTAGAAGCGCAGCAACTGCGTGTTGAGGATGGTGGTGTATTTGCTTTGCAGACGGCTCTGCTGTGCCTGCAGCATATTGTCGCGGGCCTGCAGCAGGTCGACGATGTTCTTCAATCCAGCCTTAAACTGTTCGTTGATGAGCTCGTAGTTAGTTGCCTGACTTTCAGCGGCTATCTTGGCAGCGCGGAAGCGTTCCTGTGAGGTCGTGGCCTGCAGCCACAGGTTCTCTATCGTTGAGCCGAGGGCTGTTTGCTTGTCAAGCAGGTCAAGCTGAGCTGACGTGCGTTGCAGCTTAGCTTTCTCCACTGCCGTGCGGTTGCGGCGGTTGTCGAAAATCGGCACGCTGACGTTCAGGCCCACGCTGCCATTGAGGTTACGCTTCATCTGCTCGCCCAAGGCATCGTCGCTGCCAGAATAGTGGCTGTCACCAATGCCGGCGCTCATGCCTATCGTGGGCAGGTAGCCGCGCTTGGCAATATCGAGTTGCAATGCAGCACTCTGTGTCTGCAGCTCTGCGGCGCGTATCTCCGGCCGCTGCTGCAGGGCGGCATCATACACCTCCTGCTTGTCGGGGATGAGGGCCAGAGCGCGCTCGTCGTCGAGTTCCTCGCTGGCGATGTCGAAATCCTGCGTGATGCTGAGTTGCAGCAGTTCTTTCATCTGGCGCTTGTAGCCGGCAATCTGCGACTGTGCATTCACCAGGTCATACTGAGCCTGTGCCAGCTGCGACTCCAACTGCGCCACATCGGCACGTGCCAGATCGCCGACATCAAAGCGTTCGCGACCGCGGTCCAACTGCTGCTGAGCTGTCTCGGCCAGCTTCTCGTTGACGCGCTTGGCCTCGGTGGTATAGAGGATCTGCACGTAGAGCTGGGCTATCTGCTCCTGGATGCTGTTCAGGCTCTGCGCCGTCTGCGTGGCAGCGATGTCGCTTGATAGGCGTGCTGCCTCAATGTTCTTGCGGTTCACTCCGCCGTCCCAGATGGTCCACGAGGCGTTGACACCGTATGAACCGCTCTCTGTGACCTTGTTGTTTGAGGCTGTGGCCATACCGTTCTGCACCATCATCGTGGCTTCCTGAAACGGACGGTAGCCCACGCTCTGGTTCATTGAGGCCGACAGCGACGGAAACAGCGCTGCACGGCTTTGCTTCATGCTCTCGGCGGCCTCCTGTTCGCTGATGCGGCTCTTCTGTACTTGAATGTTATGTTCTGTGGCGTAGTCCAGACACTGCTGCAGTGTCCAAGTCTGTTGTGCGCCGACCGATGCGGTCAGCATCAATGCCAATAATGTGGCCTTGTAACGTGACATTTATGTATGTTGATTGATTGGGTTGCTATACTTGCAGCTGCAAAGTTAAACGTTTTTCGTCATTTCAGACGGCTCACGCCCTCTAAAGTTTAAACCCTTTAAGGTGATTTAACATTGACAATAGCCTCTATAGTCACAAAGCTTCTATAGCATCAACAACACACTTTTGCAACATCCGGAGGTTTGGACCCAAACATCCACATGTTGGCATGAAAACATCCGGGGGTTGGCGGAAAATGATCCTGGAAGATTTACATGAAAGGCCCGGATGTTATAGTGTAAACCTCCTGGATGGTCAACCGCTAACGCCCGGGCCTTTTACCGCTAAAATGTTAAAAAAGATAACTACTTCATCTGTAATAAATTACACAGTAACACAAATCTTACTGCACCACATGAACGGTGAAGGTCAGGCTGCGTTCTGGCACACCATAGTTTTCTTGTCCTACTTGCTCGATAAGAATGAATGGTACGACGACCTTGTAGTAGTAGGTGCCTGCTGGAGTGGGATACAGTGTAACGAAGTATTCTGAACGCTGCAAATTCTTTATAAAGTTACCGTTCGCATCCACCTGAGTCCATTGAGGACGTTGCCATGAAAAACGGTTTGGATTGCTGCCTTCTACCTCTAAGCGAACGCTCTGGCCCACAGTGATGGTAGTCTCTTGTGGTGTGACGGGTATCAGATACGGTCCGTCAGGATAGTCGGGATTGGGTGTGTCCGAAGTCTCTTTCTCCCAGTTGTTGTCGTTGTAGTTGTCTGTCGTAGGCAGTGCGAGACGCGAGGTCTTGCCCCTCTGGAAAACCGATGCAGGCAATGTGCGGCGATAGGTGTTGTCGGCACTCGTGATGACAAGTGTACGCTGTTCGTCGGACGGCACAGCGTAGACATACTCGCTGTAGCCGTCATTCCCGATGGTGAGCTGCAGGTCTTCGGTGTATGGGCTTACGGCCACGTCGACAACATTAGCCAGATACTGGAAACCAGTTTCTGCAGACAGCGTGAACTGTGTGCCTGGCGTGCCGGTGAAGCGCATGCGGAAGGTGTTGGGTTTGAGGTGTGTCGTAAGGTAAACAGCTTCACCCTCACGATGCGTAAACTTAGCAGCTTGGTCGCAGTACCACTGCGTGCGATATGAAGTCTGAACTCCAAAACCGTCGTTGATGTAGTTGTCGAAGTCCACGAAGTGATGGGCTGTGACGGTTGCGTTGTTGGTCGTTGGCAACTGTTGCTTTGATGTAATTACCCAGCTGCCAGTGGTAGCATCGTATGTTGCAGCGGCACAAACACCTGCTGCATAGAAGAAGATCTTCTGACCGTTGTTCCACTGTGCTCCAGCGCGCGTGGTGGCATCACCGTCGAAGGTCGGCGGTGCGGCATCGATATATGCGCGATAGGTGTAGGTCTTGGCCTCGTCCCCTGCCCCACTCACGGCTTCGGGCACAACTTCTTCGGCCGTGCAAGCGGCTAACAGCGCCACGCCCGACAGGGTGGCCAGCGCCATGCGGCGCAAAATATTGAATATATGTGTCATGGCTGTTGGAGAATTTATTTGTTAGAGGAGATGCTATTTATAACTCCATCAGGAAGTTTCCTTAACTTGACTGTCTTAGTCTCGATGTTGTTCTCTTGCCAAGGTGTACGACGCGGTGCTTCGCCAGACTTAGCCGGATAGTGCATGGACGTGTATTGTGCCAACGGATATTCATTAGAGCTGGCAATGAAAATATAAGAATGAGTGTCTCCGTCATTGGTAACAGTGATATCACCAGTGTAAGAAGCCCTACCGTAGGCTTGGATATTACAATACATATAATGTGCCAACACCACAGGATCAAATTGATAATATGTATATCCAGGAAAATCTATGACATAGAATTTGGTTGCGCCATTTCGCAGGCTCGTCCATATTTCCGAACGGTCTGCTATGCGATTCTGCAGATAGATATATGGTGCAGAATTGGGCAGCGTGCTGACTGTTGCAACAGATATCGGGCCCGCATTGCCACTTGCATCATACGCTTGGAAATATATATTATAATCTGTTCCAGGAGATGCATTATTTGATATTCCATAGAGAAAATCCTCAAGAACCTCACTGCCTTCGTCTTCATTTAAAGGCTGTTGAGATAGTTTACTTAATGCAGCATCTCTGGATTCTGTAGTTAGACATATATAATGGCGGAATGATTTGACGTTTGCATTCGTTCTCTCAACACAGAATAGAATATCTGTCTTGAATGTTACTACATCTACAAGATTTATCTTCAAGTCGTTATTAATTTCTTGCTCTTTTTTCCAACCATTGAGGTTCCCGCTTGTTGGAAGCTTAATGAGGCATGACTCCCATTTGCCATTGGACTTCTGCAGTTGAGCTTTAGTCACCGTACGTGAGTATTTCGTGCCTGCATATTCGATGTCAATATTAATATTGTCATCATTACCAGACAGCAACGGATAGATGTAGTTGGTACGTGCAGGTGAGCCACTGAGCGTCAGATTTTGCTGAGCAGCTTCATAATCCATATTTGATTTTGTGTATTTCATCAGATAAACGAACTCCGAAGAGCTGAGTACACTAACTGTAGATGTGACATCTCCCTGGAAACGAATCCGGCATGTCATGGGCGCGAGGTTGGCCCTGACGATATAGTTTGTAGCATTTGACCGAGCAAACGTCCCTTCACCAGAATACGTAACATCTGAAGACATTGCATCATGTAGATTGAAGGTCAGAACTGGGTCACTGTAGCTATTGTAGCCACTGTATTTGGTGAAGAAGTAGACTTCACATGCTCCACTATCAATACCCGGATTCGACATATCCAACGTCCATGTGCCGTTGGACTGACGGGTGGCAGTTCCGTGTGCGGCCAGAGTGCCATCTGCCTTCTTGAAGCGTATGAAAATCACGTTGCCCGTTTGCCACTGCTCTGCGGCACGGGTATCGGTGGCATCGTCGTAAGCCGAGGGGTATGCACAATCGAACTGCAGTGTTGCACCAATGATGTCACCCTGTGGGGCAGACGCATCAGGCGTGAGCTGCACATCGTCGGCCGTGCATGCTGCCAACAAGAGAATGGCAGCAGAGAGGAGGAATGATATTTTGTGTCTCATAGTGGATTATATTTGTTTGTCATCATCATAGCCTTCGCGGTCGAAGGACGAGCCTTCGGCTGCCAGCTGGTTGACGATGAGGGTGATGGTTTTCTTTGTTCCGCCCTGCGGTGTGTGCTCAATGGTCACGGTGGCCGTGCGCGGAGAGGTGGAAGTGTTGGCGGAAACGTTCAGATAAAGGTTGGCATTGCCGCTATGTGTGATCGTCTTTGCCGTGGCATTGGTGTCCGTCAGACCTAATGAGCAAGCTCCAGCGTAGTTTGATGTAGCTTGCCAGCCACCAGAACACTTAACTTGCACCATCATTGTTGTTCCTGCTGCGGGCACATCGTTGAACGTTTTGGTTGACGTTGTGCCATCGCCGAGGCTGAATACATCCTGCTGGCTGCTGCTCTGGTCGAGATCCTGTTCTGGGTCGTAGTCATCGCGGTCCACACTGCTTTGTGCCATCTGGCGGACATTGATGGTGAACTTGCAGTCTGGATAGTCTATGGCTTGGAGTATTATCTGGCCGCTGCGCTCGTCGGTGGTGGTGTTTTCCGTGGCTGTAGCGGTGAACGAATAGCGCTCATCACTGCGCGGCTGGCTGTTGTTGGTGCCGGATGTCTGGCCACTGACGTTTATCCAAGCTGGTTTGCTCTGTATCTTCCAGCTTACATTAGCGACAACATTGATTGTGGTAGGCGTGCCACCCTTAGCATCGAAGACTATTGTGCCGCTGACATTGGGGCAGGTGATGCTGGGATCGGTCTGAGGCGTAGCGCCAGCTTGGGTGATGTCCACAGACACTGGGTTGCAACCTGTGGCAGACACCGTCAACTTGCCATAACGCTCTGTGGTGCTGGTGTTGGCTGCAACTTTGATAGTGACCTCTTTTCCATTCTTGGTAACTGTAATCCAAGATTGATTAACAGTAGCCTCGTATGTGCTGACATTGGTGTCGACAGTGAACTTCCTCGTGTCGCCTTCGGATGGAATCGTATTGCAAGTCGTAGGAGTTATATTCAGATAAGGCGCTGTTCCGCCCTGTCGTACCTCAACATTGCATGTGTATGATTGCTCTCCTGTAGTAGTGAAGGAAACTATACCGGTACGCGTCTCTGCATTGGGATTTGGCGCGGCAGTTATGTAAACCGCCTTGCGGCCCGTGCCGCCCTCACTTGGCGAAACAGATGTTATCCAATCAGGCTTAGCAGCGAGTTGCCATGCTTCATTGGCCTTAAGAGTAATGGACTCCGTGCCACCGGCCGTTGGGAAACTGATGGATAAAGGATCAGCTGAGAGTACTGTGGGGTTTGGATCTATGGCACCCTCCTGTGTGACATTAATCTCCACTGGCTGCCCGTCAGCAGTTATGACGATGGTTGCCGAGCGTGCATCATCCTCAATATTTTCAGCAGCATAAACGTCTATTCCGGTAGATGTCTTCTGCACTTCGAGCCAGCTGGCATCGCAGCTAACGCTCCATGTGCCGTTGTAGTTGACGGTGACACTCTGGGGTCCGCCACCTTCGGCCTTAAAGTACAGCTTTGTAGGCGATACGATGGGTTGCCTGCGCGACAACTGTGTGAGTGAGATAGTTTTTGTCTCGCCAGCCATGTGGATTTCCAACGTGCCGCTACGCGTTGCGTTGGTATTGTTGGCAGAGATGGTGATGGGCACCTCGTTGGTGCCACGATGTGCCACGCCGCTGCGTTCACAGTCTATCCAGTCCGGCACGGTGATTTGCCATTTGACGTTGTAATCGCCATCAAGACTGATATTGAGTCGTGTTTGCAGGCCTTCGGCAGGTATTGTGCCGGTAGCATCCGTGAGGCCTGCCTCCCACTCAACGCCGACGTAGGGCATTCCGTCGCCCGAACAGGCGCTGAAGCCCAGACAAGCGATGCAGACGAGCAGGCCGATGATATTGAAGTAGTATATTAACTTACGTAGCATAATAGTCTGAAGTATAGGGTGGTTAGAAGTTATATCCTAAAGTGATGCCAAGATTGCGATTCTTGTATTTCGACAATCCGAGTTCGTAGCGCACATCAAGGGTGATGTGACGGGCAAACGTTGCTCCAACGCCAGCCGTGATGCCTGCATCGAGGCTACCGAAGCTGTCGGAGAAAGGTCGGTCTATAGCATCGTTTGACGCCGGGAACTCGGTCTTGATCTTGCCTCCTACGGCAAAAGCGGCGTATGGGCCAACGCCGATGCGCACCTGTGCCGTGCGCCACGGGCCGAAGCGCACCGCCAGCAGCACGGGCAGTTGTATCATCGAGGCCGAGGCTGTGGTGTTGGATGCCAGTTGGCTGTACTTATATCCCTTCTGAGTGAAGAACAAGCCTGTGGAGAGGCCGAAGACCGATGTCAGGTTGAGGTCTACACCCAAGCCCAGCTGGAAACCGATGCGCGATGAGGTGGAACCGCTATAGTCGCTGAACGATGCCGAAGCCAGGTTCACGCCTACACGCGGACCAATGACAACCTTCTTCTCCTCGTCGGGGGTGGAAGATGATGCTTTGGCAGACCTACTGGTGCTGCTGGAGTTCTCGGATGTCTCTCTCGAGCTTGCTGGTTCGGTCTTGCCCATAGCCTTGCTCTTGGCAATCTTGTCAGGCAGCGTCAGGCTGGTGCAACCCTCAAAAGCACCTTCACCGATATGGGATGTGCGCATGCCGTCGGGGATATTGATGAGCGACAGGTTGGTACAACCCTTGAAGGCATATTCGCCGATGCTGGTTATGGTCTCTGGCAACACCATTGTGCTGAGCTCTAAACGCGAGCAGAATGCGTAGCTGCCGATGGCCGTGACAGACTGTGGTATCTCGGTGTTGGCGCCACCCACGACAAGTGTATTGTCGGCGGTACGTACGACAGCCATACATGCATCGCGAGAATCATAAATAGGATTGCCGCTCTCCACGCGTATAGAGCGCAGGGCAAGACATCCCATAAAGGCTTTCTCACCGATTGTGGTTACGGTGGCCGGGACGACGATGCTGTTGATCTCGGCACAGTCGTTGAGTGCCCAGTCGGCAATTGACGTGACGGTGTAGACATTGTCCTGATAGCTTACCTGCGAGGGCAGCTGCAAATCGGATTGATGGATGTCCACACGCGTAATCTCAGCTGTCTGCTGCTCGGGCGAGAGGACTCGGTAGCTGATGCTGTCGACATCAAACTGCTGAGCTGCTGCCCACGGCGCGACAAGACAGGTGAGGAACAATGTTAGGATTTTGCGTTTCATATAATATGTTTAAAGATTATCTGTCATAGATGAGGTCGCCTGGTGTCTGGCGCAACAAGCGACGTAGTACCACAACCACTGTGACCACAGTGGCCACGAGGATGATGGCGATAGCCACGAAGGTACGTATGTTCCACAGGTGGAGCCAGCTGTATTCGCCGTCTTTGAGACAGCCAAGCAACTGCAATGTTCCTTCCGTGCCCCATGTCAGAGCAAGGGCAATGGCCAACGCGCCTGTCACAATACAGATGATGATAATGGTATAAACGCGCATAAGCTCGGACGTGGAGATACCGAAAGCCTTGAATGTTCCCAGGTTGCGTCGCACCTTCTGGAAATAGCTCTGCAGCATATTGGCGATGAAGATAATGATGCACGTGATGGAGAAGACAATCATCGCGGCCGATAAGATGGTGCCCATGACGCTGACGGCACTGAAGTTCTCCTTGGACTGCACCTGTGTCATCTCTATCTCTAACTCGGCCGTGTCCCAAACAAACTTCTCGAAGGGGCGTATGGAGTCAAGGCGCAGGAAGTGTACCGAGATGACATCGTCGTTAGTTGAGGCACGTTGCCATCTGGTGCCACCAACAGAAGCCATATTAGCCATGATGGCTTCCTTCTTGCTCTCGCGATAGCTGATGATGCGTTCAACACCCGCGCCATCATAATGGCGGAGTATGGCCTGCTCGACAGCCTTGACCACAGCAAGTGGCGTAGCACCGTCGCCGACATCAACTTTCCAGATATTGCCTGGGCACCATGTTCTCAGTCTGGCCTGCACCTCATCCTCGGAGAGTCCCACCCACGGTGAGGTACGCAATGTGTCAGGGATAAGGCTCATGGCCACGGACTCGAAGTCGGTGACTGATGACGGGACGAAGAAACGAAGCTCGCGAGCATAGCTGTCGTCGAGCGTCATGTTGAATGGCTTCTCATCCATGTCATCGTGGTACTGTTCGT
This sequence comes from uncultured Bacteroidaceae bacterium, assembly GCA_905233465.1. Taxonomy (GTDB): domain Bacteria; phylum Bacteroidota; class Bacteroidia; order Bacteroidales; family Bacteroidaceae; genus Physcousia. The sequence continues at coordinate 10,119 of CAJOEI010000023.1, read as the reverse complement.
AGAAATACTTCGATGCCACGAGATCCATATTCATGGGCAAACGACGCACCACGGCAAGCACGGGCAAAGGAGCACGCATGTAACTGTCTCTTGACAGCTCAAACCCAAGCGTGTCTGCACCGACGGCCTTCACTGCACAGCTGACATAACATGGAAGCGCATCACGTGTGTAGCCCATGTGTTCGAGCGTCTTCATGGTGATAATGAGACCCAAAGACGTCGGTGCTATGCTGTCGTGAGGTATGGCAGCTCCATCAATGACGTTGCTGGTGCTGAGGATGGAGGCGATGAGGTCGCTGGAGAGGTCTTCGTAGTAAAGTGAGCGGAAGAGAGGTTTGTTGCCGTTGACGGCTATCATGTCCATAGATGCCTCTATCTCGGTCTGCACAGCATCAAAGTGATAGATGTCCGACACAGCCGTAGTGTCACCATTATGCACCACGGAGTCGGCCAGTGCTGTGCGCAACTGCCCTATCTTCTCAAGCGAGGCATCACGATGTATGTTCACCCAGTTGGTCCAGGGATCGTTCATCTTCACATCGAGATAGTCCATGCTGCCAGCCGAGAAAGCTATGGCGAAGAAGGTGGCTGTGAGCACGATGACAAGCAGCCACAGATTGACAGCACGCGGGCCAAGTACTATGCGGCTCTCGCGCCGCATGAGCAGACGTTGGTGTTCTCCTAACAGATGCATACGCGAGATTATTTCTTTCTTAAATATTCTTCCAGTTCGGGCTGTGTCAGTGTCATGCCGCTACCCTGCCATTTGGCACGGCTGCCGGCGGCAGGACGGAACACACAGTCCTCGTCAATGATTCCGTATGTGATGTCTTCGTCGGTGTCGTGCAGCTTGGGGCGCACAGCCTTGCGTATCTTGATGATGACATCAGCGAATGTGGTGGCCAGATGCATGTCGTGGCTCACGATGATGGCCGTGGCACCAGCCTGTGCATCCAGCTTGTTGGCAATGATGCGCATCACGCGCTCAGCATTGTCTGGGTCGAGATTACCAGTGGGTTCGTCGCCGAAAAGCACGGTGAAGTCCGGCAATATGGCGCGGGCAAAGGCCAGACGCTGTTGCTGACCGCCAGAGAGTTCGTACACCATGCGATGCTCATCTATATGGTCGAGGCCGAGGTCGGCAAGCACCTGTCGTGTGCGCTCCATGCATTCAGCACGCGAGTAACCCTGTAGCATACGCGTGAAAGCCACATTCTCAAAAGCCGTGAAGGCCGGCATGAGATTGGTGCTCTGGAAGATGAAGCTGTAGTGGTCGCGGCGGAAACGCGAGAGGGCTGCGTCGCCTGCAAGCCACAGTTCAATGAGGTCCACGTCATGACCATCGGCTGTGTGAAACAGGAAGCGTGGTGACGTGGCATCAGGCACGATGGTGTTATTCATCATGCCCAACGTCTCGAGTATGGTGCTCTTGCCTATACCCGACTCGCCGACAATGAACACCTTGTGACCACGCTCGATGCAGAGGTGGTGAATCTCGAGCACCACACGCGAGAGACCCTCACGATAGGATTTGTCATACGAGCATCGCAGCCCGTCTATGGTAAATAATGCGTTTGTCAACTCTCAACAATATTACGGCAGATCCTCAATGGGTATCCAATAGTAGAAGATGTTGTTAACCTCCATGCGATAGCGATAGTCAGTGGCTGGTATGCGGCGGAGGTCATCATACTTCTGGGCAAATTCGTTGAGATATGCCTGATACTCTCCATCCTTGACAACCTTGTCATTGCTGAGGTCGGCAATGGAATACTTCTTTACAGACATACTCTTGGTTGGCACGTTGAGACCGTAGATGGCTTCCTGAATATCATCGGCGGTGAGTTCCATAATCTCGCGGTCCTTCTTCTCCGGCAACTGGGCCTTGAGCAACGCCTTGAGCGCATTGAGATAGTGTGTGCGGTCTTTGCTCTTCAGTCTCGCTGCATCACTGGTAGCCTTGAGTTTATTCACCAGTTCGTCGAGTTCACCCGATGAGATGTACAGGACATAGTGCCAATAGTCTTCACCATTGTTGTCCTGCAGACGAGCATAGCCGTCGTAGGCTGATATGGCCTTGATTTGCGTCCATTGTTTATAGCCGCGTTCGCCAAGCAGTTTGATGAGGAAATCCGGATAGAAGTCGATGTCGTTGAGTGCCTGTTCATAGACAGCATCCTTGGTCTGTATGCTCTTATTGAAACCGTCAACAGCGTCGTTGATGTATTTCGTAACAGCAGATGGTGTCAACTGCTGGCCCATAGCCTTATTGAAACGAGTGGAAGCAAAGAGCGTGCTTGCGCCTTCACGTGTAGAGCGGAAGCTGCGTCCGTCACCATTGCGTGACAGCACAAAGCGTGCATCGGCACCTATGGAACGATATTGCTGCTCAACGTTGCTCTTGATGAGTTCATTGACCTTGTCGTAGAACTCAGCCCATGTGGTGCCACCCTCGTTGCGCATGACCTGTACCGACATCAACTGAATGTTGTTGGCTGCAAGGTTGTGCAGCATCTGGTCATTGACCAATGACATCTCGGATTTGGAAGGGCCGCGGTTGCCAACTATGACCACCAGATTACTCTCCTCACTGTCGAAGCCCATGCGACCTTTGTCTATTGCAATGCTCAGGGCGTCTGCAATGGCGACATCACGGTTGCTACCCGACGGCGATACATTAGCGTAAGAAGGATCGAGCATAGACATAAGTCGGGTATCTGAAGGCGATGTCAATGGTACGACATTGCTGACAGGCTGACCAGTCATGCCATAGAGCACAAGACCAGCTTTCACTGTCATGCCGTTGGCTTCGAGTTCGCGGCATTTGTCCAATGACGACTTCACGGCAGGCAGGAACTTGCCCATCTCTGTTGTTGCCTCAACGACGAAAATCAAATTCAAGTGCTGAAACATGTGCTTGAGCGTATTTATCTTTTCGTTTATGTTGCCGGCAAAAGCGCTGGCCATATTGCTGTTACCCGAGCGGTCGGCAAATGATGTGCAGGCGACACGGTTGTTGTCTGGTTTGTTCAGAATCGGGAAACGCAGCTGTGCCGGTTTCATGCGATATTGCGATGTACGTTCACTGTCGCCATTGGGCATGCCATATTGCCACGTCGTGACAACATCACCATCAGCCAGTTTCTCGTTGATGTATATGAGGGCTTTCTTGTTCTTATGACTTTCCACAAAGTCTGGATTCCAATTAGGCTCCAGACATGTGCGCTGGTTCCATGGCGTGAAATAGGATACATCGACCCAGCCATAGAGGTTGTTGCCAGTGAAGGTGCTGTTGAGGCACAGCAGAGCGAACTTGCCATCAGGACTCTCCTTCATGCGGAAATAGAAATTCATGTCCATTGACAGACGCTCGAGATTGGTACTAATCTCGGGATTCTTATAGAGCATTCCCTGTATACTCTGACCTTGAGCCATCTTGTTAAGGTTGATGGCGATGAGTGCCTTCATCAGCACACCGCGGTCGTCGGCAGGGCATGATGTCCACAATAGGAGCTTGTCCATTGGCACCCATCCGATACTCTTGGCATGTGAAGGTATATCAGGATATGTATTTGCCCTGTCATCGACGTACACCAAGGCCATATCGCGCTCAATGCGGGCAATAATCACCTTTTGTCCGAAGTACATACGTGTGGGAGCCTTTTGCGAGCTTGTGCTTGGCTCCATATATGCGACATTGTCCGCGCGATCGGAATAGACAACCCAGTATGCATCTTCCTTCTTGCGCTTCTGTCCCCAAGCCGTGGCAGAGCAGAGTTCGGAATTGAGCTCACTCAACTTCAGTAGGGGCTTGTTAAGGATTTCAGGACGTTGCACGGCCACCCTCTTCGGAAGAGCAGGTCCGTCTTGTGCCACCATGCATACAGCACATATTGCGGCAATGGAGAATATGATAAGACGCTTCATAAATGAATTTTACTATTTTACAATTTTACGATTTTACGATTATCTTTCAACTTTCAACTTCGGTCTCTGGCCGTGTCCTATAGCTCTTTATGCAGAGAGATAATCTGATTGATGCCATCGGGGTTGAGTGGACCGAAGGGCTCTTGAGCATTGTCGGGCGTGAAAGTGCGTGGGCAATAGACATTGAAGCTTACTCTGCCACCCATAATGAAGTTGACAATATCAAGTTCGAAGAACAGGGCTCCGATAAGGGTCTCGTTGTTGTAGTTAGTCCAGAAGGATTTACCTACAAAGAACTCAAATGCCGTCTGGCCATAACGCAGATCCCCCTCGGTGGTCACGAAGTTGTGCTGATTCAACATCTCGATGATACGTCGCTTGTCGCCAGAACCATCGATGGTGTGGTTGGGTTGTGAGCGCAGAGAGCTTAGAAGCACATTCTCGAAGTCTCCACGATTGTCGTCTGCCATATTGATGCGCACGATGATAGGGTTAGAGCCGTTGGCCATATAGAACACCGTGGGGCCTTCCATCATAGCGTGGTTGTAGGCATCTTGCAATGATTTCTCAAGAGCCTGAACTGACATGCTGTTGTCGTGAGCAATATAGACTAAACGAAATGTCTGTTGTGAAGGGTCGTCCTCGCCCTGAGCCCAGGCTGACATAGTGAAGCCTGCCAGCAATGCCAGGGCTGTCAATATAGAATATATTCGATTCATAATTGTATTTTACAATTTGACAATTAACTTTTATACTTTAAACTCTCAACTTTAAACTGCGGCGTAGCCGCATCTATTACCATTCTTCTTCGAAGTCATCTTCTCCAATCGTTTCGCCTTCGACAGTAAGAGTGATGTCTGTGATGTGATTTGTGTCATCATACTGGAGGTCGGTGACAATGACACGATGCCACGCCCCAAGCTCAAGGTTATCTATAACATCAAGCAACGAATGCACATCAAGAGTTGAACCGACAACGATCACATTTACTTTCTGTGCCAGATGTTCATCTGTGCCTGTCTTGAATGAAGTCATCTTAGCGTTTATAGCTTTCTGAACATCATCGAGCGACATCTTCTCCACCTGCGGGCGGGACACAATGAATCCCATCACATGGATAGGAGGTGTAGTGATTGTGGTGTCACGCCACTCTGCACGCAGCTGTATATTATAACCCTCGTCTAACGGAGCAATGTTGGTGAAGTGGCCATCAGCATTCTCAGAGAGTATCTTGTCGCCATCAAGTAGATAGTATGTCAGCGTTGCATCAGCCACACTATCGGCCGTCAGCGTGAGGGCAAATGTCTGGCTCTGCTCATCGTAGACTGGTTCATCAGCTATCAGCGTCGGCATGCCGCGAGGGGTGTCATATGTATCATCACCACTGTTGCCAGAGGGCTTACAACTCTGGAACATGCCGACTGCAACGATGCCAGCAACAGCAATGGCTACACCACACGCGCGTACATTATTATATATATATGACATAAATGAAATTTACGATTTTCTTTAATCTTTAAACTTTAAACATTAAACTTTCATCTTCGCGCTTGCGCGAGTCCTATTCATCAAACAACACTGTTGCAGAGACGGTGATGCGTTTGGCATCAGCACTGATATCCTTGACCTGAATATTAGATATCGATTTGGCATCAACAGCGCCATAGAAGGACTGATAGTCCATACTCATGCCATTGACAACAATTACGCATCCTTTGGGTATTCTGGAATCGTATCTGCCAGAGCGGAGTATCCGCTGTGCGTCCTCCTTAGACAAGACGGATGAAGTAGACGTATCAGATGTCGTCTTCGACTCTGTCGGAGCTTTTGCAGTAACTGTGATGCGTTTTGCATCCTGACTAACGTTGGTGACCTTAACATCAGAGTACTTCTTCTCGTTCACAGCACGATGGAACTCCTGAATGCTCATGCTCTTGCCGTTGGCAACAATGACACATGTCGGCGGGATACGGGGATCAGGCACACCAGAGTTGAGTATCAACTGGGCGTCTGCATTCGTTAGACTCGGAGTTGGATTGTGAGTTGTGGTTGGATCCATACTAACTGATTTCTTTGGCTCTGTTGCCGTAACAACTACGCGCTTAGCATCTGCGCTGATACTGGAAACCCTAATATTGGAATAATTGCCATTGGCCACTTCATTAACGAATGACTCGTAATTCATCGTTGTGCCGTTGACAGTTACCTTGCAACTAGATGGGATAATATTATCATACTCGCCTGTGCTGAGTATCCTCTGCGCTTCTGACTTTGACAGTACTGGAGAAGTAGTCTCTGTAACTGTAGTGGATGAAGACGCAGTTGATGATGTAGCAGGGGATGTAGAACTTGATGCATCTGATTGAATCGATACATCGTTTGACAAGTCTGTGCTCTGTTCATCAGTTGTGACAACATCAGCGACGTATGTGGTTGTATCAACAATATCATCTGAATCATCAATAAACACAGGATACTCTGTATCGGGTTCTTCTTCACTTATAAAGAGGGCCTTTATCAGCCACGATGTCCCGAAGCCCACAAGGGCGAAGGCTATGAAGATGGCAGCCAACACTGGCCAACCAAGTTCACGCTTGGTCATGCGCTTCACGAGATTGGACTGACACGATGGACAGACCACGTTCTCATCATTCTCTGCCATAAATTGGCAGCCACACATCTGGCATTTGAAATGTTGTTGCATAGCTTGCGCTTCTATTGTAAATTGTGAAATTGTGAAATAGTGAAATATCAGAATTTGTAAATAAGGCTAACTCCAATCTTGAATGCATGTTGCTTTATGCCATCGGAGCGACGAATGAGGTTGTAGAACTGGTCACCATTTGCTTTCGTATATGTCGCGATATTATTCTTTGAGTTGTCCTTTACGTCACTTGACCAGCCATTACCAAAGCCATGCTGATACTGTATGCCGGCATCCACAGCAAATGACTTACCAATATTGAAACGCAGGCCCAAGCCTACCAAACCAAAGAAATTCATGGATGAGGAAATGTCATCATCAAGAGCATCCTTAGTATACTTGCCATGATTGCCAAATTCATTTATAGTTACCCCCGAGCCGTCTTGAGCTGGTCTTATCACGAGGTTATCATATTGTGGATATACGCCCCACGTCTCGTATGCATCAACCTCGTTAGTAAATGAGCCACCATTGGTGAGTAGTTTCACTCCAAGATCTGCGTATGCGGACAATGTTGGAGCAAAGCGATACTCGAAGTCTGCATATATCGGTACCGCTATGCTGGTGGCTGATAGTTTCTGGTGAATGCCGCTGGATAATAAATATCTGCGCGTGTATGAAGCATTCTCATCAGTCTGCCCAGCTGGAACAATCATCTCATTATGATAATTAGTCATTCCATCATTATCCAATATAGCGTCTGGCATATAGTCCATTGTCAAACTATGCTTTGACACTCCGACTCCAACAAACACACCTGTCTGCAGTCGTCCGTTAGACGGAAATACATATCCGAAGTCAACACCAAAGCTCATTTCGCTGCCAGATGTCTCAACATCATCTGCACCTGACAGGTGATCAAGTCCACCAAGGGAGAATGCAAAGTTGGGGCGCACACGGAAGTTTTTGTCAGCATAGTGGACTGCAATCTTGCGACCGCAACCCTCCTCATTAGAAACTGTCTCACCAACATCTGCCCCCAAGTACTTGATTTTGTATCCTGGATAAAGCAGAATCTGGTCATATTGATTGAAGGTCACTATACGATCGTCAACTGTCAGCTTCTCGTCGCGAGCATCCTTTTTCTCCAGTACTGTATAGTTTTGTGGGAATGTTGGACTATCCGATGCCATACTCAGTGCACCAATATAAGTTCGACCATCTCTTTTATCCATTACAACAATGGCGGTTAACTTATAGTCTGTGTTCTCAAACTTACGACCATAACGACCAAAGAACTCATGGCTGTCGAAGTACGTACCACAGTTGTCGATGTATGATAGCTCTTTCTCCAATGTGACAGGCATCTGCAAGGTCTCGCCCTCGTCAGATATCTGCCCCTTGCGGATGTTCTTCACGCGAACGTTCACGCTGCTTGCGCTACGCAATATGCGTGCATACTCCGTCACACTCAACGTAGCCTCTGAACTCAGACTCATAAGATCGTTGGCGATTTGCATATCTGTTGTAGCAAACAACGACTTGAATTTATCCTCATTGCGAGCATTACGCACATTTGCAGAATTAGAGTAGTCACTCATCACTGCGTATGCCTTCTGATAGAATGCACGTTCTTGCTGTGGCGTTATTTGCGCTATGGCAACGGTTGCCACCAATGATGTAATCAAAGTGAAAATATACTTTTTCATAACTGATGATGCTTTTTATTTGATGACAACCTTTTGCATAGCACTTTCATTCCCTATCTTGCAAGTTACTATATACAAACCAGCCGGCAAACCTTGCAGCTGCAACTCATGGTTGATGTTGCGAGTTGCAGGCAGTGTGTACTGACGTGCAACAGTGCCGCTTGTGGACACAACACTGATGATGGCGGCCTGTGCTGTGCTCGTGTTAGCCACAACACGTCCGTTGGTAATAACTATCATTCCACCGTTTGCAGGCGTATGTATAATACCATCAGCTGAATCCCAATTCGTGCGTGTCTCAATGCCTCGTTTTGTGGTTGCTTGCTTACGACTGGCAATAGGACGATTATCCATCTCCCACTCTGTATAGACCCACTTATTGATATTATCGTCCGTAACAATACTGATATCAGGATACTGGTAATAGCGAGTATCAGGATTTGTGGAATTTCGATAGCCATCAGAATCATCATAACCGAACACAAAGCCATAACCGTTTGATTTAAGCTGTGCATCTGATATCGACTGTGGCATAATGGCTACCATAATTCCTGTCGCGCCATTACCTAATGGCTTTATCTCTTCGGGCGGTACTGGTGCCGGATAGATCTTGAATACCTGGGTAATCTGCAAATCCGTGTTATCAGGATCATCATTGTATGAAATCGTGACATTGCCATTGTAGACCTGCTTCTTATTTAGTCCTTTGTAGATGAATGCATCGGAAACCGCAATGGTAGCTGTCGTGTCATCCACAGCCCATGTGCAACTCCAGTTGTCACTATCATATAAATCTGAATTGTCAACATTCAGTTCCAGCTGCTCGTCGATTGTTGCCTCAATAATCCACTGCTGATTTGCTTCTTTTATGAGTGCATCCGACGACTGTGCCTTTGCTATCGTCAGCTGTTCTGGCTTATCCTCAGGAGTGAACGGACGCCGCTTCTGGATAACAGCAATATCGGTCACTTTTGGTTCGTTCCAGCAGTCTGTCCACTCAATGCTGATTTTAGCTTTACGTTCAAATGTATTGGGGTTTTCCTTAATGGCCTTAACCAAAACTGTAGCGCTATCGGCATACTCACCATTATTTACTTCATTGCCTTGCTTGTCCTTGATAAAGAACGTAAGCCAATCGCACTGCTTGCTGTCGTTGGCTGCCATTCTTGCTTTCGCTTCACTATTAGTAGTAATGCTCTCGTCCTCATCTGTTATTTCCTTCTCGTCTGTGATAGAAATAAACCAAGGCTCGGCTACCTTACCATTAATTTCAAATGACTTAGTCATGTCTTTAGCCATAGTGAATTCTAATTGAGAAATATCATCTGCCAATTCAAGAAGTGCCTGACCAGCCTGTATGACCGTAAAGCTATCGCTCTTAGGACTTGCGATGCCAGTCTGTTGAATAATGATTTCGGCCGTGCGTGGTGTTAAACCTTCATTCTTATCTGCAGCAATTTTAATATTGTTTGCAGTTCCGGTTCCTGTCAGTGTGGCACCATCTGCCACATCTCCGGTGTCTAAATTCGTCAAGTTTATCCAGTCTGCATTCGTTATGACTTCCCAACTACCAGTACATGTGATTGAGAATTCTATTGTTTGTCCTTCATTATAGTTGAGCTTATTGTTTTCAGGTATTTTGACATTAAAGGCTATATCTGTAGTTCCTTGGGTAACCGTGATGATACGCTCTTCGGATACATTTGGACTCGTTACAGTAACTTTAATGCCCGAGCGCACTGTACCAGTCATATTCTCCTTCGCACGAAGCTTTAGGCTCTGGGACATGCTACCTTCTAATATACCTGAAGAATGTTCCGTACCAGACTGGTCGACGAT
>CAJOEI010000022.1 GCA_905233465.1 uncultured Bacteroidaceae bacterium | reverse complement strand
TGAAGACGCGACAATCCTTCCTTTCTATATGGGAAAAGCTGAAGGATTTCTCACTGCCATACAGCACCGAGAAATCCTAATGACCGATTTGGGTTAAATCCCGAGGCAAATTGATTCTGCTTCGGGATTTATTTCGTATCTTCGCGGCAGAAATAACATTGAACATAATGGATAGAAGTCAGGAAATCATCCGCACCAGTTGGATAGGCATTGCCGCTAACGCGCTGTTGGCGGGCTTCAAGGCCGCAGTAGGTGTTCTGGCCAGCTCGGTGGCTATCGTGATGGATGCCGTTAACAACCTGAGCGACGCGCTGTCGAGCGTCATCACCATCGTAGGCACCAAACTCTCCCAGCGTCCAGCTGACAGGAAGCATCCCTTCGGCTTCGGGCGCATCGAGTATTTCAGCGCCATCATCATCGCAGTCATTGTGCTGTCGGCGGGTATCACCTCGCTAATTGAGTCGGTGAAGAAAATCTTCGACCCCACGAAGCCGGAATATACAACGGTGACGCTGGTGGTAATCGTGGTGGCCATTGTGGTGAAACTCATCCTCGGGCAGTACGTCAAGAAAAAGGGCGAGCAACTGAAGAGCGATGCGCTGATAGCCTCCGGCTCTGATGCGCTGTTTGATGCCGTCATCACACTGGCAACGCTCATTTCGGCTGGTGTGATGCTGCTGTGGGGTGTGTCGCTCGATGGCATCTTGGGCGCGCTGATTTCACTCGTCATCATCAAGGCCGGTATCGAGATGCTGGCCTCGCCCATCAACGAACTGCTAGGTACGAGCATTTCGGCTGAGCTCACCAATCAGATAAAGAAAGAGGTATCCGACTTCGAGGGCGTGCATGGCGTCTATGACCTGATACTGCATAACTACGGCCCTGACGTGAAGATCGGTTCGCTGCACATCAATGTCTATGACACGATGTCGGCTCATGATATTCACGGTCTGACACGACGGATTTCCACGCAGATGTATGAGAAGCATGGGATTATTATGACCATTGGCGTCTATGCCATTGCCACGGGTAAGAACCGCCGTGCCGAGCTGCAGTCGAAGGTGATGCAGGCCCTCGCCGCCCACAAGGAAATCGTTCAGGTGCATGGCTTCTACTATACGGAGAAGGACAAATATCTGTCTGTCGATGTAGTGCCTGATATCTCCGTCTACGACGATGCGGCATTCATCCGTCAGCTTACCGCAGAGCTTCAGCCGTTAGCGCCAGATTCGCAGGTAGTCATCGTGGTGGATCATAATTATAGCGAGTGAACATTAAATATACGCGGCTATGCCGCAGTTTAAAGTTTAAGGTTTAAAGTTTAAAGATAATTGAAAATTGAGAGTAAAAATACTTGTTAATCTTTTAAACCGATTATGAAGATTCTGATTTTACAAGGCTCTCCGAGAGCCAATGGTAACACCGCTTGGATGGCGGAAGAGTACAAGAAGGCTGCCGAGGCAGCAGGTCATGAGGTGACGCTCATCAATGTGGCACGCAAGAAGATTGCAGGCTGCCTGGCCTGTGAGTATTGTCACACGAAGGGCAACGGCCAGTGCGTCCAGAAGGATGATATGCAGGAGCTCTATCCGCTGTTGGCCGAAGCCGAGGTGCTGGTACTGGCATCGCCCATCTATTACTTCACCCTCAGCGCACAGATTCAAGCTCCCATCCAGCGCTTCTACAGCGTGATGAAGCCTGCCAGCGTGAAGAAGACAGCCCTGCTGCTGTCGTCGCACTCGCCCAACGTCTATGACGCCGCCATCGCCGAGTACAAGCTCATCACTGGCTTCTGCCGCTATGAGGATACGGGCATCGTCACCGCCAAGCTGGACGAACAGAAGACGGACGCAACGAAGCAGAAGATTCTCGACCTCGTGACGAAACTATGAGTGACTTTAGACATATGCTGAAACAAAGAAATTAATGACTGAGAAAGAAAAGATGCTGGCGGGTGAGGTGTATTGCTCGATGAAGCACCTGTCACCATCGGCGACGACTGCTTCATTGGTCCTAACGTCAGCATCTACACAGCCTGCCACAGCACCGACCCCGTGGAGCGCAACAGCCGTAGGGAGTGGGCAGAACCAGTGACCATCGGCAACAATGTTTGGATTGGCGGCAGCGCCACCATTTTGCCAGGTGTGACCATCGGCGACAACGTGACCATCGGTGCAGGCAGTGTTGTGGTGAAAGATATACCGTCGAACTCTATTGCTGTGGGCAACCCATGCAAGGTGATAAAAAGCATCTTACATCTTAACGGCTCCAGTCGTCGTTCCAAACGTTGTAGTCGTTGTGCTAGTGCATGGGTTCGATATGTGAGGACTATCTCACTTTCGACATGTTGAAGGACTATCTGGCTGACGAGGAGGAAGACCTCTACTGGAGTCAGGGCGCAGTCGAGATGATTGAGAAGATTGGCGCACAGAACTGGTTGATAAAGCAACTGTAAGTTTAACAACCATATAAAATAAGATTACTATGAAAGAGAAGGTATTACAGGCCATGCGTGAATTCGGAGCTCCCGTGAACGCAGGCAAGATTGCGGAGATCACAGGCATCGACCGCAAGGAAGTGGATAAGGCTTTTGCCGAGTTGAAGAAGGAGGGTGCTATTGTGTCGCCCGTCCGTTGTAAGTGGCAGCCCGCATAAAAAGTGAAAATTATGGAAATCAAAGCAGTAAAATTCCGTAGAGACGGATTCTACACCCAGCCCTTCGTGTTCGGGGGCGAGGAAGGACCTGAGAAATTTGACAAGAATGTGCGCTATCGCGGCAGCCTGCAGAACTATCTTATTGACACAGGCAGCGAAGTGATACTGGTTGATACCGGCATTCCTGCAGGGACTCCCGAGGAAGTGCCCAATGAGGATTCGCTCATCTTCACCGGCAAGGACATCTGCAGCTATATGGATGCCTTCAAGGCTCTTGGCTACAAGCCTGAGCAGGTGACGAAGATACTTGTGACCCATCGCCATGCCGATCACACCGGCGAGCTGAAGAGCTTCCCCAATGCGAAGATTTATGTGAACCAGGAGGAGATGGATGCTGCCGAGTTGCAGGGATTGACGAATCTCGTTCCCGTCAGCTATAGCGATGGAGCCTACTACAACTTCCCCGAAAGCCAAAAGATAGCCGACGGCATCTACCTTATCAAGGCCAAGGGTCACACCAAGGGTAACAGCATCATTGTGGTGGAGATGGACGGTCTGTTCTACATGCTTCACGGCGACATCACCTACGTGGACGAAGCTCTCTACGAGGACAAGCAGTCTATCGTTTTTGACGACCTTCCTGCTGCCCGTGAGACGCTCAACCGCGTGCGTGAGTTCGTCCGCAATCACCCCACCGTCTATTGCGGCACACATACACCACAGGGCTATGAGAACCTGGAGGCCAAGCGCGTGATGGATCTGGATAATCCCGTACCAACCGTTCTGGCCGAAGTGGATTTCTCCAAGCAGGAAGCCTCCGGCAAGTATGTATGTTCTATTTGCGGCTACGTCTATGACCCCGCAGAGCACGACGGCGTCGCTTTCGAAGACCTGCCTGACGACTGGCGTTGTCCCCGTTGCAAGCAGCCGAAAGAGAAGTTCAATCCGGCATGACACTCATTATCGGACTGCTTATTCCGCTGCTGGGCACGATGCTTGGCTCTGGTTTCGTTTTTCTGATGAAGGACGAAATGTCGGCACGTGTGCAAAAGTCGCTACTGGGCTTTGCTTCGGGCGTGATGGTGGCCGCATCTGTGTGGTCGCTGCTGATTCCGGCGATGGAGATGGCCTCAATGGCCTCAATGGACAATGGACAGTGGACAATGGACAATGAGGCTGGCGCATGGTCGGTAGTGCCTGCGGCTGTTGGATTTCTGCTTGGAATGGGATTCCTGCTGCTGATTGATGAACTGACGCCACACCTGCACATCGGCACGGACAAACCTGAGGGCCTGCGCTCGCATCTGTCTAAGACTGCGATGCTCGCCCTGGCCGTAACAATCCACAACTTGCCAGAAGGAATGGCTGTGGGTGTGGTGTTCGCTGGAGCTGACAGCGGGGTGACGAACATATCGTTGGCCAGTGCTTTGGCAGTTGCCGTGGGTATCGCCATACAGAATGTCCCAGAGGGAGCCATCATTTCTATGCCGATGCGGGCTGCAGGTAACAGCCGCTGGCGTTCGTTTTTGATTGGCTCTTTGAGCGGTGCTGTAGAACCCATCGGTGCCGTTGCCGTCCTGTTGTTGGCATCGTTACTGATGCCCGCCCTCCCCTACCTGCTCGCCTTTGCCGCAGGTGCTATGTTCTATGTGGTGGTCGAGGAGCTCATTCCCGAAGCTTCCAGCGGACAGCACTCCAATCTCAGTACCATCGGCTTTGCAATCGGCTTCGTACTGATGATGGTGCTCGACGTGGTAATGGGATGAAGCAAAATCAACCTGCTTTGGGATTTTTTGCGTATCTTCGCGGCAGTATTTCACGAATTAGATCAAACACGGTTATGGAAGTCCGGAAAAGCATCCTTGTGGGCCGAGCGTGGGAGGGGAGCACCGCTTGGCGTGCGCATGTAATGTGTGAGGAAATGAAAAGGTATTTGGGATGGTTGATGGGAGTGTTGCTCATCATCTGCGGGTTATGGATGTTCGTGGCGTGTGCCAGCGATGATAATCCAGTCGAGGAGCCTGTTACGGAACAACTGCAGGATGGCGAGTGGACGGGCGGATTGAGCGTGAACACCTCAACGCAGGTGCTCAAAACCGATGGAACGCCTATCTCAGGCCTCTATGCAGCAGGCGAAGTAACTGGTGGATTGCATGGCGCCAACCGTCTGGGTGGCAACGGTGTGGCAGATATCGTGGTCAACGGGCGTTTGGCAGGTATTGCCGCAGCACAGAAAGTAAAGAATTATTATTTTCGCGATATGCCATAATAAGCATAATGTCATAAAAGCCATAATATATGAACTTTCTTGAAGAGAAAATACTTAAAGACGGAGTTATCAAACAGGGCAATGTGCTGAAGATTGATAATTTTCTGAACCATCAGATTGATATCAATATCATTCGGCAAATAGCAAGTGAACTGAGGCGTCGTTTCCTCGATGCAGAGGTTAACAAGATTTTGACCATTGAGGCCAGTGGTATCGCCATCGCAACCATGCTGGGCAATCTTTATGATGTGCCTGTGGTGTTCGCCAAGAAAGGACAAACAGTCAATAGTACCGATGACAAATACATGAGCCAGGCATATTCGTTCACGCACAAGCAGATGAACAATGTATTTGTATCTAAACCGTATCTGCAGCCCACAGACAGGGTGCTTATCGTTGATGACTTCCTGGCTGACGGTGAGGCGGCTCTTGCTCTCATCGATATTGTTCATCAAGCCGGTGCCAAGGTGATGGGAATTGGGGTGGCTGTGGAGAAGGGCCAGCAGAAAGGAGGCCAGATCTTGCGCAACGCGTGTTTCCATGTGGAATCCATTGCCATCATCGAGGAAATGGATTATGAGAAACAGTCTATCCGTTTTCGTGAACAAAACGTGCTTAATGAATAAAGGCGCGATGATCTATTAAGCAAACATGCACAATTTCCTGCTTTCGCTCTTGAACGTAGTCTGCGAGATGGCTCCCTATCTGTTGTTGGGATTCTTCATCGCAGGAGTGCTGCACGTATTCGTGCCGCAAAGGTTTTATGCCAACTATCTTTCGCGTAACAATAAGTTTTCTGTGCTTTGGGCGGCGCTGTTGGGTGTACCCCTGCCGTTGTGTTCGTGTGGCGTCATCCCAACAGCCATCGGACTCAGGAACGAAAAGGCTTCGAAGGGAGCCGTTGCCTCGTTTCTTATTGCCACACCACAGACGGGCATCGACTCAATCCTGGCCACGTTCTCGATGATGGGACTTGGGTTTGCCATTATCCGCCCTGTGGCGGCACTTATCACAGGTGTTTGCGGAGGACTGTTAGTAAACCACTTCGCAGATGATGAATCTTCAAGCTTGGAACTTGAAACTGATTCAAAAAACTGTCAACTCTCAACTGTCAACTCTCAACTCAAGATCTGGCGCGTGCTGAAGTATGCCTATTACGATATGCTTCGCGACATCGGCCTGCGACTGCTCATTGGACTTGTTGTAGCAGCATTGATTCAGGTTGCTGTGCCCGACGAGTTCTTCCTCTCCTTCGGCAGTCAGCCGTTACTGCAGATGTTAGTTATACTTGTCATCGCCATACCGATGTATATCTGCTCTACGGGTAGTATCCCTGTGGCAGCGGCACTGATGATGAAGGGGCTCTCGCCAGGTGCTGCACTGGTGATGCTGATGGCTGGTCCTGCTGTTAATCTCGCTTCCATACTCGTGGTTCACAAGTCCATGGGGCGTCGTTTTACATCGATTTATCTGATGACCATCGTTGGCTTTGCCGTCCTATTCGGCTTGCTACTCAACGCAACAGATATTCTCAATTCACAATTCTCAATTCTCAATTCTCATGCAGCTTGTTGCATGAGCACATCAGCTATGCCAAGTCCGTTCAAGATTGTTTGTGCCACGGTATTAACATTATTAATTATATTTGCTCTTATGATGAAGTTTTTCAGCAAGTTTACCAGTAAAAAGGCGTTAGACCCCGATGTGACCATATATCGGGTTGAGGACATGCATTGCAGTCATTGCGAGGCTGCCGTAGTCCGTGCCGTTGAGGATCTCCCCGGCGTAGAGAAGGCCAAAGCAAGTGCCTCTGCCAACACCCTCACCATCAAAGGCCTCGCTACCGAAGAGGCCATCCGCGCAGCGGTTGAGAGTATAGGATATACCTTTAAGGGGAAGGTATGAAGTACCTTAAGACATTATTATCCATCGTGACGATGATGGGTTTAGCTGCCGCTGCTCAGGCGTCATCGTTAGGCAAACTATACGGTCCGCTGCCTTCTGAGAACCAGCTGCGATGGCAGGAGATGGAGATGTATGCCTTCATCCACTACTCGCTGAACACTTACACAGATCAGGAATGGGGTTTCGGCAATGAAGACCTCAGCCTCTTCAATCCCGCAGACCTCGACTGCCGTCAGTGGGCTCGCGTATGCAAGCAGTCTGGCATGAAGGGCATAATCTTCACTGCCAAACACCATTGCGGCTTCTGTATGTGGCCGTCTAAATACACGGAATATAGCATTAAGAACACGCCTTGGAAGGGCGGCAAGGGTGATGTGGTACGCGAATTGGCTGATGCTTGCAAAAAAGAAGGATTGAAGTTTGCGGTTTATCTCTCGCCTTGGGACAGAAACCACAAGGATTACGGCAAGCCCGAATACGTCACCTATTTCCGCAACCAGTTGCGTGAACTGCTGACGGAGTATGGTGACATCTTCGAGGTGTGGTTCGACGGAGCCAATGGTGGTGACGGCTGGTATGGCGGTGCAAACGAACGGCGTCAGATTACTAAAGACTACTATGGATGGCCAGAGACCTTCAAGATGATTCGTGAACTGCAGCCCCGGTGCGTCATCTGGAGCGATGCTGGCGGCGACCGCGGCGACCTGCGATGGGTCGGTACCGAAGCTGGCTACGTGGGCGAGACTAACTGGAGTCTGATGCCATCGAAAGGTGACACACCCTACCACATGCTGCACTATGGTGTTGAGGATGGCGATGTGTGGTGTCCTGGTGAGACCAATACCAGCATCCGCCCGGGCTGGTTCTACCATGAGACGGAAAATGAGCACGTGAAAAGCCTCTCCAAACTGATGGACACCTATTATAAAAGTGTGGGCCGCAATTCATGCTTGCTCCTGAATTTTCCCATCGCTCCGAACGGCCGCATACATCCTACAGATAGTCTGCGTGGCATCGCCTTCAAACGGATGATTGATACAGTTTTCAAAGAAAACTTAATTGAAAATGGAAAATGGAAAATGGAAAATGGGGCTGGCGCACAGACCGAAAGCAATGTTCAATGTTCAACGTTCAATGTTCAATGGACAAAGCCCACCGCCTTCAACCGCTTCCTTGCAGAAGAGGACATAGCTCAGGGACAGCGTGTCAAGAAGTTTACGATAGAGGCCCTTGTTGACGGCAAGTGGCAATCGCTACGCGATATGCTCGTTGAGGACGGAAAAGACGGGCTTACCACCATAGGCCATCGGCGTATCATCTGCTTCCCAACAGTCAGGGCGACACAATTCCGATTCACCATTTCCGATGCTAAGGCTGAGCCAATCATAAAGAAACTGGGACTTTATCTGGCTCCGGAAATAACTGCTGACATTACTGATGCTGGCGAAAAGAAATCCTCCGGCCTGCACATCTTCTTCAGTTCTCCTAAGCAGATGCTAATTGATTGGGAGCATGAGCAGACCTTTACCACCTTCCGCTACCTGCCGCCGCAGAACACCCGCGACGGACTTATTACCCACTACACCCTTTGGGCCTCCTCCGACTGGACACATTGGACAAAACTCGCTTCAGGTGAATTCTCCAACGTTGTGAACAATCCTATCTGGCAGACCATCAAGTTCCCCGCTACCAAGGCCCGTATCATTAAGTTTGATGCCGACCGTCTGGCTGAGGGAGAGCGCATGGGCTATGGCGACATCGATGTAGAATATTATTAGCCCAACGGCCTGAGGCGCTGCACTACGATATGATAACCAAAAACTATATCAACGAAACGAACTAACTAAAACAAAGAATAATCAAATGAGGAAAATAATCACACTGTTTGCCATCTTTGCTACGATGATGGCTTACTCACAAACCTACACTAACGAATATCCAAAGGAACTGACCAAGCTTGCCCAGAAATGGGTGAAGAAAGGTGGTTGGCGCAATGGATTCACCAAGGCTTCGCCCGCTCCGACGGTCAATCAGGTGGAGTTCTATCTCCAGTACCATAGAAATCCAGAACAATGGAATGCGCTGTTCAAATGGTTGCAGGAAACGGACTTGCTGGCCATACCAGCTGGTCGAACACCGATTCCAGAGACAACGCTAACGGTCAGCGTCGAGGACGGAGACAACTGGTGCTCGCAGGACGACCTGCGACAGGGTAAAGGCAGCGAGAGTCATTATCAGAAGATAGATTTCATGTACGTCGTCAGCGGAACGGAGGGTTTCTGCCGCCTTGACCACGAGACTTCACATCCTCTTGCCGACTACAAGCCCGACCGTCTGGAATACGCTTTTGAGTACGATCGTCTGGAACAATTCACTTCCGTCCCCGAAACCTTCAATATCATGTTTCCGTGTGACTGGCACGTGGCGAAGGTGAAGACTACAGCCGCAAGCCAAAGGCTACGAGTGCTGGTGATTAAGGTGGATTATAAGCTATAAGATTATGACATCTATCTGCCGCGTCGGCCTACGTGGAAAGACATACAGCGACAGCTTTTCATCATCCGCTTGCGAAAAAATTTCTCTGTGTCTCTGTGTTCTTATTCATAAAACAACCTACATGCCTACACAAGCACCATCTAACATGTTGTGAATGTGAAGGATAGAGATATGTAGGTTAGTGTGTAGGCAATGTAGGCACAACGCCGCTCCCACTCAATTAGTAACCACTCCCTCCTTACAAAGCTCCCCTCCTTTGGGGAGGGGCTGGGAGTGGGCCGGCGAGGGGTAGAACGGCCGTGTAAGATACTACAGATGAAGCAGTTATCTTTTTTAACATTTTAGCGGTAAAAGGCCCGGGGGTTAGCGGTTGATGATCCAGGAGGTTTGCACTAAAACATCCGGGACTTTCACGTAAATCTTCCAGGATCATTTTCCGCTAACCTCCGGATGTTTTCATGCCAACTTGTGGATGTTTTAGTCCCAAGCTCTTAGGGGTTCCTAAAGGGGCCTAGGACTGCCTAGGATTTCCTAGGGTGTCCTAGGGTTTTCTAGGTTTTCCTAAGCTCTTCTAAGCTCTTCTATCTTTTTCTCCAGCTCTTTGATTTTTGCTTTCAGCTGTTGGTTTTCTTTCTCTAAGGCTTGCATGCGGGCATCGGCCTCCTTGCGGTAGCCGGTGCGGGCTGCATACATACGCTCCTTGATGCCGCCTTCGGTCACAAAGCGGTGCTCTAAGTTTTCTATATAAGAGCACATCATCTTGTCTGTCTGATGGCATAGCGTTAGCAACAGGTTCGCCATTTCCTCATCTGTCATCTTGTCCGCAAATGGAGCATAGTCACTATAGTCATTATGAGAGTGGCAGAAGTCTCTCAGGCGTTTCTGCCGTTCGCTGTCAACGGCCCATACGGACAGATGATGTGTGTTCAGGTAGTCCAGATAGTCTGAACGCAGCTCTTGCAAACTGCCACGAGCCACATTCAGCAGTTTTATCTCCATTTCAGAACTGGTTTGGCCGTCCTCGCTTCCCTCGACAATATTTTGTTTGCCAGAGCGGGCAGCCTGCACCATTTGATCAACGGTACGGTCGCCATAAGGAGGAAGAAAACGATGACAGAACTCTACCGTTAGCTGGTAGATTGCATCGCTTTTGCGATAGAAGTACAGTTCTTTCCAGACAACTGCCTTTTTCAGCACCTTCCCTTTTGTATTATATTCCATATCGTTGCTTTTTTAGTTCTGGGGTTTCTTAGGGTTTTCTAGGGTTTTCTAGGATTTCCTAGGATTTCCTAGGGTTTCCTAGGGTTTCCTAGGTATTCCTAGGTTTCTTAGGAAAGCCTAGGATTTCTTAGGCTTTCAACTGCGGCGTAGCCGCGTATATGCTGCCGCTGAAGAAGGCAAGGGGGAACCAGGCTGCCCAGCTGAGGATGGTCACCAACACCTTTGCCACGGCTGCCACGATGGGTCGCAGCCACAGCATGTAGGCGGGGATGTCTATGGGGTCGGCATTGGCGTAGGCCTCAGCTATCTGGCTGTCCATCAGTGTAGTTACACCCAGCGGCATAGCCAACAGCATATAGCCTACAGAGATGTATATGGCACAAACGAAGAGCAATCCCACAAATGCGGGCCACTGTCGGGGCGAGCGGATGAGCTGCCATAGCTGTCGCATGAGGCTGCGCCCTGTGCGGCCTCCATCAGCGCGCCAGATGGCGGTTGCTTTCTCACGAAGGAAGATGCCACGTATGTTGTATAGGCGAAGCAGCATGGCTGTGTGGTATATCCACAACAGCTCGAGCGCTGTGCTGGCTACAATGGCGATGATACTCCAGAAACCGTCTACAGGGCTGAACATCAGTGCGGCAAAGGGCAGCCACAACACCAGGAGCGGCCAGGAACAATAGAGTAGTGTCCAGATATTGTTGGCCACGAGACGGCAACCGTCGGCAATGCAGGCAGCAAGGCTGCGACGTGATATGAGGGGGAATGACTCTTGCATAAGTTGAAAATTTAAAGGTGAAAGTTGAAAATTCGGAATTTTGATAATTGAAAGTTGAGTGAAATTAACTAATTCTCTACTTTCAGTGTCAGCCGCCCGTAGGCATCGAATGCGCGGCGAGTGCTGAGCCACAAGGCGAGTATCAGCGAGAGCATCGAGGCTGACATTGTAATTATCACTATCATCATTTGATATTTCACAGCCACATCGGGTGGCGAGCCACCAAGTATCTGGCCTATCATGGTGCCTGGAAGGGCCACGATGCCCATCACAGCCATATTGGCAATGCATGGTGTGAAGCTCTTTTGCACAGCCTCGCGCATGAATGGCAGCCACGCCTCGAAGCGCGATGCTCCGGAGGCCAGAAGATAGTAGTAAGTGGCTTGCTCGCGCTCGATGCCGCTATAGAAGGTAGACAGCGTAAGGACATTGACTCCCAACATATTACCCATAAGGATGCCCATGATGGGCACGAAATAGCGCGCGGTGAAAGGATGTTCAAGCCCCAGCACCGGCACAAGGAAGAAGAAGCCCACCAGCAATGCCGAAACGCAAAAGGCTACAAACGCCGGTAGAGCCACTATGCCGCGCCGCAGACGCGTGCGCTCGACAGTGGTGTGTGTGGCGATGAGTGCCATCACTATGACCCACAAGGTGTTGAGCCAAGGCAAGTCCCACTCGAAGAGATAGCGCAGGTAGATGCTGATGAATGCCAACTGGACTATCATCCTCAACGCCGCCACACACGTGGCACGCACGAGGCCCGTGCGCAGCTTCCACAGGAAGAACAGCGGCACCAGCAACAGCAGCAGGCCTATGGCAAGAGAGGAGTAGGATATGTCCATGATGACACGGCCAGAGGCCGTAGGTGAAAGTTTAAAGTTGAAAGTTTAAAGTTTAAAGGCAATGCATAATTCACAATGCATAATTCACAATTCACAATGCACAATTCACAATTCACAATTCACAATGTTCAATGTTCAATGATGTAAGTTGGGAATTAGAATGTCAGAGTGAGAATGAAGCGTGTGCCCTTGGTGAACTCGGGATCTATCTCAAGATCACCCTTCATGTTCACGGCCATCTGACGACAGATAGGCAAGCCCAGGCCTGTGCCTGTGGTGAGGTCCTTGATCTCACGGAAGGGCCTGAAGACCTCTTCACGCTGTTCTTCGGGTATGGGCTGGCCTGTGTTGGCAACCAGGAACTGATGTTTGTGTGCGCTGCGACGCTTGTACTCGAGCCAGATGTGGCCGGCCTCGGGCGTGTGGGTGGCGGCATTGCACAGCAGATGCGAGAGGATGTGGCCCACATAGTCCTTGTTGATCCATGCTGACATATTTGGGGCGTTCACGGTGAGGGCGATGCCGCTGCTCACCGTCTGGCGGATGCTGTTCATCAGCTCCTCACAGAATGGCGGCAAGGAAATCTCTTCGAGGGGCACGCTCTCCTGCTGGGTGTTCTCTAATCTCGACAGCGTCTGCAGCTGACGGGTGAAGTCCTGCAGGGCTTTCACCTCGGGCTGACGTGCGTCGAGCTTCTGCAGCGTGGGAGCCATCTGTGACGATATGTTGCTGATGAACTGCGCCTTGAGTGCGTTGTTGTCGTTGGCGCGACGGATGGTCTTGCGCTGGCGCTGGCTGACGTAGATGAGGCGCATGAGCAATAATATGGCTACGACGAGCGCAACGGCCAGCACTGCTGCGAGCGTGCACAACGAGGCTATGGTGCGGCCCCGCGATGCTATGGTGTCGTCTTTCTCAGCCATCGCCGCCTCGCCCTCGGCAATCTGCTGCTTGAGCGTGGCATTGATGTCGGCTATTTTCAGGTTGTTCACGGAGTCTTTCCAGACGACGTAACCGCTGTAGGCCTGTGCCACCATGTTGGCGTTACCGGAAGCCAGGCTGCGAGTAATGAGTGTGCGATAGACATCATCAACTTTGTCGTATTCCTTCTCAGCGGTGAGCTTGTCTGCCATTTCCTTGAACACTGCGTTGCCCTTGGCATCCTGACCGAAAGTGTAGTAGAATATCGCCTTGTTCTGCAGCAGGTCGTTCTTGATGCTCTCATTGCCCGAGGCGTAGGCCTGGAGCTGCATGTTGTCTATCTGCTCCTTGGCCTTGTCGCTGCGACGCATCTTGATGTACATCGCCATCCTCTCCTTGATGACCTGATATCGCCAGGCTGCGATGTCGGTGGACTTGGCGCGCTTGTCGGCGGCTATGGACTGGTCAATGAGGCGCAACAGGTCAAAGGCCTCCTGGTAGGAGTTCTCCTTGTAGTACAATGCTGCGGCCTTCACGCCACATTCAACGCCCTGCGCTGTTTGCCCTTTGGCGACATAGTCCTCGTAGGCACGTATCCACAGCGAGCGTGCTGAGACATCCTTGCCGTTGGCGGCCTCGGTCTCGGCACGTTGCTGCAAGTTGCTCTTCTGCTGTGCAGCAGCTGGAGAGAGACACACAAGGAGTGAAACAATGATGATTGTCAGAGTTAAAGACTTGTGACTATACATTTATTATAGGGAGTTAAAGAAGTTTAAGGAGTTTAAGGAGTTTAAGGAGTTTAAGAAGTTAAGGGACTATACCGGCCGCGTCTATTATCATTCCAATGAAATGAGGTCGGTCAGCATGTCGAGTTCTGTCTGTGGTGCTGCGGGGGCCAGCAGCTGGCGTATGTCGGTGTCGAGCGCCTCGCGCCAGGATGAATACCCCTGTTTGTTGGATGCTTTGTCGAAAGCTGTCGCAAAGCGCCGATAGGTGTCTAATGCTTCTATGCGACGACCTTGCAGCCATTGTGCGTGCGCGAGGTTCATAATGTCCTCCCACGAGGGGCGTCGTGCTTCAACAAGTCGGCTGTAGTACTGCTCAGCGCGGGCGTACTTGCCCTGATGTAGCGAGCACCAGCCTATGGAGCGCTGGACGATGCGTGTGGCATGGCCCGCGAACTCCAGCTGGAAGAGACGGTTGGCGGCATCATCCCACCGATGCGCCTTGATGTAGCAGAGCGCTATCTCCTGCAGCAGCGATGGGTCGCCTGCCGACGGCTTTGTGCTTGTCTGAGCCTGCGCCGCCACAATCTTGTCGAGCTCCGATGCTGCCGCCTCCCACTGGTTGAGTGCCTCGTGGCACTGTGCCATCATCAGGCGGTTCTCGTCGGTGGGGTCTGCCAGCAGGCGCTCGCGCGCCAGTGCTTCGATGGCTCGCTGCCACATC
Source organism: uncultured Bacteroidaceae bacterium (assembly GCA_905233465.1). Classification (GTDB taxonomy): domain Bacteria; phylum Bacteroidota; class Bacteroidia; order Bacteroidales; family Bacteroidaceae; genus Physcousia. Next base: position 36,471 of record CAJOEI010000022.1, on the reverse strand, counting down.
TGCGACTGAATCAGCGCCGCTGCCTTGGCGCGCAACAACGTGGCTGTGGAGCCAATGTTGTCCTCGGCCCAGACGATGAGTGCCAGCGCGTCCTTGGCATCGTCGAGCATGAGCAGCGACTCCACGGCGGGACGGATATCGTCATAGGAGCGGAAACATGGTGCGAACATCGATGTGCGAGGCATCATGATGGCGTTGTCCAGCATCCCCATGAAATTGATGGTCTGTGCACACTCGGGTTGGATGAGCATGCGATAGCAACTCTGCATGAAGTTGGTGTATGGCGGCAGGCTCTGGTGGGCGATGTCAAAATCCTCGTCGAGTTCGCCCTGTAGCTGTTCCAGTTCGTTGTTGATATGATTGGTGAATGTCTGCTCGTTCTGCAGCAAGCCGAACATGGAGATATAGACATATTTGTCGGTGTCGCAGAAGTTGGCCTGATTCATTATCAGGGCAATGATCTTCTTACCCTTGATGTTGTCCATCAAAGGCCTGATATCCGGCACCTGCGTGCTGAATGGATAGAACCAATGTGCCGGGTGCTGGAAGAACGGCGCATTGCGCACTCGCTTGAATGCCTGATAGTTGATGTCGAAACCGGCCATTGCCAGCGTGTGCATCTCATGGTAGTGTGAAGTGAGTGTCTTGAAAAGCTTGTCGGAAGGATCTATGGTGATGCTGTTGATGATATTTGGCTTGCTCTCGTCGCTCTCATCGCCTTCCTGAGCCTGCTCCATCAGCCAGTTTATCTTCTTCTTAATCTGTTTGTTGATGTCAGGCAGGCTCTTCTCCAAACGTTTCTCGACCTGCGGTGTCATCAGCGTCTGAGCGGCAGCAGAGTGCAGCGTGGTGATGTCGTCTGTCGTAGCCTTGTGGCAGAAGACGTTGCGGATGTCGTCTTCCGCATCTGTGTAGAAATGCAACAACATGTGCCACCGGCAGTAGACAAGCATGAGACCGCACAGTGACGCTGCCACGAGCTGCTGTACGGGTGCAACATCGGCATCATCCGACAACGTGCTACGCTGATCCAGCGCTTTGGCAGCCAAAGCCGTCAGCAGCCGCACACGCACGATGTCGAAGCGTTCGAGCGCACCGAGCATTGCACTGGCGATGAGTGTGTGTCGGGCAAAGTTGTCAAGGGTGGTAATCTGTTGGGCGAGTTCCTTGTACGAGTTTTCTGGCAAGTCGATAATCCATAGCATCCCGAAAGCAGCATCAAGGGCGGTGTGGTAGGACTGTTGTCCCATGTGGTCTATGCTGATGCGCCGCAGCTGGTCGAAGAGAGCTGCCACAGTCATCTCACCGTCCGAATTGAAATTAGCATACAGCCGTCCGAAACGCGTCACGCCCTTTGCCTGATACCAGCTGAGCAATGCTCCGTGTGTGGCTGCCGCAGCACGCTGATAGATGGCGTTGAGGTTCTCGCGCAGCTGCTGGTCGGTGCCACCAGTTGCCACAAAGTGTAGCATAGCATCGTAGTCGCGACGCACATCATCAATGATGTTGATATGCGTACTGAGCAGAACGTCTTTGGCAATGGCCTCTGCCAGTTGGAGGGCATCGTGCAGACGGTGTTCCGCCAGCGCCTCATCGGCCTGCTGGATGATACTGTTGACGGCGTTGATGTTCATTATCTGTTGTTGAAGAGTGTGGCTGACAGCAGGGTGTCGGGTTTGTAGTCCTTGCGTAGACGTGAGCGCTGAAGCATGAATTGTGCTGCTTGCTGAGCGTCGCTCTCTGTTGCGGGCTTGAGCGGCACAAAGCGTGGCAAGGCCAGCGCTACGCTGTCGGCAATTGTATCCGGCACGAAGCACAGCTGTCGCAACATTGCAGAGAGTGTGTCGGCCGCATGACGGTCATTGAGCCGCTGTGCGGCAATGTCGTAGGCGCGGACCAACAGGCGCAGCTGACGGACGCGGCTGCTGTCGGACAGCACCCATGTCGGTGTCACCAGACAAGCCAGACGCGGTGAGAGGCCGTCGGTGGTGAGACTGACGCGTGCTCCTACGGTTGTCATCTGCGTGGCGTAGGGCTCGGGCAGCAAAGCAGCGTCCATAGTGCCGTTGCCGAGCATAGCTGTGCGTATGCGAACGTCATTGATTTGCGGTCGGAAGATGTCGTCGCGCTGCAGACCGGCGGTGTCGGTGAGGCGGTCGCTCCAGTAGTCGGTGATGCTGTGGCGTGCCACAGCCACCATACGTTCGCGTAGCTGTGTCAACGCACGCACACGGGCTCGCCGTGGCGTGATGAGTGAGAGTCGGCCTTCAGTGGAGGCTACAGCACGAAGGTCAAAGGTGTCGTCGGCCTGGATGACAACGGCACGCACCAGATCGCTGTAAGCCAAGTGGGCGTGGCGACGTAGCAGAGCCGTGTCGGTGTCGAGTTGCGCCTGCAACGAATGCACGCGCACATCAACGCCCAGCGAATCGAAGATGCCGGTGCGCTGGGCATAGTAGAATGGGAGGCAGTCGGCAACAGGCATAATGGCGATGTGCAGCGCTGCCGAATCACGAGCAGCCTGCTCCTCGGCCGTGAGGCCACGGTCGCCGCCATTGCAGGCTGCGAGAAGCAGGAGTAAAAAAAGAACCCACTCCCCACCCTCCCTGTGAGGGCGGGAGTGGTCACTTTTGCGGATTGATAACCTGCTAAAGAAAGTCACTTCTCAAATCAAATCTTTAAAGGTAACCACTCCCTCCTTGAAGGAGGGTGAGGGGTGGGTCTAAGTTTTTGTTGAACGGTTTAGCCCTTGATGGCAGCTACGCCCGGGAGCACCTTGCCCTCGATAGCCTCGAGCAGAGCACCACCACCGGTGGAGATGTAGCTGACTTTATCCTCAAGGCCGAACTTGTGGACGCAAGCAACGCTGTCACCGCCGCCGATGAGGGAGAATGCACCTTCGGCTGTTGCCTTTGCCACAGCCTCGCCCACAGCACGTGAACCTGCTGTGAAGTCGTCACACTCGAAGCAGCCGGCAGGACCGTTCCAGAGGATAGTCTTGGCGCCTTCGATGGCAGCAGCAAACTTAGCCTGGCTCTTGGGACCTACGTCGAGGCCGTCCCAACCCTCTTCGATAGCATTGGAGGGGAATATCTTGACCTGTGCGCCGGGCTTCACGCAGAAGTTGGCGAAGTCATAGCCTGTGCAGCATACGCTGTCCTCAGCCAGAACCAGCTCTACGCCGTTCTTCTTGGCCATTTCCTCAACGCCGAGAGCCACATCCAGCTTGTCCAATTCAACGATGGAGTTACCGATTTCGCCGCCGTGAGCCTTCATGAAGGTGTAGGTCATGCCGCCGCAGAGGATGAGCTTGTCAACCTTGCCCAGCAGGTTCTCGATGATGCCGATCTTGGTGCTCACCTTTGAGCCGCCCATGATGGCAACGAACGGGCGCTTGATGTCAGTCAGCACGTTGTCAACAGCCTGCACTTCCTTCTCCATGAGGAGACCGAGCATCTTGTTCTCAGCATCGAAGTAGTCAGCGATGACAGCGGTGGAAGCGTGACGGCGGTGAGCGGTGCCGAAGGCATCCATCACGTAGCAGTCAGCATAGCTGGCGAGAGTCTTTGCGAATTCCTTCTGGCTCTCCTTCATTGCCTTCTTGGCTGCGTCGTAAGCGGGATCTTCCTTATCGATGCCAACGGGCTTGCCCTCCTCTTCGGGATAGTAGCGGAGGTTCTCGAGCAGCAGCACCTCGCCCATCTTCAGGGCAGCAGCCTGCTCAGCAGCCTTGGCGCAGTCGGGAGCGAACTGTACATCAACACCGAGAGCAGCGCTCACGGCGGGAACAATCTGCTTCAGAGAGAGCTTGGGGTTCACTTTGCCCTTGGGCTTGCCCATGTGGGACATGATGATAAGTGCACCGCCATCGGCCAGAATCTTCTTCAATGTGGGCAGAGCACCACGGATGCGGGTGTCGTCGGTGATGTTACCGTTACCATCGAGGGGCACGTTGAAGTCAACGCGCACGATTGCCTTCTTACCGGCAAACTTGTAGTCGTGAATAGTCATTGTTGTAGGGTTTATGAGTTTAATGATTGGTTTTTGCATTTTGCGGGGCAAATGTACTTTATTATGTTGAGCTGTGCAAGCAAATAGAACTTTTTATTTCAACTCTTAAATAAAATTATGTACGCGTGCGCGCACGAATCATTATTTTTACCTACCTTTGCACCCAAAATTGTAAACATGAGCAGAAAACACAAACCATTGCCCCTGTTGGAGGGCATAGAGATAACAGGCATAGCAGCCGAAGGCAAGGCTCTGGTGCGGGTCGACGATATGGTGGTCTTCATACCCTTTGCCGTTCCAGGCGATGTGGTCGACATACAACTCACTCGCAAGAAGCACAGCTATGCCGAGGGTGAGGTGGTACGCATGGTGCGACCTTCTGCCTCGCGTGTTGAGCCTTTTTGTCCCCACTTCGGCGTGTGCGGCGGCTGCAAGTGGCAGATGCTACCCTACCCCATGCAGCTTGCTGCCAAGCAGCAACAGGTGGTGGATGCACTGCAGCGCATCGGCAAGGTGGAATTGCCAGAGTGCCGCCCCATACTGGGTTCACAGCGCACAAGCCAATACCGCAACAAACTAGAATTCGGCTTTGCAAACCGTCGTTGGCTGACAAAGCAACAGATAGCCTCGGGCGAGCATTTTGACCGTCAGGAATGTGTGGGCTATCATGCCAACGGCACCTTCGACAAGATCCTGCCCATCGACGAGTGTCATCTCATGGACAGCATCAACGACCGCCTGCGACTGGGATTGCGCGACTATGCCTACAGCCACGGGCTGACGTTCTTCGACGCACGCGAGCACTCAGGCTTGCTGCGCGGGATGATGATCCGACTGGGCAATGTGCCGATGACCGACGGCCGCATGGGGCTGATGTTGCTGCTGCAGCTGTGCATACAGACAGCGGAAGAAGAGGCTGCCGCACGCGACTTGCTACAATATGTTTCTGATGCGTTTCCTGAAGTCACCTCGCTGATGTGGGTCAACAACACCAAGTTCAATGACACTTTCGGCGACCTGCCCGTACAGCTCTATCGCGGCGATGACCACATCTTCCTGGGTATGGAAGGGCTTCGCTTCAAGGTGGGGCCAAAGAGTTTCTATCAGACCAACACCGACCAGGCCTACGAGCTGTACAAGGTGGCCCGTTCACTGGCGTTTGACGGCCGCGAGGCAGACGGCGAATTGCCGCTGGTCTACGACCTTTATACCGGCACAGGCACTATAGCCAACTTCGTGGCACGCTCGGCACGACGTGTGATAGGCATAGAATATGTGGCCGATGCCATTGCAGATGCCCGCGTGAACAGCGACATCAACGGCATCACAAATACGGAATTCTTTGCAGGTGACATGAAGGACATCCTCACAGATGAATTCATAGCCACACACGGGCGCCCCGATGTGGTCATCACCGACCCGCCACGTGCGGGCATGCACGGCGATGTGGTGAAGGTCATCCTCAATGCTTCACCAGAGCGAATAGTGTATGTGTCTTGCAATCCTGCCACACAAGCGCGCGACCTCGCGCTGATGGATTCCGACTACCGCGTTGCAGCCGTGCAGCCAGTGGATATGTTCCCACACACTCATCATGTGGAAAATGTGGTGTTGCTGACGAGAAGATAGACCGTTTTTAGCTTCCTATTTCCGAAAGCTCCAGCCATCGCATCTCTTTCTCGTCTAACTCATCCGTGAGCAGTGGCAGGCGTTTGCTGGCAGCAGTGAGGGCATCCACATCCAGCGTGCCGCTGCACAAGGCCGCCTCCAGTTTACTCTTTTCGTCTTCCAGAGCAGCAATCTCGGCTTCCAAGCTCTCCATCTCACGTCTCTCCTTAAAGGACAGCCGCCGTGGACGCTCAGGGCGGTCGGCCCTTGGCACTGTGTCTCGCTGCCCAATATTTGATGGTGACGTTGGAGTTGCAGCTTGTTGCTGGCGTTCCCACTCACGGAACTGGGTGTAGTTGCCGGGGAAGTCGCGTATGTCGCCATTGCCACGAAACACCAGCAGATGGTCGACAACCTTGTCCATGAAGTAGCGGTCGTGGCTGACTACGATGACACATCCGCGGAAAGTGCGCAGATATTCTTCGAGAATATTCAGCGTAATGATATCCAAGTCGTTGGTGGGCTCGTCAAGGATAAGGAAATTGGGGTTCTGCATCAGCACAGTGCACAGGTACAGACGACGGCGTTCACCGCCAGAGAGCTTGTAGACATAGTTCTGCTGCTGCAGAGGCGTGAAAAGGAAATGCTGCAGAAACTGCATTGCCGACAGATGGCGGCCACCACCCAAGTCAACATATTCTGCCACTCGCCGCACGGCATCAATGACCTTCATCTGATTGTCGAATGGCATGCCTTCTTGCGAGAAGTAGCCGAAGCGCACCGTCTCGCCAATCACGAAGCGTCCGCTGTCCGGACGCACTTGCCCCAGCAACATGCGCAAGAAGGTGGACTTGCCCGTTCCGTTGGCACCGACGATGCCCAGCTTCTCATAGCGCGAAAAGTTGTAGTAGAAGTTCTTCAGTATTACCTTATCCGGCCCAAAAGCTTTGGACACATATTCGGCCTCGAATATCTTCGACCCGATGTAGGAACTGTTAAGCTTCAGCGATAGATTGTTGTCTTCGGTGCTCTGATGCGCACGGCGTTCGAGGTCATAGAAAGCTTCCTCGCGCGAACGAGCCTTGTGCCCGCGTGCCTGTGGCATTCGCCGCATCCATTCAAGCTCAGTGCGATAGAGATTGTTGGCACGCGCTATCTCGGCATTGCGAGTGTCGATGCGTTCCTGACGTTTCTCGAGATAATAGGCATAATTGCCTCGATAGGTGTATATCGTCTGATCATCGAGTTCCAATATCTGCGCGCACACACGGTCGAGAAAATAGCGGTCGTGGGTCACCATAAGCAACGTCATTGAACTGCGCGAAAGATAAGCCTCCAACCACTCAATCATCGTCAGGTCGAGATGGTTGGTTGGTTCGTCAAGGATGAGCATATCAGCCTCTTGCAGCAGCACATTGGCCAGCGCCACACGCTTGAGCTCGCCTCCTGACAGCTGTTCGATGGGTTGTGACGTGTCGGTGATGTGCAGCCGCGTGAGGTATTCTTCTATACGCCGACGACGCTCCTGCTCATCTTCTTCGTCGTCTAAATGCTGGCGACAATGCCACAGGCATCCCTCGATGACAGTCATGCCGGCAGGGAATGTCGGCGTCTGTTCGAGATACGCCACCCTGAGGCCACGACGGAAGACAATGGAACCACCGTCCGGAGCATCACGCCCCGCAATGAGGTTGAGCAGCGACGTCTTGCCTGTGCCGTTCTTGGCAATGAGACCTATACGCTGACCCTCGGCGATGCCAAAAGAAATATCAGCGAAGAGGGTCTTGTCGCCCACGGCCAGCGTCAGCCCATCAATCTGTATATAAGGATTCACTGCTGCCATAATTAAACTATGTCGCGATGTTGTTGTGGCACCTTTTGTGTTATTTTGGGCACAAAAGTATATAAAAAATGGAAAAAACGCTTGCATTCTCGAAAAAAACAACTACCTTTGCGCCCGAATTGAGGATGATGCCTTTATTTGCATACCACAATTCGACAATCAAGAAATCTTATTACTCCTGCAACCTCAGATGCACTTGAAGTACATGACTTCATAGGGTGTGCGTATGTAGGATTGCACTTTCAATCGCGGAAACGCGGTTGTGAGGTATAGATTATACCCATTATCATCAATTTGATGTCAACTACATTTATTTATGCATACCAAGAGTGAATTGGAAAGCATGACGAAAGAGGAACTGACCTCTCTCGCCAGTTCGTTGGGCCTGAAGACCAAGTCCGACGATGCCAAAATAGACATTATTTATTCCGTAATCTCAGCTGAGTCGGACATGGTGATGAACAAACCTGTGGCCGATGGCGAGAAACCTGCGCGCAAACGTGGTCGCAAGAACAAGTCTGCTGTGGAAACAGAGAACGCTACACCTGCACCCTCTGCAGAGACTGAGACTGATGTCGAGACTCTGGCCACAGACACCAGCGTTGAGGCAACAACTGCACCCAAGAAACGCGGCCGCAAGAGCAAGGCAGAGAAGGATGCACTCGAGGCTGCTGCACGTGCCGCTGCCGAGTTGTCGTTGTTTGCCGCACACAGCGAACCTGCGTCAGGGACAGCCACAGAGACTGCAGCTGACCAGGCAACACCGGCCGCCACAGACGAGGACGCGCCACAACCAGGCAAGGCTAAACGCGGGCGCAAGCGCAAGGCAGACAGCACAGAGGGTGTTGACACGCAGGCTGATGCAGCAGACACTGCTACCGTAGCCAGCGAGACGACAACCGACACCAGTTATGTTAGCGCCGCCGAGACACCGGCAATAGCCACCGAAAGCACCACAACATCTGCACCGGCTCCTCAGGACAACGAGCAGATGCCTTCTGACGAAGAGGTTGAGGCATTCTTCAAGGCCGATGAGCCCGACTTTATCATAATATCCGATGTGCCGGAGGTCTTCAACGACCCATACTATGTCGAGCAGGAGACAGATTCAACACCACTCACCGCACCAATGGCTAACGTAGCCACATTGCCGACGGAGAACAGCATACAGGGCCGTGAGACAGCCGACAAGGGCAAGAACGCCGTCATAGCAGCAGCGGCAAAAGTCAAGGCTCCACGATATGACTTCGGCGACATGATCAAGACCGAAGGGGTCCTGGAGATTATGCCCGACGGCTTCGGGCTACTGCGCTCTGCCGACTACTACTATCTGGCCTCGCCCGATGACGTCTTTGTCTCACACCAGCAGATCAAGCAATGGGCACTGAAGACCGGCGACGTTGTCGAGGGTTCGGTGCGTCCGCCGCGTGACAACGAGAAATACTTCATTCTCACCACTGTGGACAGCGTCAACGGCGTCGAACCTGCTAAGTTGCGCGACCGTCAGGCCTTCGAACATCTGACACCGCTTTTCGCCGACGAGAAGTTTAACCTCTGCCGAGGATACAACGACCCTCTCAGTGTGCGTGTCGTGGACCTATTCTCCCCTATCGGCAAGGGACAACGCGCACTCATCGTGGCACAACCCAAAACAGGTAAGACCATCCTGATGAAGGAGATCGCCAACGCCATAGCCGCAAACCATCCCGAGGCATATCTGATGATGCTGCTCATCGACGAGCGCCCAGAAGAGGTCACGGATATGGCACGCACAGTGAATGCCGAAGTCATCGCATCCACATTCGACGAGCCTGCCGATCATCATGTCAAGATTGCAAGCATAGTGCTTGAAAAAGCCAAGCGTATGGTGGAGTGCGGACATGACGTAGTCATCTTCCTTGACAGCATCACACGTCTGGCACGCGCATACAACAATGTAGCCCCCGGCTCAGGCAAGATTCTCTCTGGAGGCGTTGACGCCAATGCCCTGCAACGCCCGAAACGTTTCTTTGGTGCGGCACGCAACATCGAAGGCGGCGGCTCACTGACAATCATCGCCACAGCACTCATCGACACGGGTTCAAAGATGGACGAGGTCATCTTCGAGGAGTTCAAGGGAACAGGCAACATGGAACTGCAGCTCGACCGCACACTGGCCAACAAGCGCATCTTCCCGGCTGTGAACCTCGTCGCCAGCTCCACACGACGCGACGACCTGCTGCACGACAAGATGACGCAGCAACGTATGTGGGTGCTGCGCAATTATCTCTCTGACATGAACCCCATCGAGGCAATGACAGAACTCAAGAAACGCCTTGAAGGAACAAAGACTAACGAGGAATTCCTCATCTCGATGAACGGCTGAGGAAAATATTTCGACGGGACACCTGCAGGTGTCCCGTCTGTTTTTTTAACCTGTATACTTGCACAGACTCGCAAGCCCGCACTCCTCGCAGTGGGGCTTGCGAGCTGTGCATGTGTATCGTCCATGCAAAATCAGCCAATGGTGTGCCCGAGGCACCAGATGCGCTGGTATATACCGCATCAGCTGTCGCTCCACTGCCAGCGGTGTGGTGGCGGACTGAGGAACAAGCCCCAGCCTGTGGCTGACACGAAAGACGTGAGTGTCAACAGCCATCCGCGCCTCGCCGTGTGCCACGCTCAGAACCACGTTGGCGGTCTTGCGGCCCACGCCAGGCAAACGCAGCAACTCATCCATTGTACTGGGTACATTGCCCCCGAAGTCACGCACAAGCATCCTGGCCAGCTCCGCAAGATGACTGGCTTTTGAGTTGGGATAACTCACGCTGTGGATGTACTCAAGCAGGTCGTCGGGCGAGGCATGCGACATAGCTTCGGCCGTAGGAAAGGTCTCGAAGAGACGCGGTGTGACGATGTTGACGCGGCGGTCGGTGCATTGTGCGCTGAGCACCACAGCCACCAAAAGCTGGAAGTCGCTATCAAAGTGCAACTCCGTCCCCGCATCGGGCATAGCCTGCCCAAAATATGCGAGGACGGAGTCATAGCGTTGGCGTAAAGTCATTCTGACCTATGATTTAGCCATTTACAATATGGAATTTGTGTCGCCTACTTCACGAGGACCTTCTTACCACCGATGATGTACAGGCCAGGCTTAGCTGGTGTCTGTGTCTTCGAGTTGACATCCACGCGACGACCGTCGAGGGTATAGGTGCCAACTGGTGTTGAAGGCGTTGTGACGATGTCGTTGATGGCTGTCGGTGCTGTTGCCTGGAAATAAACCTGATTCTGTGCCAAGGGCTCCAGCCTGGTGTCGGCCGTCCATCGTCCGTCTTCCGTGTCTGACCAAGCCAACTGTATAATCAGTTTCGGCAGGTCGGAGCCATTAGTCTGGTATGTCCATACACCCAGATCCACAACTTGTTTCTGTCCAGCATTGAGCTTGACGTGTGTGGATGTAGTGGTCTGCTTAGATGGATTAGCAGTGATGCTTGTCGGATTGCCGTTGGCATCAAACGCTGCCGGTTCGAAAATCATCGGCACAAGATATCCGTCAATGTTGCGATTAGCAGCGATGCCGATCTTTAACGTCAGATGATCAGCTGCTGTGGAAACGACAGTGAGTGGCGACGACACGAACTTGTCAGGATAGTCGCCAGTGAGGGTGATGGTATTTGCTGGTATCTTGTCGTAGGGATGACGGAACTCCTTCCAGCTGTCTTCCTCAATGAACTCGTTCTGTTCCGAACCAAAGGGCACAGGGGCAGCGCGATATACGGCATTGACATCATATACGCCCGACTGCAGGCAGTTGAGGTCTGTACGGAATACGCCTATTGCCTCAATATATGTCTGGAAGGTGAAGAGGTCAGAATATCTGAACGGACTCCTGAAAACATGTTCAAAACCAGTGTCATGGTTGCGAACCTTGATGCCAAAATCACAATAGCAGTTCAACAACCCACCTGTGCTGTGATTCATAAACCTGCCGTAGATGACAAACCATGCATTCTCATCCGACGCAGCAGGTATGGGGCGCGTTGCTGAGGTGATGTTCAACTGCTCAGCATTCACGCTGACGATGTCGTACTCAGGCTCACCGCCTGCATTAGGCTTGACGTTGAAGAGGGCTGCCTGGTCCAGGTCGTAGTTCTCCTCCATGGATGAGCCTCCGATGCCACCCACAGCAGGCCTGAAGGTGTTGGTGCCTGTCATAGCAAAGTAGCCATCCTGGAATCCGCCCCAACCCCAGTTGATGTGGAAGAGACCTTCTGAATCCACTCCGTCGACAATCCATGTGTGGCCATAGCCCATAGCTGTTGTGCCGCAGTATATGACCGGACGACGTGCCGTCAGCTCATCGTAAATGAGTTGCTCCCAATCCTCGTCATTGTGGAAGTAGCGGTTCTCAAAGTCGGCACATTTGTCGAAACCGAAGAACGTGGCGAGGGCATAAGGCACATCAGAGGTAGCCGCTCCCGAAGAACCCGTGCGGAACTGCATGCCAACACTGTAGGCGGCATCTGCCATCAGCAACGACACAGCCTGCCGCTGCTCGTCGGTGACATTGCTGAGGAGATTGCCTGCAGCATCAGTGTAGAACGGCAGCATATTGTCCCAGTCGTAGGTGTGACTCGAGTAGTCGCGTGTCACTGTTTCCTTCACACTCTCATTGTTGGCATCCACCTTGTCGGGGCGTGTCCACTGATAGCTTACACCTCCTGTGGGACGGGCTGGCGTGCGATGGTAGTACATCACCTGAGCCATAGCCGTTGCCACACAGCCCGTCACAGTGCGCTGATTCTCCGTTCCCACGACAGGACAATCAAGGTTGTAGGGATTCTCCTGACCCCATGTCGTAGTCAACAGGGGTGATATGGGCTGGCGCTGTGCACGACGAGGTGCCTGAGCCAAGGGAGAGTCGATGGCGGCACGTATCTGACGTGCATAGTTGTCAAGCCAAGCGCGCATGTTGTCCGGCACATCGTCTATGCTTGTGAAGGGCTGAGTGTTGCTGTATGCGAGCACCGTCTGTGCCTTGTCGTCGGCAGCTATGATGATATATCCGCTGCCAGCGCGGTTGAACACATAGTAGAGAGGCGTGTCGCCATCGGTGCGGGTGTATACAAGCGTGGGCTGTTGCGCCGAATTTGCCTGCACCCTATTCACAAAGTTGTGGACCGCACGGAAACGTGTGGCGACAACCGCAGCCTCATCGACTGTGCGCTGGCGGGCACTGGTGCTGACTAAGCCCATTGTGGCCATGAGTGCAAGAAGTAGAAACTTTTTCATGCTGATGTATTTATTTAACGCGGCTACGCCGCAGTTGAAAGTTTAAAGTAATTGTGAATTATGAATTGTGAATTAAATATTGATGGGCACAAAAGTAGTGTTTTTCCTGTTAAGCTCAAAAAATTTATGAGTAAAGTTGTACTCCCTTCAGCTTTTTATATAAAAATGTAGCATGATGTTTTGCTATCTTATGGCAAAATGCATACTTTTGTGACCACATAGCAGACAATTCATTATGATGTCATTTCTACTACCACTGTTATTTGTCATGACTGGCGTCAGCGACAGCCTGCAACAGCAACCGCCGGCACAGTTGGCTGTGCCGCCACATAATATGGCGACACTGATGGCAGCCGAAGACAGCCGCATCGACAGCACGCATACACGACAGCTGGCAGTGGAGATAGAGGGCCTGACATTCTTCAAGGACAACGAATACGAGGGCCGGCACACACACGGCTATTCGCTGCCGGGTTTCTGGCTGCGGCCGCGCCTCACCTGGCAGCCGCTGTCGGCTCTGCGGCTCGAACTGGGAGCGCACGCACTGGTATTCGACGGGGCCAACAAGTACCCATGTTATGCATATCATGACATCGGGCACTGGAAAGGCAACCAATATCAGCGCGGAGCACACGTGCTGCCTTTCTTCCGCGCCACAGCTGTGCTCGGCAAGACCACATTCGTCCTTGGCGACATCTACGGCGGTGCGGCGCATGGCCTGATGGAACCACTGTTCGCCCCTGAAGTGAACCTCACACAAGACCCGGAGATGGGCGTGCAGATCATGCATTGCCGCCGTCATTTCAACATGGATGTCTGGCTGAACTGGCAGAGCTATATCTTCGAGGAAGACACTCATCAGGAGGCCTTCACCGTCGGACTGTCACTACGCCACTGGATAGGCCGCGGCCTCGGCCGCGTGAAGTGGTACATACCCGTGGATGTCGTGGTGCAGCATCGCGGTGGCGAACAGGACCTGCCTGAGCTGGAACTTGGTGTGCAGACGCTGTGCAACGCCGGAGCGGGCGTGGGCATGCGATGGCAGCCGACGTGCCGTGCTGTAGAAAGCGTGGATGCCAGCGCCGCAGCACTCGGAGCATACCAGCAGAGTGGCTCGCTTTGGCCCTTCGACACGGGATGGGCTGCCACCGCTGCGGCAGAGACATCCCTGCGATGTGGCGTCAGGGCCTATGGCCGCGTCCTCACGGCCCGCGACTTCGTCCCGCTCTATGGCGTGCCATTCTTCGGCACATTGTCCTACACTGGCGACGGAGGTCACTTCGACGGCGTAACGACGACACAGATAGGTGTTGAATGGTCACACACCTTTGCCCGCGACTACATGCTCGGGGCAAAGGCCGAGACATACATCTCGCACACAGGACAACTGACATCCAACACAGGCATTACAAGTCCCAGCCGGTGGAACAACGACTTCTCATTCGGGATTTATCTGCGTATTCGCCCAAGGTTCATCCTGAAAGATCGACTATAAAAAGTGTATCCGCACACAGAAAAATGTGTGACAAATATATATTATCTGCTGAATATTATCTACCTTTGCAGACATGAATTCGGCAAATCAAGAGTTGGACATGGCCTACAACTATGCCATGTACACACATCGCAACATCTTCCTCACTGGCAAGGCCGGCACAGGCAAGACCACCTTCCTGCGTCAGCTTTATGCACAAACGCGCAAGCGCACCATCATCGTGGCTCCGACAGGTGTGGCTGCCATCAATGCCGGCGGAGTGACCATACACAGCTTTTTTCAGCTTGCACCAGGACTATTCCTGCCTGGAGGTCAGATGATTGCGGCCGCTGAGTCAAAGATGCGCTTCACCTTCTCGAAGCACAAAATCAACATACTGCGAGCTCTGGATTTGCTGGTAATCGACGAGGTATCGATGGTACGTGCCGACCTGATGGATGCCATTGACGACGTGCTGCGTCGCTACAAGCATCGTGACCGTCCCTTCGGCGGTGTGCAACTGTTGCTCATCGGCGACCTCCAGCAGTTGGCACCTGTGGCTACGGACGAGGAGTGGCAAGTGCTGCAGCAATACTACCAGACACCGTATTTCTTCTCATCGCAATCACTGCTGCAGACAGACATCGTTTGCATCGAACTGCAACATGTCTACCGGCAGCAGGATCACAACTTCGTGGCTCTGCTCAACGCTGTGCGTGAAGGTCGCGCCGATGCCTCGGTGCTGGCTACGCTCAACAACAGATACATGCCATCGTTCCGTCCGCCTGATGGCGAACAGTGGATCACGCTGACAACACACAACTACCAGGCTGCACAGATCAACGCCCAACACATGGCGGCGCTGACCACCACACCCCGCACCTTCAAAGCCAAGATCACCGGCGAGTTTCCTGAAACCTCCTATCCCACCGATGCCGAGCTGACGCTGAAGGTGGGCGCACAAGTGATGTTCTGCAAGAACGACACTTCGACCGACAAAGCTTTCTACAACGGGCGCATAGGCCGCATCGACGACATCTCAGGCGAGGGCGTAGCCGTGGTGTGTCCACGCAACGACGACAGCAGCCGCACCGACCGCATCCTGGTGCGACCGATGGAATGGACCAACACACGCTATACCACCGACTCCACAACAGGCACCATATCGGAAGAAAAGATAGGTTCATTCACACAAATTCCACTACGCACAGCATGGGCCATCACCATACACAAGAGCCAGGGCTTGACCTTCGACCACGCCATAGTCAACGCTGGCCGAGCCTTCAGTCACGGACAAGTATATGTTGCACTCTCACGTTGCCGCACGCTACAGGGCCTGGTGCTGGCAACACCCATTCCCGCATCGGTAATCACAACCGACCCCAACGTAACACAATTCCAGGACTTTGCCGACGACCACAGGCCCACAGCAGAGAGCTTCATTCATGACAGACGTGCATACGTGGAGGACATCCTCAACGACATCTTCGACTTCCAGCAGATGTCCATGCACGCACGCTACTATGCACGCCTGACAGCCGAACACCTCGGCCACCTCTACCCCACTTACGCCACGGCAACAGCAGCGGCAGCCACAGCTGTAGACACACAACTGGCCGCCGTGGGGCTGCGCTTCCAACAACAGATACACCAGCTCGTGCCGCTGGCCGAAACCTTCAGCGCAAACACGCTATTGCGCGAACGCGTGCAGAAGGCAATGCTCTACTACAGCACCACTACTCCCACAGCCATCGGCGAGATGGTGGAAGCCGAGATGCCCGAAGTGGACAACAAGCAGACACGCGAACAGCTCACGCGGCAACTGCAACTGCTGCAAGCCGACTACACCGAGAAGATGAGCATCTTCACAGCATGTCTGCAAGGATTCACACTCGATGCCTATTGGAATGCCAAAGCACAGACGGCTATGACCGAAGACACCAAGCCCGCACGACGCACCAGGACTTCCAAGGCATCAAAGGCCGCCAAACCAGCCCACTCTCTCATCCGCCAAGAGGGACAGGGAGCAGCTCCCCGTCCCTCTGGGGGAGGTCTGGAGGGGGCTTCTGTGCCTCACACTGCACCCACAAAAAAATCCACCTCGAAGTCAAAGGTGGACATCGACTACAGCCATATCCGCAACGGCCGCCTCTACAAGGCCATACTCACATGGCGCTCCGATGTGGCAGCCGAACGCAAGCTACCACCCGCATACGTCATGCCGATGAAGGCCGTCATAGGCATTGCGAACCTCGAGCCCACCATGCAGGAAGAGTTACTTGCCATACCCGGCATAGGCCCCAAGACTGTGGCCGAGCACGGCCCAGACCTACTGGAACTGGTCGCTACACACCGGCTACGCCACAGTTGAAAGTTGAAAGTTGAAAATTTAAAGATTAAGGTAGTTAAAGGGACTAGCCATTATCAATTGTTGATTATGCATTATAAAATTGCTCAATCGTAAATAAATTGTAAATCGTAAATCGTCAAATTGTAAATTACATAGGATTGTGAATTATGAATTGTGAATTAACCAAGCAGGCCATGATTTTTGCTGCCGGACTCGGCACTCGGCTTCGTCCCATCACCGACACCAAGCCCAAGGCACTGGTGCCCGTGGCCGGTGAGCCGCTCATCTGGCATGTGATACAAAAGCTCAAGCGTGCAGGCTACGAGCGCATTGTGGTCAACGTCCACCACTTCGCCAATCAGATTATCGACTATTTGAACGCCAATAACAACTTTGGCCTCGACATACGCATCAGCGACGAGACGGGAGCACTTCTCGAGACAGGCGGAGGCATTCGTCATGCACGCCCACTCTTCGATGCAGCCTCAACCATACTCATTCACAATGTCGACATCCTTTCCGATGCCAACCTGCTGGCTCTCCATGAACACGCCGTGACAACAGACGCTGATGCCACACTCCTCGTCAGCCAACGCCAATCGTCACGCGCACTTGTCTTCGACACAGCTACGAAGCGCCTCACAGGATGGCACAACATCACCACTGGCGAGGTCAAAGGCATCGTCGATGGCGGCACCTCACTCGCCTTCTCTGGCATCCACATCATCTCACCACGGCTGCTGCCGCTTATGGACACGTGGCCCGAGCGATTCAGCATCATCGACTTCTACCTGCATGTCTGCAACCAGGCCAATATACAAGCATACATCATGCCAGACCTGCACCTCATGGATATAGGCAAGCTCGACACCCTCTCAGCAGCCGATGACTTTGCCACTTCACTTTAAACATTCAACTATAAACTTTAAACTACGACCGCAGGTCGTGTCTTTTTACCTATGCAAAAGATTATCATCCTCGATTTCGGTTCACAGACCACACAACTGATTGGTCGCCGCGTGCGTGAGCTCGACACCTTCTGCGAGATTCTGCCATACAACAAGATGCCGCTGGACGACCCCGATGTCATCGGCGTCATACTATCCGGCTCGCCATACTCCGTCTACGACCCCGAAGCCTTCAGCATCGACCTCACACAGATACTCGGCCGCTATCCCGTCCTCGGCATCTGTTATGGTGCACAGTTCATTGCCCACACGCTGGGAGGCAAGGTCGAGCCCGCCCCCTCACGCGAGTATGGTCGTCAGCAGCTTACCACCATCGACACCACCAACCCGCTCTTCCGCGACATAGAGCCCGGCGCACAAGTGTGGATGAGCCACGGCGACACCATCACAGCCATCCCCGATGGCTGCCAGTGCATCGCCAGCACACCCTCCGTGCAGAACGCCGCCTATTGGAGTGGAGAGGAAATTGTAAATTGTAAATTGTCAAATTGTAAATCTTTTTGGGCTGTCCAATTCCATCCCGAAGTGTTCCATTCCACCTGCGGCACTCAGCTGCTGCGCAACTTCGTCGTTGACATCTGCGGCAGTCATCAAGACTGGAGCGCCGCCAACTTCGTCGAGACCACCGTGGAGGAGCTCCGACAGCAACTTGGCGACGACAGCGTCATCCTCGGTCTTTCTGGTGGCGTGGACAGCAGCGTGGCAGCGGTACTCATCAATCGTGCCATTGGCGACCGCCTGACGTGCATCTTCGTGGACCACGGCATGTTGCGCAAGAACGAGTTCCACGACGTGCTCCGCGACTACGAATGTCTGGGCCTCAACGTCATCGGCGTGGATGCCAGCGAAAAATTCTTTGCCGACCTCGCTGGTGTGTCCGATCCCGAACAGAAACGCAAGATCATAGGCCGCGACTTCATCGAGGTCTTCAACGAACAAGCCAAGAAACTTGTAAACTGTGAAGCGGCCGAGAAAGCAACGCGCAGCCAAATCGTAAATTGTAAATCTTCAAATAGTAAATTTAAGTGGCTTGCCCAAGGCACCATCTATCCCGACCGCATTGAGTCGCTCAACATCACCGGCAAGGTCATCAAGAGCCACCACAACGTCGGGGGTCTGCCCAAGGAGATGAACCTACAGCTCTGCGAGCCCCTGAAGTGGCTCTTCAAGGACGAAGTACGTCGTGTGGGCCGTCAGCTCGGAATGCCCGAACACCTCATCACGCGCCATCCCTTCCCCGGTCCTGGCCTCGCTGTGCGCATCCTTGGTGACATCACACGCGAACGCGTACGCATCCTGCAGGAAGCCGACGACATCTACATCCGCGCCTTGCGCAATTATGTCTGCGAAAACGGCGACATACTATATAATAAGGTGTGGCAGGCAGGCGCCATCCTGCTGGCTACCGTGCGCAGCGTAGGCGTGATGGGCGACGAGCGTACCTACGAACATCCCGTAGCCCTGCGAGCCGTGACCTCCACCGACGCTATGACAGCCGACTGGGCACACCTCCCCTACGACTTCCTCGCCAACGTCTCCACAGACATCATCAACCACGTCCGAGGCGTCAACCGCGTCTGCTACGACATCTCCTCAAAGCCACCAGCCACAATAGAATGGGAGTGAGTAGACCCCCCGAAAACATCTGATAAGGCTACATCTTATCTACAATATAATCAGCTATTTAGACCGCTATCTGATGTGTATTATTTAGAATCAGGTAGCGGTCTGTTTTTGTTCGATGTGTGGGTTTACCTTGTGGTGCCATCACCATGTGAACCGAAATCTATAGAGCTACTTCCACTGTTCATAGAGTAAATATATCCCTGCAGAAGTTCTGGTGCATTGTTCCTGTAATGGACAAGTTTACCACACAATATAACCGAGTCGCCTACCTTAATTTGGTTCTCAGCCACAAATCGACTTCCCCCGATGGCACGAGTATGATATGCTGTTAATACGTTACCAGATGCATTGTCGCCGTTGTCAGAAATGTTGAATGTGGCATTGCCATACGACAATGATACTTCATTTATAGAACTGATTACACCTTTGACGTAGAAATTGTTTTCTGATGCTGTGCTACCAATTTCCTTACACTTCGCTATTGCATCCCAAACAGAGAATGGGGCATCAGGTGTATAGCCGTAATTAACTGAATAATTAAAATCATACGCATACACTATATTATCAACCCTTTCTATCATCATGATTTCTTCATAGTAAGGTGGTTGTTGCCAAGATATGGTGAATCTGTCTTTATCAAGACAAGTGGCAGATAAAAGTATATAATCATTATGATAAAGGTCATTACCTATCCTTTGACAAGAGGAATACTCAGCTTGTTGATAATACTGGTAATCATCTTCCGTGCAAGACGTTTTGATGGTATGATTGTCATAAGTTGCCTCTATAGAATACATGCGTAATGTTCCATCAGAGCTTAAAGAGAAAACTCTCTTATATGTTGGCATAGTCATATTGCTATTGTTCTCCCATACAACCCAATTACCAACAAGACTTACTGGACTTCCCCCTGTAGATGGTGTGAAAGTATAATTGAAATTTTGAGTTGAAACGAATTGAAGGTTATCTGTTTCTCTTATAAGTTTTAGACTGCCCCATCGCCTGCTCTCCATTTTTGCCTCACCGTTGGTTACCACATTGATGGTTGCTAAGAGCTCATTGTCAAAATAGATGTTGTTGTCTTCCCATTGGCAATACTTAAAGACTGTAGCATCCTCTTTTAGCTTGTTAGTGAGTTCTTCTTGTGATAAAGTGGAAATAATCATTGACCTATATCCATCATATTTATAAACGCCTTCGAATTGTCTAACAGAAAGCGTTCCATAATCATCTATCTCAAACCGATAACGAACATCATACGAGCCGTCAGTGTTCTCATCCGTCTCAACACCAATCCATTTCCCTTCAAGACTGACCAGTGCATTATATGGATATCCAGCATGAAATGTAAGGTTCGGCTTTGCAACAATCCGACTTATCTTCTTCAGGGTACCACTGCCAACAGTTGTGCTGACCATCTTAACCGTCTCACTGTCTATTACAGTGATTTTAGCGACCTCCCAATCTTCATAGTAGACGCTGTTCCCTCTGAAAGTACATTGATATGGGTTTTCTTCTGCCCGATTTACATTATCATCAATATAGTATTGAGGAAAGCCTACCCATAAATAGCCATCCAAACACTCACCGATAATGCTTGTACTGATAATAGTGCCATCAGACTTAACAATATACTGATAAAATGACTCTATTTTGTCACCATTGGAATGAATCAAGGCCCAAGTTCCAACAAGGTTTATGCCTCCTATGCTCAGTTCATCTTCATCATCATTACTACAAGATGACAGGATAGGCATGGCCAAAGACAGAAATAGAATACAAATATATTTAATACTGTCCATAAGTTTACAACTAAAAAGTTTGTTTTGATTCTCTATACTCATAGAACGTGATTTGTAATATCGATATAATTCGCCATAAAAGCCTATCGTGCAGGCGTATCATTGTGCAAAAATAGCGATTAATCCGATTCATGCAAAAGTTTTTTCGGCGAAAAACGCGGAAATGGACGAAAAAGTGCTGAACACTATTCATTAAGGGAGGTTCTAATAATTCACAATTATGACCTTCAATAATCTGCACCCAATCTCTGTCATTTCTATTCAGTTATAATACACCGCATTACGCCTTCATAAGAAATAACATTTCTTTGGCACAATATCATCAAATCTCACAACAGCGAATTATTAGAACCTCCCTTAAGCATTATTATGCGGGGGTTGTTAGTGCATCCTCAAGAGAATATTAGTTCATCGTCCGGTCAAATTTATCTGTCCACGAACGTGGACGATTGAGTCCACGCACATGGGCTCATGAGTCCACGCACATGGGCTCATGAGTCCACGCACATGGACTCATGAGTCCGTGCGCATGGACTCAAAGAAATGTCCGGACTATGAACAAAAAACTTCCATAGAATGCATGTCTATCGTCCGTACATAGTCACGGTCTACGGCCGTAGTTTAAAGTTTATAGTTTAAGGATTAAAGTGGCACAATATTAAGAAGATAACAAAAACTTTGCTGGTTTTGTTGTATTTTTCATACCTTTGCAAGCACAAAACAATACAGCGATATATTCAGAATAACATAAACAACAGATATAATGAAAAAGATAATCTTTGTTCTACTGACAGTGCTGTCGGCTGCACAGCTTTTTGCAAAGAATGATGGCACCACCCAACGTCTATGGTATGCCCGCCCTGCCAGTCACTGGTTGGAGGCTCTGCCAATAGGCAACAGTCACATGGGTGCTATGATATATGGAGGTACTGATACTGAGGAGATTCAACTCAACGAAGAGACATTCTGGAGCGGCTCGCCCCATAATAACAACAGCACGGAGTCGCTGGAATATCTGCCTGAGGTGCGCCGCCTGATATTTCAGGGCAAGGAGGGCGAGGCGGCACAACTGATTGACAGGCATTTCGTCAAAGGGCCTCACGGTATGCGTTTCCTGCCATTGGGTAGCCTGAAACTGTCGTTCGCTCATAAGGACGTCACAGGATATGAGCGTGCGCTGAATCTCGATGATGCTACGGCCACAACCTCTTATTTATATAAAGGTGTGCGATACGAGCGCACTGCGTTTGCTTCGCAGGCTGACAACGTGATTGTAGTACAGCTGAAGGCCAGCAAGAAAAAAGAGCTGGAGTTTGACGTGGAATTCACCAGCCAGTTGCAGATAGCAGATCAAGAAGCTTTGATAGGCAAGATTGACGGGTATGCCGATGGTTGGAAAGACGCCCAGCTTTTCACCACCGTTAATGGCGTGGAGCAAGAAGGTGTCCCGTCCGGACTGAAGGCTGTAAGCAATGTGTATGTGAAGACTGACGGTAATGTAACCAGCAATGACAAGGGAACTATCACCGTTAAAGATGCCACGACGGCCACGTTCCTTATTACGGCAGCCACCAATTTTGTGAACTACCACGACGTCAGTGGCAATCCTTCGGAGAAGACGAACCAGGCACTGTCCAGCGTGACAGGCAAGAGTTTCGATAAACTGCTGAAGGCCCATTTGAAGAAGTACCACGAACAGTACAACCGCGTAAAGCTGACTTTGCCAAAATCTGCGAATTCGGGTTTGGAGACTGATAAGCGCGTGGCTGCCTTTGAGAAGGATGCCAGCGATCTGGATATGGTGGCGCTGATGATGCAATATGGACGCTATCTGCTCATCTCATCGAGTCAGCCCGGCGGACAGGCTGCTAACCTGCAGGGCGTATGGAACGATAAGATGAACGCCCCTTGGGACTCGAAATACACTATCAACATCAACGCCGAAATGAACTATTGGCCTGCACTAATCGGCAACCTTGCCGAGACGCAGGAGCCTTTCTTCGCGATGATAAAAGATCTGAGCGAGACGGGCGCCAAGACCGCTAAGGAGATGTATGGCTGCAAGGGCTGGATGGCTCATCACAACACCGACCTTTGGCGTATTGCTGGTCCTGTGGACGGTACGCCGTGGGGTATGTTCCCCACAGGCGGCGCTTGGATGACCACTCACATCTGGCAGCATTATCTTTATACAGGCGATAAGGAATTCCTGAAACAATGGTATCCTGTGCTGAAAGGTGCTGCCGACTTCCTGCTTGACTATATGCAGGTGTATCCAGTTGCTGGTGAGATGCAGCAGGCCGCAGGATGGCTGATGACTGTTCCTACGGTATCGCCTGAGCATGGACCTCGAGGAAAAGGGACCAATGTGACAGCCGGTTCCACGATGGACAACCAGATAGCTTTCGATGTGCTCTCACAAACATTGCAGGCAGCCGAGGTCTTGGGCGACAGTTCTCAATTCTCGATTCTCAATTTCCAATTAAAGAATCTGCCTCCTATGCAGATAGGTCGTTACGGCCAGTTGCAGGAGTGGATTATCGATGCTGATGACCCCAAGGACGAGCATCGTCATATCTCCCACCTCTATGGTTTGTATCCCTCCAACCAGATATCTCCGTATTCGCATCCCGAGCTCTTTGCCGCTGCTGCTAATACGCTGAATCAGCGTGGGGATATGGCTACGGGATGGAGCCTGGGATGGAAAACGAATTTCTGGGCACGAATGCTCGATGGCGACCATGCTTTCCAGGTAATTAAGAATATGC
Source organism: uncultured Bacteroidaceae bacterium (assembly GCA_905233465.1). Lineage (GTDB taxonomy): Bacteria > Bacteroidota > Bacteroidia > Bacteroidales > Bacteroidaceae > Physcousia. The sequence goes on along the minus strand of CAJOEI010000022.1, from coordinate 12,750 downwards.
TGCACCTGTTGCCCGACGACTCAAAAGCCAGTCTGTATCCCAATGGTCGTACCTACCCCAACCTCTTTGATGCCCATCCGCCTTTCCAGATTGATGGTAACTTCGGCGTATCAGCAGGTATCTGCGAGATGCTGCTGCAGAGTCATGATGGGGCCGTACATCTGTTGCCTGCACTGCCTACAGACTGGAAGAAAGGTGAGGTGAAAGGCTTGCGTGCACGTGGTGGATTTATCGTGGATGAGGAGTGGAACAACGGTGAACTCCTGTCGGCTTGTGTGCGTTCCACCATTGGCGGCACGCTGCGCGTGCGCTCATACGTTGAATTGAAGGGTAAGGGCTTGCAGCCTGCACAGGGTGATTGTCCCAATGCACTCTTCGCTCCTGCACAAATCAAGGAGCCGCTGCTGTCAGAGGCACTCACCTCAAAGCCACAGCTAACGTTGAAGAAAGTGTATGAATATGACCTGCAGACTATACCGGGCGGCGAGTATCACCTTTACATTGAACATTGAACATTGACCATTGAGCATTCTGCATTGTGAATTGTGAATTATGAATTGTCAATGGTCAATGGTCAATTATGACTGACTTCCGCAGGGAGTGACAAAGTAATTGTATGTCCTGTGTGCGTGGGCGCGGCCACGATGCGGCAACCGATGTGGTTGTTCATCTCGTCGAGCTCACGCACAATTTGTTTGCATACCAGCAACGCCTGGCCGCCACTGTGCGGGGCAAAGAGTTCATCACATTGTGCTGCAGTGAGAGGCGTGTCCGGCGCTGACAGACAGATATTCACAAAGCGTGCATCATCCATCCGTTCAACGGAGAGCTGCAACTGATAATTATGGTTTGCGTTTTCGTTAGCTATCAAATCCAGTTCGGCATCCACAAGCGTCTCTAACAACTGCACCACGAGCATCTCGTCGGCACGAACCTCCTCACCCTTGGGGGAAAGGCTACGGGTAGGCGCGTCAGCGGGAATGGTCGGGAGGGGGCTTGTAAGTTCTACCGCCAGCCCACGACGTCGTGCTGCGGCACGCGTGTGACGCACCAGTCCATCAATCATCGGCGTAATCTCCACAGCCGTTCGGCGGAAGCCAGTCTGCGCAGCCTGTTGTTGCGCTTGTTCGAGCAATGTTGTGTATACGTCGCGATAGTAAGTGGCGGTCTCCAACATCGTGTCGCGCAGTTTTACAGCCTCATCCGTTGTGGCAGCATCGGCAATGCGTCCGGCCAGCAGCCTCAACCTGCTGGGATAGTACATCGTCTCGTGCTTGAGCGTAGAGAGGCAGTTGTCCATAATCTGGTTGCGCACATATAGGCGTTCGTGTTCGAAGAGGCGACGCCTGTGCTCGTCCCCCGCCAGCTCCACATCAGTCTGCTCGCGGGCACGACGTTGCTCGGCCTCGGCCAGCGTGCGCGCAAAGCGACGCTGCCGCACCTCAACCACAGCACGTCGCAACGCCAACTGCGGGCGCAGCCACAACAGCCACGCTGCCACAGCAGCCACTGCTATCAGCAACAGCATCAGCCACACCAGCAGGCGGCCCTGGCGCTGTGCGCTCTCCATCGCCACACAGTCCGCTTCGATGGTCGGGTCGATGTTGTAGAGCTTATACAATTGAGTGTACAGCTCGTTGTTGTATCCATACAGTTCCCACTGCTGCGTGCCCAGCGCTGCTATGGAGGCCTCGTTGCGCATAGCGATGAGCAGCGCATAGTCTATGCTGTCACCCCGCAGCATCCAGTCGATATCTGCCGGAGGCATCGTCGAAGGCTGCAGGCACAGTTGCGACGTATCGTCGGGGCACAGCAAACGATGTTGTGCGTTGATGCAGTCCAGTACCGAATCAACATATTGCAGCGCCAGCGCATGACGGCCGCCGACGTTGGCATAATACACCGAATCGGCCCAGTGCAGCGCAGCCTCCTGAGCCTGCCTAAGTTGTGCCTCATCCGACACATTGCCGGCCCACATGCCGACGGGCAAGCATAGGAGTGCGGCAATCATTGCCACCGCCACACGCGGCAACCGGAACCAGAAGCGGCTGCCCTGCCCCACTCTACTGTCAACTCCCATCTTGCACACCGCAAAGAGGGAGCTCGTCTTGCGATAGCGTTCGATGATGCCTTGACAGTTGCGCAGACCGAAGCCGTGACCGGTGGCCGAGGGCGGCTGCGAGACGTCGTAGCCCTGTCCCGTGTCGGCAACGCTGAGTTCCACATAATCGCCAGCGCTGTCTGTGGCGGCCTCGGCACAGATACGCACCGTGCCACCGGAGGGCGTGAATTTGCGGGCGTTGTCAGCCAGAGTGTTGAGCATAAACAGCGTCAGCGCGCGGTCGGCCTTGACGCTGAGATGCGTCGGCACCACCTCGAGCGTGATGCCCTGTTGCTCGTATGTGTAGTGTGCACGTGCCAGCGTGTCGAGCAGTTCGCCCACATCGAATGTGGTCACATTCAGGCTCACACGTCCGCGCTCAAGCTGAATCCACTCTGTCAGCAGCGCACTTATCTGGTCCATCCTCTCGGCCAAGTCGTTGATATATCCCAGCGATTCGCTCCGTGCAGCAGCATCTTCCGGCAGATGACGCGCGGCGTGCAACATGCGGTCCAGTAGCGGCACTATGTCTCGGGCCAGCGACAGTTTGGCACGCTGCACCACATTCTGCCGTTTGTCGCGGGCAATGGTCAGCGCCACCATCTCCTGTTGTTCGCGCAGGGTATCTTGCTCCTCGGCCAAAGCACGGGCGCTGGCCTGCGTCTGCTCCAGCAGCTGTTGCTGATGTCGCTGCAGACGCTCTATCTGCCATGTGTGGCGACGCAGCCACCAGCGACGCAGCAGCAGCACCAACGCCGTGAGCAACACCGCCAGACCCAACGTGGCCAGCAGTCGCAGCCGCAGCACACGTCCGGCAACCGACAGCTCCTCGCGACGGCTTTCCCACTCAGCATCCTCGCGAGTGCGATAGCGCAAATCCAGATAGATATTGCGCAGGCGTGCACTGGCTGCCATACGCTGTTGTCCGGCCAGCGCAACAGACATCTTCTCGCAGATGCCGCCTATCCACTCCGGCACAGGCCGTGTGCCCACAAGTTGCAAAGCCTTGCGATAGAGGTTCAGCGCTGTGGCGTAGTCACCGCGCGAGGCTGCCAAAGTGCCACGCGTGCGCAACACACAGGCGCGCTGGAAGTTGTCGCCGTAGGCAGCAAACAGCACCTCGGCATCCTCGGCCATGCGCTGAGCCGCGGGCTGCGGGAAGAGCACAGAGAGATACAACAGGGCCTCGCCCTTGGCCTCGCGCAGGATATCCATGCGCGTGGAGTCGGCCCACATCTGTGCCAACGACTGGAGCGCATTGGCCTCAAAATAGAGATAGCCGCGACTCTTGGCAAATGTAAAGCACCTAAAGAGATAATCAAACTCGCGACACACAACAGTTTTGTAATCAACGTCGTCTACGAGTGCGCCCGAACCATACATATAATTGTAGTACAGCCACTGTGCTGTGTCCGACTGCATCTGGCAATATGGTTCTGCGGCCGTCATCTCGTCCCTCGCCCGCTCTATCTGCTCGACATAATAGAAGTATGTTGAGGCAACAATGTGCATCTCCGAGCGGGCATAGTCGGCGCGTCGCATACGGTGCTCGCTCATGCGCGTCGGCAGCTTGGCAAGCAGTGCTTCGGCACGCGTGCGATGCGTGAAGAAAGCCACATTACGGCTGGTGCGCTGTGCCACTTTCATTACCATAACATGAGCCACAGCGCGCTCCACAGCCGGGGCATCGTCCATCACCACAACGCGTTGGGCCAGCACCATTGCGCTGTCGAAGTCCATAGCGTGGAAGCGCTCATAGGCCAGATGATTGGTGGCCTCGGCCACACCGCCGGCATAGTCCGCAGCCTCAGCCAGAGACAATGCTTCGAGGGCCGCGGCATGCAGGCGCGACACATCGCGATAGCGCCAGCTGTGGGCTACGGCATTCAGCGAGTCGATGTCGGCATCCGTGCGCGCACCGTTGTCGTGGCACGACAACAGCGCCAGGGAAATAAGGACTAATAAAAGACGTGATGCGTGCAAGAGGAATCGTTCTTAAACAGGGAGGTTCTATTAATTCGCTGTTGTAAGATTTGATGATATTGTGCCGAAGAAATGTTATTTCTTATGAAGGCGTAATGCGGTGTATTATAACTGAATAGAAATGACAGAGATTGGGCGCAAGATTATTGAAGGTCATAATTGTGAATTATTAGAACCTCCCTAATCTTATTTGTTGACAATTCTGTCCATCTCGTCGAACTGCGGCCCCATGTTCAGATGGAGGTAGATGCGGTATAGCGGCGATGCCCAGCGTGCAGTGTCCTGTGGCGCGAGCTGTCGCACACGCTCCATCGGCACCTTGGCCAGCGTGTAGAGGCTGCGTATAATCTCGCGGTCTCGCAGGCAGCGCGGGTCGGTGATGTCGGTGCACGCGTGCTCGGCATAGACCACAGCGAGATTCAGCGAGGCTATGCCCTTGTTATACAACGCATCGACATGATCCGGCTGCAGTCGCAGGCACGCATCGCAGGCATCGATGGCCTCGCGGTCGCGCTCCAGGCGCATGAGCACCAGCGACCTCGCATACCATCTCAGCGCTATGCTGTCGTTGAGCTTGAGCATGGAATCCACAAATGCCAGCGCCTCGTCGGGCCTGTTGTGTGCCAGCATCTTGTCGACGATGTTGGAGAAGAAATAGGGATGTTCGGGATAGCGCTCCAGCCCTGTGGTCAGCGCCGCGCGCTGCGTTGCGCTGTCGCCGTTGCGCTCCAGCGTGCGACACACGTATTCCTGGATCAGGTGGCTCTGCATGCCAGCCTGCTGTGCCAGCTCAGAATGTCGTAGCAGCCCCGCGTCGTTGCCGCTGGCGTATGCTGCTGCAGCAGCCAGATATGCCGCCTGTGACATCAGCGTGTCGCGCTTCAGCAGACTGTCGGCAGCGAAAGCCGGCATCTCGGCCAACGAGACATACATATTGAAATACGGGTATGCATCGGCCATCTTGCCCTTGAGATAGAGATACTTTCCTCCGCCCAGCAGGTTCTGGCGATAAGGTTGCAGGAAATCATGCACGCGCTTCGCGGCCAAGGGCTTGATGCGTCCGCGCTCGTCGGGCGTGCGGCTGAGACTGTCAGCCTTACGCGCGCGCACGAACATATTTAATATATGAGCATAGAATTTCGATGTGTCTGTCTTCTGACCCAGATAGAGCTTGCGGTTCTCGTCGGCATGCAGCTTTCGGCTGCACTCGGCAGCCAGACGCAGACACTCCACACGCGTGGCCAGCTTCTGGTCATCTTTCTCGGACTCCTTCACGAGCGTCTGCCCCGTCTGTTCGAGGTTCTGGTTCTTCTTCAGCGCCTCGCGTGCCTGACGCAGCACATTAGCCGCCATAGCAGGCAAGGCGATGATAAGTATAATCAAAATCGCTGTTCGTTTCATCTTGTGTGTTGTGTGTTGCGGCTATTCTACATACAGCACCAGGCCCTTGAGGTACTCGCCTTCGGGATGGTAGATGTTCACCGGGTGGTCGGCGGGCTGGTGCAGCTGATGCAGTATCCTGACGTTGCGTCGGCTCTGCGCGGCAGCCGTGAACACCGCGAGGCGGAACTGCTCCTTGTTCACAGCTTGCGAGCATGAGAACGTGAAGAGCACTCCTCCCGGTGCGATGCGCTCAAAGGCACGTGCGTTGAGGCGCGTGTAGCCCTTCAGGGCGTTGCGCAGCGCATCCTTGTGCTTGGCAAATGCCGGAGGGTCGAGAATGATGAGGTCGTATGTGCCCGTCTCCGTCTGCTGCAGGAAGCGGAAAGCATCTTCTGCGAATGCAGTATGGCGGTTGTCGCCGGGGAAGTTCATCTCCACATTGTCGCGACACATATCGACGGCCTTGGCCGAACTGTCCACGCTGTGCACCAGTCGCGCTCCGCCACGCATGGCATAGACCGAGAATCCACCCGTGTAGCAGAACATATTCAGCACCGCGCGCCCGCGGGCATAGCTCTCAAGCAGCGCACGGTTGTCACGCTGGTCGACGAAGAAACCCGTCTTCTGGCCGCGCAGCCAGTCGATGTGGAAGCGCAGTCCATTTTCAATGGCCACATCGTCAGCGGGCGAGCCCATGAGGAACTCGTTTTCCTGCCCCAAGTCGGCCTTGAAGGGCAGCGTGGTCTCGCTCTTGTAGTATATGCTTGTGAGGGCTTTGCCCATAACATCAGCCAGCACGCGCGCCACAGTGTGACGCACCAGATGCATACCCACGCTGTGGGCCTGCACCACTGCCGTTGGACCATAGATGTCGATGACCAGCCCCGGCAGGCCATCGCCCTCGCCGTGAACAAGACGGTAGGTGGCTCCGCTATTGCTGCCTGCCAGTCCCAGCGCGCGACGCAGCTGCAAGGCTGCCTGCAGGCGTTCGCGCCAGAGTGAACGGAACTTCGGTAAATCAAGATTTTATTAAAAACGCGCACGGCGATGGAGCCTATTTGCCAATGACCCTGTGCCACAAAGTGTCCGTCGCTGTCCACGACGCTCACCAGACAACCCTCGGCGGGCTGGCCCTCTACGCTCTGTATGGCTCCAGAGAACACCCAGGGGTGGAAGCGCCGCAGCGATTCGTCCTTGCCGCGACGCAGATGTATGATTGGTGTCATAATGATTCTTGTGTGGATGGTATGAATTTGTAGTCGCGCGTCGTCAGCAGCCGGTTGATCTCATGATATAGCTGCAGACACGCCCATGCATCGGTGGCAGCATAACGCTTCTGTGCCTCGGAAAGCACATCGGCTTCCCAGTTGGAGAGCTGCTGTGTCTTTGAGATTCGCTGCCCAAAGATGTTGGCATATAATTTCTGGAGGCTCATGTCCTCGATGCCTAAACGCTTGACATAGGTCTGCAGCTCCAGCACATTGGCCGGCTGGAAGTCCGCACGCCGCCTCAGCTGCGACCAGTCGTCGTTCAGCGAGAGGCCTATCTTCTGTGTGAGCGTCGATGTCAGCAGCCGCACTATGCTCTGTGGCAGGCCGAAGCGGTTGAGGCGGAACAGGAAACATGTGTCGGGCGTGGACACCTGCAGCAGCGCCACAGGCAGCATACCCCCCGGCTTGAAGCTGGGACGCGTCTCGGTGTCTATGCCCACGCGGGGAAAGCGCAGCAGATAGTCCACCGCACGTCGTGCCTCGCCCTCGCTCAGAATGACGACAATGCGCCCCTCGAACAACACACGTGGCAGCGTGTTGATCTGCGTCTTGTCGTATTTGGCATAAAGCGTTCTCACATGCAAGCTGTCATCATTCTCGTGATTCGTCGGCCTATGCCGCCACATCGGCCTCCTCGGTGTCGGCGGCCATCACGTCCGCTGTCGGCGGGCATAGCTGCAACATCTCATCCAGCGTCTGCAGGTCCACCGCCGTCAGGCCGCGCTCATGGGCCGCTTCTATCATGTCGGCCAACGAGCTGCCATCATCGGGATTCTCAATGCGGAACATGCCGTCGTTGCGGCAGATGGTTGTCAGCGCGTGCGATGTCGTAGCCTCGATGCGCGACGAGCCGGCTTCGATGCGGCGATTGTTGCCGTATTCCCACTCCACGATGTCGCCCGTCTGTGTGTCGACAACAACATATTTATACTGCACCGGCAGTTGCAGCGCCGTCATGCTGATGGCCAGCCGCCACTCGCCGCAACCCGTATCCGCCAGACGCAGAGCGCGCTCCTGCCGCCAGTCGCCCAACGGCGGCTGCGTGCCCAGCAGGGCAATAGCCTGGCCCTGCTCCAACCACGGAGCCAACACACGGAAGACTATTGTCTGGTTGAAGACCGGTGTGTGCAGCGCTGCGGCATCGGCTGCCGGAGCAGCAGCATCGTTGAACTGCGGATCAAAGAGCCAGGGCCGCGAGGGAACGTCCATCCAGAAGTCATCCATCTTGAAGTCACGCCCCGCGTCAGCGTCAAACAGCCGCGGCACACGCGTCCACTCGCGACGAAGCATCTCGTCGCCGGCATAGACGGCATAGGCGTATCGAAACTGCTGGATGCCGGTCTCCATCACACGGTATTCTGCGCGCCAGAGCAGACCGTCCTGAGTGTCCATAGGCACCAGCACGGGCTTCTCTCGACCACGCCCCGAGAGCAGCGTCAGCTCCACGCACAACGTCTGCCCCCATTCGGCACGATAAGGTAAAGAGAATTGTAGTTTCATCGTGAATACAGATTTTGCGCGTAAAGTTAAGCAAAGTTTCAATATGTGCCGCCATTTTTATGAAAATATTTTCCTAAAAGTCGAAAAAATATGTTTTCTGCACAAATTAATTTGCACTATATAGATGATGGCGCTATCTTTGCATCGTCGAAAGGCAACACACAGAGCCACCATCGGCAGCGTTCATTGACCACAGCGTCGACATCGTGCGACGCCAACATAACAACAGCCGCATCGGTTAGATCGGGAGACTCATCAATAACATCAGAAAACCGAGACCGTTTCGTGCTTCAATGGCGGGCTGCGCCTCTGTCTCGACAGGGGTAACCTTCGGAGCCTTTTGCTTCGGGGGCCGGCAGATTACAAAGGACACGGACCCTCAAATCATATATTCTCGGAGTTCTCATCACATCATCGGTGCGGCTTTTTCTGTGTCCGTTCGCCAAAGAGAAAAGCTTTTTTCACATGTTTAGCCCCCAAAAAGTGATGTTTTTTGCCACAATAACATCATAAAACGACATTTTTATACTAATTTTGCGCGCAAAAGAGGTCACTTCAGCCTTTGTGGTGACATAAATCGGTGCAATGATTATACCCTTTCGCAAACCCAAGCTCACAGACGCGGACATAGTGCATGCTATGCTCAACGGCAGCAACGACAGCATGGAACGCGTCTACGCGCACATGGACCGCTACTTCCGCCAGCATGCCATAAGCATGTTTGCGGGCGACGCTGACACAGAAGACATCTTCCAGGAGACGATGATACATCTGTGGCGCGAGGTGCAGACAGGACGCATCGAGCTGCGCGACGGCGCGGTGTGCCGGTGGTGCGAGGGAGAGCTGCGGCCCATGACGAGCAGCCTGACAACATTCCTCATGGCCATCGCCAAGCGCAAGCACTGGGAACAGCTGCGCCACAACCAGCGCACAGCCACACGCCTCGCGGGCGACGACGACGCCACACCCGAGGACCCGCGCCTGCAGGCCGCGATGGACAGCATCAGCCTCACACGCTACGGCGACACCGTGGCCGACGAGGTGCAGGCTGCACGCGAGCGCATCGTCAGCGACTGCGTGCTGGCCATGAGTCCGCGATGCCGCGAGATAGTGACGATGTTCTACTACGAACAGCGCTCGCTCGACGACATCCTCACCGAACGAGAAGAAAACAACTCCAAGATGGGGCTGAAGACAAGCAAATACAAATGTATGCAGCGGCTGCGCCAAATGGTGGCCGATGCATTTAAACGTTACGACCTATGACACAACCGGATAGCATCATCACCAACATCTGCTCCGAACAGGTGCGCATCGACGCACTCGTGGAGCGAGAGCTGCAGCAGCAGGAGCTGCTGCGAAGCCGCATGTTGCGCCTGCGCGCACAGCAGCAAGCCGCGCAACGCCGCCGACAGACAGCCATCGTCACCTCGCTGGTGAACATCGGCTCGGTGGCCGCACTGCTTGCTGTGGCACTGATATGGCAGTTCTACTTCCCCGTTGCAGCGGCAGTGGCAGCATTAATCCCTTAACCACACACAACAAAATCATTTACCACACACGATATGACACATCGCAACCTCCTCACACTGGCCCTCGTTGCCGTGACCACAACGCTGGCAGCACAGGTGCCGTCAGCTGCCATAGACAGCATACCCACCACAGTGCCACACACCACCGTGCCCTACAGCATCGACGACCAAGGACAGAAGCTGCCCGACATACAATGGGGACTGGACCTCGCCTGGCTGTGGGACCAAAACGTGATACGCGGCATCAACCACGCCGGTGTCGACCTCATCGACATAATACGACTCAGCTTCCAGACCACAAACACCGAGGCCCTCAACGGCAACCTCACTTCTGCTCAGAAGCAAACACTTGATGAGCGCATCAAGATTGCCAAGAAAGCACCCAATGCCACCATCAACCTCAACTCAGACCAGATGGATGGCACTCTGGAACAAGTGACGCAGTACTACCGCAGCACCAACTCCTCGACACAGGCCACACGATGGTCGGAACTCATCTACCTCACGAAGAAATATGTCGAGAACAAAGGGCTGAAAGTCACCAGCGTATCACCTTTCAACGAGCCCGACTACACCTCGTGGCATCAAGGCTCGAAGGCCGACTTCCTGGCCATCTGCAAGAAGCTGCGCGAGGACGCGACCTATAGCGCCGAGTTTGCCGACGTCAAGCTCTGCGGAGGCAACACGCTCAACAACGACCGTGCGCTGGAGTGGTACAACTACTGCAAGAAATACCTCGACGAGGGCAACACCCACCAGCTGGCGGGCTCCTTCGACAACTTCGTGAAGTTCTACCAGCAGGTGGCCAAGGACGGCAAAGTGGGTGTGGCCGACGAGCTGCACAACACTATGGAGGCTATGGTGGCCTCTGAATACGGTCTGGGCAAAGCCATCTGGTGGGGCACATGCGCCTACACACGCTCGCAGTTCATGCGCGCCAGCCGCGGCACACGCATGGGCTATGCCGAGAACCGCAGCAACTGGACTGCCGCCAGCGTCTACCGCCATCCTTCGGGCTACGTCCAGGGCTTCGGCGGCACCAGCGAGCGACAGGCCACAGAGACCACCTTCCGCTTCGCAGCCACAGACCACGATGTCTTCTACAACGGTCACGGTCCCACACGCGAATACCTGATGACGCTGCCTGGCGGCACAGGTTATCAGCAGGGTCAGACCAACGGCGAGACGCTGGTCAACATACAGGGCGGCGACGACATCATGCCGGCGCTGCCGCTACAGGCCACCACGGTGCGCATCGTCAGCCGCGTGAGCGGACTCATGCTTGCCCCACCCAACAACAGCCCCACCTCCGGCGCCAACATCTGTCAGGTGAAAGCCGCCGCAGGCAATGCCGGCCAGCAGTGGGTTGTCAGCCCCTTAGACCCGCGTGCAGAGGGTGTGGATGGCGACTTCGCATACTATCGCATCGCCAACGCCAAGAACACTAACCTGCGCCTCAGCTCCGACCGATGGTCGATCACTAACGGCGACAATGTCTTCATCGCCGGAGGCGACTACGCCATCAACCACAATTGGACCATTGAGTACGCCAGCGACGGATGGTTCTATATGCGCAACTGTCAGAGCGGACTCTACCTGCAGGTGGCACCCGCCGCATCCGAGGCCACCATGCGCAACGCCAACCGCAACGTCAATATGGGCACCTTCACCGGCAAAGCCAACCAGCAGTGGCGCCTGCTGCCGCCCGACGTGAAATACGACACCAACGCGCCAGCAGCACCCACCACACTCACGGCACACGCCAAGACAGCCAGCGTGCAACTCAGCTGGCAGGCACCAGCCGACGACGATGTGGCCGACTACACCATCCTGCGCTCCACAGACCAGACCGACTGGCACGTCATCAACCAGGGCATAGCCACCACAGCCTACATCGACAACACCACCCTGCCCCAGCAGACTTATTACTATCGCGTACGCGCACGCGACAAGGCCCTAAACCTCTCCGAGCCGTCAGCAGCCATCAGCGCAGCACCCACAGGAGAATCCTCATGCATACTCCACGTTGCCTGCGACAGTCTGCGCGACAGCACGCCCAATGCCAACCACGCAGCCGTAGCCGGCACGCCCACAGCCGTCGAAGGACACATAGGACAAGCCCTCAAGCTGGACGGCAGCAAACAGTTCCTACAGCTGCCGCCAACGGTGGCCTGCAGCCGCGACATCACCATAGCAGGATGGTTCTACTGGGCCGGAGGCAACACCTGGCAGCGACTCTTTGACTTCGGTCTCGACACCGACCACTACATCTTCATCACCCCGCACAACGGCAACAACTCGCGGCTGCGTCTGGCCATAAAGAACGGTTCCACAGAGAAATACATCGATGCTTCACAGCGACTGCCCTCCGACGGCTGGCACCACGTGGCAGCCACCTTCGGCAGCGACGCCATACGCCTATATCTCGACGGACAGCAAGTGGCCGCCAGCACAACCATCGCCGACCGCCCCGCCGACCATCCTTATGGCAGGCGATGCGCAGCACCTTACACCATTATCTGTAGATGATGTGCGCATCTACAACTACGCCCTCAGCGCCGAAGAGATCACACACCTCGCAGGAGGAGCCCACGTGGGCATCAACGCCACACCACACGCAGCCACAGCCACTACACCATCACCCATATACAACATCAACGGCACACCCGCCGCACCATCCACCATACGTCCACACCAGATATACGTACGTCAGGGCAAGAAAGCCCTCACCAATTAGCGCCACACACAGTAGGAAAGATCCTACACCTACATTATATAGTTGCAGCAGCTACAATCCCCGAAGGTTGTAGCTGCTGCGTCTTTATACTTTCAACTTTCCGCTCGGCTTGCCGCTTTGCTCTGCAAAGAACTTTCAACTCCGGCCTCCCTTCTCCCCTCCCTTGGGGCGACTGGGGTCTTTAGAGAAGCCACTGAATGTGGCTTCGGCCCCACAAAGGGGAGCAAGTCCCCACTTGCGACG
>CAJOEI010000021.1 GCA_905233465.1 uncultured Bacteroidaceae bacterium | reverse complement strand
TGCTCGTTCTGTGCCTTCTGAGCCTCCTTCTTATGCTTCAGTCGCAACTCCTGCATGGCGTCCGAAACGAGTTGCTGCATGTGGAAACGGTCAAGGGTAGTGTCTGCATAGGGGAAATACTGCAGGACAATCTGATGCATGCCCTCGGAGAAGTCCATCGTCACCTCACGTACCTTGGCACGCAGATACCAGTGAATCCTGAGAAGTGCATCCGCGACATCATCCACCTTAGTGCCGCTGACGATGGCAACCAATGCTCCCTTGCGACCATGAGCATCCTTGTCCATTGAAAGTATCGTAGAGTTCCCTCACCGATGCTGGGATAACGATGCTCGTAAGTCCCGTGCAACCTTCGAATGCACTACTCCCGATATAAGTCACAGATTCTGGAATGGTGATTTCAGAAAGTTGAGTACATCCTTTAAAGCAGCGGCCATCAATCTTTGTTAAAGACTTAGGAAGGGAAATACTTTTAGGCCAATACAGCCATCAAACGCATTCCATAATATTTCAGTAACCGATTCAGGAATAGTGACACTCGTTAGATCCACACAATCTTGAAAAGCATAAGGATCTATTTGTACTGTCCCTTCAGGGATGATTCCCACTCCATCCTTGATTTCATATTTTGCCATAAGCCACTTTCACGATTGCCTGTACATCGTGAGGTCTTATCTTATTATTCTACTTATTAATCACTTTTTTATCTTTTTTCCTGATGATGTCTCCGTTCTGCATCTCCATATACGGATTGTTGGGAACAACAGCAATCTCCTGAATATACTTGATACAATCATCTGGTATATAAGAGTTAAATCCTGCCCCCAGCAACAATTTCTTTGGGACGAATTTGCTATGAGCAAAGAAGTCCACACCATCTATTTTATCTCTGCTATCTGGATATTTGATCAGTTCACTGCCAGGAAAACCATTCAAAAGGAAAGTACTCTTGAAAACAACAAGTGGGAATAATCGTACGATGTGCCGTCCAGCCTTCTTAAAGCTGATTTTAGCCTTAAAGTTCTGAGGTGCCTTATCATCAATTAACATGCAACCGACATTTTTCTCGCCTTCGTCAATGACAGCAGTAAACGGAAGTTCACTTTCATCAACATTATAAACAACTGTCAGCATCTCCTCTGGTTTGCAGTCTGCCGGAATAGGAGCCAGTTGCAGTCCACAGTCTTTCATTCCAACCATCTCAAGGAGTGCCTTGTCGGCATTTTCGCGTTCTTTGTCAGCCACAGAAAGATCATCGCCCGCAGTATCGAAAACCTCAATTCCTGCATATTTCTTCCAGATAGCTTTCTTCTTAAATGCCGCAATGCTTTTCTTTTCAGGCACACACAATATAGCTTGGTAGCCACCTAATTCCACACCGCGTTCTGTCTCAATGAGCGCAGGATCTGCAATGCGAAAGATTATTTGTTTCAGGCTGTCGCAACCCTTAAAGACTCCATCTCCTATTTCTCTGACAGAACTGCCAATTGTGACAGTATCCAACCCTTTACAACCAGTGAATACTTCTTGTCCGATCTCAGTCACCGAATCAGGAATGATGATGTTCGTCAGGCCACCGCAATAGGCAAATGCAGCATATCCAATTCTGGTTACCGAATCAGGTATAACAACATTCTTCAATTCTTCACAATCAACGAAAGCTTTAGCTTCTACGACTGTAGTTCCTTCAGGAATGATACCCACTCCGTCTTTTATTTCATATTTTGCCATCAGCCACTTTCACGATTACCTGTACATCGTGAGGTTCTTATTTTTCACTTAACCTCTTCCCAGCCTTTTTTCACGTTGTCAGCAATCTCGGCAGCAAGGAGGTCGCTGATCTGCTGTTCATCGTTTGAGTAGAGCATGTCGCGCTTGATCAGCTCCTTACGGCTGGAGCTGAAGTCGGTGTGATAGATGATGTAAGCAGGATAGCGGCCACTCTGTTCCTTGTTGGTCTTCCAAAGCAGGAACTTGTGGAGCATGACTTTTGCGCCCGATACCTTTTTATAGACATGACGTTCTAAGAGGGTGGAAGGTTGAAGGTGGAGAGTGGAGGGAGCCTCCTCTTCGAAGGGACAGATGTCTGTTAGTTGGGAGATGCGTACATCGGTTTCATTGGGCTGTTTGTCTGTACGCTCTTGGTCGATAGTGATACCCAAAGCCACAACACCAGGAGTAACTCCCTCCATCAGCCAACCAGCCTCACCCCCTGACCCCTCTCCAACTGGCGAGGGGAGATAACGAAGCAACGGGTTCATCTTAATCTTATCATCATTGCCACGAGCCACGAGTTCCAATACGCTGATCTCGAACACCAGCTCGGGTTTCACCATTTGGTAGGCGATGCCACGAGAATCTGAGAGCACATACTGCGACTCCACATGCTTCGTGCTCAGTCGCTGGGCAATGTCGGCACGCTGCTCATCGGTCAGACCGGTAGAACCTAAGACAAACATCTGGTAGAGTCCGTCTGGGCGGCGCACGGCAAACATCAAGTCGCGAATACCACGATCTGCTGTGGTGTAACCAATGACGGCTGCATCAATGGTATGGCGAGGCTTTACCTTCCATACCATAGGTGATTCTGAGTGAACCACCAATCCCTCGGCACCTTCGCCTACGACCCATTCGTCGTAGATTTCCTGTACCTCGTCGTGGTTTGTTGCGTTCCTCATTTGGACTGGAGTAACTAATGAGCTTTCAACTTTCAACTTTAAACTTTCAACTATAAAAAGCTTCTCGAGCTTTTTATATGTTTCGCTGTAGTGCTCTACCTTCCAAGGCTCACCGTCAAGTTCGATGATATCGAATGGGGCGAGGCTGAGTTCGTCACGCTTGGCATCGTCTGCCAACGCAGCAGCTACATCGCCACAACGAGGACGCCCGTCAGGACGAGGAAGATAGAGTTCTGCTGCGATCGTTGCCGACTTCACGCCTGCTGCCTTCATGGCTTCAGCAAAGGCATCGAGGCATTTCAGCTTCTCTGCTTTTTGCTTGCCGCTGGCATTGAGCATAAACACTTGGCCGTCCTGCCAGAACACCACTTGCAGGTGACCGTCAATCTTCTTCGTTACGCAGAGGCGTTCGCCCTCCACACGCTGTTTCAGCTTCGCGCCCTCCACGAGCACAAACTTGCCGGCTATGTTCTTCTTATAGTCAATCGCCGTCTGTATATACTTCTGTTCCATTATTCTAAGTTTATAACTATTCATCCATCGGCTTGATGGCTGCGAACTTCTTCCATACGGCCTTTTTCTTGTAAGCTGCTACCACGCCTTTGCCTGCAGGGACATAGAGCGTTGCCTGATGGCCGCCAAGTTCCACTCCGCGCTCCATCTCGATTTGTGTAGGATCTGTCACATGGCAATAAATTGCTTTTAGATTCGTGCAATTACTAAATAACGCATTTCCAACCCATGTGATTGTGCTGGGCAGGGTGACTTCTTTCAACGATGTGCAATCACTAAAAGCTTCAGGGCCAAGTGCATTTACCCCTTCAGGAATAACGACTGACGTAAGGCTACTGCAATAACTAAAGGTGCTGTAGGACTCATTCCAGTTATTATTGCCGCCAATCTGTGCTACTCCTTCTGAGATGACCAAAGAGGTCAGAGTGGAACAACCTGCGAAAGCTCCACCAAAGATTCTTTTGACCGAACTGGGGATGACTACGCTGATAAGTTCTTTACAATTCCTAAATGCATCCCTGCCTATCACCTCCACTCCTTCTGGAATCGTGATGGAGGTCAGGGGACATCCGTAGAAACCGGATAATTTGATCAGCGAGGATGGAAGCTGGATGGACTTAATGGGACATTCCCAAAAAGCGCTTTTTTCAATTTCTGTCACACCTTCGCCGATAATTACTTCGGAGAGGCTTTTGCACTCACCGAAAGTATCTTGACAGATAACCCAAACAGAACCTGGAATCTCTACGCGAACCAATTTATCTGAGAAACGGAACGCCCCCTCCTCAATGAACTTGACCGAGTCTGGGATTGTGATGGTAGTAAGGCTGCTTTTGCGGAATGCCTCTTTAGCTATGGTGACGACAGAGTCAGGGATGGTGGAAGTGCCGCAGCCAGCTATGAGTTTCCAATTGTCTTTCTCTATGATAGCATTGCAGTTATCGCGCGAATCATAATATTTATTGCCCTCGTCAACGACAATACTGGTCAACGCCTCGCAGCCAGCCGTGATAGCCTTTCCAATACTTTTCACGGAAGCGGGTATCTGTAATTGCTTCAACCCTGAATCATCAAAAGCTTTAGAACCTATTTGAAGAACTGATGAAGGAATAACGATTTCCGTGAGCTGATGACACCCATCAAAGGCATTATCTCCTATAACAAGCAGCCCTTCTGGCAGTACGATTTTCTGCAGGTTTTTACAGAAAGCAAAAGCATCTTTCTCTATTATCTTAACACTATCAGGGATTTCCAGCGTGGTAAAGCCACAATGCATGAACATAGAGTCGCCGATAGTCGTAATCCCAGCAGGAAACACAACCTCGGTGAGGCTGTTACATTCCCGAAACAGTTCATATTCTATCTCTTTCACCGAATCGGGAATCCGTACCTTTTCCAACTTCTTGCAATTATAAAAAGCTTCCATGCCGATCTCTTTTACAGAATCTGGAATGAACAACTCTTTCAACTCACGGCATTCATAGAAAGCCTCTTTGCCTATCTTCTTCACGGAATTAGGAATCACAACTTTCTCCAAATGATAACAATTCCTGAAGGCTTCATTGCTGATTTCGGTTACCGATGAAGGGATGACAACCTCCTTGATTGCCTCACAACAATCGGCATCGACATACACTTTCTCTGTTCCTTCGGGTATGATACATACTCCGTCTTTGATTTCATATTTTGCCATAATTCATATTACGATTACCTGTACATCGCGAGGTTTTAGTTATTTGTTTCTTTGATGATTCTATGATTGTAATAGCCATTTCCATGCGGGAATGACTTCGATGGACTGTCCGGAACCAATATCAATTGTCGTTTCCTCATCATAGGTGACAATCACCATACGAGTGAGAGGCTGAAAGGCGTTCAATTTCTTAAGCGCCCCGACCTCACGGTCATAGGTGTTACTTGCGTTTTCTCCCATGATGGAATATGCCGCTTGAACGGCGTATGACTCATCAGGAACATAGAAGTCAACTTCAATATTTTTGTTGTAGAAGTATAGATCTTTTCCATATTTCTTGTAAAGATGAATAGCACATGCATTCTCCAATAAGGCAGTCTCGCCATTTGTAAGGAAAATGTTAAGCAGGCCATTATCCACAAAGTAATGCTTCTTCACGGTCTCCTTCTCAACGAACTTTGAGGCATAGTTTTCTAATGAGAACATCATGCATGCATCTTTGGCAAACTTCACGTAGTCGATAACCGAAGCCGTTGAAGTGCTTACCCCAGTTGCCTTCACCAAGTTTGCAATTCTAGTAAATGAGGTGGGCTGCATGACACTCTCAGCCATTCGCTTGACAACCATTCTTAGCGCCAGTTCGTTTTTCACTTTGCTGCGCTGAATAATATCGCCCAACAAAATTTTTTCATATAGATCATTCAGCCAATGACGTTTGTTTCGATAGAGCAAGAGTTCTGGGAAACCGCCCCAGTTCATATATTGGGAAAATGCTTGTTGCACCTTTGAACGGTCGCGTCCGAACTGCCATTCCTTTGACAACCTGATATCTTGAGCCTCCAAGTATTCGTGAAAGGAATATGGATAAATGGTCTCATCTAAATAGCGTCCACCCATTACCGTCTGAATATCACGACTTAGCATTTTTGCATTACTACCTGTGATGAACACTTGATACTTCCTGTTTGCCAGCCTTCGGGCGAAATGCTCCCAGCCTTCTACATTCTGAATCTCGTCAAAGAACAAAAGAGGCGTATGAGGATAGACAGACTGATAGGCCTGGAGAATCAGGTCGAAATCCTCGGCTTTCATACCTACCAAACGTTCATCATCGAAATCAATATAGACTATCTCTTCCAACAGATGTCCGTTCTGTAGCAGTTGCTTGGCTCGTTTGAATAGCATATACGACTTGCCAGCTTGCCTTACACCAACAAGCACATATCTACCTTGTTCTTCGAAATCAAAGGGACGGTTGTAGAGTTCTACGTCTCTGATTTCCTCCTGTCCTTCTCGAATCAGTGTTCGAAATGTCTCTTTAGTAATAGCCATTATACATCTTTTTGTGCAAATATAGTCATTTTGTTTAATAACACCAAACAAAATCAAATGTTTTTGTTCAGTATTATCAAACAAATATTCTTTAAGTAGTCCTCTGTGGGATGATTCCCACACCGTCTTTGATTTCATATTTTGCCATAAGGTAAATTACGATTACCTGTACATCGCGAGGCCTATTATATTTACGATTTTACGATTTACTATTTACGATTTACTGTTTACTATTTGTTCAGTATTCTTTGATTATCCAATTGACTTCAATTCCATGTTTGTGAGGCGCAGGATAAGGGCGTACTTGTCACCATCGACGCGACCTTCGAGGAAGGCACGATAGGGTGTGCCGCCATTGGCCATCACCAGAGGCTCGATGCCTTTCTGTCCGCCTCCCACGAGCATCATGGCATCGGCATCGGCCAGTTTCTTCGCCATATCGAAGAGGAAGTCGTAGGTCAGGCCGTTGACATGCTGCACCTGATAACTCTTCTTGAACATGAACATCCGCATGGCCTTCTGACGGGGAATGAGTTTGCCCGTCCAGCGCAGAGGCAGGCCGTCAAGAGCGATATTGGCAGTGGTGGTCTGCTCGGGGCGCACCTCTTTCTCTGTACCGTCGGCAAGGAAGACGTGCTCTGAGAGCGTCACGCCGTAAGCCACTTTCTGGGCAGGCGTCACAAACACCTTCTTCAGTCCTTCGACCTTCAGGCCGAACTGCTCCATGTCCACTTCGGGGTCGCCGGCGATGAGGGCATCGGCGAGTCCTTCGCCATACTGGGCAAGCAGTGCCTCGTCGGTGGTCTTCATCGTGGCGCGCACTCGCCGTTCGTTCACACTCTTCTTGCCGTCGGCCGTCTTATAGACAGGCGTCTGGCGATGAAACGTAGTGCCGTAAGCCACCTCGGCATCACGTTTCGTATCATTGGATAGATTTATCTTTCGCATAATATATTAATTCGTTAAATGGTTTTGTTTAGAATGGCAGATCGGGGTCATCATCATTATGCTCCATTGGCGTTGGCTCTCCATATAGAAGACGACGTTCCTCATCAAACTGCTCGCTTGTAGGAGGCCATTGGTCTATGCTGATGTTTACTCCAAGGTCTATCATCTCCCGCACTCGTGCTCTCCTGTGTTGTTTCAGTTCTTCCATATTCTCTGGTGTGGGACCAGTATAAGGATCCACATCGATTCCCCATTCAAACATCTCTTGTACATCATCACTCAGTTCAATCCATTTGACTTTGCCGTTCTCAGAAACACCGTACCTGAGGTCGAGACCGCCAAAGTCACAAAAAGTGGAAATACGGAAATCCACATCAGGGAACTGTCCGACAACCAATTCTGCGATGTCCACCGCCCAACCGCCAATCTCGTTTCTTCCAGACCATGACAGCTCCTGTTGAACTTCTTCAGCACGGAAATCGACATAGAGGCGTGCACAGTGACGCGTCATCCATGCGGCCCGCTCTTCTCCGGAAAGCGTATCGACATAATTCATAACCTGTTTGTATTCTTCATCCGTTTGAGGCTCTTTGTCATGCTCATCGGGTTTGACGAAGTTGAAAACACGGGAGAAATCCTCCTTCCGCATTACTACTAAGGTTGCAGTTGTCCAAAACCCCATAATACTTTCTATTTAAAACATACTGAAATCCAATCCGTCGATTTCTTCTTCAACAGGTTCCTCGGTATCATCGATGGTCGTCTCTTCGGCTAATGATACGAGGGGAAACTCCTGCTTGTCGCCGGCAAAGAGGAACAGGCCGGCGGGAGTGGCCATGAGGTAACCGTCGTTGTGGTTGGTGCCGCCGCGATAACTGAAGTCGAACTTATAGATATCATCACCTATGGCTGCAGCCAGGTCGGCATTAACGAGTTGATAGACCGACTCCCAGTCGTTGTCGAGGAACTCTTCGGTAGTGGCCTTCTGTTTCAGGTCGATGGGCGCATCAAACGACGAAGCGTAGTTAGGCAGCACCTCCTGTCCGTCCTCGCTGTAGGCAGTAAGTTCCGACTTCTCGACCCAGCGTCCGTCCTCACTGACGGTGCCTTGTTTCAATCCTCCAGAAGGAATGATTAGTGCATCGTCAGGCGACAGGTAGGCTGAGCCACACACATTACCACTACGGTCGGTGGCTACGATGTCCGTCCAACCATAGATTTTCTTTCTCTCCAGTTTCACGGGGGCGGCTCCATAGTCTGTCCCCGACAGTTTGAATAACAGTTCTTTTGCCATATCGTTTTAGGTTTCATTCCGTTTATGATTTGCAAATATAGTCATTTCTCGGGAGCGATTTAACGAAACAACATAATTTAACTAATATACCCGACAAAGAACAGCTAAAAGCCAATCTTCGACGAGCGCGTTCCCTTCAACCGTTCGTTGTCGCAATGGCGGATGAGCATCGGCAGCGCATCCTCGCTATGGCCGTGCAGAATCACATCGATGGCATAGTGGCGGGCGATGTTCTCAATCTGACCACCGCTGAAATCATACCTCGAGGCCAACGTATGGACGTTCTGCTCGCTAAGGTCGGGAATCATCGAGTGCCAGATGTGGGCACGGGCTTCTTCGGTGGGCTTCTCGAACTTGATCTTGTAGAGGAAGCGGCGCTCGAAGGCGCTGTCCAAGTTCTGTGTCAGGTTTGTGGTGGCAATCATGATGCCGTCCAGCGTCTCCATCTCCTGCAGGATGATATTCTGGATGGAGTTCTCCATCTTGTCCACGGCACTTGTAGCCCCTTGTCGGCGGATGCCTATGATGGCATCGGCCTCGTTGAACAACAATATTGGTGCGGCCCCGCATTTTCCATTGTCAATTGTCAATTTTCCATTATCGTTCGTTTTACGAACGAGTTCTCTGTAGCGGTCGAACAGTGCCTTGATGTTCTTCTCCGAATCACCTACCCACTTGCTCTTGATCTGCGGCACATCGACGATCATGATGTCGCGCCCCGTCTCGCGTGCCAGCTGATAGGCTGTCTCTGTCTTGCCTGTGCCGGGGCCGCCATAGAACAGACAGGCGAAGCTGGTGCGGAAGCCGTTCTGGAGCATACGCTCACGAATCTCAGTGTAGCGGTCTGGTTCCAGGAAAGAACGCAGCTCTTCCACCTGGCGCTGGTTCTCCTTGACGTAGAACATCTCCTTGGCTGTTAGGTCCTTGGCCTTGATGACATCGGCCAGCTTCTCTTCGCTGCTATTGATTTTCATCTCGGCCAGCAGTGTGCGTTTTGCCTGCTCTGTGAGTCTGTAGCGCGAGGTGTCGGCAATGCCGTCCTCACAGCGATGCTCGATGAGTTTTTTCTGCATCAGCGGGTGCTCACCGCTTCGCAGAAGCCCCTTGGCATTGATGAAAGCGGCAGAGTTGACGAAGCAGTCCTCCATCTGCCCGAAGCGGATGTCGTCGTCATCCTTGTTCACCAATCGGTGGCAGAAGAACAGCAACAGCAATTTATCCTGCGGTGAGACACGGCTGAGGTCTTTGACCTGCTTGGCGAAAGACACCTGCGGATTATCTTTGAAGAGCACGTTGATTTCCGTGATGAGGTCATTGGGCGTGATGGCATCGTCGTCCAGATCCTGGAACAACTCGTCAAGCACTTCGAACAAGGTTGCGCAGTCCAATCCCGTACGTGCTGGCAGCTCATACACTTCGTTGTGCTTCAGGGCTTTGATGACAGGCTGCGGGATGTCGAACGTATCTTCATCCTTGGCATCGCGATAGCGCAGCAGACGGCGGTGCACCAGCGCATCGATATCCTCGGCATAACTCAGGATGCGTATATTGCTGACGTCTAAGTGGTTGGCCAGGTCGTCGAAATCCACGTGGCGAGGACCGCGTTCCATGCAGACGCAGAACAATATCGCCTGCCGCTCAGTGATGCCGTAGCGCTCGGCGATATAGCGCACCTCGTCCGCCATCTCAGCCTTGGCCTCGGCCTCCAGCTTGGAATCCTTCGACACCTCCACCACGCGCTCTATGGCCTGCAGCAGTGTCATTTCTAATTTACGATTTGACAATCCCATGTAATTTACGTTTTTACGATTTACAATTTCTTTAAACATTAAACAATAAACTTTAAACTGCGGCGCAGCCGCGTCCTGTGGCAGCGGTGCAGCCGCATCATATAATATAGTCGCGAACAAGAGAAAATTCAAAAACCAGCCCGTCTTTTATCATCTATTGATACCAGTGTTAAAGAACGATAAAAAATTGGGCGGTTTTTGAATTATGGAACGAATGTGACCATATTAAGTTGAAAATTGAAAATTGAAAGAAAGGATGACCATAGAACAGATGCGACATAGGGCGAGCGAAGCTCGCAGGGAGGCAAAGACGTTGCGACAGAAGTTACAGACGGTAACGGATGCTGACGAGCGCAAGCAAATAGCTCGGCAGATGAATGACCTCTTTGTCGAAGCTGCCTCTTTACGCTCCAAGGTCAAGCACCACTATTGGCAGGCCGAGAGCGTAGAGCGTGAATTAATCAACATTATGAATTACGAATTATGAGAACTTCTTTATTCCATTTGGTCGAGTACTACATGACCACCGAACGTCCCGAGGACTTTGAACAAGTACGCGACTACGTCATTGAGCTGACCAGAAAGGTTAGCATGGATGAGATGGAAGTCGATCTGACAACACAAAACACGGGTGACTTCCGTCAGGGATTCACCGTGGAGAAAAGGCAATTCGGACCCACAGAACGGGAGGTCTTTGTCTGGTGGTCCTTCCTTGATGATGAGAAACGCATCGACATTCGTTGGCTCAGAAACGAAATCGTCAAGCATTTCTGGCCAGACATACAATTCCTCAGTTCCATGTCAGCACGTTCATTCACAGGAGGAACGCGCAAGTGCTGGAGGGTAGACTAGTCTGGAGGTTGTTCGTGTTTCCTCCAGTGAATATTACATCATCGTCCGGACAAATGTTTGAGTCCACGCACACGGACTCATGAGTCCACGCACATGGACTCAAGAGCCCACGCACATGGACTCAAGAGTCCACGCACATGGACTCAAAGAAATGTCCGGATGATGAACAAAAAACATCCATAGAATGTACGGCGATGCTCCATAAGCTTATGCGCGGTAGAGGGATAAATAATGTTTTTTGGAGCTTTTTATTTGGCTGTTATGCTGAATGTCGTTACTTTTGCAACGACACTCTTATGGAATACACATGCAGATGAAACAGCTTTTCACCATATTATTATTGCTCGTGACGCTCAATGCAGCGGCACAACGGCAACAGATCTCGTTTGTCGAAGAAACGAAGAACTGGTATTATGTCTATGACGAGAATGGTAAGAAGATCGGAGGGCTCGCACGCAGCAGCGTGGGCGAGCTGAAGGGCTGGGGCTCGGACTTCTTCGTGGCGAAATACTATTCCTACTATCGCATCTATGATGCCAAAGGCCGCACGCTCAAGGCAATGAGCGTCTCGGAGGTCGGCGAGATTGTGGGAGTCAGCGGCAATACCATCACCAGCCGCAAAGGCTCATGGATATATACGTGGAGCAAGGAAGGGAAGAAAATCAGTGTGAGATCAGCCTCTAAATAATTCACAATTCATAATTTATAATTCACAATTATTAGTGTCTGCTAAAACGTCTTTCTGGCCGTTTAAGGTATGCTGGGAGAGTGCTGCTTTTCAATAATATGGACGTATAGTGGAATTAATTTGTTCGTATTAGGGCGAAAGAAAAGAGGCTGTGGGTTACACAGCCTCTTGTTGTAATGTTCCCCCATCTCCTCCGGGAGGAGATGGGGGCTGTAGGGCTCTTTTATTGTTTTGTCAGCGTAGCGTAGTGCTTGCCAGCATAGCTGAGGAAGAGCTGAACCTTGTATGTCCCGGCTTCGGCGACGGAGAGGTTGGCTCCGTCCTGGCTGAGGTTGTCAAGGCTGCCGCCCCAGTTGATGCCCCAGTCGTGGTTAGCGCGGAACTTGAACTCACCTGCAGCGAGCTCTGCTGTAGCCTCGTAGCAGCCAGCGTCGACATTGTAGGTCATGTCGATGTCGTTAGCCCAGTCGCCTCCGTTGCCGATGATACCTACTGCAGTGATGGCCGTGAGCGTGTAGGTCATAGCAGCGAGGTCGACATCAATCTTGTACACGCCAGCTTCGGGAGCGTCGATGTTGGGGCCGCCGTCCTGCTTGAGGGTGCCGGCGTAGGCGTCGCCGCTGAGCTTCTCGTAGTCGTCGTCCCAGTTGTCGGCATTGGGCTTGAACTTGAACTCACCGTTGAGGTAGTAGAAGCCTGTGTATTGGCCCTGGCCGTTGCCAGCGAGCGGGTGGCTGGTGCCCCAGCTGCTCTCGTTGCCTATCTCATAGAGGAAGTCGGGGAATCCGTTGTCCACCTGCACGGTGCAGTGGGCTGGAGCCTCATCGCTGAGGTAGAGACGGATGAGATATTTGGCTGTCTCGGCAATCTGCATGTTGTCGCCGCCCTGTGTGAGGTTGTCGAAGGCACCGCCCCAGTTGATGGCCCAGTCGTGGTTGGCACGGAACTTGAACTCACCGGCGTTGAGGGCCTCGCGGGCCTCCCAGCACTTGAGGTTCTCGTTGTAGGTCATGTCGATGTCGGTGTCCCAGTTGCCGCGCACAGTGCCGATGATGCTGATGGTGTTGACGAGGGTGAGCTTGTAGGTCATCTCCTTGAGGTCGACTTGTACGAAGTAGAAGCCAGCCTCAACGCCGTCGATGTTGGGCCCGCCGTCGGCTGTGAGTGTGCCGCTTGTGGCATCGCCGCTGACCTTCTCCCAGTCGCCGTCCCAGTTGTCCTTGTTGGGCTTGAACTTGAACTCACCGTTGAGATAGATGACAGCTTCATACTGTCCCAGACCGTTGCCGTGGAGAGGATGAGGCTCGCTCCATACGCTCTCGTTGCCAATCTCGTAGATGAACTCGTTGTAGCCTACGGGAGTTGCCTTCCATGTCTGGTCGAGCATGTTGAAGGTCAGGTCATAGAAGAGAGCGTCGGGATCGGCAGTGATGACGAGGTTGCCGCCTGCGTTGTCATAGACGAACTTGCCCTCCTCGCTGCCAGCTGCCAGACAGCCGCTCCAGTCGCCGCCAAGACCGCTCTCGGGTGTCATCTTGAACTCGATGTTGCCGCCGTCTTCAGGGGCGGGGATGCGGAGGCGGAAAGTTGGGTTGCTGTAGGGGTCGCTGCCGTCGTTGGTGAGCTTGTAGGTGGTGTCGGTGTTGTCCCATCCGTTGATGCTGCCTGTGAGGTAGTATGCTGCCTCGATGGTAGGAGCCTGTGGGATGGCTTTGATCTTGAAGACATCCGAAGTAGCACTCTTGACGGTGGTGCTGCCATTGGAGAGCCATGCGCTGATTGTGGCACTGAGCTCGCGCTCCACGGGTTTGCGGCCGTAGGTCTCAGAGATAAGCTGCTGGAGTGTAGCGGCTGCAATCTGTCCGTCAGCATCTAAGTCGTATGTTGCTTCGCCGATGTTGAGGGTGTAGATGGGTGCATAGCTCTCGTCGGAGGCTGTGGGGGCCACGATGGATGCTATCTTGACCATCGTCTGGCTGGCATCGATGCTGTTGAGGTCTATGGTAGGCACCTCTGTGACACTGCCTCCGGCAAAGTTGACGGTTGCGGGCTGCGTGGGCTGTGTCTGGGGTTCCCAGTCCTTATAGTCTTCGGTGCAGGCGGTCAGCCCGAAAAGGGCTGCCGCTGCTATAATCATAAACTTTTTCATACTAAGATTTCACGATTTGACAATTTCACGATTTGACAAATTTACAATTTGACAAATGTTTAATTAGCGATAAAGAAGTACTGTCCTGTGATGTCGTTGAAGATGACGGTGTAGGAGCCAGCAGTGTATGGGATGTTGGCACCGCCGCCGTTGCCGTTGCCCCATGGGAAGGCTGCCGAACCCCAGTTGTCGTCCCAAGCGCCGTTGGCTGCGAACTTCACGCCTCCGTCGGCAGGAGCATCGGCATCGACGTCGAACTGTGCCATCCAGACATGGCTCTCGCCAGAGAGGGTCTCGCATGCTGTCATAGGTGTGCCGGAAGCATCCCAACCGTTGTGTGAGCCGGGCATGGCCATAGAGGCAAAGGTCTTGACGTTCTTCTCGTATGCTTCGACAATGACTGTCTTGGCCTTGGTGTCAATCTTGATGGTGTAGTAACCGTCAGCCTTGATGCCGATGTTGTGGTTGTCACCATCCTCGTCGGAGATGAGGTTGGCATCGGGATTCTTGACATTGGTGTAGTTGAGCTGGTCGTCCCATGAGCCTGGGTTGAGGATGAACTTGAACTGTGTGCCTGCGGGCAGGTAACCAGTGTAGGAGATGACACCTGTGCCAGTGGCTTCATCGTATGTCTCATCTGTGCTGGGCAGTAGCGGGATGAGGCCGAGGCCCACGCCTGCTGCATCGTTGGACCACGAAGCGCTGCCGATGTTGTTACCAACCATGTACCAGCAGAACGGGTCGCGCTTGAGGATGTAGTATGGCGCGGTCTTGACGGTGACGGTGTTGGAAGAAACAATCTCGTTGTAGTCACGTGACGAGGCATCACGGATACTGGCGATGGCACGCAGTGTGATGTCGAGCGTGGCGGGCACGTCGGCATAGTCGGTCCATCCGAGCATCTGTTGCAGTGCCTGGTTGATGAGCTCGCAGTTGATGTCGGCCGTAGGCGTGTTGAACGTCTGTTCGAGGGTGACGAAGTCTGCGCCCTCGTTGTCCTGACTGTCGGCATCGAACTTCTTGGTGAAGCTGCCGACGGGTGACATCTGAACGATGTATGTCGGCACCACGGGTGCACCAAAGTCGGTATAGTTTGGGATTGACCATGAGAGCGTGATGGCGGATGACTTGCTAAGGTCTACCACTGCATCGCCCACAGCGGGCTGGAACATGCTGAATTGTGATGGCTGCACGAGCGTGGGGTTGGACTCGTTGTCGTCGCTGCAGGACGTAAGGACGACAAAGCCACTCAAGAGCATCAGCACGAATGAAAATATCTTTTTCATAGTGAATTGTTCATTAAAAATGGATTAATAGCCTGCGTTCTGTTGGATATTGGGATTGGCGTTCTTGTCCTCTGCGGGGATGGCGTAGACATTGCGATATGCCTCAAAGCCCTGTCCGCCCTGGACACCGCCTTTCCACTCCCATGTGAAGTCCGCGCTGTGTTCGCCGCCGAAGTATCCGTAGCGGACGAGGTCGGTGCGGCGGAAGCCTTCGAAGTAGAGCTCGCGTGAGCGCTCGTCGAGGATATAGTCGAGAGTGCACTGCTCAGCTGTGACTTGGGAAGCATGTGCGCGTTTGCGCAAAGCGTTGATGTATTGCACTGCGTCGTTGCTGATCTGGCCGCCATTCATGCGTGCGTCTGCCTCGGCAGCAATAAGATAAGCCTCGCCAGAGCGCATAAGGAAATAGTCTGTGTCGCAGAATTTGGTGCTATGCGGTGTGGCGCCTGTGGAATAGGTGTTGCGGAACTTACCCACAGAGAAACCTGACGTGAACTCGCTGGGATTGGTCACCACGGGCTCGCGGTCGATGCTGTAGAAGAGTGCGCGGTCGTCGTTGGCCACAGCAGCCATATCGTTGATGGTGTATACCAGATCGGTGAGCGGCGTGTTGGGGAAGAAACGGCGGATGAGGTTGCTGCGTGCGCGGTTGCCTGCCCAGTTCTCGGAGGTGCCGTAGTCGTTGTTGGTATCCATGTCTGACTTCCATGTTGAAGCCATAAGGAAGAGGCTGGTGCCCCATGATGTTGTTGTCACGCCGTCCTGCAGCAGCGGCAAAATAGCTTCGACAGAAGCTCCGCTCTCGCCATTGTCGCCCATGAAGAGCATCTGGTAGGAGCTCCAGCCATTGGTGCCGCCTTCCCACAGCTTGTGGGGGCCGTTGATGACTTTCTCAGCGTATGCCTTGGCGTCAGCCCAGCGAGCCTCGCCCGTGTAGACCTCTGCATTGAGATACATGCGGGCCAACAGGAGGTTGGCTGCATCCTGGTCAGCACGGCCGTAGCCTGTGGATGCGCTGGTGCGTACGGCGGGCTCAAGCATATTGCCCATGCAATCCTTGAGTTCGCTCTCAATCCACTTGAAAAGGTCAGCACGCTGAATCTGTTCGGGGCTTGTGGTCGAGAGGACAGTGGTGAAAGGCACGTTGCCATAGCAGTCCATGAGATGGTAGTAGTAGAGAGCACGCAGGAAGCGTACCTCTGCTGTGCGTGTGGCATCTATGCCGTCGCAGACATCAAGATAATGGTTGCAGTATGCAATGCCAGTGAAGAGGCGGTTGTAGAAGCCTTCGAGCATTGGGTGTGAGGCATCCCATGTGTTGAAGTTGAATTGTGGTATGCCCGGGTCGCCCCAGCAGCAGATGGCTTCGTCGGTGGGTAGCTCGTTGGCGTTCCACATCTGGCGTACGAAGCCTGTGGTGCCACCGTCGAGGCGGTCGATGTCGCAGTCGCCGTCGGCACCGGTGTTGCCGGCCAAAGCCATATTGGCATAACACTTGGTGTAGAGCGCGGGCTCGTCGACAGTCATGGTTGTGGCGGGGTCGATGGGCGTGACATCCAAGTCGCCGACACACGATGTCAGTCCGGCAGCGAGCATGACAGCTGCTGCGGGAAGGATATATTTGAATTTCATAGCTTTCATAAGTTTTGAGGTTTAGAAGTCAAGGCTGACGCCGAGCTGAACGGTGAATGGACGGGGATACATGTTGTTGTCGATGCCGCTGAACACCTCCGGGTCGATGCCGTCGTACTTGGTGACAGTGAACACGTTGGTTGCGCTGGCGTAAGCACGTCCGCTGAGGACATTATCCACATTGAAGGAGTAGCCCAATGTGATGTTGTCACACTTGAGGAATGTGGCATTGTGGACGTAGTAGTCAGAGAGGACATGATCGTATGTTGACCAGTTGTTGTTCACAGCCGACGGGATGGTATTCTGCAAGTAATCGAACGAGCTGTCGTAGCGCTTGGCGGTGTTGGCATATCCAGCCTGCTTGTCCCAGTAGACGTAGTTGTTGAAGTTTGCACGCAAGCCGATGCCGAGGTCCCAGTTCTTGTACTGGAGGCGAGTGCTCAGACCAGCCATGTAGGGAGCGGCAGGGCTCTTGTAGAAGTAACGGTCGTTCTCGCTGATCTTGCCATCGCCATTGCGGTCGACGTAGACACCTTCGAGAGGTATGCCGTTCTGGTCGTAGACCTGCTGGTAGACATAGAAGGAGCGTGCGGGATGGCCCACAGCATGTGCCTGAACCTGATTGCCCGTACCAGAGCTGATGTCGCCGGTCATGACAATTGATGACTCGCCAGTGAGCTCAGTAATCTCGTTCTTGTTCCATGTGAAGTTGCCTGAGATCTCCCACATCCAGTCCTTGGTGACAACGGGGCGGGCAGTGAGCGATACCTCAACACCCTTGTTCTCTAAGGAACCGATGTTGGAGAGCACCTGGTTGCGGAAGTTGGAACCAGCGCTGACGGTGGCGTAGTTGATGAGGTCGGTGGTCTTGCGGTAGTATGCGTCGACGCTACCTTCCAAGCGGTTCTTGAACAGGCTGAAATCCAGACCGACGTTGTATGTTGTAGTTGTTTCCCACTTCAGGTCCTCGTTGTATGCGTCAGGACGATAGAGCAGACCAGAGTCGTTGATGCCTGTGATGGGATAGCGGCCATCGGTGTTGTTGATGTTGGCATTGTAGGATGCAAAGTAGTTGTAGTTGCCGATACCGTCTTGCTGTCCGGTCATACCCCAACCGAGACGTAGCTTCAACTCGTCGAGGACATCAACGTCCTTGAGGAAGTT
Organism: uncultured Bacteroidaceae bacterium; assembly: GCA_905233465.1. GTDB lineage: Bacteria > Bacteroidota > Bacteroidia > Bacteroidales > Bacteroidaceae > Physcousia. Next base: position 20,922 of record CAJOEI010000021.1, on the reverse strand, counting down.
CTCCTCGCTGATCTTCCATCCCAAAGCTGCTGACGGGAATGTTGCCCAGTGCTGCTTGAAGCGGCTGGAGCCGTCACGACGCACTGTGGCTGTGAGCATGTAACGGTTGAATGCGATGTAATTGGCACGGCCATAGAAGCTGACGAGGTAGTTCTCCTGTTTCCACTCGGAGGAAGACGGACGATAAGGAGTGCCGGCGAGCGGCAGGCCTGTCACGTCGTCAAGCAGCGGTGATGTGGAAGGATAGATACCTCCATAGTAGCTGTCGCCCCAGTATTTCTTGTGGCTCCATTCGTAACCAGCCATGATGTCAAAGTGGTGGTTGTCGCTGAAGTCCTTGTAGTACTGAGCATATGCTGTATAGATAAGGTTGTATTTGCTCTCCTTGGTGTAGCCGTCGTTGCCATAGTAGTAGTTTGACGGTCCCCATGGCTGGAAGGTTGTCTTCTGCTTACCAGTGCTCCAGTCGCCTGAGAAGTTCATGTGCAGGCGCAGGTCTTCGAAGCCGTGTATCTTGTAGTCAACCTCCACGTTGCCCATATAATCAAAGGAACGCGCGCGATCATTCTTCTCGTGCAACAGCGAGACGGGGTTCTTGGCGGCGTAGGTATTGGCCTTGGTGGGGTGGTATGGGTCGCTGTATGTTGAGCCGTCGGCTGTCCACTGGAAGAAGTGTGCGTAGTTGTCGAACGCGGGATCGTCAGTGAACACGGGCTGTGTGGGGTCCATGCGCACAGCTTCGCTGATGGCATCGCCATTGGCGTAGTGGTTGTGGGCAAACATGAACTTACCGTTGATGTTGAATGTCAGGTGGTCATCGAGGAACGATGGCATGAGTGATATGCTTGCCGTGGTGCGCTCGAAGTCTGAGCCGCGCAGGATACCGTCTTGGTTGGTGTAGCCGGCACCAATGCGATATGGCATGTTCTTCAGGCCACCGGATACTGTGATGTTGTGGTCCACGCTAAATGCTCCGTGGTAGATCTCGTCCTGCCAGTCGGTGTTGGCGTTGCCGAGCAATGCGGCAGCTGCTGATTCCTCGCCGTAGTATTTCTTGACGAAGCTACGATATTCGTCAGCGTTGAGCACATCTAAGGATTTCTGGCGAGTGGAGTAGCTGATATTGCCGTTGTAGCTCACATGTGCTTTCTGTCCCTTGCGGCCCTTCTTGGTGGTGATGATGATGACGCCGTTAGATCCGCGGCTACCATAGATGGCCGTTGCGGATGCATCCTTCAGCACCGTGAAGCTCTCGATATCCTGAGGATTGACCATCGACAGGGGGTTGGCCAAGCCCTTGACGCCTTGATTATCAAGTGCCAGACCATCGATGACGATGAGCGGGTCGTTGCTGGCGTTGAGCGATGAGCCGCCGCGAATGCGGATGTCAGCGCCACCGCCAGGTGTGCCGCCGCCGCTGGTGACGCTCACACCGGCAATCTTACCCTGGATCATGTCTTGGGCATTAGTGATTATACCATGATTCTTCTCGTCGGGTTTCATGGCTGTGACAGAACCTGTCAAGTCGGTCTTCTTGGCTACACCGTAACCGATGACCACCACGTCCTCGAGCAACTTGGCATCCTCGTGCATAGTGATGTTCATTGTAGCACGGGCTGGCAGTGTCTGCGTGGCAAAACCCATGAATGAGATTGTAATCTGGCCACCCTGAGGTGCCTGAATAGTGAAGTTACCGTCGAAATCGGTTGTGGTACCACCATCCTGTCCTACGACACGGACTGTGGCTCCGCCAACGGGTTCGCCGGTATCATCCTTTACGTGGCCTTTGACCGTTATCTGGGCAAAGGCACCAAGGGAGATGAAAAGCCCACACATGAGGGCTAGGATTCGTGAAGGAATCCGGTTGTTTACCTGTTTCATCATGCTTGTTGGTTTAGTTAATTATTTGAGGTTTTTAAGGCGTTTTCGACGACAAAGATAGTTAATCTTTTATTACGCCAACTCTTTTTAACGGAAAATTATTCATTTTTCTGTTAAAAAACGTTCCACACGGCCCCCAAACTAATTTTATTAATAACTTTGTGGCGCTTAACATGGCCTGAGGCCGTAGTTAGATGCGGCTGCGCCGCAGTTGAAAGTTCTTGCTATGGCAAGCGACCAGAGGTCGAGCGGAAAGTTGAAAGATGAGAATTGAAAGTTTAAAACAAATATAACAATGCAAAAACCAAATCTTACATTCTGGAAACTATGGAACCTGAGTTTCGGGTTCTTTGGAGTGCAGATAGCTTACGCTCTGCAAAGCAGTAACATCAGTCGAATCTTCCGTACACTGGGTGCCGATCCGCATTCGTTGTCTTATTTCTGGATTCTGCCTCCGTTGATGGGCATTCTGGTACAGCCCATCGTGGGTACGCTCAGCGACCGTACGTGGATGCGCTTTGGCCGTCGCATACCTTATTTATTTATAGGAGCTGCTGTGGCAGTGACGGTGATGTGTCTGCTGCCCAATGCGGGGTCGCTGGGACTGGCTGCCTCATCGGTGATGATGTTTGGCCTTATCATGCTGATGCTTCTCGACACAAGTATCAATATGGCTATGCAGCCGTTCAAGATGCTTGTTGGCGATATGGTCAACGAGGAGCAGAAGGCCAAGGCCTACTCCATCCAGTCTTTCCTCTGCAATGCCGGTTCTGTGGTGGGCTTCGTGTTCCCGTTTGTCTTTACGTGGATAGGCTTGCAGAATGTTGCTCCAGAGGGCGTTGTGCCCGACTCTGTGATATGGAGCTTCTACATCGGTGCCGCCATACTCATTCTATGTGTCATCTACACAGTCATCAAGGTTCGCGAATGGAATCCTCAAGAGTATCGCCAGTATAATCCCGTTGAGGAGACTAAGGACGAGAGTGCTTCTTGGCTGACACTCCTAAAGAATGCTCCGTCAATGTTCTGGAAGGTGGGCTTGGTGCAGTTCTTCTGCTGGGCTGCTTTTCTGTATATGTGGACATACGTCGTGGATGCTGTGTCGGAGACGGTCTGGGCCACAACAGATCCAACTACCGAAGGCTATCAGACTGCTGCCAACTGGACAGGTATACTCTATGCCATCCAGGCTATGGGCAGTGTGTGCTGGGCAATATTGTTGCCACAGTTCAAGAGCACAAAGATGGCCTACGCCTTGAGCCTGCTGCTTGGTGGTGCTGGCTTTGCCCTCATTCCTTTCTGCCCTAACCAGTACCTGCAGATTGTGCCGTTCCTGCTCATCGGTTGCGCTTGGGCCGCAATGCTGGCAATGCCCTTCACTTTCGTGACTAATGCGCTGCAGGGTTACGGTCACATGGGAACTTATCTTGGCCTCTTCAACGGCACCATCTGCCTGCCGCAGATTGTGGCTGCTCTCTGTGGAGGTACCATCCTATCCATCATCGGACACCATCAGTCCTCGATGATGATTGTCTCGGGTGTGCTCCTCGCTCTCGGTGCCCTATGTGTGACTTGGTTGAACACCGCTGCGCCGCGGGAGTTGAAAATTGAGAGTTGAAAGTTGAAAATTGGTAATTGGAAATTGAAAATTTAAAGAATATGTTCATCAATTTTGAGATAGAGTACCACACAGTCTTCGGTGAAGACCTGTGGCTGAACGTTATTGAGGCCGACGGCACGCACACGCCATACGCTATGACAACCTCTGATGGTGTGAAATGGACGACTAAACTCGACATTGCAGTTCCTATACATTATTATTATAGTGTCACATGGCATGGCCGCGTGCGTCGCTCGGAGTGGGTGTTTGACCCGCATGAGGTGCCGGAGGTAATCGAGGGCACCACCATTGATGTGGCTGACAACTGGATGGACTGTCCCGAAGACTTCCGAGTAGCAGGTACTTTGGTGCCCGTCTTCTCACTGCGTTCCGAGGGGAGCTTTGGTGTAGGTGATTTCGGTGACCTCAACATGATGGTGGATTGGGTGGCCAATACAGGTCAGCGACTGCTGCAGGTGTTGCCCATCAATGACACCACCACAACACATACTTGGGTGGATTCATATCCATATTCGTGCATCAGCGTCTTTGCCTTGCACCCGCAATACATCGACTTGCGGCAACTGCCACAACTGACCAATAAGGCCGATCAGGACCGCTTCGAGACACTGCGTCGCGAACTCAACGCCTTGCCACAGATAGACTACGAGCGTGTGAATGCGGCTAAGTTGGAATACCTTATGCTGCTGTTCAAGCAGAACGGCAAGTCCGTTGTTCGCACCAAGGAGTACAAGGCATTTGTCGCTGCCAACGAAGACTGGCTGCCGGCTTATGCTGAATTTTGTGTGAAGAGGGACGCAGAATTTGATGGTTTCATATTTCATGCTTCAAGTTCTTTCTGGTGTTATGTGCAGTTCTTGCTGGCTAAGCAGATGAGTGCCGTCCATAGCCACGCACAAGAGCGTGGCGTGATACTTAAGGGCGACATACCCATTGGCGTGAGCCGCTATGGCGCTGATGTGGCGTCTGAGCCCAGATACTTCAATATGAACGGTCAGGCCGGTGCTCCGCCCGATGACTTTGCTGCTGACGGGCAGAACTGGGGCTTCCCCACCTATAACTGGGATGAGATGCTTCGCGACGGTTGTTCGTGGTGGGAACGTCGCTTCCGCTCTATGGCCAAGTACTTCGATGCATACCGCATAGACCATGTGCTGGGCTTCTTCCGCATTTGGGAGATTCCTGTGCCCGCCAAGAGTGGTCTGTTGGGACAGTTCTCACCGGCTATGCCACTCACATGTGACGAAATATACCACGCTGGCATCAGACCTGAAACGTTGAAAGCCACTGTGGGCCCGATAATCAGGCCCAATTCCCAACCTCTGCCGGATGGCGCTTCTTCGGAATATCTTTTCCTCCGCGACCACAAGAACCCTGAGCTCTACCATCCACGTATATCGGCACAGAAGACAACGACCTTCTTGCGCCTTAACAATCAAGAGCAGCAGGCCTATAATAACCTGTACAACGACTTCTTCTACCGTCGTCACAACCAGTTCTGGTATGAGGAAGCCATGCAGAAGCTACCGCGCCTCGTCGGTGCCACACGTATGCTCTGTTGTGCCGAAGACCTCGGCATGGTGCCCGATTGTGTGGGATGGGTGATGAATGAGCTGCAAATCCTCAGCCTTGAACTCGAATCGATGCCTAAGGCTGCAGGCTCACGTTTCGGCCATGTGGAGAACAATCCTCGTCGCAGTGTGGCAACAATCAGCAGCCATGATACGCCGACGCTGCGTATGTGGTGGGATGAAGATGCCGAACGCACACAGGACTACTACAACAATATCCTGCATCATCCCGGTGCAGCACCACATCCGCTGCCTGCAGACCTGGCCGAGGAAATAATCAACCGTCACTTGCGCTGTCCGTCGATGCTGTGTGTCATCAGCCTGCAGGACTGGCTTGCCACGGACAAAGACCTGCGTCTGGCAGATGCCAATGCCGAACGTGTGAATATTCCTGCCAATCCACGCCACTACTGGCGCTACCGCATGCATCTCACTCTCGAACAGCTCTTGGCTGCCAAGACACTCAACACGCGCATCTCCAATATGGTGGCTGCGGGAGAGAGATGAGATACAATTCACAATTCATAATTCACAATTCATAATGCTTCGTAGTAAGGTATGAAAAAGATACTTGCTGTTGTCTGTTTTGCCTTTATGGCAATTGCATCATTGCATGCACAAACGGTGTCATCGCCCAATGGCAATGTGGTGGTGACGTTCTCGATGGATGGCTCACGTCCGCAATATGCCGTGACCTACAAGGGTAAGGATGTCATCCTGCCGTCGCACCTCGGCCTGGAGTTGGCTCGCGACAAGCACGCCTCCAAGGGCCTGTCTGAGACCGACCTCATGGACAATTTCCAGGTTGCGGGCGTACAAATGCGTGAGTTCGACGAGACATGGCAGCCCGTCTGGGGCGAGACTCGTGACATCCGTAACCACTATAACGAGATGGCCGTGGACCTGATTCAGATGAACAATGAAACAGTTCGCGCCTACGATGCCCCTTCCGACCAGCCCGGCATAGGAATGGAGCTCAAGGAGCGCAGGATGACAGTCCGTTTTCGCGTCTATGATGACGGTGTGGGCTTCCGCTATGAGTTCCCTCAGCAGCCTAATCTGGTGTATTTCCTCATTCAGGACGAGCGCACGGAGTTTCGCATGGCGGGCGACCACACGGCGTGGTGGCTGCCGGGTGACTATGACACGCAGGAACAGATGACACAGGAATCGCGTCTGAGTGAGATTCGTTCGCGTTTTCATGATGCCGTGAACTGGGGCAACTCCAGCGTTGCTGTGTTCTCGCCCACAGGTGTGCAGACCTCACTGCAGATGCGTACCGACGACGGCCTGTATATCAACCTCCACGAGGCAGCATGCATCGACTATGCTACAATGCACCTCGAACTCGTTGATGCACAGACCAAGGCCCTCACCACCAAGCTTGACGGCAACAGCAACACCTACACACCCAACCCGGCACCGTCGCGTTTCCCTCTGCCGCCAACTATGACATTCGTGAGCCACCTCACGCCAGATGCCACGGGCTTGAAGGGTGCTATGCAGACACCATGCCAGTCGCCCTGGCGAACCATCATAGTCAGCGACGATGCCCGCGACATGCTGTCCAGCAACCTCATCCTTAACCTCAACGAGCCCTGTGCACTCGATGACGTGAGCTGGATTCATCCCACAAAGTACTGTGGTGTGTGGTGGGAGATGATTGTCGGCAAGAGCAACTGGCATTACACCGACGACCTCCCCTCCATTAAACTTTCAACTTTCAACTTTCAACTTTCAACACCCCACGGCCGTCATGCTGCCAATAACGAGAAGGTGCGCCGCTACATCGACTTCGCAGCTGCCAACGGCCTCGACCAGGTGCTCGTGGAAGGGTGGAATGTCGGTTGGGAGGACTGGGCCAACATGTGGAAACGTGATGTCTTTGACTTCGTCACGCCCTATCCTGACTTCGACATCAAGGCTCTCAACGACTACGCTCATTCCAAGGGGGTTAAGCTGATGATGCATCACGAGACCAGCTCCAGCACGCAGAACTACGAGCGGCATCTGGAAGAGGCTTATAATCTGATGAACCGCTATGGCTACGATGCCGTTAAGAGCGGCTACGTTGGCGATATCATCCCTCGCGGCGATCACCACTATTCGCAGTCGATGAACAACCACTACCTCTATTGCATTCAGGAGGCTGCTAAGCACCACGTCATGGTCAACGCCCACGAGGCCGTGCGTCCCACGGGCCTCTGCCGCACATACCCGAACCTCGTTGGCAACGAGAGCGCACGCGGTACAGAATATGAGGCCTTTGGCGGCAATCGTCCCGACCACACCTGCATACTGCCGTTCACGCGTCTGCAGGGCGGCCCGATGGATTATACGCCTGGCATCCTTGAGACCCAGCTCAGCACGTGGAGCAACAACACCTCGTGGGTGCGAACCACTGTGGCCGGGCAGCTTGCGTTGTACCTCACCATGTATTCGCCGTTGCAGATGGCTGCCGACCTGCCGGAGCACTACGAGCGCCCTGATCTGGCACCTGCCTTCCAGTTTATTCGCGACGTGGCCTGCGACTGGGACGACAGCCGTTACCTTGAGGCTGAGCCCGCTGACTACATCACTGTGGCACGCAAGGCCAAGGGTACGGATAACTGGTTTGTTGGTGGCAAATGCGATGAAAACGGTCATAAGACCACACTGGTGTTAGACTTCCTTGATGCTGGCTGCACATATCAGGCTACCATCTATGCCGATGCCAAGGATGCACACTATGAGACTAATCCCAAGGCCTATACCATCACGAAACGTCGTGTGAAGAAAGGCGACAAAATACGCATCACCGAAGCCCCTGGCGGTGGCTTCGCAATACAAATAGTCAAATAGGCCTAACTGTGCTCAGAGCTGTGCCAGCAGATAGCCTGGAACGAGCACAGCAGCCAACAGGCCAAAAGCCAGCCCTGGGCGGCGCGGTAGAAATACATTGGCCAGATACAGTGTTACTGGCATCGTGGTATTGAGCAGGAACAGGCCTGCCAACATTGCCGCCGTGCTCGATGAATGTAGTATCCAGCACACGCCGATGCCCGCAATGACAATGCATATTGTTGTCACCAGGCCGAGGCGCAACGCTATCCACCCACCGGAAGCTTTGCCTATCCACACTAAACATGTGATGGCGGCTACCAACGGCAATGTGCGGTCGACATCCATCGTGAATCTCTCGCCAATCCAGGCCCTGAACAGTACGAAGAGCATTATTCCTGCCACGGCAATAGGCCTGAGGATTTCCTGATGTGTCAGGCTTTCAAGTTTGAATAGAGGAGTTGAAGGGTCAATGCACTCTTCAACTTCTTCATTTTGGTCATATCTCAAGGCCAATACCGCCGTTGCACAGAGCAGGACGGCATATACAGTCAACAGCCACCAACTGTGGAACATTATGCCTGATGTCAGGCCTAATGCACCAGTTGAGACAAACACGCCATGGGCGCGGATATCGTTGCGCGTGGAAACGGTTGTGGCGCGTCCGCCCCACACATGAAACAGCGAGTTGCCGATGCCCAGCAATGTGGCTATGATGAATGGCCATCGGCCAACGATAAGTGCTGTCACTGTTGCCGTGATGAGGAATGCGACGGCGGCAATGAGCATGCGTTGGCGTTGTTTCATGGCATCCACAAGCCAGCCTGTGAGAGGTTGTGTCATGAACGCCAAGATGTCGTAAGTCAGCACGACGGCGACGGTGTTGACGGTAGTAATATCCGCCAGCAGTTGAAAAAGGCAACAGGCACACACCCCGTCGACAAGGAAATGAAGCAGCGAGTTCAGACAAAGGCGCAGACGCATGATAGAGAGATGCGGCTATGCCGCAGTTTAAAGTTTAAGGTTTAAAGTTTATAGGATTACATGGGGTCTACATCGAAGTATATGTGTGCAGAGGCATAGTCCTTCTGTTCGAGCAGTCTTGAGCGCACGTCGTGCATAGCCTGTCGTGCAGCAGTGAGTGGTATGTCGAGCTCGAACTTGAGCAATATGCGTCTGATGAAGAGGCTCTGTACGCGTGCCACAGGTGGCTCATCGGGCCCCAGCACACGTGTGCCGAAGGCCTGGCGCAGCATCATTGTGGCATCACGTGCGAGCATGTCTGCCGTTGTTGAGCTGCGGTGCTTGATGTACATGATGATGAGCCGCACGAATGGTGGGAAAGCAAACTGGCGGCGTTCCAGCATTTGTTCGCTGTACATCGCTTCGTAGTCGTTGCTCACCACCTGTCCGATGATGGGCAGTTCGGCATTGCGAGCCTGCAGCAACACCAGACCTTGTTTGTCACGTCGTCCCGCACGGCCAGCCACTTGCGACATCATTTGAAAGGCATGTTCGTAGGCACGGAAATCAGGCTGGTTGAGCATCGTATCGGCCGAGAGGATAGCAACAAGGCTGACATTGTCGAAGTCTAAGCCCTTGGTGACCATCTGTGTGCCCACGAGGATGTCGGTCTGCCCTGTTGCGAAGTCATGCAGGATGCCTTCGTAGGCATTGCGTGTGCGTGTGGTGTCCAGATCCATGCGTGCCACGCGTGCCTCGGGGAAGTGGCGGTGTATGTCGTCCTCGATGCGCTCGGTGCCAAAACCGATTTGTCGCAGTTCGCGCTCCTCGCAAGCAGGGCAGACTTGTGGCACGGCGGTGGCATATCCGCAATAATGGCATGTCATGCGCTGCAACCGCTTGTGCAGTGTTAGAGCCACGTCGCAATGTGGACAGCGCGGCACCCATCCACAGTTGTGACACTCTATCTGTGGTGAGAAACCGCGTCGGTTCTGGAACAGGATTACCTGTCTGTGCTCTTGCAGCGTAGCACTCATCACCTCCAGTAGGCGCGACGAGAACTGCCCCTCCATTAGACGTTTGTGGCGCATCTCCTGAATGTCGATGACCTCCACCTGTGGCAACTTCACTTGACCATAGCGCTCAGAGAGTGTCACCAGACCGTATTTGCCCATGCGGGCGTTGTAGTAGCTTTCCAAAGATGGCGTAGCCGTGCCGAGCAGACACTGTGCTTTCAGTCTCGTGGCGAGCATGATGGCCACGTTGCGAGCATTGTATCGTGGTGCGGGGTCTTGCTGCTTGAAGCTGGTGTCGTGTTCCTCATCGACAATCACCAGGCCTAAGCGCTTGAATGGCAGGAAGACGGATGAGCGCACACCCACGATGATGTCATACGCTTCATCGGTGAGCTGCCGTCGCCACACATCAATGCGCTGCCGGTCGCTGTATTTGCTGTGGTAGACGCCCAACCGCTCGCCGAACACGGCTCGCAGGCGGTCAGTGAGCTGGGTAGTGAGGACTATCTCCGGCAGGAGGTACAGCACCTGGCGTCCCTGTCGAAGTGCCTCAGCGATTAAATGGATATAGATTTCGGTCTTGCCGCTGGATGTCACGCCGTGAAGCAGACACACTGGACGTTCGTGCCAGACTGCATGGATGGCTTCGAGCGCAGTTTGTTGGGCAGGAGATAAAGCCCCACCCCCGAGGGAGGAAATAGGAGCTGGCGTGAATGATATTTCATCTGGCAGCGGCTCCACACCTTCATAGGCAACGGCGCCCTTCTTCCCCTTCTTCAGCGGCGCAGGCAAAGCAGCCTTGTACACCTCGCCGATGGCACACATGTAGAAATCCGCTATCCATTGCCACAACGACAGTTGTTCGTCAAGCACGATGGGCACGGCGTCCACTTGTGATATCACCTCCTTAAGCGTGATGTCATGAGGTTCTGTGTCGTGAAGCCGCACGACAAGTGCCGTAGTCGTTTTTTTATTGCCGAAAGGTACAACGACGCGACACCCTGCCTGAACATGCGTCTGCATGTCATCGGGCAGGGCGTAGGTGAATAGTCCCGGCAACGGTACGGGCAGCACTACATCGGCAAAACGGGCCATACTTGCATCAGAAGTAGTATGCGAGGCGTATCTGCCATTGGCGGTTCTTCATCTTCACAGTCTTGGCATCGTCGATGACTGTGCCATAGATGTCTTTCACGCTACCGCTCTTGCTCATTGGCAGACCATAGTTCACACCAAGCTGTACATGGCTGAACATCATGATACCCGCACCAATGTTCCAACTGAAATAATTGTTGCTGAAGACAGCTTTAATGTTGCCGTCCTCGGGCTCAAAAGTGGACTTGCCGATATGCCAGTCCCATTGTGGGCCTGTGGCCACGTAGAGGCCAATCTTTTCTGAACCTATTTGCCAGCGTAGGTTCACGGGGATTTCTATATAGCTCAGGTTCTTGTTGTCAATGTCCCCATTTAAGTCCTCGAAGTTGGCTGTGCGGTTAGCATATAGTGCGGCGGCATCAATACCAAGTCCCACCTTTGGTATGACATATTTAATCTTCGGGCCGACAAAGAAGCCCAGCCGGTTGGAGGATTCATAAATATCTTTCGAGAAGGAGATGCGGTTGAGCAACACACCACCCTCTACGCCCCACTCAAAGGGCTCCGCATGTGCCACAATGCTCATGGCAACGAATGACAGCAGGAATAATAATCTACGCAATGTACAATTCATAATTCACAATGCACAATTCATAATTCACAATGCATAATGGAGATTATCTGCGTTGGCGGCGTGCGCTGGCCTTGGGCGCGCTGCTCGAACGTGGTGGCTTGGCTGCAGCTGACGCACTCCGGCTGCGGCGCGACTTGTTGTCGGCATTGGAGCTGTTCTTCTTTGCTGCGGCACGGGGTTGTTTCTTTGCGGCAGGTGCAGCAGTTGCTGGCGCTGCAGTGCTGTCGGCGACGGCTGCAGCAACTGTTTCGGGAGCTACTGGTTCGTCTCCCGCGGGTGCGTCGGCATCGATGGCTGCCCGCCAGATATGGTTCTCAAAGTCTTCCAACTCCTTCTCAATGCGCTCCTGCTCCTGCGTCATGGCGCTGTCGCTCTTGCAGTAGTTGGCCAGCACACGACCTTGCAGGTTGTTGGTCTTGTATATCTTGCCATCATAGCGGTTGAGCGTGAAGAAGTCATCAACAGTCATGTTGGTGACGTTGTTGAGGTTGGACGCCATCAGAGGCATACGTGAGAGATATGGCGCAACGTCGTCGTATTTCACCCAGAAGAGCGGGTAGCTGGTGGCTTGTGATGTCATCTCGTCGTCACCGGGGATGTCGCCTGTGCTGAACTCGTCCATGAGCACGGGACACAGAGCGGTGACGCGACGTTTGTATGTTGCTGAACGCTGGTCATAATAGCATGTTTCTTTGACATCAAAACGTTTCACTTGGCGCGATGGGATGTCCACTGGCAGCACCGTGATACGCGAACCGTTGCCCTCATAGTTGATGTGGTATCGATCCAATAACTCATCCATCTGTGCGGGCTTGACGCGATCGTCCTCCTCAAAACTCTCGTTGCCGTCAATCTTGTATTCATACACTGGTATGCGGCCTGACAACATCAGTCGGAAGATATATGTGAACAGGTTCTGCTCCTTGCCGCGTGGCTCCACAGGGTAGTAGAGAGGTGCATTGGCATCCTTCGTTAGGTCGAGCTGACGGTAGATGTCGCGTCGCCACACCACTTCCTCTGGCATGTCCGCCGATGCTGGAAAGGACAGTGCCGCTCTGTCGCCGCCAACAGTGCTGATTTGTTTATCTCTTGTGGTGGCAGTTTTGCTGGTTGTCGTCGTTTTATCGGGCACAGCACGGCGTTTTGTCGGCTGTGCATTGACAGAAACTGGTGCAGCAGCAAAAATGATAAATAATATGCTATAAATGATAAATAAGCTCTTCTTCATAAAAAGTTCCAAGTTTCAAGTTTTATCATTTCATGATTTAGTTCACGGTGATATCCATTGCACCGTCCAACGTGCGTTCCACACCATCGGGTCCTATGGCCCGTATGCGTGTGATGAAGAAACGTTTGCCGCGCGAGAGGTTGCGGAACATATTCTTCTGGCGTGAGGTGAACTCTGCACTTTGGCTCACCTCGGGGATAGCATTACCCATGTTGTCGTAGAACAGCGTCTCGAAGCCCACAACACGGAACGGAATGTTCAGCAGGCCGTCGTCAACGGCAGCGCCGAGGCTGCCGGCTTCGAGCAGAACGCGCTTGGCCAGTTTGCCGCCCTTGAAGCGGTTCTCGCCACCCTGACCGTCGCCATAGGCGATGTATGCAGTCGGATCAGGCAGCTTTCGCACACGGAAGGTGAACTTACCCATCTCCTGCAGACGGCCCTCGGTGTGGGCTGCTACAGTGATGACAGCTTCGCCGCCCACCTGTGTGGGCTTGGCGATGTACTTGCCCTCGCCGCGTGACTCAAAATGTCCTCCTGTCATAGACACTTGCAGCTTCGAGGCCGATACACCTGGCACACTGACCGACATGGGGTTGTCGTAGCCAGCATATAGGACGTTCATCAGGTCAGCCGACACGGTTGCCGATGGAGCCACAACAGTATATTTCTGTTCAAAATCGCGACGCACTTGTTCGCCCTGAGCATTGAGCATCTCGATATAGCCCTTGAGCGTGAAGTCACCGGTGCGTGAGCAGACGGTCTCGTAGATGCCGCGGTCGCTCTTGATAGCCTGACCACCTATATATATAGTAGGCCTGTTGGTGGTGTCCACGGCAGCCATCAGGATTTGGGCTGAGAACTTGCCGCCCTGCACCACGGTCTGTGACGATGGTATCACGTAGGCATTCAGCTCATTGACGCGCACATCCTTCACGCCGATGTTGGCTGCCAGGCCGTGCAACACTTCGCCCTCAGCATAGCGGACATCGCTCTGCAGCTTGGTGAGCAGCGTCACCGCGGCCGCTGTAGGCATGGATTCGAACATATATTCCTGCCAGTTCTTGCCCAGCGTGCGGATGTTGGTGGGCAGTTCGGTGGACAGGTTGCTGGTGATTATGCGGCGTTGTGCACTGTCAGTGACCATCGCCACGATGCGGTCGCGATAGCTGTTGATGCCGTCGTAGAGCTCACGGCCGCGTCCCGTGCCGGGTGCCAGCATCACACTTGTTGCTGCTTCAAGGTCTTCGCGGTTCTGTATGGAGTCCACGCGGCCGTCCTTGCCGTCGCTCTTCTTGACAATCTGTTCCTTCAGCTCCTCAGCAAGATTGTATAGCGAGTCAGACATCTGACGGACTATCTGTGCCTTGTCATACCATTCCTTCACCTTCTTTGGGTTGGCCTGCATCTGATCCTCAAAGTCCTCGTATATGGCCAGATTGGTTTGGGTGGCGTTGCGGGTAGTGATCTGAAGGCTCTTGTCCACCAGCGAGAAACCATTGAGTACGTCGCTCGACACATTGAGTGCGAGCATCGCCATGAGGACGACGTACATCAGGTTGATCATCTTCTGACGTGGTGAAACAGGTCTTTTCTTAACGGGCATATTGTTCACGGCCTGTGGCCGTAGTTGAATGTTGAAAGATGAATGTTGTAAGAGAGCCTATACGCCTTTTGGCATATTGACTGTGAGAGCGTCTATCATGCGGGCATAGACACCGTTGAGCTCTTCTATCTGCTTGGCCAGACGGCGGGTCTGTTCGGTGATGTCGTCGATGGTCCCCACCTGCTGGCTGACGCTCTTGAGCTGCATCTCGTAGATGGTATTGATACCTGTGAGCGTGCGGTTGAGGTTCTCCATTTCCACGCTGTCGGTGCTCATGCGTGCAGCCTGTTCGCGTACGCGGCCCAGTGTCTCGGTGAGGTCGCGCAGCTGGTCGACGTATGCCTCGATGGCATCCTCCACCTCTGGTGCATTGGCAGCCTTGGCACTGTCGAGCAGTCCTTCGGCACCACCTGCAGCAGCCAATGCTGCTTGTGCGCCAGCGGCTGCCTGGGCTGCCATAGCGATGTTGGCTGCGTCGGCGGCACTGATGCCTGCACCGCTGCCACCTGTCACCTCATTGCCAGCAGCACCTTCGCCGCTACCAATAACCACGGTGCCGCCAGCGGGTGCTCCGCCACCGCCAATGATGACTGTGCCGCCACCGCCGATGATGCCACCACCACTGATGACACCACCACCGCTGACCACTTCACCATCGCTGTCTGTGGCCGCCTCGCCGTGGGCAACAACACCCATAGGCACGCCGCCACCACCGACAACAACAGGCGCTCCACTGCTGGCAGCGGCCTTCTCAGCGGCTTCTTTCAGGGCTTCCATCTCGTCAAGACTGACGAACTCGTCAGCCAACTGTGTCTCGGTCTTGGCGTCAAATGGACGGTCGAAGCCGGAGATGAAGAACACAAACACCTCCGTACCCATGCCAATAAAAAGCATGGCATTGGCACCGGGAATATGGGTCAGCTTGAACAACGTGCCGAGAATCACAACGGCAGCGCCCCAGCTGTAGGCGTAATTCATAAAGGTCTGCCCTGGCACGGAGTCCATCCAGTGCTGCAAACGGGCGATAAAGCTAAACTTACTCATATCTTGCACGGCCTGTGGCCGTAGTTGAATGTTTGATTGTTAACGTTTCCCTTTGTTCTTCTGACCGCTGTTGTCGCGCACCATGGAACGCACGCAGCGGAATCCGATGAACGAGCGCGGCTGGTTCTGGTACTCAAAGCTGCGCCATGCCGAACGAATCATGCTCTCGGGATCTTTCCATGAACCTCCGCGCACGCTTTTCTTCTTCAGCCTATACGGGTCTTCCTTGGCGGCGTTATAATGCAATTCGGGATTCAAGTCGCTCATGCTCTCCACGCCGGCTTCGGTGTATACGGTACTTGTCCATTCGGCTACGTTGCCAGCCATGTCATAGAGGCCGTTGCTGTTGGCCGAGAAGATGCCGCATTTTGAGGTTATCAGCGAGCCGTCCTTGGTGTAGTTGCCGCGGTCGGGCTTGAAGTTGGCATAGAAACAACCCTTGTCGCTCTTCACGTCTGCTGCCTCCCAGGGGAACGGATTGCCTTCCTTGCCGCGGGCAGCGTATTCCCATTCTATCTCTGTCGGCAGGCGATAGGGCTGTATCTCTGCGGCACTGGCTCCCGGCATGCCTTTCAGCAGGAACTCGGTGCGCCAGCGACAGAATGCTGAGGCTTGTTCCCATGTGACGCCCACAACAGGGTAGTCGTCGTATGCGGGATTGGCGAAGTAGAGGCGCATATAGCGCTCATTCTCAGCATTGCGGAAGTCGTTGACCCAGCATGTGGTGTCGGGATAGATATTGACGATGTATGTATTGAGGAAGTCCCACGGTCCGGACAGCGGACGTGTGATGGTCTGGCGGACAATATGTCCTTCGTCGTCGATGTAGGCGGTGTCCTTTGAGATCATCACATCGGCTGTAGACAGTTCGTGGTCGGTGTTGAGGTCGCGTTTCTCAAACGATGACACACCAATACCGTTGTCGTCGACATTCTTCAGACGGTGCTTGCGCAGTGCGGCGGCAGCATAGTCATAGACTTCATAGCGGTAGTTCATCTGACTGGCATCCAGCATTTTTACGCCATCGATGGGGTGGGTATAGTACACGCTTTCTATGGCCCTCTGCTCGTCCTCATTAGCCTTGCGCCAGGGGATGGCCTTGGACCAGTTCAGATGCGGAGTGATGGGGTTGCCCTCCTTGTCTTCCTCTATCTTGAAGGTCTCGTCGCCGCCGAATGCGGGGTCGGCCAGACGTTCGCGGATGATGCTGTCGCGCACCCACAGCACAAACTGACGGTACTTGGCATTGGAGACTTCTGTCTGATCCATCCAGAACCCGTCCACGCTGATGTCGCGGGCCGGCACTCCAGCACCCCACAGCGTGTCGTTGTCTTCCATGCCCACGCGCAGCGAACCCTTCTCAACAGGCACCATGCCAAAGGGCACGGGCTCCGAGAAGCCTCCGCCTCGCACACCGGTTATCTCGCCGCCGGTGGCCATAGCATTGGACGCAGAGCCCATGCATGAGGCGAGTGCCATCGCCGAGGCGATGATTAATGTACAAATTACAATGGATAATGGATAATTACGCATATCTGATGTAGGTAATTTTTCTCTTTTTGCTTTCTTTTACAGCAGTCGCACGCTTTGATGGCGGTTGCGTCCTTTCTTAAAAAGGTTGAGGTCAGTGGTGTAGCCCAGACTCAATTCATGTGTGCCTTGCAGCGCGCCGATGCCCGAGGTGTAGATCTCGTAGCAGTAGCCGAGCCTTACGCCGTGGAAGTCACCTCCGATGAGCAGCGATGCCGAGATGGTGGGGCTGTAGCCGACACCGAGATACATCCTGCCTTTGGGACTATTGTACACCAGGCGGGCAGTGATGTCTCCGCGCCATGCGTTGAGGTCAGAGCGCAGTATCGCTGAGGTCTGCATCTTTAATAACGGATTGCGCATACGAATATTGTATCCCCCCGTTAAATAAAACGTTGCGGGATATTCAAATTCATTGACTTTCGTGTCGCCCAATGCCACCGTAGGCATCAGCGTGTGCATCACGGACAGACCCATGTACCATGTGCGGCCATCGAAGCGCAGACCCGCATCAAGGTCAAAGGCTGTGCCGTTGGCCTCCGACGTGGGGAAGGCCGGGTCGCCGGTGTCTATCAGCTCCAGCCCTGAGCCATCGAAGCTCTCCGAGAGCAGGCCGGCACGCACACCGGCACTGAGCCGTCCACCCCACAGAGGCTGGTGGAAAGCATACTGAATGTAGAACTTCTTGTGTGAGAACAGACCTATCTTGTCGTTCATGAAACCAGCGCCCATGCCGTGCTTTTTGCCTATGAACCACAGCGGAAGGTCGGCAGTGAGAAGCATTGTGGCGGGGGCATGGGTGTAGCCCATCATCTGCATCGAGTAGATGCCTTCGATGTTGATCTGACCGTCGAGGCCGCTCACAGCGGGGTTGTAGTACGACTGCACCGACCAGTAGTGGTTGAATGCCGCGTCGGTCTGTGCCGATGCTGAGATGGTTAAGAATGAGAATGACAGGATGAAGAATAAGACACGGTGCATAAAATGAATAATGCCTCGCCAGTGCTCCAACTGGCGAGACGTTATTGCCTTCGTTATCCGTCGTCTCATTGAATTACTTAAGTTTATGAAGTTATAAGGTGTAGTTAAATAAGGACTCCACATCATAACTTCTGAGAGTTGGGCCTTTCAATCTCAAAGTCCAGCTGTTTCTTTTCCAGATTGGCTCTGGCCACACGCACGCGCACTGCGTCGCCCAGGGCGTAGCGATGGTGATACCTGCGTCCCACAAGTTGGTAGTTGCGCTCGTCAAAATCATAGTAGTCATCGTCCAAGTCGCGCATGGGCACCATGCCTTCGCATTTTGTCTCGTTGAGCTCGACATACAGTCCGAACTCCGTCACGCCGGAGATGATACCATCGAAGCTCTGGCCAAGGCGGTCGGCCATGAACTCCACCTGCTTGTATTTGATGCTGGCGCGCTCAGCCTGTGCTGCCAGCTGCTCCATGTCGCTCGACTGCTCGCACAGGGCCTCGTATTTCTCTACGCTGGCCGACCGGCCGCCATCGGCATAGCGGGTCAGCAGGCGGTGCACCATCAGGTCGGGATAGCGACGTATGGGTGATGTGAAATGTGTGTAATAGTCAAATGCCAGACCATAGTGGCCTATGTTCTGCGTGGAGTAGCGCGCTTTCATCATTGCACGCAGCGCAACCATCTCCACCACGTTCTGCTCGCGCTTGCCATGAACGTCATGCAGCAGGCGGTTCAGGTTGCGGCTTATCTCCTGATTGGTGCCGGTAGTCTTCAGCCGGTGTCCGAACTTGGTCACAAACTGCGACAGGTTCATCAGCTTGTCGGGGTCGGGCTGTTCGTGGATGCGGTATGGCAGCACCTTGGCCTTCTTGCCCTTGGGCACACGGCCTACGCTCTCGGCCACAGTGCGGTTGGCCAGCAGCATGAACTCCTCAATGAGTTTGTTGGCGTCCTTCGAGGTCTTGACGTATGTTCCCGTGGGATGACCTTTCTCGTCAATATCGAAGCGCACCTCCGGGCGGTCGAAGTCCACGGCACCGGCTGCCATGCGCCGCAGCCGCAACTGTTTTGCGATGCGGTTGAGCACCAGCAGAGCGGCCTCCAAATCGGTGTCCTTGCCTGTGTCAAACCATTGTGTTCCATCCTGTGCTACAGGCGACAGCATGTCCTCAGGACTGGCTTCGCCACGTGCCTCAAACAGCGCCTGCACCTCCTCGTAGGCAAAGCGTCGGTTGCTGCGGATCACGGTGTGTGCCAGATGCCACGACTTCACCTCGCCGCGCTCGTTGAGGCGGAAGATGACGCTGTATGTCAGCTTGTCTTCGTCGGGACGCAGGGAGCATATCTCGTTGCACAGACGCTCAGGTAGCATCGGGATGGTGCGATCCACGAGATACACACTCGTGCCACGGCGCACAGCTTCGCGGTCGATGATGCTGCCTTCCTGCACGTAATGGCTCACGTCGGCGATGTGTACACCGACCTCATATATCTTGCCCTTTGCTATCTCACGGAAACTCAGTGCGTCGTCGAAGTCCTTCGCGTCGCGCGGGTCTATGGTGAATGTCAGCACGTTGCGGAAGTCCTCGCGTCCCTCGATGTCAGCGGGAGTGATGTCTCCGCTGAGCTGATTGGCAGCGTCCTCCACGGCCTTCGGGTAGCTGTATGGCAGGCCGAACTCAGCCAGGATGGCATGCATCTCGGTCTCGTTCTCGCCGGCACGACCCAGCACCTCCACCACACGTCCGATGGGGTTCTTGGTGCCCTCGGGCCACTCGATGATGCGCACTATGGCCTTGTCGCCATTCTTGCCGCCACGCAGCTGCGTCTTGGGGATGAAGATGTCGTTGTTCAGCGTGCGGTCTTCGGTGAGCAGGAAGGCAAACTCCTTGCGCACATCTAATCTGCCGACAAAGGTCTTGTCCGCACGCTGCAGAATCTCTGTCACCTGAGCCTCGCGCACGTGGCCGCGCCTGCGAGCCATCATCTGTATGCGCACGCGGTCGCCATCCATGGCATGCAGCGAGTTGCGCTCGGCAACGAGGATGGGTGCACCGCCCTCGTCAGGAACAAAGGTGTTCTTGCCGTTGCTCTTGCGTTGAAACACACCATCCAGCGTCATCTTGGCGGCACGCGTCTGGTAGCGCATAGGCGACACCTCCTTGATGTAGTCGTCCATCACCAGCTCGTCGATGACATCCATGCACAATATCTTGGCCGGATGGGTCTTCAAGGATAGCTCACGAAAAATGGTCTTGATGTCGACAACCTCACCCTGATGGGCTTCGAAATATGCTGTCAACTGTGCCGCCAAGTCGCTCTTGCGCACATGGCTGCCTGCCTTATTCTTTCCTTTACTCATAACAAATCTTCACTTTTTCCGGTGCAAAGATAATGATTTCAGCATAATAACTGCAATAATAAAACCCAAATTATTGCAATTTATTATATTTCAACCCCAAAAAAGTTGAAGAGACGCGGCTAAACCGCAGTGCGACGCGGCTACACCGCTGTTTAAAGTTCTTTGCAGAGCAAAGCGGCAAAGCCGAGCGCTTGCTATGGCAAGCGACCAGAGGTCGAGCGGAAAGTTTAAAGTTGAAAGATTAAAGCAATTGTGAATTATGCATTATGCATTGTCCATTGTCCATTGTCCATTGTCCATTATGCATTATGCATTGTCCATTGTCCATTGTCCATTATGCATTATGCATTGTCCATTGTCCATTGTCCATTATCCATTATGCATTGTCCATTGTCCATTGTCCATTGTCCATTGTCCATTATGCATTATGCATTTTCACCTTTCACCTTTCAACTTTCCTCTCGTGCTGGAATATGGAGAATAGCGGTATGTACGGCGCTACGCGCGACGCAGCGAAGTAGCGTATGCGATGCGGCAGGCGCGGGAAGTAGCGTGGGGTGGTGGGCTTGGTCTCCACG
>CAJOEI010000020.1 GCA_905233465.1 uncultured Bacteroidaceae bacterium | reverse complement strand
CTTCTGCTCAGGGTAATGCCGTAGTCTGTAATGACATCCACGATATTCGACCTGTCAAGCACCTGTTCTATGATACTTTCCTTAATCATCTTGCATCTTTTATGTCTAACAATTTTTTCAAAAGATTTGCCACGATGGGCGAACTTCCCAGCCCGCCACGTCGTGGACTTGGTTACAGTTATCTAAACATCCTCATGTCCCATTACGTTCCATAAGGAATGCCTTTATCTCAGTATCAAAGAAATAGTATTTCTGATTGAACTTATGACACGGAATCCGCCCTCGTTCACACAGCTTACGCACAGCATCCGCAGAAGGACTTCCGAGGATCCTGCGGACCTCCTCTATACCTATCACGTTCCCCGTCAGATTAATGAGGAAAGGCCGGAGCTCTTCTGCAATTTCCTTTGCCAGTTGTTTTCTTTCAGGTATGCTCAATGATTTCATTATCTATGGAGATTGTAAAGATTGTAGCACTTCGTTTTGCGGGTTTGGCATATTCTGCACCGATTCGGTAACCTTTTTCCCGAGAGAACCTTCCATTGAATCTGCTTATTGCAACGGACAGGCACTTCCATTCGTTAGGATCAGAGAATGATACTGTTTTGCACGTACCCGCTTGAAGGTCGGCTACGACATACGACTTGAACGGAACGGAGGCTTCTTTCCTGGCAGAAGCAGCAGGAATAGTGAAGATGGTAACTCGCTTGTACTTTGGCTCGAACTTACCGCAAACAGCATAGCCACTTGTAGCCTCTTTTTCATCATTCCGGCCACGGATGTATGCTCTGACAATCTCGTTTTCTATGTTAGAGCGTGTTATGATGGTCATACTCTCTTCTTCCTGGAGCGAATAAATCCACTCCTTCCAGTGTGCGTAGATGGAAGAGTCCTTCCAGCGTTGGAAGTTGTGTCGTTGCTTGTCAATGGACAGGGTAGGATATTTCTTCTGCCTGGTTTGTGCGTCCTCTTTTGGATGCCATCGCGCCTCCGCGCCTTTCAGTCCGTTCGCCCGCTGGGCCTCGGACCTCACTGTTTGTGTTTTCCTTACCCCGGCCTGTAGCTGTTTGATATGGGATGGAGACACGACGCTAAATCTTTTTGCCAGCTCACTATTGTGATAGGAGCGGCCTCTCTGTTCAATGTACTGCCTGGTTTGTGGGCTCAGTTTTTGTTTTGGCATAACGTTTCGTTTAGGATATACTTAGCTTCTTCTGCCTTTAATATATTGGCAGCAAGACCTTCAAGGGTGCAAAGCTATCCTTGGACGAAAGGCGGGTAAAGACCCTCGCCAAAACGTCTAACAATGAAGTAGTATATTTCTCTTTGTTTTTCCTGTTAGACGCGTCATCATTTGTCTAACAACCAAAAAGGGGAATATACGAAAACTAAAAAAAGCCTCCGAAGAGGCTTTCTACAATCATCGCGCCAGTAATAGACTTACGCGCGCGATGTTATAATAAGGTGCATTGAATCTACTGGAAGAAAGTACTCAGGTTCTCGGCATGACGCTGCACGGTTGACTTGAGGATTTTCGCATAGTGCTGCGTGGTCTTGATGTCCTTATGGCCGAGCATCCTTGCAAGATTCTCCACCGGGATGTCGTGGGAAAGGGAGATAGTAGCAAAAGTATGACGGGCCAGGTGGAATGTAAGGTTCTTGTGCAGATTAGCCCGGCTTTCGATAAGATGCAGAAAGTCATTCCCTTTCTGATTGCTGATACGTGGCAACTTGTAATTGTATTTGACCAGAACATCCATTGCTGGCTTGTAGATGGGGGTGAAGAAGTTGCTACCTGTCTTCAGGCGGTTGCCGTCAATGTATACCAGATCCCCATGCTTTTCTGTCATGGTACCGAAATCGAACAGCATCATGTCACAGAATGCCAGCCCCGTGTATGCGGAGAAAATAAACAAGTCACGTACCCTGTCCTCCTTGGGAGGCAGATTCAGGGAACGTATGAGATTCAGCTCCTCTTCAGTCAACGGGCGGCGTTCCTTGTATCGGCCTCTGGGATAACTCACACTGTTATACGGGTCGCGGTCTATGATGCCACGCTCGAATACCTGACGGACGTAGCGATGTACCACCTTATGATACTTGGCCACCGTGATATCACAGCGAGTTCCGTCACGAAGCCATGTGTCGAAGTCGCGGAGATTGTTAGGGGTGAGGTCTGCAAAAGTCTGTATCCGGCCAAACTCAATCAGACCTGTCAGAATCACTTCGCGAGAGGTGCGCGTACTTTGCTGTATCTGCTCCTTCTTGATGGCCTCAGTCATATAGTCAACGAAACTACCGTTGACATCAACCTCCTTCTTCTCCTTCTTTGTTATGCCCAATTTGCTGTTGAGGTTTGCAAGGGTCATTTCCTCGCCGAGAAACACCATCGATGAGACAATGGGCCTCATAGCGGCCAATTGCCTCGTTCAGTTCCTTGCTGTCTTGATACGCCAGCCACTCCTGAGGTGTCACCCGTTTCATCGGGATAAGCTTACGGCATTTCAGGGAAACGTAGATAAGAATCTCCACACTTCCTGTTCCTTTCTTTTCGACTTCTTTACGCCTGTCGAACACTGCGGTTACAAATTTCTTTGCCATGGTTAAAATGGTTTTGCAATGGCGAAGAA
The DNA here is from genome assembly GCA_905233465.1 of uncultured Bacteroidaceae bacterium. GTDB lineage: Bacteria > Bacteroidota > Bacteroidia > Bacteroidales > Bacteroidaceae > Physcousia. The sequence continues at coordinate 51,814 of CAJOEI010000020.1, read as the reverse complement.
TGGGCTGTGAGCATTAAAAGAGAAAGATGTGAACGTTTTCGTAGAGTACTGATAATGAGAATTATATTAAATCATGCAATTTGTAGCAAGCTTGCAAACATTGTAGCAAACGCCTGATTATTGTAGCAACACATTTGATGTCTGAACAGACGTAGGAACTACCTCTCATTTCCTTTTTTCCTTCAAAAACGCACTTTTAAGAGTCATCACGCTTGATTCCTCTCCTTGCCGTCAACCTTGTAGCAAATCTCACGATTTTGTAGCAAGGTTTGTAGCAAGCATCTTGTCCTTTTCAGTCCACAACAGTCCACCTCAGTCCATTTAGTTAGATGAAATGGGTGCTACATAAATGGATTGAGGATGAATAAGATAACGTGTAACCGATTGTCTTTTAACATAAAAAGGGAACCTCGCTATAAGATTCCCTTTTTTATGTCTGGCGGTGCGTACGAGGCTCGAACTCGTGACCCCATGCGTGACAGGCATGTATTCTAACCAGACTGAACTAACGCACCAAATAAAGTTTAGAGTTAAAAGTTTAGAGTTTAGAGAAGATTTTTTGCGGTGCGTACGAGGCTCGAACTCGTGACCCCATGCGTGACAGGCATGTATTCTAACCAGACTGAACTAACGCACCGTGTGGAGCGGCAAACGAGACTCGAACTCGCGACCCCGACCTTGGCAAGGTCGTGCTCTACCAACTGAGCTATTGCCGCAATGTGAAAAATTGCTGTGGGCGGAGATGGATTCGAACCACCGAAGGTAACAACCAGCAGATTTACAGTCTGCGCCCAGACCATCGTTTCAAAGAAGTGACTCCTATAGGATTCAAACCTATAACCTTCTGATCCGTAGTCAGATGCTCTATTCAGTTGAGCTAAGGAGCCATGTTGTGGGCGCTAACGGATTCGAACCGCTGACCCTCTGCTTGTAAGGCAGACGCTCTGAACCAGCTGAGCTAAGCGCCCTTCCGAGTTAACCTGCGTCTGTAAGAGGTTTTACGTGGTTTCTTTCTCGAAAGCGGGTGCAAAGGTAAAGTGTTTTACATAAACTACCAAACATTTTCAAAAGTTTTTTTATTCAAATGCACTTTTTTCGCCTTTTTTGCTTTATCTTTGCGGCGTTATTTAGCATTCAAGTTGTTTTATGAATCGTTTATTTCTGCTCTCACTACTGCTGTTGTGCCCTGTCATAGGTCGTGCACAGCTCGATTTCCAGTTGCATTATGACTTCGGTCACGATTTCTATGGCAAGTCATTGTCCAATCGTCCACGCGTGACCGCCACCATAGAGGACTTCACAGCAGACCGATGGGGAAGCACATATTTCTTTATCGACGCCGACTTTGGCGACAATATTATACATAGTGCATACGGCGAGCTCTCGCGCGAGCTGAAGTTCTGGTCTGCACCTGTTGCAATTCATGTGGAATACAATGGCGGCTTGCAGCGTGCGGCCTATGGCTACGACGATGCCTATCTGCTGGGTGCAGCCTGGAACTGGCACAATGGAGACTTCAGCAGGACGTTCTCTGTGCAGGCTATGTACAAATATCTGGCTCATGCCTCCAATCATGGCGGCACATGCCACAGCTTCCAGCTCACGGAGGTGTGGGGTGTGCACTTCGCACGTGGCCTGATGACTTTCAGCGGCTACTGCGACTTGTGGTACGACCGCGGCGTCAACGACCATCTGGTGTTGGGCAGCGAGTCGCAGTTGTGGTTCAACCTGTGGCCTCTGCCACGCGTGAGCGATGATGTGCGCTGTAGCATCGGCACAGAGATGGAAATTACCAACAATCTGGTATGGCCTGCTGATGGCATCAACAATCGTTTCTATGCCATACCTACGCTGGCCGTGAAGTGGACTTTCTAACCATCACAACGATATGACACCTTCACAATTTGAACAAATTACGCGGCGGCTCAAGCCACAGATAGAGCAAATCAAGGAATCGGCACATGAGCTGCATCGTTCGGTATGTCAGACCTACGACCAGCACCTGCCGTACGGTTTCCATCTTGACATGGTGGTGGAGCAGATATATAAATATGGATATTGCGTATGCGCGCGCGAGGAGGATGTCCTGCCACTGTTCTTCGGCGGCTACTACCACGACAGCATTGAGGATGCACGCCTGACCTACAACGACATCGTGCGCGTTGCCAAGCAATACATGAATCCCGAGCAGGCTCACATGGCGGCAGAGATTGTCTATGCGCTGACCAACGACAAGGGGCGCAACCGTGCCGAGCGTGCCGGAGAGAAGTATTATCTCGGCATCCGGCAGACACCATACGCACCATTTGTGAAACTCGCAGACAGGCTGGCAAACACAAGCTACTCATTTGGTCACTCCAACCCGGCCAATGCACACATGAAGGAGGTGTATCGCGGTGAGTTGCCTCACTTTCTTCAGGCCCTCAGCGTGCAGACAGACGACATCCGCTTTACGCTGCCCGCAGATATGGTTGCATCAATAACACAGTTAGTGACAGATGACGACAACCAATAACAATATGACGAATGCTATCGTTTCAGCAGCCACAGCCGACAAACTGAGGGCATACGCCCTGCGCTATGAGACAGCGTCGTTTCTTCAGGGCGACCCTTCGTGGTTCATGCATCAGGTGCATGGGCGTGCCAATCAAGAGGCGATGGCTTTTCTTGCCTCTTGCCTGAGCTACGGCAGCCGCCGGCAGTTCATGCCCAAGATCCAGCAACTGCTTGACTGGTCATGCGGCGAGGTGGATGCGTGGGTGCGTTCGGGGGAGTTCGCTCGCTATCTGCACGAAGGCAGCAAACAGTGCTACTATAGGCTTTACACCGAGGGTCACATGCACGACCTGCTGCGAGCTTATAAGACTCTGCTTTGTCGCTACGGCACATTGGGCGATTACGTGGCCACCAATGCCACTGACGGCTATACTGTTGTGGCAGCTATCTGCAAGTTCTTTGCCAGCGAGGGAGCAAACGTAGTTGTGCCCAAAGACACACAGTCGGCCTGCAAACGCGTTTGCATGTTCATGCGATGGATGGTGCGCAGCGGTTCGCCGGTGGACCTCGGCCTGTGGGCAGACAACATCGACCGTCGCACACTGATAATGCCACTCGACACACACGTGGTCAGCCAAGCCTGCAGGCTAAACCTGCTGCACAGCCGCACGGCAAGCATGAGCGTTGCACGCAGGCTGACACAGGCGCTGGCCCAGGTCTTTCCTGACGACCCGCTACGTGGCGACTTCGCACTCTTCGGATATGGAGTGAATGAGGGCAATGACCTGCCTGCAACAGAATAAAAAGACATATTACAGACAAGCGACTACATACATGAACAATAGAAGAATCTTTTTGCTCATAGCCCTGACATTGGCATCAATGCTCATGCCTGTCGAGGCCAAGACCATCAGAACATCATTCGCATCAGGCACATTGACCGTGAAAACCGTGGCTCGCAACGCCGTGCGCATCCGTTATACCGAAGGTGAAGCAGCCGACACCCTACCCGACTGGCTATATGTCTGCGGCGACAAGGCAGCACCATCCGCGCTCCGCATCAATGTGGATAAGAAACGACAAACGGTGAGCATCAGGGACGAGCATGGGCAAACGGTGTTCGTGGCCACACGCCACTATCTGCACGACGGCCAAGCCACACTGGCCTTTGCCTCGCCAGCAGACGAATGCCTCTTTGGACTCGGACAGTTTCAGGACGGATACAGCAACGTGCGCGGCCTCTCGCGTCGGCTGACACAGGTGAACACCCAGATCAGCCTGCCGATGCTGCTGTCCAGCAAGGGCTACGGCCTGCTGTGGAACAACTATGGACTAACGGATTTCAACCCTTCGGACCAATACGTGCGGCTGACGAAGAGCGATGTCACAGGCCTGCGCGAGGAGGTGAATGTGACTTCCACCGAAGGCGGCAAGCGCGAGGTGCGTGAGCACAACTTCTTCGAGGCTGATATTGATATTGCAGAAGATGGCGACTACTCGTTGCTGCTTGACGTCGGACAGAAGATGGCACGACGCCACAACCTGTCCATCGACGGACAGACTGTCATCGACATGCAGAACCTGTGGCTTCCACCAACGACATCACACATCATGCACTTGGATGCCGGCCGGCACAAGGTGAGAGCCGAACTGACTCGCGACGACGCTCCTGTGCTCTACTACCACAAGGTGAAAGACGAGACTGTTTTCAGCTCACCAGTTGCATCAAGCGTTGACTACACGGTGTTTGTCGGTTCGCCTGACGAAGTCATTGCCACATATCGCCACCTGACAGGCGAATGCCCGCTCATGCCGTCGTGGGCACTGGGATACATACATTGCCGCGAACGATTCCATTCTTCCGACGAGATACTGCAGACCGCCAAGCGTTTCCGCGAAGAAAAGATGCCACTAAGCACGATAGTCCAGGACTGGCAGTACTGGGGCCGCTACGGCTGGAACGCCATGCAGTTTGACGAACGCTTCTACCCCGACCCCAAGGCTCTCACCGATTCGCTCCATGCGATGGATGTGCGCCTGATGGTGAGCGTGTGGTCGAAGATTGACAAGAGTTCGGAAGTGGGTCGCCAGATGCTGGCGAGCGACTACTACATCCCCGGCACAGACTGGATAGACTTCTTCAATCCCGATGCCGCGGCAGCATACTGGCTGAATTTCAGCCAGCGCTTGGTGCCGTTGGGCATTGATGCCTGGTGGCAGGATGCCACAGAACCGGAGAACGACGACCTGGCAGGCCGGCGCGTGAACCGCGGTCGTTGGGCAGGCGAACAAGTGCGCAATGTCTACCCACTTATGGTCTGCAAGACTGTATTCGAGGGCCTCAAAGCTGACGATGGCCAATCCCCATTCATCCTCACGCGATGTGGCTTCCCCGGAATCCAGCGCTACGGCGTGGCATTGTGGAGTGGCGACGTGGGCAACGACTGGGAGACACTGCGCCGCCAAATCACAGCCGGCTTGGGCGTGCAGGCAGCAGGCATACCCTGGTGGACATACGACGCAGGAGGTTTCTTCCGTCCTGCAGACCAATATACCAATGACGACTACATCGAGCGCATGCTGAGATGGATAGAGCTGTCTGTATACCTACCACTGATGCGAGTACACGGCTACATGAGCAACACCGAACCCTGGAACTACGGCCCCGAAGCCCAAGCCATCATTGCACGTTGCCTGCGCGAACGCGAGAGTCTGCGTCCGTATCTCGAGGACTGCGCGCGCCGTGTAGCCACAGAAGGTTACACGCTAATGCGGCCACTGGTCTTCGACTTTGCCCACGACCCTGTGGCTCTGCAGCAGAAATATGAATACATGTTCGGCCCCTGCCTGCTCATCAGCCCCGTCACCGAAGCTGGTGTCACCACATGGCAGACCTATCTGCCAAAGACCAATGGCAGGTGGAAAGAACGTCGCACCTGTGTCGTCTACGATGGTGGACAATATGTCACCACACCAGTCACCAAGGCCTATATACCTGTATTTGAGCTGATTCGTTGATTCATCACATCAACGGCCACGGCCTACTGCCACAACGTGCTGCACAGCACTTCGACCACTGCCTCAAGACCGCGCTGGTCGTCATCATCGAAGGCCGCAAGGCGGTCGCTGTCAATATCCAGCACACCATGTATCTCTCCGCGAGCATCGCGCAGCGGCACCACTATCTCGCTGCGCGATGCGCTGCTGCACGCTATGTGTCCAGGGAAAGCATCAACATCGGGCACCACCAACGTGCGTCCTTTAGCCCACGCCGTGCCACACACACCACGTCCGCGACGGATGCGGGTGCAGGCCACGCTACCCTGAAACGGCCCCAGCGACAGCCATTCATCAGAAGCCACGATATAGAAGCCTACCCAGAAGAAACCGAAGGCCTCATGCAACGCAGCACTGGTGTTGGCCAGAGCAGCAACGATATCGGTCTCGCCTGTGATGAAAGCAGTGTAGTCGTTCAGGAAACGTGCATAGGCTTCAGCCTTGTTCAGTCCCAATGGTAAAACGAATGATGATTCCATAGGTGTAATTTAAGCACCACAGATTGCGCAGATTATACAGATTCTTTCCAGCTTCTAATCTGTGTAATTATAATATGTATTTCACAGATTTACCAAGTCGGAAAAAAATTAAATCCGTGTAATCTGTGTAATCTGTGGTTCATGTAAGATAATTTATCTATTTCCTATCTCCACATTTACTCCCGCCATCACTGTGGCGCGCGGCATTGGATAGCCGTCCACGAGCTGATAGCGCTGAGCCAGCAAGTTGTCGCCACGCACCCACACCTTGACGGCCGGCACAGGACGATAGGCCAACGTTGCACCCAGCAGAGTGACATTTTCCTTGATGGCCTCATCCTTCTGGCTGCTGTTGCCAGAGTCAGAAGCTGTTGCCAGCTGTGCCACTTCACGAATAGATGTGGTTACTCCGCACAGCTGCTGTAGCCCGAGTGATGCCTCCCAGTGCTTGAGATGCATCGTTGCGCCGAGAAAACCTTTGTATGACGGCGCTGCCAATACGATTTCTTCGGTGTGCAGCAGGCTGTGGTTGGTGTGCAGCTGCCACACCTTATTTATATTATATGTGCATTCCAGCTCTGCGCCGCAGTGGGTGGTGCTGCCAGTGTTGTAGTTCATCATCTTTCCTTGATTCATTGTGTAAGCAATGAGGTCGGAGGCCCGCAGGTAGAAGACGTTGGCCCCATAGGTGATGCGGCCGCCAAGCAGACGATGTTGCCACGCCAGCTCGTAGTTCCACAGCCGTTCGGGTTCGAGGTCAGGATTAGCTGCACCATAGAGATACATCTCACGCAGCGATGGCACGCGAAAGCCCTTACCTGCTGTGAGTTTCAGTTCAGCCGACTTCATCGGGCTGATGATGATGCCGCCCTGCGGCACCCATTCGCTGCCGGCAGCCGAATGATGGTCATAGCGTATGCCAGCCTGCAACATCAACCACGATGCCACACGCTGACGCACGTCGGCATACACAGCCACCTCATGCAGCACGGTGTCGAGTGGATAGTGCATGTTCTGCTCCATACGGCGGTTGAGGCGCTCGTCGGTTACGCGATCGGCGTTCCAGCACTCGCCTGCAATACGCTGATAGTCCAGCCCCACGGTGAACCACGAACCGCTCCAGGGATGCATCGTCTGGTGTGCGCTGATGCCTGAGAGTGCATCAAGCGAACGGAACAGATAGTCGCGCGCTGCATCTCTGGCATCGTGGCCATCATTGATCTTGTGCCGCCCGAAGTTGTGGTATATGCTCAGCGCTCCGCTTACGCGGTCGTAGTTGTTCTGCAGGGTGATGTCGGCGTTGCCGCGGTTGATCCACTGACGTGCCTCTAACAGCGGTGCCATCTCTGTGCCGGGATTAGAAGCCGCGAAGTGCGACATAGTGAACTGCCCGCCAAGGCTCCAGTGCTGGCTGAAGTCATAGCCAAGTCGCACGCGGCCGCCATACTGGTAGAATCCCATGTCCTGACGATGGTTGTCCGAGCGCTGATACAGCAGCTGGACATCGCTGCTGAAGCCACCTGCACGCGCGCTGTTGGACGCTTCGGCCTGAAAACTGTTGTACGACCCATAGCCGAGGCCCAACTCCGTGCGGCAACCGTCGGTCTGCGCGCCGCGAGTGATAATATTCACCACGCCACCCATGCCGTTGCTGCCATAGAGCAGCGACGAGGGTCCGCGCACCACCTCCACGCGCTGGGCCTGCATCGTCAGCAATGCATCGGCAATAGCGTGGCTGAAGATGCCCTGATACTGCGGGTGACCATCCACCAGCACCATCACCTGTCCGCTGCCGGACTGCAGGCCACGCACTGTGATGCCGCCGGCAGCACCGCCGCTGACGCCATAGCCCATCACGCCACGTGCTGTGGCAAAGAGGCCTGGCACGTAGTCCGACAACGCAGGCAACATATTCATCCGTTCGGCCTGATGCAGCTGCTCGCCGCTGACGACACTAACCGTCGAGGCTATGGCTGAGGGAGCTGCCACACTGCGCGTGCCGGTGACCACCACATCGTCCATATATACTGCCGAATCCTGTGGCACAACAGCTTCGCTATGCGGCACAACGTCCGCACACCATGCGGCAGACAAACTGCTAAGGGCGAATAGCAACAAAGACATCATATAGCGATGACAAGAAAAAGGACCTACCATAGAGTTAAAAAGAATATGGGCTTACCTCATGTGTGTCCGCAACCCATTTGCAAACGGATATACACGAAGTAAGCCCACATTAATAAACAAGATGAAAAATTACTTGAGCACACCCAGTTCGCGGCCCACCTTCTCAAATGCAGCTATGCACTTGTCTAACTGTGCGCGATTGTGGCCTGCACTGATCTGCACGCGGATGCGAGCCTGACCCTTCGGCACCACGGGATAGTAGAAGCCGGTAACATAGATGCCCTCGTCCTGCAAGCGTGCAGCAAAGCGCTGGCTCAGCGGAGCGTCGTATAGCATCACGGCACAGATGGCGCTCTGTGTGGGCTTGATGTCAAAGCCGCTGGCCATCATGCGGTCGCGGAAGTATGTTACGTTCTCCACGAGGCGGTCGTGCAGTTCGTCGCTCTCGTCGAGCATACGGAACACTTCCAGCGCAGCACCGACGATGCCGGGAGCCAGAGAGTTGGAGAACAGATACGGACGCGAGCGCTGGCGCAGCAGGTCGATAATCTCCTTGCGACCCGTGGTGAAGCCACCCATAGCGCCGCCAAAGGCTTTGCCCAATGTTCCAGTATAAATGTCAACACGGCCATAGGTCTGGAAGAACTCGCTCACACCGCGACCGCGCGGACCCACCACACCGGCCGAGTGGCTCTCGTCGACCATCACCAGCGCATCGTATTTCTCTGCCAGGTCACAGATCTTGTCCATCGGAGCCACGTTGCCATCCATCGAGAACACACCGTCGGTGACGATGATGCGGAAGCGCTGTTCCTGTGCTGCCTGCAGCTGGCGCTCCAGGTCTTCCATATCAGCATTGGCGTAGCGATAACGCTTTGCTTTACAGAGGCGTACACCGTCTATGATAGAGGCATGGTTGAGGGCATCGCTGATGATAGCATCCTCCTCGGTCAGCAGCGGCTCAAATACGCCGCCGTTGGCATCGAAGCATGCAGCATAGAGGATTGTGTCCTCGGTCTTGAAGAAGCGGCTGATGGCAGCTTCGAGCTCTTTGTGCACGTCCTGTGTGCCGCAGATGAAGCGCACGCTGGACATTCCATATCCGCGACGGTCCATCATCTTCTTGGAAGCCTCGATGAGACGCGGATGGTTGCTCAGACCGAGATAGTTGTTTGCGCAGAAGTTGAGCACTTCCTTACCAGCCACACTGATGGCAGCTGCCTGCGGGCTTTCGATGAGACGCTCCTCCTTGTAGAGGCCGGCCTCACGGATTTCCTTCAGCGTTTGCTGAAGATGTTGTTGCATCTTTCCGTACATTTTTTAGTTGAAAGTTTAAGGTTTATGGTTTAAAGTTGAATGTATAAAGCGGTTTTCATGCGCAAAGTTAAGCATTATTCTGGTACATAGGCAGCAGAAATAGCAAAAATATCGTTAAAAGACACTAAAACTTTAAACTTTCAACTTACAACTTTCAACTTTCAACTTAAAAACCCTATATTTGTGGCGCGAATCAACGTAACTAACTACTTTAAACCTTAAACATAAACTTAAACAACGGCCGCAGGCCGTGACAAACTAACCAATGAAGAATATCCTCGTCATCGGCTCAACGGGGCAGATAGGCTCCGAGCTAACCGCCGCTTTACGTGAGAACTACGGCAACGCACATGTTGTGGCCGGATACATCCCCAGCGCACCACCCACAGGCGAACTGCGCGACGCAGGGCCATCGGCCATTGCCGACGTCACCGACGCCCAGCAGCTGTCCGACATCGTCAAGGAACACAAGATAGATGCCATCTACAACCTTGCAGCGCTGCTCAGCGTCGTGGCCGAGCAGAAACCCAAGTTGGCATGGAAGATAGGCATTGACGGACTGTGGAACGTCCTCGAGGTGGCACGTGAGAACGGCTGTGCCGTGTTCACGCCATCCAGCATCGGCAGCTTCGGCCCCTCCACACCCCACGAGCTCACTCCTCAGGACACCGTGCAGCGACCGCTGACCATCTACGGTGTGTCAAAGGTCACCACCGAGCTGCTTTCGGACTACTACTTCCATAAGTATGGCGTCGACACGCGCGCCGTGCGCTTCCCTGGCCTCATCAGCTATGTCACCCCTCCCGGAGGCGGCACGACTGACTATGCCGTTGACATCTACTATGCTGCTGTGCGTGGCGAGAAGTTTGTGTGCCCCATCGCCGAAGGCACCCGCATGGACATGATGTATATGCCCGACGGCCTGCGAGCTGCTATGGAACTCATGGAGGCCGACCCAGCACGCCTGAAGCACCGCAATGCCTTCAACGTCACCGCCATGAGCTTCGCACCGGAGAACATCTGCCGCGCCATACAGAAACGCATTCCCACCTTCGAGATGACCTACGATGTCGACCCGCTCAAGCAGGCTATAGCATCCTCATGGCCCGACAGCCTCGATGACAGCGCCGCACGCGAGGAATGGGGCTGGCAGCCCAAGTTTGGCTTGGCTACGATGACACGTGACATGATTGAGAAGCTCACAGCAAAGCTCAAACCGGAAGGATAACTCAAGCCCCCTCCCGACCATTCCCGAGCAAAGCTCGCCTACCCGTAGCCTTTCCCCCAAGGGGGAGGAGATGTCCCCGCACAACCTTTTTCTTTACAATATTCCCTTTTTCATTTTCGATAAAGCCTCCGGCCTGCACATTGCAAGCTGGAGGCTATTATCTTGTCACCTAATCTCATTCTCACCTTCACGCTCTTGCTTCCGAGTTGCACTATGGCGACAGAGCCGGTGGAGATGGAGGTGGTGATGGTAGTGAGTTCACCATCTGCGTTTAGCCATGCCGTTACATCGGTACCGCTTTGGGGATAATTAAATATTTTGTACCACCCACACTCCACCATTATCCTTGCCTTCACGTTTCAAAACGCCAAGCTTTTGCAAAGCAGAAAGGTCACGTTCTATTGTACGTTGGCTCACCGACAAAGTCTCCGACATTTGCCGATAGACTTCTTGCTGGAGTCTACCGCGTTTATGGTCACAATAGCTTGACGGTCGGCACCTGTGTCGTTTGCCGCCACTGTGACCTTTATTGCAGACGGAGCCCAACCGGATGATGTTCCAAGCGTGCACCAGCTGGCATCCGATGTGGCTTGCCATAGAGCGTCGGACAGAATCTGAATGTTCTTTGTGCCGCCGCTGCGGGGGAACTCAAGTGTGGTCAGCACCACGTCGAGGCCGTTCTGCGAGCTTGGGTCGATGGTGATGCCCTCCTGACTAGGCTCGTAGCCCAACCAGCATAACGTGGCCACGCTAACCTCGGAGTCCGCGTAGCCATCCTTCGTGGCGTATGCCGTGATGTGGTAATTGATGGTCAGTGGCGCTGATATACCACTTCTTCGAATAGAGGTCGTGAGAATAACCTTGAGTTGAGAAGAAGTAACCAGCCCACGCTATACGCGCGAACCGATATACTTTCCTTGCAACTCTTAGAAGTTTCTCACGTTTCTATTCGCAAGTCGAGCATAACGCTTCGTTGTTTCGATAAGATTTGATTAGGCACCTCCGCTGAGTTTGCACGCCTCTATTGAGGCGATTCATGCCCTTTCGGGGACAAAGATAGGCACAAACGCATGAACAGCAAAATAAAAGCGAATGAAATTCATCATCCGCTTGTGAAAAATATAGGTCTGCGATTACTTCTTTCCGCGTTCTTGCCGCTTCTGGATGGCTGTGTAACCAATCTCGGGAAGTGGTTCCTGTTGTTTCTCGCCCAATTGAGTTAAGGCTTCATAGACCTGAGACAGTTCGTTGCGTGTCTCTTCAATTTCCGCTCGTGTTGACTCTTCAAGAGCCTGCACACGTTGACGTAAATTCTCAATGTCTTTCTGCGTTGCCAATAGTGGAAGAGCGTGACGTATGGCAACAAATGCGCGCATAATCTTGCGGTTTATGTCAATAGCTGTTTCTGAACTTAACACACTACTTAGCATTGCTACACCCAATTCCGTAAAGGCAAAAGCACCATATCTGCTACCACCCCAACTTGAGGTGCCAATTTGGCATCTCAAGATTTCATCATGTGATAGTGTCAACATAAAGTCCTCTCCTTCAAAACGACGGATATTTCTCTTCACGGCTCTTTTCAACTGTGAAGTTTTTACGCCGTATATCTCAGCCAAGTCGTGATCAAACATTACGCGTTGACCGTATATTTCATAAATCTTTCGCTTAATTGGTTCTAAATCGTCCATATTATTCTGTTTAAGATATAATCAGGAAGCTCTGCTGAGTTTGCACGCCTCAAGTTTCTGCTACGCGCTGTTCAGCTGCGAGGCGGTTTACATGCTGGCGGCCATCTCAAGATTGCGCTTCATATACTGCGCAAAGTCCTTCGAGCTGATTGGCGATTGCTGCGATGCGGTTATTTTCCGAATCTTTCGCTCCGTCACCTCCTTGTGGAATTGGTTGAGAAAAGTCATCGTTCATATATAGTTTTCGGTTTCTGGGAACAAAGATAAGCACAAACGCATGAACAGCAAAATAAAAGCGAATGAAATTAATCATCCGCTTGAGAAATTTATATAGCCAACCTCCGACCCCTCCCCAAGGGAGGGGAGTATGGAATGGGGAATGGATAGACTCCTATCCAAAAAGGGACCAGATGAGGGGCCGCGTAAAAACATCCATACGTTTGCACTACAACATCCCGGAAAATGATCCTGGAACTTTTACGTGAAACGCCCGGATGTTAAAGTGCAAACCTCCTGGATCATCAACCGCTAACCCCCGGGCCTTTTACCGCTAAATTGTTAAAATATGTAACGTATTGATTTACAAGACCCTCACATCACCTGCCCACTCCCAGCCCCTCCCCAAGGGAGGGGAGCTTTGTAGGGAGGGAGTGGTTACTAATTGAGTGGGGGCGGTGTTGTGTCATTAGGGTGGTTCGACAGGCTCACCATAAATACTTCGACAGGCTCACCATAATTCAGGATTCATGTGAATTGTGAATTGTGAATTGTGAATTGTGAATTGAGGAGGGTCAGCTCGTCATAATGGCATCAATTATGGCTTGATGATGGCCCGGCATGATGATATGGTGGTTGCCGATGGGCCGTGTGAGGAAATATCGTGCTGCCGCTGGGTCGGACAACTGTATCACTTGCTGCGTGCGACAGAGGTCGGGCTTAGCTTGATTGCGTATGAGTTGGCCTTCGGCCACGAAATAGCGTGTGATGTCGGGCGCAAGCTTGAAGACGGTGACGGGGCCAGGCTTCATATAGCCACGGATGCCGATGCCTATGCCAGACTCGAAATGTGTGTCCTGCTCATACCGCTCAACCATATTCAGAGGAATGGTGCAATGTGCAAAGAGCAGTTGGCCTTTCTCGGCATCAATATGTGCGGGGTTGGCCTGGAAGCCCGACACCCCTGTGATGGCATTCACTATGGCCATAGACAACAATGCAGGCACATCGCCCTCGCAACCGGCCACAATGCCCTCGGCATTCAGCTTGGCCAAAGCCAGACATCCAGTGTTGTGGATAGAGGTAAGCAGGTCGAAACAACGCAGTGTGAAGCCCTGCAGGTTGTGTTGCTGCACGAGTTCCTTCAGGGCATCGTAGATGCGCAGGGCACCAGTAGAGAATTGAGAAGTGACAATTGAGCATTGAGAATTCGGCACAATTACCTTGTAATTTGATGAAGACTGCGAGCTGGTGTCGTCCTGAGCTATCTCCGGCAATGGCAACTCCACAAGCTCTATGCCAAGCTTCTGCCTGACGACATCAGCATCAACATTGCTGGCGATGAGCCAGTCCGACGGTTTGCCGATGATGCCTAACCGCATGCCGCGAAGCCGCCGACGCACGTCCTCTGCCTGTGCCAGCAGACGTATGCGAGCCGACACATAGTCGGGTGTGCCATGCAGTATCTCGCCCTGCAGACCGTTGTCCTGGAGATACGAAAGAATCTCCATTGATGCGGCGAGGGAGTTGCTCTTGCCCGATGTGAGGAGGCGGAACGTAGGACGCTGCTCACTGCCGCTGCGTCGCAGCAGCTCGGGCAGCAGCTGCAAGAAACCGCCTTCAGTGCCACCCGTACGCACATAGATGAGGTCCAGCGCATGCTGGCCATAGTCGCTGTAGTCAGCTCCGCGGAAGACATAATCGATATGCAGGCTGTCGAGAAACTCGCGCGTGGCAGCTGCCACGGCCTCCTCATTGTGTAGGGGTGACGTGAGAGTGTAGATTGCTATCATTGGGGAAATATACATTTTACATTCTACATCCTCCTAAAGTTCTATGCTATCGATGCGCAGCTTCATGGTGCCTGCCGGCACATGCACGTCGACGACATCGCCAACTTTCTTGTTCAGCAATGCCTGACCAATTGGCGACTTGATGGAGATCTTGCCTTCACGCAGGTTGGCCTCATGCGGGCTGGCTATGGTATAGGTCATCTTGGCATTATTAGCCAGATTGGTCATTTGCACTCGGCTCAACAGGCCTATGCTGTCGCTGCTCAGGCGTGAGGTGTCGATGACACGCGCAAACTCCAGCACACGCTGCTTGAAGCGTATACGGCTCAACAGGCGACCCTGCTCGCGCTTGGCTGCATGGTATTCGAAATTCTCGCTGAGGTCGCCCTTGTCACGAGCCTCGGCGATGGCATCTTTCACGCGCGGGAGTTCCTGCTCCAACTCGCGCAATTCGGCTACGAGCTTGTCGTAGCCCTCTTGTGACATATATTCCACCGCAGTTGAAAGTTGAAAGTTGAAAGTTTTGTGATGGCTTAATTGCTTAGTTGCTTAGTTGATAAATATTCGCTCAAGCATTGCTCGCTTTGGGAAGTAAAAGGACAATACCTTTATTAATTGACAGTTTTACATTTTACATTTTACATCCTTATTGTGTCCACAGCTCGGCAACGACATATTCCGATGTGGTGCCGATGCGGAACTTGCCGCCCCAGATGCCGAGGCCGGATGACACATAGTATTGTGTTTCGCCACGCTGATACGGGCCGTGGGCACACTCGTAGAGGAAGTCGGTGAGCCACGATGCGGGCCACACCTGTCCGTGGTGGGTGTGGCCGCTGAGTTGGAAGCTGACACCACATTGCTCGCTCTCTTCGAGATTGTATGGCTGATGGTCGAGGACGATAGTTGGAAGTTGAAAGTTGAAAGTTGAAAATTGAGATTTATCCTGCATCAGCTGTTGCAGGCTCTTACGATGACGGTTGGTGCGGTCGTCGCGGCCCACGATGAGCATACCACCCCACTCCACTGCCTCGTCGCGCAGCAAGCGGATGCCGGCCTCGCGGAAGAAGTGCATGCACGAATCCACTCCGGCATAGTACTCGTGGTTGCCCAAGCAGGCAAAGACGGGAGCCTTGATGCGTCGCAGCTCTATAGCCATGCTGTCGTCCACCAGCGGCCGCACACTGCGGTCGACAATATCGCCTGCCAGCAGCACGATGTCAGGTCGCTCGGCGTTGATGCTGTCCACCCAACGCGCGAGCTCGCCACGACGGTTGTGATAGCCCAGATGGAGATCGCTGGCCATGACCATGCGCACGGGAGAAGCGCTCCGAAGACGTGCGCGAGACGTCTGCAACTCAAGGCGCACTACACGTTTGTGGCGGTAGTTGATGTTGCCATAGATGAGCAATGCCGTCACCACAATAAAGACAAACACTGTGCCCTCGACGCTGTCGTGCATGAACTCGCGCGGATAGAGATGCAGCAGGCGGCCAGCCTCCATTAGCAGGAACAACACAAAGAGATAGAACAACACTATCACAAATGATGTCCCCACCTCGTAGATGGCTGTGGCTACGGGCATGGGCATCTTGTCAACTCGCGGCGAGAGAGCAAAAACGAACAGCGCCAGCAAAGCCACCACAGCCAGCATGGCAACAATCTTGAAGCCAACAGGCAACGGCAACAACTGCCACAGGCGCCACATAACGTAGCACTGGGCCGCGAGCATGAAGAATAGGAAGTAAATCATAGATGCGGGTACGCGGGTACGCGGGTACGCCGCAGTTGAAAGTTGAAAGATGAAAGTTGAAAGTTTAGTCACTTCAGTTGCAAAGTGCCGTCGGCATTGTATTGCAGTTCAGCAACCTTGACGCTGCGCAGCCAAGTGCGGCCGCCGCTGGGGGCGCTGTCGTGATGGAAGAGGAACCAGCGTCCGCGCCACTGGACGATGCTGTGGTGTGTGGTCCATCCCACCACAGGCTGCAGCAACTCGCCACGGAAGCGGAAGGGGCCGTAGGGGTTGTCGGCTGTGGCATAGCACAGCAGATGGCTGTCGCCAGTGGAGTAGCTGAAGTAATAGGTGCCATTGTACTTGTGCATCCACGATGCCTCGAAGAAGCGATGCGGGTCATTGGCGCGCAAGGGACGGCCCTCGTCATCAACAATGACCACAGGGCGCGGCTCTTCGACAAACTGCATCACGTCGTCTGTCATGCGTGCCACACGAGCAGGCAAGGCTGGCTCATCGCCCTCAGGCAGGTAGGCTGATTCCAGCGCGCGGTTGTCGCGATAGCGCTGCAACTGGCCTCCCCACAGGCCGCCAAAATAGACATATATCTTGCCGTCGTCGTCCTTGAAGACACACGGGTCGATGCTGTAGCTGCCACGTATGGGGTCAGGCATGGGCGTGAACGGGCCTTCGGGTCTGTCGGCAACAGCCACGCCAAGATGGAAGGTGTCGGTCTTGTCCTTGAGGCTGAAGATGAGATAGTATCGGCCGCCCTGCTCCACCACATCGCTGTCCCACAGCTGGCGTCCGGCCCAGAGGATGTCGTCTACGTCAAGAATCTTGCCCAGATCCTTAGCTTCGGGCGCATCAGGGTCGTCCATGCATAGGACATGATAGTCTCGCATATTGAAGTGATCGCCGTTGTCGTTCTCGGGGATGCCACTCTCCCAGTCGTGAGAGGGATAGATGTACAGGCGGTCGCCAAAGACATGGGCCGACGGGTCGGCCATGTAGTCGGAAGGAAATAAGTAACGCATTGTGAGACACGAGCAAAGCTCGTAGTTTAAAGTTTAAAGCTTAAAGTTTAAAGTCAGTTGAGAGTTGAGAGTAAACGCGTAGCCCAATTGTAAATTGTAAATTGTAAATTGTCAAATTGTAAATTAAATGGGATTGTGAATTATGCATTATGAATTAGCTCCAGATCTACGCGCTGCAAGCTCGGCTTGCATCTTCTCATTGTAGCGCTTGCTAATGGGATAGAAGATGAGAGCAATGACGCCCACGCCAAAGAGAGCTGCAGGCACGATGCTGGCGGCAAGACGTATGCCCGTCACAGCCGAAGCGCTCTGTACGGCTGTGCTGGCAGAGACATAGCCGAAGACCGACAGCAACAGACCGGCAAAGGCACCGCCAAGGCCGAGGCCTGCCTTCAACGCAAACACCACGCCAGAGAAGCATGTTCCGGTGGCACGACGGTGGTTGACATATTCGATATGGTCGGCGACATCACCCATCATGGCCCATAGCAAAGGCACTGTGGGAGCGTAGGCCAGGGATTTGGCCACGCAGAGGGCAAACATCAGACCCACATCTGTGGGAGCCGGCACCCAGAACATGGCAGTGAAGAGCGCCGTCAGCGCAAGACATACCACAAAGGTGCTCTTCTTGCCAAAACGATTGGCGAGGTAATTGGACAGCAGCACCACGCCAATGAACTGCACCAGCGCGCCTGTCATGTTGAAGAGCGAGAAGCCTATGGCATATGCATCGGCCTCGCTGTGGGCAATAAGGTTGAAGGTCGTCAGCAATGCTGCGCCCTCACCCTCGGGACGCACCAAACCCAGACTGTCGAGGAAGGCGAAGAGAGCCTGCTGATCGACAAAGTTCTGGAAGTAGAAGCTCATGGCCGAACCCCACATAGCCAAGGTGATGAAGACAAAGAGCGTCAGCACAAACATTGCACGCCAAGGAACGTTGGCAAGCAGCTCCTTTATGTCCTCGCGGATATTTGTCTCCTGTCCTGGGGGAGGTGTGATGCGTTCGCGGGCAGAGATGAAGGTGATGATGAAGCACAGCAGGCAGACGCCGGCATAGAGGCTCACGGTGCAGAACCATCCGTGGGCAGCGTCGTCACCACCAAACTTGGACACCAACGGCAAGGTCAGACCTTGGACTACAAACTGTGCCACTGTGGAGCCCACGAAGCGTACGGAAGTGATGCTCGTACGCTCACGGATGTCACCCGTCATCACGCCGCCGAGGGCGGAATAAGGCGTGTTGTTCATCGAATACATTGACATGAGCAGCACATAGCTCACAGTGGCGTATAGAGCGACAAGGCCCTTGTCCTCGATGCCTGGATTCCAGAAGGCGAGCACATAGAACACACAGAACGGCACCGCCGTCCACAGCACCCACGGACGATACTTGCCCCAGCGTGTCTGGGTGCGGTCGGCCATGATGCCCACTGCGGGGTCGACAAAGGCATCCACCACACGGGCGATGAGCAGCACAGAACCTGCCACAGCGCCGTCCAGCCCGAAGATGTCTGTGTAGAACTTCAGCTGGAAAATCATCATCATCTGGAATACCAGATTGGCAGCTACATCGCCCAGCGAGTAGCCCACTTTCTCACGAAGAGTAATTTTTTCTGATTGCATATTTGATTGATGTTAGCTAATTCGCTTGCAAAGATACGTCAATGACGTCGGGATGAGGCTTACTGCTGTCTCACATACTGATAATAATGTCTCAATACGTCTGTTTTCAGGCATAAATCTCATTGTTTCAACAGATCCGGACGCAAGCGTGCCGTGCGTTCCATGCTCTGCTGCAGCTCCCACTGACGTATGTTAGCCTCGTGGCCAGAAAGGAGGATGTCGGGCACACGCCATCCACGATAGTCAGCAGGACGTGTGTAGACGGGCGGGGCAAGCAGGTTGTCCTGAAAGCTGTCGGACAGAGCGCTCTGCTCGTCGCCTATAGCACCAGGTATAACACGCACGATGGCATCCGCCATCACCGCAGCAGCCAGCTCGCCCCCCGTGAGGACATAGTCGCCGATGCTCACCTCGCGTGTGATGAGATGCTCGCGCAGACGATGGTCGATGCCCTTGTAGTGACCACAAAGGATGATGATGTTCTCCTTCAACGACAACTCATTGGCCATAGGCTGGCTGAACTGTTCGCCGTCGGGCGTGGTGAATATCACCTCATCATAGTGGCGTTGACCCTGCAACTCGGTGATGCAGCGGTCGATGGGCTCACACTGCAGGACCATGCCCGCACTGCCGCCGTAGGGATAATCGTCCACGCGGCGGTCGCGACGTACGGACCAGTCACGCAGATTGTGGATATGTATCTCTGCCAGCCCGCGGCGCTGGGCACGACCGACAATGCTCTCCTGCATGAAGGGTTCCACGAGCTCCGGCAAAACGGATATGATGTCTATACGCATACTCTACCTTATATGTATTATGAATTGTGAATTAAACTCAATTGTGAATTGTGAATTGTGAATTATGAATTGAGCTTATCACCATTGATTGGATAGCATCTCGAGCATCTCATCCGGCGTGATGCGGTTGTTGTGCTCAGAACCCTCGAGTATGCTGTCTGACAGCGCACGTTTGCTCTCGTGCAGCCGGATGATCTTCTCCTCTATGGTATGGTGGCTGATGAGGTGATACACTGTCACAGCCTGCTGCTGGCCGATGCGATAGGCACGGTCTGTGGCCTGCTGTTCGATTGCAGGATTCCACCAAGGGTCGAGGTGGATGACATAGTTGGCAGCGGTGAGGTTCAGGCCCACGCCACCAGCCTTGAGGCTGATGAGGAAGATGGGTCGCTTGCCTTTTTGAAAGTCTTGCACCAGTTGTTCGCGCTGACGCATAGTGACGTTGCCGTCGAGATAGAGGTATGGCATTGATGCCTGGTCCAAAGCCTGACGGATGAGTGCGAGGAAACTCGTAAACTGACTGAAGACAAGCACGCTGTGTCCACCATCGACAATGTTCTGCACCAACTCCATGAAGGCATTGACCTTGCTGGAACCCGCAGTCCAGTTCGGGTTGATGAGTTCGGCACTGCACGCCGTGCGTCGCAATTTTGTGAGCTCGGCCAGAGCCGACACACTGAGCTGGTTGCCGTTCTGCCGGAAGAGGTCTTCAGCCTGTTTACGCATAACCTCATAGAAGGCCATTTCGTCGGCTGTAAGCTCTACATTGATGTTTATCTCAGTTTTAGCCGGCAGTTCCTGAACCACAGCCTGCTTGGTGCGGCGCAACATGAACGGTGCCACAAGCGTCTGCAGCTGACGCTGGCGTTCGTCATCCTGCAGGTTCTCGATGGGTATGATGTATTTCTGGTGGAATGTCTCATAGGAGCCCAACAGTCCGGGGTTGATGAACTGAAACAGGTTCCACAGTTCGCCGAGGTGGTTCTGCACGGGCGTGCCGGTGAGGATGATGCGATATAAGGCATCTACCGGCATTATAGCAGCACTGGTCTTGGTGCCGCGGTTCTTGATGTTGTGGGCCTCGTCGAGGCAGAAGACATTCCACTGGCGAGATGCCAGCAAGTCCTGCACGGGGACCACCAAGCCATAGGTGATGAGGATAACATCTCCCGGTCCGGCTTCCGCCACGAGGCGTGCTCGGTCATAGAACTCACCCATCAGCCACACCTTCAGCGATGGGGCAAAACGTTCGAGCTCCGCACGCCAGTTGGGCACAACGCTGGCAGGAGCGATGACCACCGACGGTCCCTCGGAGGCATGGGCCAGCAGGAAGGCTATCGTCTGAACGGTCTTGCCCAAACCCATGTCATCGGCCAAGCACGCACCAGCTCCCCACAGGCTGAGGCGCATCATCCATGTGAAGCCGTCTTGTTGATAGTTGCGCAGCGTGGCCTTGAGCGTGTCGGGGATATGTATCTCTGCTTTGTCTGCGGCTTCGATGCGTTGCCACAACTGCTGGAAGTCGTCGTCACATTGTATGTCTATCTCGCCATGCACGAGTTCTGCCAGAAGTGAGGTCTGCAGCGCCGAGACCGTGAGATGACCATTCTCCTGAGTCGTGATACTCTCCAATCGGTCCAGCTGCTGACGTAGCTTCATGCTCAGCCACAAATAGTCGCCAGACGGCAACTGAACATAGCCACCATGACTGGTAGCCAGCGACGATAGCAGCTGCTGGGCCGTGAGCACTGAGTTGTCATCAAGCATGACACTGCCCTCAACCTCAAACCATCGGCCACGAGGCTTGAGGCCTATGTTCCACTGACCCATAGCCGAATGCATACGCAGGCGCTCGCCGTCGGGCCACTCCACCCCACAAACATCGGCATGACTGCTTGCATATGCCAGCAAGTCAAGCACTTGAGGCGTGGAGAGATGAGCATTGAGATTGGCAGAGAACGTGATGTTATGCTCCATAGCATAAGCCGCCAGCGCGTCGAGGTTGTGGCGCTCGGCATCCAAGTTGCGCTCCACACGCACACGGCCACCAGATGTCTCGCTGCGGTCCACTATAGCCGCTTCGCCTTGTCCCGGGGTGACGATGATCTGGCCTCCGGGCAGTGGCCTGGTGAGCAGAAAAGCGTCGAAATATGTCTGCGCCGTAGCGTCGGGGGTGAAACGAATGATGATGCTGCTCTGCGTCTGCGAAGCATCGACAGGATGAGGGGCATCAACGAGGTCCGAATGGATATCCACAACGTCCATTATGAGGGGCAACAGCTGACGGAGCTGGTCCTCGGCCTGCAGCGGGAGCATCTCAACAGACAACAGCTCCTGTAATATCGAGCGGGCGTGGTCGGACATTGGGAAATAGGTATAGTGCTGCTCGTCCGTGCGATGGTATACGTATGACTGTGAGATAAGGTCCTGAAACACCACATTGCTCTGCACGCGGAAACCATCATCAGCGCGTTCGATAAGCACGTATGGCGACTGCTGGTCGATGCTCACACGACGATATGGCGAATGTTCGCCAGTGAGCACACGGTCGGATCCGACGAGATGCGGCAACACTATGCCCACTGTGAGCCGTTGCGCCTGTAGATAGCGCACGTCGGCCACAACAGCCTGGTCCGTGCGATCCATGAAAGGCTCGTTGCCGCCTATGAATCGCGTCCATGTGAGCTGCTTGCCCGAGCCCCAACGTCCATCCTTAAGGCGGCTTTGCTCTCGCAACTCCACGCTCTCTCCGTCAGGCATGATGATATACACCACACGGTGCTCGCCCTCATCGGCCGGCTGACTTTTGCTGCGCTGTGTCTCGCTGGCAATGAGGCGATCCAGCATCTGTTCCCAAGGCTCCTTGCCCCGCACAACGGATGATATGGGCTTGGCACCGAATGCCGAGGTGAGTTGTTTGCGCTCGAAACGTTCGAGAGTGATATATGCCATGCTCTCGTGGCGCAGGAAAGCAGAGTGCGCCTCGAAGTTCTCTGGTGTCAGGCGATAGCCCGAGAAGTTGGCAGCCAGCAGCATAGCCATGCGTTGCTGCAAGACATACTCGCGGTCGGCCAGCGTGGCAGGATTGATGAGCATCGCCAGCAGATCCATATCCATGCGTTGCATAGGACTGATGAGAGTGTCGGCCAGCAGCACGGCAGCACCCACGCGGCGCAGATTATTCTGACGTGAATAAGTGCAGAAATCCTGTAGTCGCGACTTGACATCATGTTGCTTGGCGGTCCACATCGCCAACACCCAATAGAAAGCCGCAACGCCATCGGTGAGGTAGCGCGCCTCGGCACGGCCTGCGCTTGTTCGTGCTCCAGCACCTACAGCATCAGCAAAGACCTTCACGGCCAATTCACACTTGCCCTGAGTCATAGCATGAACGCCCTTCAATAGAAGGTCGGACTGTGTCATACGAATGCTTGTGGGTGGTGTGTACTGGCCTTGACATACATATTTATAATAGTTCCACAAGGCACGCATCTCCTTGATGTCGGGATCGGAAGTGTCGAACTTGCGCAATCCCATCTGCCGCTTGAGCATTTCGTCGGAATCCACATAGTCTTCGCGCATGAACTTGCGTATGCAGGCACTGATGAATGCAGGAAAATCCACATCGCGCACCATTGTTACCACAGCATCAAAGCGACGGTCGTGAGCCAACCCCACCAAGTAAGGCGGCACTTCGGATGGCAGCACCATAGGTTCGGGCGCACGGCCTGCAGCACAACTGCGTATGGCTTTCTGTAAAGCATTAAACTGACGATGGCGCGCAAGCGGCCATTCGTCGAATTCTGTCATCCAGTCTGGATGCTCCTCTATGGCATAGAGAAGCACGTCGGCATAATATTTGGGACGTATCATCTGGCGCTCGGCTGCAAAATGTGTTGCAGGCAACTGCATCACCAGACCGTCATCGATGAGTTGTTGTGTCAACAGAGGCAACTCTCCCAACATGCATGAACCATGCACAGACAGTTGTGTCTTGTCGTCATCAGACAGCTCACCACCGATATATGCAAACAAACAAGCAAGCTTCTGTACCGCTGGCTTAAGAGCAGCCAAGTGAATAGAGACGTGACTCATTGTATAAAGAATCGTTGAAAATGTAGATTGATAGGAACAATAGACATCATATCGGGCGCAAAAATACTTCATTCAAGATAAATATGCAAGCAGACAGAAACGTTTTTTGCTGCATTCTCTCGACTTTTCACGAAATTTGAATATCTTTGCAGCGTTTTTCAATCTATATTATCCATTCTATTTTATCCACACATCCACCAGATGTCAGAATCAGAACGCATACTTGAACTTCGCAATCAGCTTCACGAGCATAATTATCACTACTACATCGAAAACCAGCCTCTCATCAGCGACCAGGAGTTTGACCAGCTGATGGCTGAACTCATTCGTCTGGAAGCAGCACATCCTGAGATGGCTGACGCCAACTCACCCACACAGAGAGTTGGAAGCGACCTAAGCAACGACTTCCCCACATTCGAGCATCAACGGCCAATGTTGTCACTGGCCAACACCTACAGCAAGGATGAAGTGGCAGAATTCTACGAGCGTGTGCGTCAAGGACTTGGAGGTGAAGAGTTCGAGTTGTGCTGTGAGCTGAAATTTGATGGTTTGAGCATCTCACTACACTACGAAGACGGACAACTCGTGCGTGCCGTGACGCGCGGCGACGGCGTTAAGGGTGATGTCGTCACGCCTAATGTGCGCACCATTCGTTCCATACCCTTGAAGCTCGATGTCGGAGGTGACTGGCCCAAACAATTTGAGATACGCGGCGAGGTGCTAATGCCCTGGACTTCGTTCGAGGGCCTGAACGCTGAACGCGAGCGCCGCGAAGAGCCACTGTTCGCCAATCCACGCAACGCCGCCAGCGGCACGCTGAAGAGCAAGACCACAGCCGTCGTTGCACAGCGACGTTTAGACGCGTACCTATACTACTTGCTGCTTGGCGAGGAAGATCTGGGTGCATTGCCATCGGACACAGGGCACTACGAACTCATGCAGCGTGCACGCAACTGGGGTTTCCGCGTGAGCGATGCGATGTGCAAGGTGAGTAGCCTGCAGGAGGTATTTGACTTCATTGACCACTGGGACGAAGCACGCCACAGCCTGCCTGTGGCCACCGACGGCATTGTGCTGAAGGTGAACTCCCTGCGCCAGCAACGTGCATTGGGGATGACAGCCAAGTCTCCTCGTTGGGCCATAGCATATAAGTTCAAGGCAGAGCAACAGTCTACCGTTCTGCGCGAAGTAACATATCAGGTCGGCCGGACTGGTGTCGTCACTCCTGTGGCCAACATGGACCCAGTGCAGTTGGCGGGCACAGTGGTGCGGCGTGCAACATTGCACAACGCCGATTTCATCCGACAGCTGGACCTGCACACCGGCGACCACGTGCTGGTGGAAAAAGGCGGAGAAATTATTCCCAAGATTGTAGGAGTGGACTCGGCCTACGACGGCCTGCCACGAGGTCCTCGCGTTGAGTTCATCACACATTGTCCCGAATGCGGCACTCCACTTGTGCAGGCCGATGGCGAGGCAATGATCTATTGTCCCAACGAAAACCACTGCCCACCGCAGATCAAGGGACGCATAGAGCATTTCGTCAGCCGACGGGCAATGGGCATCGACAGCATTGGGCCCGAGACGGTAGACGACCTTTATCGTGCCGGACTGGTGCGCGATGTGGCTGACTTGTATCAGCTCACTCCCGACCAAATCAACGGTCGCGACGGCACACGCGAACGCTCAGCACAGCGCACCATAGCTGGCATCAACGCCTCACGCCAGGTGCCTTTCGAGCGCGTGCTTTTCGCCTTGGGTATTCGTTTAGTAGGCGAGACGGCAGCACGCACTCTGGCCAGACAATTCGGCAATATCGATGCATTGGCTGCCGCCTCTGCCGACGACCTTATGCGCGTCGACGGCATTGGCGAGCGCATGGCACAAAGCATACGCTCATGGTTTGCGGATGCCGACAATGCGTTCCTGATAGAACGCTTGCGTTCGCAGGGACTTCAGATGCAAATATCCGCAGCCGACGATGCAGCACGCAGCGACACACTGGCAGGCAAGACAATAGTCATAAGCGGAGTCTTTGAGCGACATTCGCGTGACGAATACAAGCGCATCATAGAGCAACACGGCGGAACCAACACAGGGAGCATTAGCAAGAAGACCTCATTCGTGCTCGCAGGTGCCAACATGGGCCCAGCCAAACTGGAGAAAGCACGCAAGCTGGGCGTGGAGATCATAGATGAGAATCGTTTCCTCGAAATGCTGCCTTCATGAAAAACATCTACAGACACATACTTGCTGTGGCATCAGCTCTTTGCCTTTTTGCCACATGCACCAGCAAGGCGACAGCCCAAGACACACGTTTCTATGGTGCCAATATGTTGTCGAGTTCGATGATCAAGGCCATTGCACAAGACAAGCATGGATTTCTGTGGATAGGTACTGAGCATGGTCTCGACCGCTACGACGGCTACCATTTTGTGCATTACACACAATTGGATGCCACCAAGACGTGGGCCACAGAGGTCAACTCGTTGTATGTCGATCGCGGCGGCCATCTGTGGGTTGGCACAGCACGAGGCTTGTTTGCCTACGACAGTGCCAACGATGCTTTCCAGAATGTCGCATTTCCCGACAGCCTCACTCCGCGCGTGAGCCAGTTGGCCGAATTTGCCGACGGTACACTTGTGGCAGGCACTATGGGATATGGTCTCTATGCCATTGACACACTGTCGATGGCCGCATCATTGTTGAACAACTATGCTCCCGCCGACGACCGCTCGTACTACAGCCATTTGCTGGCCAAGTCCGACGGCTCGCTGTGGAAGAGCGGCGCCGACCAGCGCATCGTCTGCGGCAAGCCCCAACGCAAGCCACACACTGTTGTATCCACATGCGGAAGCATACTGGGCTTTGTCCAGCGCGGCAACGACACCTATGCTTTATGCCAAAAAGGGCTCATACCGCTCTGCGCCTCTACAAGCAAGCCATCCACACTTGCCCCAGCTATACTCAATCCTCAAACCACGTCTTATGACTACCAATTCTCGACAGCCATTTCCGACGACAAGGGTAATATATATATAGGTTCGCGCGCGCAAGGTCTTTTTTGGCTGCCGGCAGGTGAGCACATCATGCGACGTTTGCCTGTTTCTGCCACTGGTGTCAATCTAGATCACGTCTATATTTCAACGCTGTTTCTCGACGACAAGAACAACCTGTGGGTGGGATGTGAACACAAAGGCCTGCTGATGATACCATTGCACCATCGCCCGCTGTTCAGCTCGTGGAGCTTTGCATCACAACACATCCAGACAACCACATCCGTTACTTCCATCGTGTGCGATGCCGATTCGATGACGTGGGTGAGTGTTCCCGGCGACGGCATCTACGGCTTTGACCAACATGGATATGTTCAGGCACATCCACACTCGCCATCCGACGTTGAGACCATAGCGCTGGACGACAATGGGCACTTCTGGCTGGGTACCACCAACGGCCTGTGGAGCTACAGCCCCACTAATGGCACATACAAACAGACCGCATCGTTGCCCGGACTGCGCGTGAACAAGATCATCGACCTCCACGATGGCCATCTGGCGGTCTCAGCCTTCGGAGCAGGATTGTTTTTGGTGAATCGCGGCACAGGTCAGGTGGTGCGACATCTGACCATGCACGACACCGACACACTGCACCGCGGCCGTCTGGCCAACGACTGGATACATTGCATTGACACAGACCGCAACGGATGCATGTGGATAGGCACGGCATCTGGCGTTTGCTGCTACAATCACAATACCAACAGCTTCCGGCCGTATGGCTTCGACGTGCTATTGCCGCGCGAAGCGTGTCTGGCACTGCGCGTGCTCGCGAGCGGTGATGTCCTACTGGGTACGGAAAGCGAGCTTCGACGTTGGCAGCAGAAAGGCGGTCTAACGACAGAACAGGACACCGAAGCCCTACAAGGCCAATCAATTAGCTATATTGCCGAGGACAACCACCACGACCTTTGGCTGAGTACCAACGACGGCTTATGGCGATGGTCGCCGACGACAAAGACACTCACCTCGTTTGCCGGTGCCAGCGGACTGCAGGCACGTGAATTTGCACTCGGAGCTGGACTGCAGACTGTCGACGGCAATATCCTGCTGGGCTCGGCAGACGGCATCACAGCATTCCATCCCGGCAACCTCAGAACAGCCAAGCACATGAACGAGAGAGTGCAACTCACGGCACTCGTCGTCGGAGGCCAGCACGCCAACGCCAACACTCGCAGCAACGGCCGTCGCATCATGGATGGCGCACTCTCTGACTGCAATCGTTTCCGCCTGAGCTATGTTGATGCGACATTCCAACTGGAATTCTCCTTGTTGCGTTTCGACGATGCTGCGGACATTACATACGAATATCGCTTTGCCGACGAAGAGAATTGGACAGCACTCACTCGCGGCAACAACACTCTCGCATTCAACCACATGCCGATTGGCGACTACACTCTTGAAGTGCGCGCACGTATGGCCGAGGCTGTCAGCGACATCTCAACATATCACATACGTGTGCCGCCTCCCTGGTGGCGCTCCACATGGGCATATATCATTTACATCATCCTGCTCATTATGGCTGCCATAGCTGGCATAAAGGCATACAACCGCAACATCCAGCATCGCCACGACCAGGAGAAACTGCATCTGCTGCTCAGGGCCATCAATGCCGAGGACACACCCCTATCGCTCAATGATATGCAGCGTGCCATCAGCAGTTTCGTGCAGAGCCGCAAGAACAAACGAGGCATATACGGCGATGTCGAGGCTATGGCCAACCGCGTTGAGGCACCTCAGCAGCAAGGCAACGACGAAGCCCTCATGGAACGCATCATGCAGAGCGTCAACCAGCACCTGTCCGATAGCGAATTCAGCGTAGACCAACTATGCAGCGAAGTAGGCATCAGCCGGGCACATCTGCATCGCAAGATGAAGGACATGACGGGTATGTCCGTCACGGAGTTCATACGCAACATCCGCCTGGAGCAGGCAGCACGCATGTTGCGCGAGCGCAAACTGAACATCACACAAGTGGCCTACAGCGTCGGCTTCTCCACTCTCGGTTATTTCACCACCGTCTTCCGCAAACAATTCGGTGTGTCGCCACGCGAATATGTCAACCAAGCCGCGGATTCATAAAGTAAACTGATTGCAAAAACCCACCTAATTTAATCGTATATGAAAGTATTGCTCATCAATGGCAGCCCACGCGAACAGGGCAACACCTATGCCGCACTCAATGAAGTGGCACAAACATTGAATGCCGAAGGTATAGAAACAGAGATTGTCAACATCGGCAAGAAGGCTGTTCCGGGCTGCATCGCCTGCGGCATGTGTGGCCGCACGGGGCGCTGCACCTTCCACGACGAAGCCTATTACAGCGTGATGCGCGCAGTGAAGGACGGCATCGACGGCCTCATCATCGGCTCGCCTGTCTACTATGGCGGCCCCAATGGTTCACTATGCGCATTGCTCGACCGCGTGTTCTATTCTCTCGGCCCGAACCTGCAATACAAACCGGGTGCCAGCGTAGTAGTGTGCCGTCGAGGTGGTGCCTCGTCTGCCTTCGACAGACTCAACAAGTACTTCACCATCATGAACATGCCGCTCGTGAGTTCACAATACTGGAACATGGTCTACGGCCAGACACCGGGTCAGGCTGCACAGGACGAGGAAGGCATGCAGACCATGCGCGTGCTGGGACGCAATATGGCGTGGATGCTCAAGCAGCTTCAAGGCCGTCCGACGCCCGAACCACGCGTATGGACCAACTTCATCAGATGAACGGCCTACATACAAGGCAGACCCGGAACCGTTAAAAGTTGTTCAAAAACCGTTGACAAGACACAGGGAAACAAAAAAAATCGCGTCAACACGAAAAAAAAGTGTTTTTTAGACACTACCATTAAAAAATAAATACTAACTTTGAGGGCTGAATTGTGGTTTATCGCCACTTTTCGCCCTCGTTTTTGTTTCAAAAAGTCTTATATCGCTTTACAAATCAACTAATAATCATTCTCATATCACACTCATGAACAAGTATTTCTTAGGAATTGCTGTAGGCGCAACTATGCTCTTTGCCGGCGCCTGCACCCAGACAAAGAAGGCTGATGGAGATGTCTGCCTGACAGCATCCGGCCTTAACCACGCAATGTTTGCCGACACCATTGGCGACAAGGTCACAGGACTCTACGCTCTCACCAATGCCAATGGCATGGAGGTGTGTATCACCAACCTTGGCGGACGCGTGGTGAGCATCCTTGTGCCCGACCGCGACGGCATCATGCAGGATGTGGTTCTCGGCTACGACAACGTGGCCCAGTATGCCGACCGCGAGGGTTCGCCCAGCGACTACGGCTCCAGCATCGGTCGCTATGCCAACCGCATCAGCAAGCACTCGTTTGACCTTGACGGTGAGCACTTTGACCTCGTGCCCAACGACGGCGACAACTGTCTGCACGGCGGCCCCACAGGTTGGCAGTATCAGGTGTATGATGCAGAGCAGGTTGACCCACAGACGCTAAAGTTGACCATCGTCAGTCCGGACGGCGACAACGGCTTCCCCGGCGAAGTCACTGCAGTGACTACCTACCGTCTGACCGACGACAACATCCTCGACATCACATGGGAGGCAACGACAACGAAGCCCACTGTCATCAACCAGACCAACCACTGCTACTTCAACCTCAACGGCGACCCCAGCCGCGAGGGCATGAACATGAAGCTCTATGTCAACGCCGACAGCTTCACTCCGTCGGATGCCAACTATATCCCCACTGGCGAGATACTGCCAGTCGAAGGCACACCATTTGACTTCCGCACAGAGCGCACGCTCGCCGAGGTCGTTGACGACACCACATTCACACAGATTGCCAACGCCACCGGCATAGACCACAACTTCTGCCTCAACACCTACAAGGACGGCAAGGGCGACGACACAGAGGTCTGCGCCAGCCTCTACAGCCCCGAGACAGGCATACTGCTTGAGGTCTACACCAACGAGCCCGGCATTCAGGTTTATACTGGCAACTTCCAAGGCGTGGGCCGCGATGCCGACATCCAGCGCAAGCACGGCATCCGCTATCCCAAGCACGTCAGCGTGTGCCTCGAGAGCCAGAAATATCCCGACACACCCAACCATCCCGAATGGCCCAGCGCCACACTGCGCCCCGGCGAAAAATACTTCAGCCACTGCGCTTACAAATTCAGCGTGAAGTAAGGGCCTTATAATCTTGCAATAACGTGATTTCGTTAAATCGAAATATTGAGATGTCGTTATATCGTTATAACGTTATAACGAAATCAACATCAACGAACTATTATCTCAAAAAATAATCTTTAAAAAAATGAATTGGAGTTCACATGAATTCATCTGGCTGGACTGGGCGATACTTGCCGTCGGCCTGATTGGTGTGGTATGGGCAGTGTACCGCGCTATCGTTAAGGACAAGAAAGCCCAGCAGGGCGAAGACTCAAGTGCCTACCTCTTTGGTAAGGGCGAGCCGTGGTATGTAATCGGTATGGCTATCTTTGCCGCCAACATCGGCTCGGAGCACCTTGTGGGTCTGGCCGGCACAGGCGCCAAAGACGGCGTGGGTATGGCCCACTGGGAGATGCAGGGCTGGATGATCCTCATCCTCGGCTGGCTGTTCGTTCCTTTCTATCAGCTGCTTATCAACAAGATGGGCAAGATCATCACTATGCCCGACTTCCTTAAGTTCCGCTACACCCAGCGCACAGGCTCATGGCTGAGTATCATCACCCTCGTGGCCTACGTGCTCACCAAGGTCAGCGTGACAGCTTTCACAGGTGGTATCTTCTTCGAGTACCTGCTTGGCCTCAACTTCTGGGTTGGTGCCATCGGCCTGATAGCCATCACCGCCGTGTTCACCGTCTTCGGCGGCATGAAGGGTGTGATGACTCTCTCCTCTATCCAGACACCTATTCTTATTATCGGTTCCTTCCTGGTGTTGTTCCTCGGCCTTGCCACTCTTGGTGGCGGCAGTATTGCTGAAGGCTGGGGCACGATGATGGAGACCGCCCGTTCCATGCACGACGGCTACGGCATCAATCACATGTTCCACACCAACCCCAACGACCCCATGTATGCCGAATATCCTGGATATGTGGTGTTCCTGGGTGCCTGCATCATCGGTTTCTGGTACTGGTGCACTGACCAGCATATCGTTCAGCGTGTGCTCGGTCAGGTGCCTGGAGAGGACAACGCCGCTGTGATGGCCCGCGCACGTCGTGGTACCATCGCTGCCGGTTTCTTCAAGATCCTGCCTTGCTTCATGTTCCTCATCCCCGGCATGATTGCTGCCGCTTTGGCTCAGCGCGGCATCGGTGGCTTTGTCATGGACGACACTGACGCAGCCTTTGCCCTTATGGTCAAGAACATCCTGCCCGCAGGTATCAAGGGTATCGTCACCATCGGCTTCGTCTGCGCTCTGGTGGCATCTCTGGCAGCCTTCTTCAACAGCTGCGCAACGCTCTTCACCGAGGACTTCTACAAGCCCATGAAGAAGGGCAAGAGCGAGGCACACTACGTCTTCGTAGGCCGCACCGCCACTGTCGTCGTCGTGCTTCTCGGCCTGATATGGATGCCCGTGATGATGAGCCTCGGTTCGCTTTACAGCTATCTGCAAGGTATCCAGTCGCTGCTGGCTCCCGCTATGGTGGCCGTCTTCACGCTGGGTATCTTCTCCAAGAAGATTACCCCGAAGGCCGGCGAATGGGGTCTCATCGGCGGCTTCGTGGTGGGCATGCTGCGCCTCATCACCAACGTCATCACCGACACCGGCAAGGCTGCTATGGACGGCGCTTTCTGGGAGAGCACCACATGGTTCTGGCAGACCAACTGGCTCGTCTTCGAGTGCTGGCTGCTGGTGTTCATCATCGTGCTGATGGTGGTTGTGAGCTTCTTCACACCCGCGCCCTCCAAGGCACAGATTGAGGCTATCACCTTCACATCCTACTTCAAGAAGAGCATCCGCGAGAGCTGGGGCATCTGGGACATCGTCGGCACTCTTGTCGTCGTAGGTCTCTGCGCAACGTTCTACTGGTACTTCTGGTAATAGATGAACTACTACAGTCAATATCCGAAATTCCATGTTGCAGTAGACTGCATCATCTTCGGTTTCCATCGCGGAGCCCTGAAGTTGCTGCTACAGCGACGTCCTTTTGAGCCGCGTGCGGGCGAATGGTCACTCATGGGTGGCTTCGTCCGCCGCGACGAGGATATCGATGCTGCGGCAGTGCGAGTGCTTCATAAACTGACAGGACTGCATGACATCTACATGCGTCAGGTGGGTGCCTTCGGTTCGGTGAACCGCGACTCTGGCGACCGAGTCATCTCTATAGCATACTTCGCTCTCGTGGATATTGATGAGATTAACCATGAGCTGACTCACGAGCATTCGGCCTACTGGGAGGACATCAAGAATTTGCCACCCCTGCTCTTTGACCATCGCGATATGGTTGATAAGGCTTATGTCAAGCTGGTTGCACTTGTCCATCGTGCGCCCGTAGGTTTCAAGCTCCTGCCAGAGCTGTTCACTCTCACTCAACTGCAGCAGCTCTACGAAGCCATCATAGGTGAGTCAATAGACAAACGCAATTTCCGCAAGCGTGTGGCCGAGATGTCGTTCATAGAGAAGACAGACGCTGTGGACAAACTGACTTCACGGCGTGGTGCAGCTCTCTATCGCTTCAACGAGGAAGCATATAACATAGAAAAGAAATTCAAATTGTAAAATTGAATAGTATTATGTTAGAAGAACTCAAACAGAAAGTATTCAAGGCCAACCTTGACTTGGTAAAGCAGGGTTTGGTGATATTCACATGGGGCAATGTGTCCGGCATCGATCGCGAGAAAGGCCTTGTTGTCATCAAGCCATCAGGTGTGAGCTACGATGACATGAAGGCCAGCGATATGGTTGTCGTAGACCTCGAGACAGGCAAGGTTGTCGAAGGTGACCTCAACCCCAGCAGCGATACCCCCACACACCTCGTGCTCTACAAGGCATTCCCCAACATCCAGGGCGTAGTCCACACCCACAGCACCTATGCCACAGCCTTCGCACAGGCCGGCAAGGATATCCCCAACATCGGCACCACACATGCCGACTACTTCTACAAGGATATCCCCTGCACGCGTGATATGACCGAGGCAGAGGTTAAAGGACAGTATGAGCTGGAGACGGGTAACGTCATTGTGGATGAGATACTTAACATCCGCAAGATTAACCCCGACCACACTCCTGCCGTGCTGGTCAAGAACCACGGCCCCTTCTCGTGGGGCACCTCTCCCGACAACGCTGTCTACAACGCCAAGGTGATGGAGCAGTGCGCCAAGATGGCCTTCGTAGCCTTCAGCGTCAACCCCGCCCTTACCATGAATCCGCTGCTCATCGAGAAGCACTATTCAAGGAAGCACGGGCCAAATGCTTACTACGGCCAGAAAAAGAAATAGAAGCCCCCTCCCGACCTCCCCCAAGGGGGAGGAGAAAAGAGACTGACACAAAATCATTATTCACTAACTATAGACCCGTTGCCCCTATTGGTCTTCCCCCCTTGGGGGGATTAAAGGGGGGCTTTAGGAAATGTTCAAAGATTTAGAGATTTGGTGGGTGACTGGTGCACAGTTGCTCTACGGAGGTGACGCAGTCATTGCTGTTGACGCTCACTCCAAGGAAATGGTCGAGGGCCTCAATGCCAGCGGCAACATCCCCGTTAAGATTATCTACAAGGGCACAGCCAACAGCTCCAAGGAAGTGGAGCAGATCATGCTGGCTGCCAACAATGATGAGAAGTGCGCAGGTATCATCACCTGGATGCACACTTTCTCTCCCGCCAAGATGTGGATCAAGGGTCTGCAGCAGCTGCAGAAGCCCCTACTCCACTTCCATACCCAGTACAACGCCGAGATTCCTTGGGGCGAGATCGACATGGACTTCATGAACCTCAACCAGAGCGCCCACGGCGACATCGAGTTCGGTCATATCTGCACTCGCATGCGCGTGGCTCGCAAGGTCGTTTGCGGCTACTGGAAGGACGAGAAGGCACAGAAGCAGATTGCCGTTTGGGCTCGCGTAGCAGCTGGCGTTGCTGACGCTCACAACGTACGCTGCCTCATGTTCGGTATGAACATGAACAACGTTGCTGTTACCGATGGCGACCGTGTTGAGTTCGAGCAGCGTCTGGGCTACCACGTTGACTACTATCCCGTAAGCTCTCTGATGGACTACTTCAAGAAGGTTACCGACAAGGAAGCCGACGAGCTCGTTGAGGAGTACAAGAAGCTCTACACCATCAAGATCGACGAGAGCGGCGAGAAGGTATATTGGGAGAAGGTTCACAACGCAGCCAAGGCTGAGATTGCTCTGCGCCGCGTGCTGAAGGATGAGGGCGCAACCGCCTTCACCACCAACTTCGACGACCTCGGTGATGCTGACATCGATGATCCCAACTTCGTTGGTTTCGACCAGATTCCTGGCCTCGCTTCACAGCGTCTGATGCAGGAAGGTTACGGCTTCGGTGCCGAAGGCGACTGGAAGACCGCTTGCCTCTATCGCACTCTGTGGGTCATCCAGCAGGGAATGCCCATCGGTTGCTCCTTCCTCGAGGACTATACCCTCAACTTCGCTGGCGACCGCAGCTCATGCCTGCAGAGCCACATGCTCGAGATCTGCCCAATGATTGCTGTCGACAAGCCAAAGCTCGAAGTTCACTTCCTCGGCATCGGTATCCGCAAGCAGCAGACGGCCCGCCTCGTGTTCACCAGCAAGACTGGTGCCGGCATCAAGGCTACTGTCGTTGACCTCGGCAACCGCTTCCGTCTCATCTCTCAAGAGGTTGAGTGCATCGAGCCGAAGCCCATGCCCAACCTGCCCGTGGCTTCTGCCCTCTGGATTCCTCAGCCGACCTTCGAGATCGGTGCCGCTGCATGGATCCTCGCCGGCGGTACTCACCACAGCGCCTTCTCCTACGATATCAATGAAGAGTACTGGGAGGACTTCGCTGAGATGACGGGCATCGAGTATGTGAAGATCAACAAGCAGACGAACATCGCCGACTTCAAGCAGCAGCTCCGCAACAACGAAGTCTATTACATGCTGAACAAGGCGCTGAAGTAATTGAGAATTGAAAATTGAAAATTGAGAATTCACAATTGACAATTCTCGTTCACGAATTGGAGCATCCGAGATGTCGGATGCTCCTTTTTCATACAAAATCGATTTTGACAAATGACCTTGACCAAAATGACCGCGGTTAATTGCTTAGCGAATCAGAGGGTCGTCCTTTGATTCCTTATAACACTTCGTATAAGATGAGTTGTCAGATTACAGCACAGCAGCTATTCGCCGGATTCCCTTTGGAGTAAAACTTACGCCCAACGACGATTTGGCGCAATAAAATTTATAGTTTTTACGTTTTTATAATATACGTAACATAGCAAGTATTGCTGCCGCGCCTTCGGCCTCTTGCCCACGAAATACAGGAAACATAAAGAAAACAAGAGATTAACAGATAAGTCAACCACATTGTCATATTTATAGTGTATAAATGAAAAAAGCCTTCATCATATCTTGTTTAGCGTTGTCCGCAATCTTTCCTATCAATGCTTTTGCACAGAATGAGGACTGGCATCTTGTTTGGCAAGACGAATTCGATGCTGACGGAATCCCAGATTCAACGAAGTGGACTTATGAGCGCGGTTTCGAACGCAACGAGGAATTACAATGGTACACTGCAGAGAACGTATTCCAGCGCGACGGTCACCTCGTTATTGAAGCGCGCCCTGCCGACTTCCCATGCCCATCCTACAAAGCGGGAAGCCCGCATTGGCGTAACAACCGTCCTCGAATTCTGTGGACAAGCGGCTCCGTGAAAACAAGAGGACTTTTCTCTTTCATCTACGGACGTGTCGAAGTACGTGCCCGCATCCCTGTCTGTTTAGGAGCTTGGCCTGCTATTTGGCTGTTGGGAGATAAGGGAGGCTGGCCTGCTTGTGGCGAGATAGACATGATGGAGTACTATCAATACAAGGGACGGCCAAGCATTCTTGCCAATGCCTGCTGGGCCGGTGAAACGGCCCCGAAATGGGACTCTTCCCACACCCCTCTCACTCACTTCACAGAGCGTGACCCTGCTTGGGCAGAGCGTTTTCATGTCTGGCGTATAGATTGGGACGAAAGTTCCATCCAACTTTTTCTTGACGATGAACTGCTTAATGCAATTGACCTCAGCCTTACCGTCAACGGCAAGCTGCGGGGCACAGGTATTAATCCCTTCCATAATCCCCAATACCTCCTACTTAACCTCGCCTTGGACACGCGCGTAAGGCAGTACAACCCTGCAGATTTCCCTATGCGCTACGAAATAGATTATGTGCGCGTTTTCCAAAAATAGCCCACTTTCTGCATCTTTAACGAGGAATTCGTGCGATGTTTTCGCTATTCCATCAAATTACCACAAACAAAATTAGCATGATATTGCCGAATACAGCGAATGCCCACACCTCTGATGGTGTGGGCATTCGCTGTATCCATCTTTGTTATTTGGTGTCTTGAACTTCCTACATTCTCGATTCATGCCCTTTCGCCTGCAAAAATAGGGATTAGTTTTGAATCTGAGGCAAGGTTTTACCACTTTTTTTCATGGATGGTGGAAATATTGAACAGTTTCGAGCAAATGTATCACCTGATGATACGCGCGTGTATCTCCAGTGATACTTGCGAGTATCACCGGTGATACTTGTGCGTCTCACCAGAGATACTCATGCGTCTCATCAGGTGATACTTGATCCGGCCTTGGCCAGAGGTCTTTAAACTTTAAACCATAAACTTTAAACTGCGGCGCAGCCGCGTATTATCGTCATAACCTACATGCTAACCTACACAGTCTTATCTCGCATATTCACAACGTATTAGATGCTGTTCATGTAGGCATGTAGGTTGATTATGGCAAAAACGCATGTAACGCGCGCGCGAGGCGATGATACCAAAGGCCGATTTAGCAACCAAAACATCGAATCAGGTACCTCAATCATTCGAAAACCGCAATATGTATGACGTACCTTTGCAGCACAATAGAGAAATATCCGCACGATGCGCATGCGTTGCCAGCACGAGGCAATAGCATAGACGGCCCACCCCCAGCCCGGCCACCGTCGCAAGTGGGGACTTGCTCCCCTTTGTGGGGCCGAAGCCACATTCTGTGGCTTCTCTAAAGACCCCAGTCGCCCCAAGGGAGGAGAGAAGGGAGGCTAGGGAAGAAATGGACAATGGAGAATGAAAAAAATCGGACATTGGGGTTGTGCTTTTACAAACAATGTGTATCTTTGCGACGATTTGAAACTTTAAACTGCGGCTTTGCCGCGTCACACTATGCATAAACATCTTCACTTCATCGTAGCAGCAGCACTGTGCTGCGCAGTAGCCACTGCGGTGGCGGACAACACAGACATTGTCGTTAAGGAGTATCGCCATGCGGGCCCCTACCCTATCCTGAAACCTGTTATGCTCGACAGCCTCGACGCTACTCAAAAGGCGTTCGACGTGGAAAAAGTGATGGAGGAGTCAATGGTCAATGGTCAATGGTCAATGAATAACGGTCAATGTTCAATAGAAAATGTTGCTGCAGAGCTGCATCTGCTGTCGTTCGACATTGAGGCCAAGACATTTGCCAAGGCCAAGGTGAATGTCAATGGAGTGAAGCATAGTCGCATATACCTCGACGGCCAGCCGTCGGCACCGGGCACAGAACTGCAGCTCACGCCCGCCGCACGCCACACAATAGTGGTGAAAGTGGCCCACCCCCGACCCCTCCCCAAGGGAGGGGAGAAGGGACCACTCCCAACGAATGGCCTCGATTCGCTGTCCATCGTCGTCAGCACAGAGACGCCTGAAGCTATTTCTGTAGGCAAGCTGACCTCGCCCCGCAGCTACAACATCAGCGATGTGATTCACGCCAAGCGCATCTCAGGGGCATCGGTCTCGGCAGACGGCAAATGGGCCATCGTGAGCACGCGACGCACGCTGCCTGGCGGCCAGATGCAGACGAAGACTCTGGTCATTGAGCTGGCAACACAGCGCGTGGTAGATGAGCGCGAGGGTATACGCTGGCTGTGCAGCACGCCAAGATATTGCTTCGAGCGCACGGACGGACAAGGGCGTCGCGAACTCATAGCACGAGACCCCGCCACAGGTGCCGAGACGACGCTGGCCAAGGACCTGCCACAGGGTGGCTACTACATCACGCCTGACGACAAGAGCCTGATTTACTACTTCAAGGACGACGGTCCGGCCGAGCGCAAGGAAATCTATCAGGTCATACATCCCGACGACCGCCAGCCGTCGTGGGGCTCACGCTATCGCCTGGCGCGCTATGACATCGCCACAGGCATCATGCAGCCGCTGACGCACAGCAATGCCAACATCTCGCTACTCGACATCAGCGCCGACTCACGCTACGCCCTCATAGCATTGCAGCGCAGCCGCCTCACCCAGCGCCCCACAACGCTGATGACCATCCTGCGCATAGACCTGCAGACGCTGGCAGCCGACACCATCGTGGCTGCCGACGGCTTTGTGAACAACGCAGTCTTTGCAGGCGACAACAACACCTTTATCGTTCAGGGCAGCCCCGAAGCATTCGGCGGCATAGGGGCCAATGTCGACGAGGGCCAGACGCCAAGCATGATTGACTCGCAGTTGTTTTTGATAGGGCGGCCCACCCCCACCCCCTCCCCAAGGGAGGGGAGAAGGGAGGTCAATGGTCAATGGTCCGCTCGGCCCATCGGGACGCTTGCCTCAGCAAGAATGGTTAATGGTCAATGGAGAGTCGCGCCTCTGACGAGGGATTTTAATCCTTGTGTGCAGCGGATAGAATGGTGCAATGGTGACGGGAAGTTGTATTTCACGGCTGAGGACCGCGACAGCATCAACGTCTTCCAGGCCGACATCATGAGCGGAGAGATTCGTCAGATAGCACTGCCAGAGGAGGTTGTGCTCAACATGGATGTGGCGTTCTCTGCCCCAGTGCTCGTGGTGACAGGACAGAGTGCATCCAACAGCGACAGGCTGTACGCTTTGACAATGCATAATTCACAATTCACAATTCACAATGAGAAAAAGAGAGGTCGCAATTCACAATCCACAATGTTGCAGCCGCAACGGACGCTGCTTGTGGCTGATGCGAGCGCTGAGAATCTGGAGGGCATAGAGCTGGGTGCTTGCCGCGAATGGATCTGGCGCAACGAGGGCGGCGACGACATACAATGCCGCTACTATCTGCCTCCACACTTCGATGCCGAGAAGCGCTATCCGATGATTGTCAACTACTACGGCGGCTGCTCGCCCACCTCACGCCACTTCGAGACGCGCTATCCCCACCACGCCTACGCGGCACAGGACTATGTGGTGTTGGTCATCAATCCCAGCGGTGCCACGGGCTACGGCCAGCGCTTCTCGGCCCGCCACGTTGCCACAGCGGGTCACGGCCCGGCAGAGGACATCATCGGTGCGACGAAGGCTTTTGCGGCAGAGCACAGCTATGTGGATGCGCAGCACATCGGTTGCATAGGCGCGAGCTACGGAGGTTTCATGACGCAGTATCTGCTCACGCAGACAGACATCTATGCCACAGGCATCAGTCACGCCGGCATCAGCGACCATACGAGCTACTGGGGTGAAGGCTACTGGGGCTATTCCTACAGCGAGGTGTCGATGGCCAACCGCTATCCTTGGGCCGACCGCCAGCTCTATGTGGACCAGAGTCCGCTGTATCTGGCCGACCGCATCCACTCGCCCCTGCTGTTGCTGCACGGCGATGCCGACACCAACGTGCCGCCAGGAGAGAGCATACAGATGTATAACGCGCTGAAGCTGCTGGGTCGCGAGGTTGAGATGGTGCTCGTGAGCCAACAGGACCACCACATCATGGACTACACCAAGCGCCTGCTGTGGGAACAGACCATAGAAGCGTGGTTTGCACGCTATCTCAAAGGTGACGCCACGTGGTGGAACACAATGTATCCGGAGAAGAAACTTTGACAATGCATAATGCATAATGCATAATTCATAATTCACAATCCTATACAATTTACGATTTGACAATTTACAATTGATTTCAATTCACAATTCACAATTCACAATTCATAATTCATAATTGATAATTGATAATTGATAACGAAAACGTCCGGGCGTTGAATTAACGTCCGGACGTTGCGTTTATAAAGATTGTCTGCTTACTTGGAGTAGAGAGCGACGATGGTCTCGTAGAGCTCCTGCTTGCCGCTGGTCTGTGCGGGCTCGCCCTTCTGCTTGGCGTAAGCCACGAGGTCTTCGAGGCCGAGCTTGCCCTGCTCGAATTCCTTACCCTTGCCGCTGTCGAAGCTGGCATAGCGCTCAGCCTTCATCTTGGGCAGGGGGCTCTGCTCGATGATAGCAGCAGCGTTGAGCAGTGCGCGGGCCATAGCATCCATACCGCTGATGTGAGCGATGAAGATGTCCTCAGCATCGGTGCTGTTGCGGCGCAGTTTGGCATCGAAGTTGGTACCGCCTGTGGTGAAGCCTCCGCCACGGACAATCTCAAGCATAGCCTGTGTGAGCTCGTAGTTGTTGATGGGGAACTGGTCGGTGTCCCATCCATTCTGTGCGTCGCCGCGGTTGGCATCGATGCTACCCAGCATATCGTTGTCGACGGCGACAGCGAGCTCGTGCTCGAAGGTGTGACCGGCGAGAGTGGCGTGGTTGACCTCGATGTTGACCTTGAAGTCCTTGTCGAGGTTGTGAGCGCGCAGGAAACCGACGACTGTCTCTGTGTCGACATCATACTGGTGCTTGGTGGGTTCCATGGGCTTGGGCTCAATAAGGAATGTACCCTTGAATCCCTTGCTGCGTGCATAGTCGCGTGCAGCTGTGAGCATCTGTGCCAGGTGCTCCTTCTCGCGCTTCTGGTCGGTGTTGAGCAGGCTCATGTAGCCCTCGCGGCCACCCCAGAACACATAGTTCTGACCGCCAAGCTTGATGGTGGCGTCGATGGCATTCTTGATCTGAACGGCAGCGCGTGCTACAACGTCGAAGTCGGGGTTGGTGGCAGCACCATTCATGTAGCGCTTGTTGCCAAAGACGTTGGCTGTGCCCCAGAGGAGCTTGCGGCCTGTCTCGTCCATGCGGGTCTTGAGGTAGTCCGTGATAGCCTGCATGCGAGCCTCATACTCTTCAATAGTTGCGCCCTCGTCGACGAGGTCAACATCGTGGAAGCAGAAGAACTCAATGCCGAGCTTCTGCATGATCTCGAAGCCAGCATCCACTTTGTCCTTGGCACGCTGGAGGGCGTCCTCAGCCTTGTCCCACTCATAGCAGCGTGTCTGGCCGCCAAACTGGTCTGCGCTGGCGCCGCCGAGAGTGTGCCACCAAGCCATAGCGAAACGCAGCCAGTCCTTCATCTTCTTGCCAAGGACGACACGCTCGGGCTCATAATAGTGGAATGCCATAGGGTTCTTGCTCTCTGCTCCCTCGAAGGGAATCTTACCGATTTGAGGATAATACTCTTTCATAGCGGGTTTGAAAATGTAAAATTGTAAAATTGTAAATTAAAGAGGTTACTTTGGCAGATATGCAGTCCATCGCTCGTAGGCCTCGCGGTAGGCAGGTGCGTCGGCCAGAACGGGCTCGATGATGCGTGAGCGACGCAGTGAGGCAAATGCTTCGCGATGATCCTTATACAGTCCGAGGCCGAGGCCGGCAGCACGCGCAGCGCCAATGCTGCCGTCGGTGTCACAGAGTTCGATGGTTGCACCAGTGATGCCGGCCAGCGTCTGCCGGAATATGGGGCTGAGGAACATATTGGCTTCGCCTGCACGTATGGTGGTCAGCTGGAGGCCCATCTGTCGCATCACCTCGATGCCGTAGGCCAGCGAGAAGGCGATGCCCTCCTGTGCTGCACGCAGCATGTGAGCCTGCGAGTGGATGTTGAAGTTCAGGCCGTGCACGCTGGCGCCCACCTCGCGGTCGCACAGCACACGCTCGGCGCCGTTGCCAAAGGGCAGAATGCTCAGGCCAGCAGCACCTATGGGCGCTGTGGCGGCAAGGTCGTTCATCTCGGCATAGCCAATGCCAGTGGGCGCTGCGTTGCGACGCATCCAGGAGTTGAGGATGCCAGTGCCGTTGACACAGAGAAGCACTCCCAGACGCGGGTCGGAGGCAGTGTGGTTGACGTGGGCAAAAGTGTTGACGCGGCTCTGTGGGTCGTAGCCCACCTGACCCAGCACACCGTAGACGACGCCCGAGGTGCCGGCTGTGGTGGCTGCCTCACCCGGCTCGAAGACATCGAGCGAGAGAGCGTTGTTGGGCTGGTCGCCGGCGCGGTATGTGACAGGGATGCCAGCACGCAGGCCCAGTTCCTCGGCAGCAGCCTTGCACACAGTGCATTGTGTGCCGAAGGTGGGCAAGACATCGGGAATGAAGGACGACGGTATGCCGAAGTAGTCAAGCAGGAAGTCTGCGACCTTGTTGTCCTTGAAGTCCCAGAACATACCCTCGGAAAGCCCGCCTACAGTGGTGCCGACGCTGCCGCTGAGGCGCATAGCAAGGTAGTCGCCAGGCAGCATCACCTTATATATATTATTGAACACCTCTGGTTCGTTCTCACTTACCCATGCGAGCTTGGCAGCCGTGAAGTTGCCCGGTGAGTTGAGCAGATGAGACAGACACTGCTCGCTCCCCAACTCGGCAAATGCACGCTGACCATAGGGCACGGCGCGGGAGTCGCACCAGATGATTGCCGGCCGCAGTGCACGCAAGTCACGGTCCACACACACCAGACCGTGCATCTGGTAGCTGATGCCTATGGCCACAATGTCATCGGCTGCGGCGCCAGTGGTGGACATCACTTTGGCCAGCGCCATGCGGGCATATTGCCACCATGACTCGGGTTCCTGTTCGGCCCAGCCGGC
Source organism: uncultured Bacteroidaceae bacterium (assembly GCA_905233465.1). Lineage (GTDB taxonomy): Bacteria > Bacteroidota > Bacteroidia > Bacteroidales > Bacteroidaceae > Physcousia. The sequence continues at coordinate 8,167 of CAJOEI010000020.1, read as the reverse complement.
CTTGTGCGCGATGATGGGTGCTTCCTTCTCAGGGAAGAAGGCGGATGCTGCTTGCTGTCCGCTCTCGGTCTCCACGAGTGAGGCCTTCACGGAACTGCTGCCGACATCGAAGCCTAAGAGATACTGCTTGTGCATATAATCACGATTTTGGTTTTCGTGGTGCAAAGATATACATTATTTGTAATTGGTATATTCTTCAAATGTCTCTTTTTTGTATTATTTCGTTGCAATTTGAGTTTTTTATTGTCTCGCAACATTAATTTAATCACACAAAAAGCATATTGAGACATTTTTGAGTCTATTTGAGACGTACCAGTAAAGACAATCATTATTAATATATGACCTTTGCGCAAGAATTCATAACAATTCACAACAATGAGACACATTCTTCTCACCATGCTGCTCGCAGCAAGCAGCGCAGGCGTTTGGGCACAAGGCCTGAAAGATGCCTACAAAGACTATTTCACCATCGGCGTGGCTGTCAACCAGCGCAACGTGAGCAATGCCGACCAACAGGCTCTCATCTGCCGCGAGTTCAACAGCGTTACAGCAGAGAATGACATGAAGCCCCAACCCACCGAACCACGTCAGGGGCAGTTTGACTTCTCACGTGCCGACCGCATTGCCAACTTCTGTCGCGCCAACGGGATCCGCATGCGCGGACACTGCTTGATGTGGCACGCACAGATTGGCGAATGGATGTATAAGGACGAGGAGGGCAACCTGCTGCCAAAGGAAGAATTCTTCCGTCGCATGCGCGAACATATTCATACTGTGGTCAACCGCTACAAGGATGTGGTCTATTGCTGGGATGTGGTCAACGAGGCTATGACCGACAACAAGGATGCCGAAGATCCATATCGTCAGTCGCCGATGTATCAGATTGCCGGCGATGAGTTCATTGCCAATGCCTTCCGCTATGCACGCGAGGCCGACCCCGACGTGCTGCTGTTCTACAACGACTACAACGAGACCGACCCCGTCAAGAGCCGTCGCATTTACGAGATGGTGCGCAAGATGAAGGCTGCCGGTGTGCCCATCGACGGCATAGGCATGCAGGCACATTATAATATATATGGTCCCACAGAGGATGAGATAGATGCAGCCCTGCAACTCTACAAACAGGTGGTGAAGCACATCCATGTGACCGAGCTCGACGTACGTGCCAATGAGGAGATGGGCGGCGCATTGCAGTTCAGTCAGGAGGGTGCCGAGGTCAGCGATTCGCTCAGACAGCATCTGGCTGACCAGTACGCCCGCATCTTCCGCGTGCTGCGCAAGCACAAGGATGTCATCGACAATGTCACGTTCTGGAACCTCAGCGACCGCGACTCGTGGTTGGGCGCTCGCAACTATCCGCTGCCTTTCGACAGCGACTACCAGCCTAAGATGGCCTACGACTACATCAAAGATATGCGCAATCCTCTCTGGCAGTTGCCCGCGAAGCCCAAGCGTCAGCCCCGCCAGCATGATCAGGATGGCCAGCAGCGTCGCCAGCGTCGCGGCCAGCAGGCCCAGCGCCCGCCGTTCAATGCTGCACTGGCCTTCCCCGAGGTTGAAGGCGTAACAGAGGACTTCCAGCCCTCGGAGATGAACCAGCCCGGTCGCGACTACCCACAAGTGAACTCACAGGGTGTGGTGCGCTTCCGCGTGGAGCTGCCCGATGCCAAGTCGGTGGTCGTCAGTCTCGGCCTCGGTGGTCGTGGCGGCACTCCGCTACACCAGTGCTACGACGGCTCGTGGGTGGGCCAGACGGCAGGTCCTATGGACGAAGGCTTCCACTACTATCATCTGACCGTGGACGGCGGCGTAGTCAACGACCCTGGCGCACAGAACTACTACGGCAGCACCCGCTGGGAGAGCGGCATAGAGATTCCTGCCCACGACCGCAACTTCTATGCCACCCTCAACGTGCCCCACGGCAACGTGCAGCAAGTGCTGTTCTGGAGCGAGAGCACGCAGCAGGTGCGTCGAGCAATGGTCTACACCCCGCCGACATACTATGCAGACAAGAAGAAATACCCCGTCCTCTATCTGCAGCACGGCTGGGGCGAGGACGAGACAGCATGGAGCCGTCAGGGGCACGCCAATCTCATCATGGACAACCTCATCGCCGAAGGCAAATGCGCGCCGTTCATCATCGTGATGACCTACGGCATGACCAATGATGTCCGCTTCGGACACATCCACGAGTTCACTGCCAAGGAATTTGAGACCGTGCTGGTCGATGAGCTTGTTCCTTACATCGACAGCCATTTCCGCACGATAGCCAAGAAGGAGAGCCGCGCTATGGCTGGCCTGAGCATGGGTGGCGTTGAGACAAAGCTCATCACCCTGCGCCGTCCAGAGGTGTTTGGCTACTATGGTCTGCTCAGCGGCGGGACATACTCTCCCGAGGACATCAAGGACAAGAACCAGGTGCGTCTCATCTTCCAGAGCTGCGGCAGCAAGGAGAACCCCGAAGGCATCAGCAAGTCCACAGAAGCGCTGCGTGGTGCCGGCTTCAATGCCGTGGGCTATGTCTCCGAGGGCACAGCACATGAGTTCCTCACGTGGCGCCGCAGCCTGCGCGAGATGGCACCACTGCTCTTCAGGAAATAGCACTTTTTTCACAATTATCTTGCACGGTATCGCTAATTAGTGTACCTTTGAGGCCGACAACGTATAATTTCCACAATATGAAAAAGTTTAGTTTGTGTATTTGTCTGCTCGTTGCCTTTGTCTGTGGGGCACGGGCCGACCGCGAAGTGCCCACACATCTCGAGAAGCCGCTGCCCACGCTGCATGTAGAAGGCCGCTGGCTGGTGGACTCTCACGGCAATCATGTGGTGCTCCACGGTGTGATGGACACGCCGAGCATGTATTTCAACGACTATCGCTGGGGCGGTCCCGAATGGGTGGATGGCACCAAATACGATGCTAACGGAGCCCAAAAATGTATCGCATATTTCGAGAAGCTCTTTACCGGACTGGAAGAGGCCAAGTGCGACGTATTCCGTCTGCATCTTGACCCCGCCTGGACCAATGATCCATCAAGTAGTTACACATATTCTAAATCAGTGGGCGAAGATCCCGAAGCAAGCGGAGAGGCCAGCATCAAGAAGTTTAACCCCAGTCGTCTGAAGACCTTCTTGACATCGCTGTATATTCCTCTCATCAAGAAAGCTTTGGCCCACGGCATGTATGTCGTTGTGCGTCCTCCAGGCGTGTGCCCCGGCAAGTTGAAGGTGGGTGACTACTATCAGGAATATCTGCTGACGGTGTGGGACATTGTCTCGCAGAACACCACCATCAAGAGTCTGGACGGCAAGGTGAGCATCGAGCTGGCCAACGAGCCCGTATCGCTGCACAACGCTGACGACCAGGATGACCCCAAGGCCCTGCACGACTACTTCCAGCCCATTGTGGACAAGATACGTGCTAACGGCTTCACCGGCATCATCTGGGTTCCCGGCACAGGCTGGCAGGCCAACTACACAAGTTATGCCACCTACCCCATCGAAGGTGCCGACATCGGCTATGCCGTGCACGACTACACCGGATGGTATGGCAGCAGCGACAGCCATTGCGATCCACAAAGCAAGATTACAAATTTCCACTCACAGGTGCCCGTCGTGGACTTCGCGCCCGTGATTATCACCGAAGTCGACTGGAGCCCCGAGAACCCCAACCGCGAGGGCCACTACAACGAACACGGCGACTGGGTACAGCCCAACTACGGCACATGGTCCACAGGCTCGACATCCAAGTGGGGCAAGGCCTACAAAGCTATGCTCGACCACTATGGCAACATCTCGATGACCCTCTCCGGCACCCACTGCCTGCTCGATGTCGACACTCTGATAAAGAAGAATAAGGTCGTACCGGCCTTTGGCGGACTGCCCGAAGCCTGCGGCAAGGCTTGCATGGACTGGTATGCTGAATACTACATGACCGACTGGGCACATCCCGACTTCAAGAACACCGTGGTCAGCGATCAGGGCAACGGCAAGTTCAAGAACCCGCTCATCGCGGCCGACGTGCCCGATCCCGATGTCATCCGCGTGGGCGACACCTACTACATGGTCTCCACGACGATGCACCTCTTCCCGGGCGCTACACTGATGAAGTCCACTGACCTCGTCAACTGGCAATATTGTGCACAGCCTCTCAAGCAGCTGGCCACCACCGACCGCTACAACCTGCTCAACGACCAGAACGCCTATGCTGCCGGCATGTGGGCCTGTTCGATGACCTGGCACGACGGCACATTCTACATCCTCATCAACGGCAACGACGCCGGCGGCTATGTCCTCAAGGCCACCGACCCCGAAGGCGAATGGGAGATGGTGAAACTCTCGCGAGGCTACTATGACCCGGGTATGCTCTTCGACAACGGCAAGATATACATTGCCTGCGGCATCGGCAATATCCAGATGTGTGAGCTCGACGAGAACTTCAACTTCATCCGCGAACAACGCGTCATCAGCGACAAGGACGGCCTTGAAGGCAGCCACCTCTACAAGATTGGCGACTACTACTACATCTATGCCACCTACGGCGGCTGGCCATCAGGCCAGGCAGCCTTCCGTTCGAAGAACATCTTCGGCCCATACGAGGAGAAGATGCTGGTTGAGAAATACATCAACAACGAGCCCAACACAATTCACCAGGGAGCACTCATCGAGACTCCTTCCGGTGAATGGTGGACCATCATGCAGCAAGACCTCGGTTGCCTGGGACGCTTCCCCAACCTGCAACCCGTGACGTGGACCGACGGCTGGCCCATCGTGGGCAAGAAGGGTGTGCCCTACACCACCGCCATCAAGAAGCCCACCACAGCTATCAGCTCGCCACGCACCATGCTGCCCACCAACGACAACTTCCGCAGCTACCCGATAGGCATGCAATGGCAGTGGAACCACAACCCAGACAACTCAGCATGGTCACTCTTTGAGCGTCCGGGATGGTTGCGTCTGAAGACCACCAATGCAGTCACACGCCTCACACAGGCCCGCAACATGCTCACACAGCGCATCTTCGCCTTCGAGAACACCGCCTCTCTGGGCACAGTGTGCATCGACGTGAGCAAGCTCACCGAGGGCGACTGCGCAGGCATCAGCATCTTCCAGGATCCATACGCTATGATTGCGGTGCGCGTGCGCGACGGCCAGCGCCAGATCGTGTGGCGCGAAGACACACTGCGCGTCAAGGATCATTTCCAGCCGCGTGAAGAGGTTGCCGACGTCAGCGTGCCCGATGTGGTCTATCTGCGAGCATCAATTAAATACTCCGACAGCAAGACACAGTTCTACTACTCCCTCGACAACAAGACATACAAACCACTCGGCGAGCAGACACAACTGGGCTACAACCTCTCTGTGTTTGTCGGCGCGCGCTTCGGCCTCTTCTGCTACGCCACTGCCGACGGCAGCAACGGCTATGCCGACTTCGACTGGTTCTCCACTGAGACCGACTACGACGAGGCATTCTTCTATCCTGCCGAGTTCGCAGGCTTCAGCGAGGATATGCTCACCGCCACTGAGCTTACGCTGGACAAAGAGGACATTGAGGTTATGGTTGGCAACTCCACGCCACTCAAACTCACAGCCACCTTCCGCGACGGCCACACCGAGAACATCGCTGCACAGGCCACATACACCATGAGCGCCGACGACATCGTCAGCACAGCACGCGGACAGTTGCGCGGCCTACGCGAGGGCACCGTGAACATCACTGCCTCATTCACCGACCCGCTGGGCAACAAGCTGTCGAAGAAATTCAGCGTTCGCTCGTCATTCTTCCCCTTCGGCAAGGAATACATCAGCACAAACCTATTCTCCGAGGGTACTTACACCGAGGCCACCCACACCTTCAAGCCCGGAGAGTACGGACAGATGGGTTGGGTCTACAACGATGGAGCCGACTGGAGCGAATATAAGTATCTCGTCATCAAGCTCAAGCGCGCCGCCAGCGGCACACACCTGAACATCTTCACCGCCAATAGCATCTGGGCAGACTGCTACGCCACCTCGGACTTTGGCAGCAAGAAACAGATTGTGGTGAAGCTGCAGAGCGCTAAATACACTTCAGGCAACAAGAAGGGCCAGCCGTTAGAATTGAACAACATACGCATTGTTAGCTTCTGGTCTAACCACGGCACAATCGTTGTCGACGATATGTATCTGACCAACAACGACGACTACTCGCCCAACCAGCCAGATGCCATCGAGACGATAGCCGACACCGCTACCCTACCCGTCAACGTCTACTCGCTCTCTGGCGTATGCCTACGCCGCAACGTCCAACCCTCGGCAGCACTCAATGACTTGCCACGGGGCATATACATCGTTGGCGGCAAGAAGGTGAGAAAGTGATAGACAATTCACAATGCACAATTAACAATTCATAACTTTTTGCGCCTGAAATTTGGCAGATTGTTCAAATAGGCCTATCTTTGCAGGCGCAAATGCGATAGTAGCTCAGTTGGTAGAGCATTGGCTTCCCAAGCCGAGGGTCGCGGGTTCGAGTCCCGTCTATCGCTCAAAAGCACAGATGCGGCTACGCCGCAGTTTAAGGTTTATAGCTTAAGGTTTAAAGATTAAAGATTATGCTTGATGCACAATTCTCTTTAAACCATAAACTATAAACCTTAAACTTTAAACTATAACTTTAAACTTTCAACTGACTCTCAACTCTCAACTTTCAAATGCAGCCATTAGCAGAACGTATGCGTCCAACGAGTCTGGACGGCTACATCGGCCAGCAGCATCTGGTCGGTGAAGGAGCTGTGTTGCGCCGTATGATAGAGAGCGGTCGCATCAACTCGTTCATCTTGTGGGGCCCGCCTGGTGTTGGCAAGACAACTCTGGCACAAATCATTGCCCATACATTGCAAGTGCCGTTCTACACGCTGTCGGCCGTCACAAGCGGCGTGAAGGATGTGCGCGATGTCATCGAGCGCGCACGCTCGGGCAGATTCTTCTCACAGGCAAGCCCCATACTGTTCATCGACGAGATACATCGTTTCAGCAAGTCGCAGCAGGACTCGTTGCTGGGAGCAGTGGAGCAGGGAGTGGTGACGCTCATCGGCGCCACCACGGAGAATCCCAGCTTCGAGGTGATACGTCCGCTGCTCTCGCGCTGTGCTGTGTATGTGCTCAAGCCCCTGCAGTCCGACGACCTGCTGGATCTGGCGATGCGTGCGCTGACACAAGACAGCGAGCTGCAGCAGCGCCATGTGACGCTCGACGAAACCACCGCTCTGTTGCGCTACAGCGGCGGCGATGCCCGCAAACTGCTGAATATCCTTGAACTCGTCGTGGAAGCCGAACCTGAGGATGCAGACATACACATCACCGACTCTCTCGTGGCCGAACGTCTGCAGCAGAATCCACTCGCGTACGACAAGGGCGGCGAACTGCACTACGACATCATATCGGCGTTCATCAAGAGCATCCGCGGCAGCGACCCCGATGCGGCCATATATTGGCTGGCACGCATGATAGAGGGTGGCGAAGACCCCGCGTTCATCGCGCGCCGCCTCGTAATCTCTGCGGCCGAAGACATCGGACTGGCCAACCCCAACGCCCTGCTGCTGGCCAACGCTGCCTTTGACACCGTGCAGAAGATTGGCTGGCCGGAGGGTCGAATCCCGTTGGCCGAAGCAACAATCTATTTAGCTACGTCGCCAAAGAGTAATTCAGCATATATGGCCATCAACGACGCTCTGGCGTATGTCTCGCGCAACGGCAACCAACCAGTGCCACTGCATCTGCGCAACGCACCCACCTCGCTGATGCGCGAGCTGGGCTACGGCAAGGAATATAAATATGCTCACGACTACGAAGGTCATTTCGTCCGACAGCAGTATCTGCCTGACGGAGTTGACGAACGCTTCTGGCACGCACAGGACAACAACGCCGAAGCGCGCATGCAACAACACATCAACAATCTTTGGGGACGACAAGATAATTAAGGTCGAAACTTCACAACCAAGAAAACGGACGAATAAATAATACAATCAACGCAAAATATAATTGTTCTCGATAGAAAATGAAAAAGTTTGAACTTTTAATTTAAGTTTCGAATGTCTAAGTCCTCATATCTACATGGCAAGCGGAGCTTGCTCTTCTTCATCATCTTCCTGCTGACTGCACCCTTTATTCGTTCTGCAGCCGCCGTTGAT
>CAJOEI010000019.1:39068-44012 GCA_905233465.1 uncultured Bacteroidaceae bacterium | reverse complement strand
GGAGGGGCGCATAGAAGACCTGCGAGGCTATGTCTATAACCTCGACCTCACGCGCCAGGACTTGCAGTACAGCGACAGGTATTTGTCGCTGCAGCAGGCATGATAAATGCTGTTTACTCAACGAATTAGACGAATTAGACGAATAAAGTAAGGGTGTTTATTAGGCCCCAATAAAATTCGTAAAATTCGTGTAATTCGTTGAGTATAGATAATGGTTGAGAAGGGTTTAGTATGCAAAGAGGGGGTATGCGCGCATGATGTCGTTGACCTCTGTGCGCACGGCGGCTATAACGGCCTCATCCTCGGGAGCGTCGAGCACTCGTTCTATGAGCTCGGCAATTTTGAGCATGAGGTCTTCTTTGGCTCCGCGTGTGGTGATGGCAGGTGTACCGAGGCGTATGCCGCTGGTCTGGAAGGCGCTGCGGCTGTCGAAGGGCACCATGTTCTTGTTCACGGTGATGTCGGCTGCCACGAGAGCGCGCTCTGCCACCTTGCCGGTGAGGTCGGGATATTTGGAGCGCAGGTCCACGAGCATGGAGTGGTTGTCTGTGCCTCCGCTGACGATGTCAAAGCCGCGGTCTATGAGGGCCTGAGCCAGCACTGCGGCGTTCTTCTTCACCTGTGCTGCCCATTCGCGGAAGGCTGGTGTGAGGGCTTCGCCGAAGGCTACTGCCTTGGCAGCGATGACGTGCTCCAGCGGTCCGCCCTGTATGCCGGGGAAGACGGCGCTGTTGAGCAGGGCGCTCATCTTCTTGACCTCGCCCTTCGGGGTGGTCTTGCCCCACGGGTTGTCGAAGTCCTTGCCCATGAGGATGATGCCTCCGCGGGGTCCGCGCAGGGTCTTGTGGGTGGTGGAGGTGACGATGTGTGCCCACTTCAGCGGGTTGTCGAGCAGCCCTGCGGCGATGAGGCCTGCGGGGTGAGCCATGTCAATCATCAGCAGTGCGCCCACACTGTCGGCTATCTGGCGCATGCGCTTGTAGTCCCACTCGCGGCTGTATGCCGAGCCTCCGCCGATGATCAGCTTGGGTTTGTGCTGCTGGGCCAGGCGCTCCATCTCGTCGTAGTCCACGCGGCCTGTCTCGCGGTTGAGGTTGTAGCCCACGGGGCGGTAGATGATGCCAGAGGTGTTGACCAGCGAGCCGTGGCTGAGGTGGCCTCCGTGGTCGAGGTTGAGGCCCATGAAGGTGTCGCCGGGGTTGAGGCATGCGAGGAAGACGGCGGCATTGGCCTGTGCGCCGCTGTGGGGCTGCACGTTGGCATATTCGGCTCCGAAGAGCTCGCAGACGCGGTCTATGGCCAGCTGCTCCACCTTGTCAACGACTTGGCAGCCGCCGTAGTAGCGCTTGCCGGGATAGCCCTCGGCATATTTGTTGGTGAGCACGGAGCCCATAGCTTCCATCACTTGCGGGCTGACGAAGTTCTCAGATGCGATGAGCTCGATGCCGCGTTCCTGTCGTGTGCGTTCCTCATTGATGAGGTCAAAAATTGTTGTGTCTCTGTTCATGTTGGCACGGCCGGAGGCCGTAGTTTAAAGTTTATAGTTTAAAGTTTAATGTACAAGTTTCGGGAGTTATAATGTGAAGTTAACAAAGGAGTTATAAAATGGAGTTCATAACTTCAGAATGTTGAATTTAATGTTTAATGTGTTATCAAACCAGCTTCACTTGTCTGATGTCCTGCTCGTGGTTGCAGTAGTGGCAGCGGACGAGTGTTGGGTTCTCCTCCACGAGGTGGAAGAGTGTGCGCATGGGTTCGTTGTTGGTGATGCACTTGGGGTTGTTGCATAGGATGATGCCCTTGAGTTCGCTGGGCATGGAGACGCGACGTTTCTCCACCACCTCGTAGTTGCGAATGATGGAGAGGGTGACGTCGGGTGCCACCACGGAGAGCTGGTTGAGCTCCTCGTCGGTGAAGAAGCGGTCGGCAATCTTGATGATGCTCTTGGTGCCCATCTTGCCGGACTTGAGGTTGTAGCCTATGGTGACCTTGGATGTCATGTCCTGCAGGTGCAGCAGGTTGATGACCTCAAAGAGGCGGTCGCATGGTATGTGGTCTATCACGGTCCCGTGGTCGAGAGCCGAGACGATTAAGGATCTCGTAGAAGACCCACCCCCTGCCCTCCCTGTGAGGGAGGGAGTGGTATCTTTTTGAGTGGATGTTTTTTTATCCATATATTGAGTTCTTTTATTTATTGTTTTCCAATTGTATTCTTTTTTAATCCTCCCGATTGGTAACTACTCCCTCCCTCACAGGGAGGGCGGGGGGTGGGTCTCTGTGGGTCTGTGTGGGTCTTATATTATTGTTTTGTCTTTCTTTATATCCTCCAGGGTGATGCCCAGGGTGTCGCAGATGATGGCTTGGCGGGCAAAGAGGCCGTTGCGGGCCTGCTGGAAGTAGTAGGCGTGCGGGTCATCGTCGATGCTGTATTCTATCTCGTTGACGCGGGGCAGGGGATGGAGGATGCGCATGTTGGGGCGTGCCTGCGAGAGCATGTCTAACTTGAGCAGGTAGCGGTCCTTGACGCGCTCATATTCCATCAGGTCGGTGAAGCGTTCGCGCTGCACGCGTGTCATGTAGAGGATGTCTGCTCCGGCTATAACGTCGGCGTCGAAGTCCTGATGCTCCACATAGCGGATGCCCATCTTGCGGCAGTAGAGCTTGTATGTCTCGGGCATGGCGAGCTCCTCGGGCGCAATGAAGTGGAAAGTGGGGTTGAAGTGTCGCATGGCCATGAGCAGCGAGTGCACCGTGCGTCCGTACTTCAGGTCGCCCACGAGGTAGATGTTGAGGTCATCGAGGCGTCCCTGAGTCTGGTAGATGGTGTAGAGGTCGAGCATGGTCTGCGAGGGGTGCTGGTTGGCTCCGTCGCCGGCATTGATGATGGGCACTGGTGCTATCTCGCTGGCATAGCGCGCTGCACCTTCGAGGTAGTGGCGCATGACAATGACGTCGGCGTAGTTGGATACCATCATTATGGTGTCCTTGAGCGTCTCGCCCTTGGTGCCGCTGGTCACCTTTGGGTCGGCAAAGCCTATCACCTGTGCCCCCAAGCGGTTGGCGGCTGTCTCAAAGCTCAGTCGTGTGCGCGTGGAGGGCTCAAAGAATAGTGTTGCCACGATGCGTCCCTGCAGGAGCTTGCGGTTGGGGTGGCGCTCAAACTCCTGTGCCATCTGCAGCAGATAGAGAATCTTGTCTTTGGAGTGTTCGGCGATGGTCACCAGACTTCTGTTTTCCATACGATAATTTATAATTTAGGCGGACAAATGTATGCAATTTCGGCTGATGTGGCACAATAAAAAAGGCATAAAGATGCCGTTTGTGGCATTTTCTTCAATTTTTCTCACAATGTGCGTGCAGTTTTTGTGGAAAAGCAGTATATTTGCAACCCATTTTCCCGCGCATTGTCGCGGGACGCACCCTTGCGGGCGCATATATAGCAACTGTTACGGATGAGAAAAAAGATTATCATAGCACTGTGGGTGCTGCTTGTGCTGGCCATAGGCGGCGCAGCATGGGCTTTCTGGGCCATCGCCGAGGGGCGCATTGGCTATATGCCCGATCTGCATCAGCTGGAGAACCCCGTGAACAAATTCGCCTCGCAGGTGGTCTCGGCCGACGGGCGTGTGCTGGGCACATGGAGCTACCAGCGCTCCAACCGCGTGTTCCTGCCATACAGCGAGATAGCCCCCTCCACCGTCCAGGCACTGGTGGCCACGGAGGACATACGTTTCTACGAGCATTCTGGCATCGACTACCGTGCCCTGGCACGTGCTTTTGTCAAGCGCGGACTGATGCGCCAGCGCAATGCCGGAGGCGGCTCCACCATCACCCAGCAGCTGGCCAAGCAGCTCTATTCAGCCAAGGCCGGCAGCGTGGAGGAACGCCTGCTGCAGAAACCCATTGAGTGGGTGATTGCCGTGAAGCTCGAACGCTACTACACCAAGGAGGAGATCATCACGATGTACCTCAACTACTTCGACTTCCTGCACAATGCCGTGGGCCTCAAGACGGCAGCAAAGACATATTTCGGCAAGGAGCCCAAGGACCTGACCATCAACGAGAGCGCCATGCTGGTGGGCATGTGCAAGAACCCGTCGTACTACAACCCTGTGCGTCATCCCGAACTCGCACAGCAGCGCCGCAACATCGTGCTGGGGCAGATGGTGAAGGCTGGATATCTGCAGCAGGACGAGTGCGAGCGCCTGCAGCAGGAACCCGTGGCGCTGGACTTCCACCGCGTGGACCACAAGGTGGGCGAGGGTACCTACGTGCGCGAATATCTGCGTACCGTGATGATGGCCAAGAAACCTGTGCGCAGCAACTATGCCTCGTGGCAAGGACAGAAGTTCTTTGAGGATTCGCTGGCATGGGAAACAGACCCGCTCTTCGGCTGGTGCAACAAGAACAAGAAGAAGGACGGCTCCTACTATAATATATATACCGACGGCCTGAAGATTTACACAACCATCGACAGCCGCATGCAGCGCTATGCCGAGGAAGCTATGCGCCAGCACGTGGGTGACTATCTGCAGCCCATCTTTGAGCGCGAGCGCAAGGGGCATAAGAACGCACCCTACAGCGCCGCAGTGCCCACAGAGCGCGTCAAGCAGAACCTTGAGCGGGCTGTGCGCCAGACTGAGCGCTATGTGATGATGCAGAAGGCCGGTGCCAGCGAGGAGGCCATCCGCAAGGCCTTTGACACGCCCACGGAGATGACGGTGTTCTCCTACAACGGAGATATCGACACCGTGATGACACCCATGGACAGCATACGATACTACAAAGGCTTCCTGCGCTCGGGATTCGTCTGCATGGACGTGACCACGGGACAGGTGAAGGCCTACGTGGGAGGTATCAACTACATGCACTTCCAGTATGACATGGCGGGCGTGGGACGCCGTCAGGTGGGTTCGACCATCAAGCCATACCTCTATGCGCTGG
>CAJOEI010000019.1:0-38966 GCA_905233465.1 uncultured Bacteroidaceae bacterium | reverse complement strand
CTGGCACAGTCCAACAACTGGATATCGGCCTACCTGATGAGCCATCTCAACCCCTCGGCCTTCGTGCGCCTGCTGCATGAGTTCGGCATCCTCAACCAAGACATACATCCGTCGATGTCACTCTGTCTGGGACCCTGCGACATCAGTGTGATGGAGATGGTCTCGGCCTACACAGCCTTTGCCAACAAGGGCATACGCTCGGCACCCATGTTTGTCACACGCATCACCGACAACGAGGGCAACGTCGTGGCGGACTTTGTGCCAAGGATGAACGAGGTCATCAGCGAGGCCAGCGCATATAAGATGATAGTGCTCATGCGCGGTGTCATCGACGGAGGCACGGGCTCGCGCATGCGCAACAGATATGACATCCACGCACCTATGGGCGGCAAGACCGGAACCACCAACGACAACAGCGACGGATGGTTTGTGGGCTACACGCCCCAGCTGGCCTTCGGAGCATGGGTGGGCGGTGACGAACGCGACATTCACTTCAACAGCATGGCCTACGGACAGGGCGCTTCGGCATCGCTGCCCATCTGTGCTTACTTCCTCAAGAAGGTCTTCCAGGACGGACGTCTGGGCTACTCGCAAGAGCAGAACTTTGACATCCCAGCAGGCTTCGACCCCTGTGCCATGGAGCCCGATGAGGAGTATGGTGAGGTGGACGAGAGCGTTGGCCTCGACAACCTGTTTGGCGACGATGGCAATGCCGGCTCGCTGGAAGAGGCTGAATACTAGAAGTTAGAGAAGTTAAAGAAGTTAAGGAAGTTAAGGAAGTTAAAGAAGTTAAAGAAGTTAATGAAGTTAAAGGAGTATACACAGGGCCGCTGGCCCAAGAGTCTGGGTATCATTCCCGCACGCTATGCTTCCACGCGTTTCCCGGGCAAGCCGCTGGCGATGCTGTGCGGCAAGCCGGTGATACAGCACGTGTGGAACCGTGTGGCAGGTTGTGTTGACGACCTATATGTGGCTACCGACGACGAGCGCATACGTCAGGCTGTGGAGGCCTTTGGCGGCAAGGCAGTGATGACAAGCCCCAACCACCGCAGCGGCACCGACCGTCTGCGCGAGGCAGCACATATCATCGGCGGCAACTATGATGTGATTGTCAATATCCAGGGCGACGAGCCATTCATCGAACCGTCACAGATACGCGCTGCCCTGCAATGCTTTGCCGACGACGAGAGCACACAGATTGCCACTCTCGTCACCACCTTCAAGGCCGAGGAAGGCTTTCAGGCCATGCAGAACCCCAACACCGCCAAGGTGGTGGTTGACGAGCAGATGCATGCGTTGTACTTCAGCCGCAGCGTGATACCCTACATGCGCGGGGTGGAGCCCGAGCAATGGCTCAGCAAGCACACCTACTACCGTCACATCGGCCTCTATGCCTATCGGCCTGCTGTGCTCGACGAGGTGACACAGTTGCCGCCCTCACCCTTGGAGATTGCCGAGAGTCTGGAGCAGCTGCGCTGGCTGCAGGCAGGCTATATCATCAAGGTGGCGGTGACCGAGCATGGCAACAACATCGGCATAGACACGCCTGAAGACCTCGAGAGAGCCAATAGCATCTTACAAGCCAGAGAACAACTGGCATAGCACACATATTACATATTCACTTATGCCAAGCACCAACAGCCGACGTTCCGGCAGCAGGAACGCTAATGTCAACGTGCCCGCGGAGGACGCCTACGGACATGTCCAGCCCCAGAACATTGAGATGGAGCAGGCCGTGCTGGGAGCCATCATGGTGGAGCAGGACGCCTATTCGCTCATCAGCGAGCTACTGCGCCCCGAGAGCTTCTATGACAAGCGCCACCAGCTCATCTTCAATGCTGTGCGGGCACTCAACAGCCAGTCGAGGCCCGTGGACTTGCTCACCGTGACCGACTATCTCGACCAGCAAGGCGAGCTGGCGGATGCCGGTGGACCACCATATATCGCACAGTTGGCGGCACAGGTGGTGTCGTCGGCACATATCGAATATCATGCGCGCATCATAGCCCAGAAGTATCTGGCCCGTCAGCTCATCACCTTCTCAAGCCAGATACAGCAGCAGGCCTTTGACAGCACAACGGATGTGGACGACCTCATGCAGCGTGCCGAGGGCAACCTCTTTGCCATCTCACAGCAGAACCTGAAGAAGGACTATGTGCAGATTGACCCCGTCCTGGCCGAGGCGCGCAAACAGATAGAGAAGGCTGCAGCCCGTCAGAGTGGTCTCTCGGGACTTAGTAGTGGCTTTGCTGGCATCGACAAGATCACCAACGGATGGCAGAACTCTGACCTCATCATCATCGCAGCACGACCCTCAATGGGTAAGACTGCCTTTGTGCTGTCTATGGCCAAGCGCATCGCGGTGGACATGCACGAGCCTGTGGCCATGTTCTCGCTTGAAATGAGCAATGTGCAGCTGGTGACGCGACTGATAGTCAACGTGACAGAGTTGCCCGGTGAGAAGATCAAGAGCGGACAGCTGGAGCCCTACGAGTGGACGCAGCTGGACAGCAGGAGCAAGCAGCTGGAGGGCGCACCGCTGTATGTCGATGACACGCCGTCGCTGTCTGTGTTTGAGCTGCGTACCAAGGCACGAAGACTGGTGCGTGAGCATGGCGTGAAACTCATTCTCATTGACTACCTGCAGCTGATGAACGCCAGCGGCATGAACTTCAGCTCCAGACAGGAAGAAGTGTCTACCATAAGCCGTTCGCTGAAGGGACTGGCCAAGGAGCTGAACATTCCCATCATAGCGCTGTCGCAGCTCAACCGTAATGTGGAGAAACGCGACTCCTCGCAGGGTGAGGACTCCAAGCGCCCGCAGTTGTCGGACCTGCGCGAGTCCGGTGCCATAGAGCAGGATGCAGACATGGTGTGCTTCATCCACAGACCAGAGTACTACAAGAAGTTCCAGGACAGCAGCGGCAACGACCAGCGCGGACTGACGGAGTTCATCATTGCCAAGCACCGCAACGGTGCCACGGACATCGTGAACATGCGCTTCCGCCATGAGTTTGCGCGATTCCAGGACTTCAGCGACGACCACTATGTGCCCATGCCTGGCGAGACGATGACCTTCGGCTCTGCCATCAATGCCAGCACTCCTGTGCCCGATGGCCCGCCGCTGCCAACGTCAATGTCTGTGGCTCCGCTGCCCCCGCCCGACGACAGCGCAACACCTTTCGGACCACCGTCGTCAACACAGGACATGCCGTTCTGAACAAAAAAATGGTCTGGCACAGGCAAAAAACAACAGCATTGGCCTGCGGCATGAGAACTTTTTCGTATCTTTGCGCGCGAATTGCCGTGGGGCATCACAAACATAGGACAAAACGATAATATATAATAGATATAGCAGATGAATATTTCCTACAAATGGCTGCGTGAATATGTCGACACCGACCTCACAGCCTATCAGATTGCTGACGCGCTGACATCCATAGGTCTTGAAGTGGACGGAGTGGAGGAGGTGCAGGCCATTCGTGGCGGACTGCAGGGACTGGTCGTGGCTGAGGTTCTCACATGCGAGCCCCATCCCGACAGCGACCACATGCATGTGTGCAGCGTGAATATCGGCACTGGCGAGCCCCAGCAGATTGTCTGTGGAGCGCCCAACGTGGCAGCCGGTCAGAAGGTGATATGTGCCACTCTGGGCACCAAGCTCTATGACGGTGACAAGGAGTTTGTCATCAAACGCTCCAAGCTGCGTGGCGTGGAGAGTAACGGCATGTTGTGTGCAGAGGATGAGATAGGCATTGGCACCAGCCATGACGGTATCATCGTACTGCCGCAGGATGCACGCGTGGGTACTCCCGCTGCCGACTACTATGGCTTGGAGAGTGACTTCTGCATTGAGGTGGACATCACAGCCAACCGTGCCGATGCATGCTCACACTATGGCGTGGCACGCGACCTCTATGCGTGGCTGTGCAGCAACGGATACAAGACATCGCTGCACCGTCCCAGCGACGAGGCTTTCAGCGTGGACAACCACGACCTGGAAATACCCATTCGCGTGGAGAACAGCGAGGCCTGCCCGCGCTATGCTGCCGTGACCATCACCGACTGTCATGTGACTGAGAGCCCCAAGTGGCTGCAGGAGCACCTCACGGCGATAGGACTGCGACCCATCAACAACATCGTGGACATCACCAACTATATAATGATGGCATACGGTCAGCCGCTGCATTGCTTCGACGCCGACATGATACGCGGTGGCGAGGTGGTGGTTAAGACCATGCCCGAGGGCACGGTGTTCCAGACGCTGGACGGGGTAGACCGCAAGCTCTCTGAGCGCGACCTGATGATATGCAATGCCGAGGAACCTATGTGCATAGGCGGTGTCTATGGCGGCAAGGGTAGCGGTACCTATGAGACCACTCGCAACGTGCTGCTCGAGAGCGCATATTTCAATCCCACGTGGATTCGCAAGAGCTCGCGCCGCCACGGCTTGCAGACTGATGCCTCGTTCCGCTTTGAGCGTGGCATAGACCCTGCAGGACAGATCTACGCCCTGAAGCAGGCTGCATTGCTGTGTCGCGAGTTGGCAGGCGGCAAGGTGTCTATGGACATTGTGGATGTTTATCCCAATCCTATCAAGGACTTTGATGTCGACCTGCGATATGACTATGTAGATAGCCTGATAGGTAAGCATATTGAGCCCGAGACCATCAAGAGCATCGTCACCTCGTTGGAGATGACCATCCTCAGAGAGACAGCAGAAGGCCTTAGCCTGCGTGTGCCGGCTTACCGCGTTGATGTGCAGCGTCCTTGTGATGTGGTGGAAGACATCCTCCGCATCTATGGCTACAACAACGTGGAAATACCGATGTCGCTCAAGAGCTCATTAGCCGTGAAGGGCGAGACCGACCGCAGCCACAAGCTGCAGAACATCGTCGGTGAGCAGCTCGTGGGTGCTGGTTTCAATGAGATTCTAAACAACTCCTTGCAGCGTGGAGCATACTATGACGGGCTGCAGACATATCCCTCGCAGCGCTGTGTGCGTCTGCTCAACCCGCTGTCGCAGGACTTGAACGTACTGCGCCAGACGTTGCTCTTCGGTGGACTGGAGACCATCAGTCGCAATGTCAACCGTCGTCGTGCTGACTTGCAGCTCTTTGAGTTCGGCAATTGCTACTACTTTGACCAGGACCGTAAGAGCGATGTCATCGTGCCTGGAGTGAGCTCCAGCCGTGACCCGGAGGTCATCAAGCATGTGCTGGATGCCTACAGCGAGGACTATCACCTCGGACTGTGGGTGACGGGCAAGCGCGTCAGCGGTTCGTGGGCACATGCCGACGAGGATCAGACGTTCTTCTCCCTAAAGGCCAATGTGATGAACATCCTGCAGCGCGTGGGCGTGCAGATGGGCATGCTGCAGTTCCGTCAGGGCACCAACGACATTTTCGCCAAGAGCCAGCTGCTGACCGACCGCAATGGACATGTTGTGGCTCAGATGGGTCCTGTGGCCAAGCGTCTGTCTGTGGCCTTTGACATTCAATCGGATGTCTACTTCGCCGACATAGCCTGGGGTCAGGTGATGCGCTTGGTGCGCAAGCAGAAGGTGAGCTTCGCCGAACTGCCCAAGTATCCTGCCGTGAGCCGCGACCTGGCATTGCTGGTGGACAAGAACGTGGAGTTCGGACAGATAGAGGAAATAGCTTACCAGAGCGAGCGTCGCCTGCTCAAGGCTGTCACACTCTTTGACGTCTACGAGGGCAAGAACCTGCCCGCAGGCAAGAAGTCGTATGCTGTCAACTTCCTGCTTCAGGATGAGACAAAGACGCTCAACGACAAAGCCATCGATGCCATCATGCAGAAGCTCATCCAGAACCTCACCAAACAGCTCGGGGCAGAACTTCGTTAATTTCACGATTTCACGATTTCACGATTTCACTTTCCTATATGACGGAACAGGAGTTGAAACAAAGGTTTAAGGAATTTTCCAAGAGGATTATCCATTTGGTGGATAACTTGCCTTCAATCAATTCTGGTTATGCAATAGGGAAGCAAATCGTGAGGTCGGGGACATCACCAGGGGCTAATTATCGAGCCGCATGTATAGGTAAGTCAGAGAAAGATTTTCTCAACAAACTGAAAATGGTTGAGGAGGAACTGGATGAAACAGCATATTGGTTAGAACTTATAATGGAAGTTGAGTTGTTGCCTGTTCAGAGGGTACAACCTTTGCATACTGAATGTAAGGAACTTTACCGCATTATCGTTAGTTCTATCATTTCTACCCGTGAATATCTCACAAAGAAGAAAATGCTTTAAATCGTAAAATCATAAAATCGTATAATTGAATAATATAAATCGTAAAATCGTAAAATCGTAAAATAGTTAAATCGTAAAATTAAAGTATGGGAAGAGCATTTGAATACCGTAAGGCTGCCAAGCTGAAGCGCTGGGGCCACATGGCAAAGACATTCACCAAGCTGGGCAAGCAAATCGCTATTGCCGTGAAGGCTGGCGGACCAGACCCCGACATGAACCCGACATTGCGTGGTATCATCGCCACCTGCAAGCGCGAGAACATGCCGAAGGACAACATCGATCGCGCCATCAAGAACGCGATGGGCAAGGACCAGAGCGACTACAAGGGTATGACCTACGAGGGCTATGGACCGCATGGCATCGCCATCTTTGTGGACACACTCACCGATAATCCAACACGCACCGTGGCTGACGTGCGCTCGGTCTTCAACAAGTTTGGAGGTAATCTGGGCACGATGGGTTCGCTGGCGTTCCTCTTCGACCACAAGGCTGTGTTCACCTTCAAGAAGAAGGATGATGTAGACATGGACGAGCTCATTCTTGATCTCATTGACTACGGTGTGGAAGATGAGTTTGACGAGGATGAGGAAGAGGGCACACTGACCATCTATGGCGACCCGAAGAGCTATGGTGCCATCCAGAAGCATTTGGAGGAGAGCGGCTTTGAGGATGTCGGTGGTGAGTTCACGTATATCCCCAACGACCTCAAGGATGTTACCCCCGAGCAGCGTGAGAGCATCAACAAGATGGTTGAGCGCCTCGAGGAGTTTGACGATGTGCAGACAGTATACACAAACATGAAACCCGAGGAGGAATAAGAGCATTCTTCGGGCTTGAAAAAATAGTGCCGGCACGCAATGTTATGTGTGCCGGCACTTTTTGTATAGTCGTAAGTGGCTAAGTCAGAAAGCAATCATTGTGAAGCTGTTGGCAGGCAGAGTGATGTCTGTCTGGGGCTGCAATGTGATGCTTTGTGGCTGTGTGGGGCGTGCCTCGGTGTCGTCGAGCTGTCCTGTAAGCTGAGTCATTGTGGCTGCCACACTGGGTTTAACGAGCAGTTCCTGCAGCTGCAGCTGTGTTGCCACGGGGTGGGGTAGCAGGTTGACAATCTTGATGTATGTGCGGCCTGTCTGGGTGTCGCGCACAGTGCTCACTGCTATGCGTTGGCGCACAGCGGCATCGCCGTGGTTGAGTTCGACGGATGTGGGAATATAGCTGTTGCCTTGGCTCTGGCCGCACATCAGCTGTGCATAGTAGTCCACAGTGGGATAGACGTTGGTGTTGTCGAAGTATATCATGTCGGGGTTCCACTGTGTGTGGCCGTGCTTAGCCAGCAGGGGTGCGTAGCTGGACATCGCCACAATGTCGCCGTTGCGCTCAAGGTTGCAGATGTGCATGGCGCATGTGAGGGCTGTCTCGATGGTGGACTTGCGGGACGCTATGTGACTGGCATATTCGCCAACGTAGACTTTGGAGGCTGTGCGGTCGTAGTTGTCGTAGAAGTCCTGATTGTTGACATACCATCCTGGGGCTACGTAGTAGTGCTCGTCCACCATGTCGATGTGGTTGTCCTTGGCTATACGCCAGCCTTCGTCGTAGTCAGCACCCTCGAAGAATGGCCCCACGGTGCCGCAGACGGTGATGTCGGGGTAGCGCTGCTTGATGGCCTTGATAATCATCAGATAGCGCTCGGCAAAGGTCTCGCTGATGAGGTCCTCATTGCCTATGCCGATGTATTTGAGATTGAATGGCTTGGGGTGTCCGGCTTCGGCGCGCATGCGTGCCCATTTGTTGGTCTTGGGGTCGCCGTTGGCCCACTCCACAAGGTCGAGGATGTCCTGCACAAACTGGTCCATCTCGGGTCCGAAGGGGATGCCTCCTTGCTGTCCACCACCGCCACGGCTGCTGTTCTGGCAGGGCACTCCGGCAGCAATCACTGGCAGAGGTTCGCAGCCCATGTCCTCACAGAGTTGGAAGAACTCGTAGTAGCCCAAGCCTCGCGACTGGTGGTAGCCCCAAATGTTGCGTGCGCCCTTGCGCGCATGCATCGGACCAATGGTTTCCTTCCAGTTGTAGATATTGCCTATGCCGTCGCCGTGGGTCACGCAACCGCCAGGGAAACGCATGAAGCGGGGGTGCAGGTCGGCCAACGTCTGTGCCAGGTCGGCACGCATGCCATTCTTGCGACCCTTGAAGGTGTTGCGCGGGAACAGCGAGATCATATCCATGCACAGCGTGGCTTCACCTCGTGTGCCGACACACAACGTGGCATCGTCGGCATCTGCCATAGCGCGGATGGTGCCGCTGAGCTGGCGCCATGCAGCCGTGGGCTTGGACAGTGTGGTGGTGCCAATGACTTTGTCGCCTTGTCTGAGCTCGACAATGATGGGCATGGGCTTGCCTGTCTCCTGGCGCACGAAGAGGCTGACATCGTAGGTCTGGCCTTTGCGGACAGGGATGCCGTCGAAGCCGTCGTTGACCAGCATTGCGCCGCCGCTGGCTGCCGTAAGGCGTGCGTAGTGGCTTTGGTTGGGATGCAGGGCGTTGGTGGTATCGATGTCCATAGCGGCGTCATTACCTATGCAGCTCCAGCTGTTGGAGGCTGTCCAGTTGTGCTCGCGGCCGCCATCGGCTGATGAGTACTCGAAGTCGCGGTTCTGCACCAACTCTGCATAGAGTCCACCGTCGGCGCTGTAGTTGATATCCTCAAAGAATATGCCTATCAGCTTGTCGGATATGGGTTTGGCTGCCTCGGGTTGTGGATGGACGACAGCGTTGAGAGGCTTCTCGTTGAGGAAGTCAAATGGTGCTGTATCGTGGAGGTTGATGTTGTTGCGTGCGCCGCGGCGGTCGCTGAGGGCTTTGTAGGCATGCAGAGCCTCGAGTTCTGTGGCAGCTATGCGAACCACGGTGCCTGTCTGCTGCTGTCCGTTGATGAGTGCTGTGGTATGCACGGGCGCTGGTGCGGTGCACGCCTGTGGGGTGCTGAAATGATATCCCTCGGATGCCGTTGTCTCAAACCATTGTCCTGCTGCGTCGTGAAAACGCACGGTGAGGCCTTCGGCTGTGTATTGTGCTACGGGTTCGAGGCATTGGCTCACGCCCTTCAAGCGCGGGTAGTCTTGAGGTCGCCAGTGTGCCAGATCGCGGCTCTCGGTTATGGCAAATGTGGGTTCGTAATCGTTGACACCGAAGACAAGCAACCATCCTCGTGGCGAGCGCAACAGTGCGGGGGAAAACATCCTTTTCTCGCGGCCCCATGTGCCGTAGTCGCTGCGAATGAAGCTGTGTGTGCCCTCAAAGGCTGTCCACGTCATGCCGTCGCTGCTGTAGGCCATTGCCAGGCCGTTCTGCGGATTGGTGTTGTATGCAAATAGATACAACGAATCAGGTTGGTTGGCCCATGTTGCCGTTGCTGTTGCAAGCAAGGCAGCTACCAGCATGAAGGTTCTCGTCAGTCTGTGCATAGTACTATTATTCCAGTGCTAAGGTGTCGATTGCTTGTGGGTGGATAGTGTCTTGGACAAACACACAGCTGGCTGTGTATTCGCCAGCATTGATGGTGAACATCACTGTGCGTTGCTTATTGGTAGTGTTGGGCGTGAAGGTGATGGGCATGGTGAACTCTACGATGGTGTTGGCTGTGGTGCTCTCGTAGCTGTTGAAGAAGTCTGGGTAGGAGAACCATCGGCCGCCAGTGGTGTCGCTGGCTTCGAGGGTGGTGGTCAGGGTATATGACTCTGTGGTGACGAAGACCATTGAGTCGATGCCGCCTTCAGCAGTGATGAGGGCTGCACCTGATGATGGACGGACGAAGTAGGTCTGATGGTATTCGCTCTCGCCCATGCATGCAAACATTGCCAGCATGATGGCACAGACAATTGTGATGGAGAATAATTTTTTCATGATTATGTGTTGTTTATTAATCTTTCAACTTTCAATTTTCAACTTTCAACTTTCAACTTTCAACTCTCAACTAATCTAATACCACTGTATGTTGCGTGAATAGCTGGATTGTTTCTTCCATCGCAGTGCGTCGGCCAGCGTTGAAGCGTTGGCCTGGAAGGTGAAGTTGAACGAAGTGTATGGTGACAGCACCACGCTACACGACATATTGAAACAGTGTAGGTCGCGCGAGAGCGAGGCTGTGGTCATGGATATCTTCTTGTAGTTGAAGTCATAGCCCGATGACCATGTGATGTTCCATCCCGTGGCAATCTGGAGGTTGCCTGAGAAGTTGAGCGTGTGTGTCAGTCCGTATGGGTAGCGCATGCGCTCGGAGTTGAATTTGCCCTGTGTGTTCTCGCGCAGCGATATGCCGTAGGAGAAGCTGATGGACCACGGCAGCTGGAAGGGCACGTAGCCGTCTTCGTCGGTCTCGTCCACAGTGGGTTTGCGGCGTGCTCCACGCTTGCCCTGATTGAGGTCCGGGTCGAGATTGGTGTTGTTCATGTCGGCCTCGTCCTCAATGTCGGCATCCGACTTCTCGTCGTTGCTGTTCTTGTCTTTGTCCTTGCCGAAGAGCTTGCGGAAGGTCTGGTTGTTGAGGGTGTAGGATATGTTCTGTGAGATTCCCTGGAAGCGTCCGAAGCGTCCTTGCGAGTACTCGGTCTTGTCGCCCACCTTGACGTTGCCGTTCTCGTCCTGCTCGTAGGCGTAGGTGGCAAAGACGGCATTCATGCTGAATGTGTAGCTCTTGGTGAGTTTCAGGCGCAGACGCGTGTTGAGGTCACTCAGGGGCTTGCTCTTTGCTGCCAAGTTGTAGGACATCGCAGCTCCCAGTTCGTCGATGAGCGATATCTTCTTGTAACCCGTGGAGTCTTTGGACGAGCGCACCTTCATCTCCACATTGTTGCTCAGGTCGACGGTGATGCTACCAGTCTTGCCTTGGCCCGGTACGCCGTAGAGCATGCCGTTGAATGGGGAGTAGGTCACTGTGCTTACATTGCCGTCCTTGTCTGTCTTGACATAAGTATCCCAATAGCCGAAGCGTGATGCTCCGAAGTCTGGCGCATAGCTGAAGCTGATGTTAGGAGTCAGGACGTGACGGATGGCTACTATCTTCTTGCCGATGAGCGGACGGTACATACCATAGAGCTTCGTGGTGGCTGAGACACTCATGTTGTAGTCGTAGACGTTGTAGAACCCAAAGGTGGTGTCGCGCAATTCCTGTTGGACGCCTTGATCCCACGAGCGATTGACCTTGAACATATACATGCGGTCGTTGAAGTTGAACGACGGTGTGATGTTGATGTAGTTCAGCAGCGTGAACGAGGCGCTGATGGGCACGCTGTGCTTCATGCCGTTCTTCCAGTCCTTGATGAAGTTGGAATGCAGCAGCTGGTTCTCCTTTGTCGATATGCTGTTGGACAGGGTTCCGGTGTAGGACATCGCAATCTTTTCGTACCACCGTTCTGCACCTGCCATTTTTTTGCGCTTGAATGGGTTGAATCGCGCCAACGAGATGTTCAATGATGGCAGCGTCATGCTGATACTGCTGTCGCGGACGTTCTGCGAGAGGTTCATGGTGGTGCTTATGCTCAGGCCTATGTCGCTGAAGTTCTTGCTGTATGAGATGGATGAGGTTCGTGTGCTCTGGGTGTAGGCCTGAGGATTATACATCGAGGTGAGGTTGTTACGCTCGTAGCTCGATGTGGCAAAGTTGACGCTGGCCGAGAACGACTGTGAGGGGTTGGCCTTGGCATCCTGGCGGTGGCTCCACTGGAACTTGAAGCTCTTGGACACAGAATAGTCCGGCATGTTCTTCTCGCCCTCGACGGTGTTCTGGTATGAGAAGTTCACGGCTCCGCTGAAGCGGTAACGTTTGCGGTAGTTGCTTTGTGCTGACACACCCCACGAACCCTTGGTGTATATCTCGCCAAGCACTTTGAGGTCTATCAGGTCGTTAATGGCGAAATAGTATCCGCCGTCGCGCAGATAGAAACCACGGTTGGTCTCATCACCGTATGTGGGCATGATGATGCCCGAGCTGTAGCTTTCTGTGAACGGGAAGAAACCGTAGGGTATGGCCAGCGGCAATGGCACGTCCTCGATGACCAGATATGCCGGTCCGAAGACGACATCCTTGCCCGGACGCACCTTGGCACGTGTCAGGGCGAGGTAGAAGTGTGGGTGGCGGGCATCGCATGTGGTGTATTTGCCCTTGCGGATATACATCACGCCAGAACTGTCGCGCTTGCTCTCGGCACTGGTCAGATATCCTTCGCCCTGTTCAGTGAAGACGTTGGTAATATAGGCCTTGCGTGACTTGAAGTTATATGCTATCTGGTCGGGCTCATATTCGTCCTCGCCCTGCTTGAATACTGGTGGCGAGAGAACCTTGCCTGTGCTGTCGCGCGTGCCGAGAGCATGAACCACGCTGCTGTCCATTGCCATTGTGATGAGGTTGGCTTGCAGCTCAAGGTTCTGGTACTTGACGTTTGCCTCGCCGTAGAGGTTGGCTCGGTTGGCCTGATAGTCGAAGGTGATGGAGTCCTTGGCCACGTAGCTCACCGGTGACTCCAGGGCGTTCTTACTCTGGCGTGAAGTGTCCACGGCTATGGAGTCTTTGCCGATATGTCCGGCACGGTTGAGCCACACCGTGTCCTCGCCCACGATGATGTATCGTGCTGTGTCGGCGTTGGCGATGAAGTCCTCCACGCGCACAATGGCATCGCTGTCGGCGGGGGCAATGTTCTGTGGATGAGTGAGTGCTTCTGCTATTGTAGCGCTGTCTAATGTCAGAGACAAAGTGTCGCCAGTCAATGTGGCCGCAGCTGCTGCGAGTGCTGTCGTGTCAATGGCTGCTGCTATGCTGTCCACTGCGGCACGAACGTCAATGTGGTTCGCGCTGTCAAGCACTGATTCTATCAGCGTGGCCGTGGCTCCCGTGGCTGTTGGTGTGGTTGTCGGTGCGTTGCCTTGTGGCGATCCGCAGGAGATAACCATCGCTACGATGGCAACGAGAAGCAGGAGTATATTGTGTGTTTGTCTATTCACTGAGGGCTTGCCCAAGTGTTGTGGGCTCGAAATCAGCTGCAAAAGTAGCACTTCTGGCGATGATACGCAAGAATAAACATCCTTTATTCTTCATTTTTCACTTTTCGCTTCCCACTTTTCACTTTTCGCTCTTCATTTTTCACTTTTTGCTTTCCGTTTTTCACTCTTTTTTACACGCCGAAACGCTTTATCCACTCTTGCATGCGCTGTGTGCTTTCCGGGCCGAAGCGCGTCAATGATGCGAGCACCTGCTCTGGAGTGCGTGTGCGTTCGAGGTGTGACTTAGAGAAAAATTTGTCGGCGTAGCAGATGATTTGCTCCTCAATAGTCTCGGGAACATAGTCGGCTGGCGGCAACGGCAGCTGTTGGCTCTCGATGGCAGCGCGTGTGAGTCCTGTGCCGGTGTGGCACTCTGCCACACGTGCGTGAAGCGGCAGCCCCTCATCGCGCAGCAGGCGTGCACCAAGCATGCCGTGGCAAATGTATGGTTCGGTGCCGAAGCACAGTATGCCTGGTGCATCGGTCATGAAAATACCTATGTCGTGCAGCATGGCTGCCTCGGCGATGAAGGTGGTGTCGGCATGCAGTTCGGGATGACGTCGGGCCACGTCAAGTGCCATCTCTGCCACGCTATTGCTGTGTGTGAGCAGTATGTGTCGCAACTCAGGTGTGGCGGCGTAGTATTTGTCTATGAGCAGGGTGGGATTCATCTGGCGAATTTGTGTCTGCCTTGCACCACTATGTGCGAGGCGTTGTGGCTGTTTGTGCTGATGGGTCGGCCTGCAAGGTCATAGGCTTGGCTGTCGAGGCTGTTGGGCGCCTGCGGAGCTTGGTCTGTTTGTTCTATTCCCATGATGTCGTCAGCGCCTCCGCTGGTGGTGAAGGTCTTCTCGGCCACAACAGACCACGGGCAGCGCACCAGCAGACGATAGCCCGTGGCAGGCGTGAGGCCGCGGAAACAAGTACGTAGCACTGTGCTCTGGCCTGCCGGCAGGTTGAGCACTTCATAATGGCGGCTGTCTTGCGAATCTGGTGTGTCTAAGTGCAGACAGAAGGTGACCAGATCACCGGCGAAGTCGCCTTTGGCAAGGTTGCTGACGGGCACCGTGAGCACTACGCTGTCGGCATCCAACGTCACTTCTGCCTCTCCCCATTCGAGTTGCGAGGGCGTTCCGTAGGTGACTTTCACCGGTTGGAAATATGGTATTGTGACATCGTCATTGGAGATGCCGAGCAGCCGGTGGCCGACCTCATGGAATCTCAGGTACAGACGCTGGGTGCGTCGCTCATGTGGCAGTAGCGTCACTGTGGCTATGCCCACATAGTCCGACTGCATGAACACGGCGGTGTCGCTGCGCAGAAATGACATCACCTCGTAGGTGTAAGGTACGGTGTCGTTGCTTGTGTTCTCGAAGAAGAAGTCTGCCGGGATGTAACCTCGCACGTCCGCAGGGCGCAACAGCTTGATGTTAAGAAGTTTCACGCCTGTGCTGTCTAACCTCAGTGTGTCGGGTTGCAGAGGCTGGACCTCGGCAGAAGGATGCATCACCAGCATTGTGTTGTTGGCAAAGAACCCTGCCTGGTAGCCGTTTGCCGGCATATCGGTGGGTTCCCATGGGTTGAGCCAATCGAGGTCATACCATCCGTCGTAGCGTCCGTCGTAGCCCCAGTTGACATGATAGAAGCCTTGCGAATCCACGCCATCGATGTTGAAGGCGTGTCCCGAGAGGCTGACGTTATGTCCTGTGTATGCCACAGGTCGGCCGTGGCTTAGTTCCTCATAGAGAATATCGTGCCAGCGTGATGGGGTGTAGAGGGCGCGGTCGTAGACGCGAGCCATGCCGTAGCCCAATGCACGTCGCAACTGCGCGGGTGCTTCCCAGATGCTGGCGCCCGATGATTTGAGTCCGTAGCGCATGTACACGGCCATTCCTGCTGCGAGTGATGTCAGTGCCACAGCTTCGCCTTCGGCCACGCTGTATCCTTGGCGGTAGTCGTTGAGCAGGTTGTCCCAGTCAAACCGTGTGCCGGGCAGCATATCGGGCAGCTCATAGTTAGGTGTTACCCAGCCAAACAGAGTGTCGACCAGAGCCGCGGGGTAGCGGTAGTAGGCCATGAGCTGTTCGATGCTTGTGGCCACACAGCCCGACAGACAGCGGCTTTCGCTCTCTGTGCCGTCGTCGTAGCGCCAGCGAGGGCACATCCAGTTGTACGGCTCATCCTGGTCGCGGATGCTCTTCAGCAGCGGGCCGATGGTATTTGTTGGCAACGCCTTGGCGTGTCGTGTTGTATGTGTGCTGGCGAAGTCTTCCCGTTGCTTGATATTGCGGCCGCGCATGATGCTCTCCAATGCCGGAGGCATAGAGCCATGTGCATCAACACCATGTGCCACCACGGTGTTGCCGTCAACATAAGTGGTCTGTGCGGCAATGGTGGTGGCACAAAGTGCTAATATGCTAAAAATCAGGCTGCGGATATGCATTCGTGAAAGTTATACTACAATGCCAGTAACTTCTTTGCCTCGCGTGAGAGAATCGGTTTGGCTTTGTCGTATGGTATGATGCATTCGGGCCGTCCGATAGCGTAGCATGCTATTTCATACTGCTGGTACACGAAACGGATTCCTTCGTTTGTCAGCGACGGTGCTGTAGAGGGTAGCGGCAATATGCTGCTCTCATCGATGTCTGGTGTTTCGGGGTCGTCGTAGAGCTGCATGTAGTTCCACACATCGGCATCGGGATCGTCAGTGTTTATAGCGAAATACTCTGCCAAGCCATCAAGTATGAGCTCGGTGAGCAGCTTGCGGTTCTCCAGCGTGTCCACCAGGTTCCATCCCATGCGACGGCCGTCTTTGCTGCAGAACGTCACTTGCTCGTTCATCTCCAGCCCGTGGGCTCCGCCAGTGTATATGCCATATTCTATGTCGTATGTCACAAAGGCTGGTGTGCGTGCCTCGATGGTTGCCCCGTAGTCGTTGCTGTAGTTCACAGGGAAAAGGAGTTCTTCGCCTATGCCGCTAATGCTTGCGGTCATGTTTTCGAGACCCTTGCTGCCATAGTATTTGAGCATGGCCTGACCATCGGTGATGTCGCCAGTGTAGGGCGCAATCGGCAAGTCTTCTGTGGCCATGATGGGGTAGGCGCATTGTTGCAGCTCTTGCTTCACCCATGCGCGAATGCTGTCTGCCAGTATGGTGTTGCATTCAGCCGTGGGGTACTCCACCAGCAGGGTCTGTAAAGCCTGACACTCACCTTTTGTCACACTGTCAGTATAGGTGAGTATTTCTGTCGGCAGGTTGTCTTCACCCGATTGGCCGCCGCGCGGCGGGCGACACGATGCCACTAATGCTGCCACCAGCAAGGGCAGCACAAAATATAGTTTGTTATTCATGTTTCAGTCGCTATGTGTTTGTCACTCCTTGATATATCCCAGTGCTTCGCGGCACTTGTCGGTGATGTATTGCCAGTCTTTGGCTTCAACCTTGTCTTTGGGGAAGAGCTTAGAGCCCATGCCCACGCAGAACACTCCGGCCTTGAACCACGAGCGCAGGTTGTCGGCATCGGGCGACACACCGCCAGTGACCATAATCTTAGACCAAGGCATGGGTGCCATCAAGCCTTTGACCATGTTTGGCCCATAGACGTCGCCGGGGAAGAGCTTTGTCAGGTCGCAGCCCAGCTCCTGTGCCTTGCCGATTTCGCTTACGCTGCCACAGCCAGGGCAGTAAGGCACGAGACGGCGGTTGCACACAGGGGCAATCTCGGGATTGAACAGCGGGCCTACGACGAAGCAGGCGCCAAGCTGTATGTACATTGCTGCCGTGGGAGCATCGACAACGCTGCCTATACCCAGAGCCAGTTCGGGGCACTCCTTGGCTGCATACTTCACACACTCGGCAAAGACCTCTTGTGCGAAGTCGCCGCGATTGGTGAACTCAAAGGCGCGCACGCCGCCATCATAGCATGCCTTGATGACATGCTTGGCCACTTCTGCATCTTTGTGATAGAACACCGGCACCATTGGTGCCTCCTTGATTTTGGCCAGTACTGCCAGTTTATCAAACTTTGCCATTATTTAATTTTACAATTTTACGATTTCACAATTTTACGATTTGTTACCTTTACTGTTGATGTTGTTTCTTGTCGTGACAATAGACTTCACAATTATACTTAGCAATTCCTTACACTCTTTATGCAAGGAAGAAACTCTCGCTTGAGTCGTTGCTTCAGATCTTCCTCAGTCATTGGGAGCAGCAATTGTAAAATTGTAAATTGTCCAATTGTCAAATTTCTTTATCTTTGTACTCTGCCGTTGGCGCTGCCTCCGGCCAGTGCTTCCACTTCGTCAATGCTGACAAGATTGAAGTCTCCGTTGATGGTGTGCTTCAGTGCGCTGGCAGCCACGGCAAACTCCAGTGCCTCGCCTTGTGTGGCCTTGGTGAGCAGGCC
The DNA here is from genome assembly GCA_905233465.1 of uncultured Bacteroidaceae bacterium. Lineage (GTDB taxonomy): Bacteria > Bacteroidota > Bacteroidia > Bacteroidales > Bacteroidaceae > Physcousia. The sequence goes on along the minus strand of CAJOEI010000019.1, from coordinate 21,243 downwards.
GTGGATGAGACCTCCTGAGAACGAGTCGCCGCCGCCTACACGGTCAATGATCGGGTTGATGTCATAGCGCTTGGACTGGTAGAACTCCTTGCCGTCGAAGATGAGGGCCTTCCAACCGTTGTGTGTGGCCGAGAAGCTCTCGCGCAGCGTTGACACAACATACTTGAATCCAAACTGCTCGCGCATCTGACGGAAGATGCCCTCATAGCCAGCAGCGTCTGTCTGTCCGCCTTCTACGTCGGCATCAGGCTTGAAGCCCAGGCAGAGCTCGGCATCCTCTTCGTTGCCTATGCACACATCGACATATTTCATCAGGGGACGCATCACGCTGATGGCCTTCTCGCTGGTCCACAGCTTCTTGCGGAAGTTGAGGTCCACGCTCACCGTGACGCCGTGGCGCTTGGCGGCCTCACAAGCCAGACGCGTGAGCTCGGCAGCCTGGTCGCTGATGGCGGGGGTGATGCCGCTCCAGTGAAACCAGTCGGCGCCCTCCATGATGGCATCAAAGTCGAAGTCCTCGGGCTTGGCCTCTGCGATGGCACTGTGTGCGCGGTCGTAGATGACCTTGGACGGGCGCATCGATGCTCCTGTCTCGGCATAGTACAGTCCCACGCGTTCACCGCCACGTGCTATGAACGATGTGTCTACACCGTAGCGACGCATGGCGTTGACGGCTATCTGGCCTATCTCGTGCTTGGGCAGTTTGGTCACGAAGACTGCGTTGTGGCCGTAGTTGGCCAGTGAGATGGCAACGTTGGCTTCGCCGCCTCCGGGGATAATACGGAAGCTCTCTGCCTGTATGAATCTGTCGTTGCCTTGAGGTGAGAGGCGCAGCATGAGCTCGCCCAATGTTACAATTTTCTTCATATGTTTTGGGATTAATATTCTTCTTTTGGGTGCAAAAGTATGCAAAATACACTGAATGACAAAAGATTTTCAGCAAAAAGGCGTGTCGTTCGCAACAATTTAGTACTTTTGCGGCTGTAAATGTCAGAACGTATCTCCACACGTGCCGGCCTTTTGGCCCTGAGCCCAATATTGGTCTTCCTGTTGGTGTACCTTGTCGGCAGCATTGTTGCCGGCAACTTCTACAAGGTTCCCATCAGTGTGGCTTTCGTGGCCACAGCTGTCTATGCCGTGACGTTGTTGCGGGGCATGTCGACGCATCAGCGAGTGGAGCTTTTCTCGCGTGGCGCTGGCCAGCCCAACATCATGCTCATGCTGTGGATATTCCTGTTGGCAGGAGCTTTCTCTTCGTCGGCCAAAGCCATGGGAGCCATAGATGCAACAGTTAATCTTTCACTTCAACTGCTGCCAGATAACTTGCTGTTAGCTGGGCTGTTTATAGCATCATGCTTTATATCTATGTCCATAGGCACGAGCGTTGGAACTGTTGTCGCACTCTCGCCCATTGCCGTGGGCATAGGTCAGACGACCCACGCTCCTGTGGCGCTGGTGCTCGGTGCTGTGGTGGGTGGAGCATTCTTTGGCGATAACCTCAGTTTCATCTCCGACACCACCATCATCGCCACGCGCACCCAGGGCTGTCGCATGAGTGACAAGTTCAGGGTTAATTCTCTCATCGTGGTGCCTGCCGCATTGGTGGTGATGCTTGTCTATGTCGTGCTGGGCTCCAAGGTCCATGCTCCCCAGGTGATTCCGTCGGTGGATGTGCTGAAGGTGTTGCCATACGTCGTGGTGCTCGTGACAGCCATAGCAGGAGTGGATGTGATAGTCGTGCTGCTGAGTGGCATATTGCTTAGCGGCATCATCGGCATGTGCTATGGCAGCTACGACCTCTTCGGCTGGATGTCGGCCATGAGCGACGGCATCCTGGGCATGGGTGAGCTGGTGATAGTGGCGATGCTGGCAGGCGGTGTCATGGAGGTCATCAGTCATCTTGGCGGCATACGCTGGCTCACGCAGTGGCTCACGAGCCGCATCAGCGGACGGCGTGGCGCGGAATTCTCCATTGGAACGCTTGTGGCCCTGACCAATGTCTGCACGGCCAACAACACCGTTGCTATACTCACTGCCGGCCCCATTGCCCGTGAGATAGCCGAGCGCTTCGGCATAGACCCGCGCAAGAGTGCCAGCCTGCTCGATACCTTCTCATGCATAGCACAGGCCATGCTGCCATACGGTGCGCAGCTACTCATGGCCGCTGGGCTGGCTGCCATCAGTCCCGTTGAGATAATACCTTATTTATATTATCCCTTCTGCATGGCCGTGGCTGTGGTTGTAGCCATTGTCGCAGGCTGGCCGCGGCGGTTTCAGTCGCCACAAATCGCAAATTAACAGTAATTTCGCTTATGATTATCACCAAATACTTCCCTGACCTCACGCCGCAGCAGCTGGAGCTGTTTGCTGCGATGGATGCATTGTACCACGAATGGAATGCGCGCATCAATGTCATCAGCCGCAAGGACATCGACAACCTCTATGAGCATCATGTGCTGCATTCCTTGGGCATCGCCAAGGTCGTCACGTTCCGTCCGGGCACACGCATTATGGACTTGGGCACAGGAGGCGGCTTCCCCGGCATACCTCTGGCCATCATGTTCCCTGAAGTTCATTTCCATCTTGTGGACAGCATAGGCAAGAAGATTCGCGTCTGCAACGAGGTTATCGCCGCCCTTGGCCTCAACAACGTCACCACGCAGCAGGCTCGCGGCGAGGAGTTGCGCCTCCCAGCAGATCAGCGTGTGGACTTCGTTGTCAGCCGTGCTGCCATGCCGCTGGCCGACCTGCTACGCATCGCGCGTATGCATGTGCATCGTCAGCAGCGCAACGCCCTGCCCAACGGCCTGATAGCCCTCAAGGGTGGCGAGCTTGCCGCCGAGCAAGCTGCCGTGAAGGTCAAGACTATTACGACACAGCTATCAGACTTCTTCAGCGAAGAATATTTTGCCACCAAGGCTGTCGTCTACGTTCATTGCTAACGTCGTATTTTATCATAATACCCAGAATCGCTTATGACTATCAAGACATTGTCCGTCAATCCGATACAGGAGAACTGCTATATTGTCAGTGAGGGCGCTGATGCCATCATCATAGACTGTGGTGCGCTGTCGGCTGCCGACCGCGCTGCTGTGACAGACTACATTGACGCTCATGGCCTGCAGCCCCGTGCTCACCTGCTTACACACGCGCATTTTGACCATCTCTTTGGGGCGATGTACCTCTACCAGCGCTATGGCTTGCAGCCACGGCTTGCGGCGGCAGATGACAGGATATATGCTACTGCTGTCGAGCAGGCTGGGTTGATGTTCGGAGGCCGTCTGGACTTCGACCTCCCGCCTTTGGGAACCCCTATTGCCGACGGCGAGGAGATGCAGTATGGTGCTTTGCGCCTGCGTGCCATCGCCACGCCGGGCCACACGCCGGGCGGGATGGCATTCTATTTCGAGGACGAGGCCGTGGTGTTCACTGGCGACAGCCTTTTTTGCCGCAGCATAGGGCGCACAGATCTGCCTGGTGGCGACTATCGTCAGCTGATAGAGTCGCTGTCGGCCATGATGTCGGTGCTGCCTGATGATGTCACAGCCTATCCCGGACACGGGCCCTCGACAACGATAGGGCAGGAGCGTGGCGGCAATCCGTTCTTGCTCTGAGAAGAACGTCTATAACGAAAACGAAAAAGGACGCAAAGCCTGTCATACTGGGCCTTGCGTCCTTTGCGTTGCGGGTGTGTGCCGACTTAGTCAAACATTTGCTTGAAGCGGTTGAATATCTTCTGCTTGGTGCTTTGGTTGGGCTGGAAGTTGTCGCTCTTCTGCATGCGTTCGAGGGCCTCGCGCTCATCGCGTGACAGCGTTTCGGGGATGTATACCGACACGTTGACGATGATGTCTCCGTTGCCGTAGCCATAGCCCTGCACGGCGGGCATGCCCTTGCCGCGCAGACGCAGCACCTTGCCGGGCTGTGTGCCGGCATCAATCTTCACTTTCACCTTGCCGTCGAGGGTGGGCACCTCCACGCTGCCGCCAAGGGCCGCTGTGGGCATGTCGATGAGCAGGTTGTAGATCAGGTCGTTGTCCTGACGCACGAAGTCCTTGTCCTGTTCCACCTCGATGAACACCTGTATGTCGCCGGGTGTGCCGCCATGTATGGCAGCATCGCCCTTGCCGGGCACGTTGAGCACCATGCCGTCGGCCACGCCAGCAGGGATCTTCACCTCCACCACTTCGTCGCCGCTCTGTATGCCTGTGCCGCCACACACGTGGCATTTGTTCTTGATGATGGTGCCTTCGCCCTGACAGTCGGGGCATACGCTCTGTGTCTGCATCATGCCGAGGATGGAGCGCTGCGAGCGGATGACGTAGCCCGAGCCCTTGCAGGTCGGACAGGTCTGGGTGTCGCCGCTGCCGTTTTCGGCACCGCTGCCGTGGCAGTGGCTGCATGTTATCTTCTTGCGAACCTTGAATTTCTTCGTCACGCCTGTGGCGCATTCCTTCAGGGTGAGCCTCACCTTCAGACGCAGGTCGCCCCCGCGATGTTGCGGACGGCGCTGGCTGCGGCCGCCGAAGCCACCGAAGCCTCCGAATCCTCCACCGAAGCCTGCTCCGCCGCCAAAGATGTCGCTGAAGATGTCGCCGAACTGCGAGAAGATGTCGTCCATCGACATATTCTGGTAGCCGCCACCGGCTGCTCCGCCCACACCGGCAAAGCCGAACTGGTCGTAGCGCTGGCGCTTCTGGGCATCGTGAAGCACGTCGTAGGCTTCGGCGGCCTCCTTGAAGCGTGCCTCAGCCTCCTTCTTCTCAGCCTCGGACTTGCCGCTCTGACGGTCGGGGTGGTACTTGATGGCCATCTTCTTGTAGGCGGCCTTTATCTCCTGCTCAGTAGCTGTCTTGGAGACGCCAAGTACTTCGTAGTAATCTCTCTTCTGTTCTGCCATATCTCGTTCACGGCCAGCGGCCGTAGTTTGTTGTTGAATGTTATGTGTTTAGGTGGACAGCGCGGGATTACATCCCCACTGCCACTTTTGCATGTCGTATGACTTGGTCGTTGAGTGTGTAGCCGCGCTCCACGCAGTCGATGACGCGGCCTTTCTGCTCGTCGGGCACGCCGGGCACCTGGGCTATGGCCTCGTGCAGGTCAACGTCGAAGTCCTTGCCTTCGGTGTCTATCTGCCTCACGCCAAGGCCTGCCAGCGCCTTGAGGAATTTCTGGTAGATAAGCTCCACGCCTTCAGTAACGGCTGCCACGTTGTCAGCCTTCTGCATCGAGGGCAGTGCGCGCTCGAGGTCGTCAACGATGGGCAGCAGTGCCAGCACGGCGCTCTTGGAACCGTTGAGGATGAGGTCGGCCTTTTCCTTCACAGTGCGACGGCGGTAGTTCTCGAACTCGGCCTGACGGTAGAGAGCCTGTGTCTTGAGCTCCTCTATCTCGGCTTGTGCTGCCTCGAGCTGCTGCTCTGGCGTCAGCTGCTCGGCGTTTTCCTCGGTGGGCAGTTCGGTATCTGCCTCTGCGTCGGCTGCAGCCTGTGCCTCTTCGGCGGTGGCCTGTTCGACCGTGTCCTGAGCAGTCTGTTCAGCGTCCTGGGCTGTCTGCTCCTGGAGCTTCTCGTTGTTATCTTTTATGTCAATTGTCATAATGTGATGATGTTATTGTTTTTGCCCGCTGGCAGCAAAGAGTGTGCCAAGGTGACAAGTGGGATGTGAAAAGTGAGAAATGTGGGGATGATGATTATTTGACCAGACAGTTGTCCAAAGCCTCGGCGATGGCCTTGCGGTCGAGGTGCTGGCCGATGAACACCAGCTTCTGCATGCGGTCGCCATAGTGCTCGTCCCAGTCGCGCTGCAGCGAGGGCGTCTGTGCCATGAAGTCGCGCAGCTCGTCGGCAGGCATGGTGGCATACCACTTGCCGGCATTGCGCAATGTGACCTGGCGGCCGGCCTGCTCAAAGACGTAGCATGTGTCTGGCTCGCCATAGAACCAGCAGATGCCCTTGGCGCGGATGATGCTCTTGGGCCAGCGGCGCGCCACAAACTCATCGAAGAGGCCCAGGTTCAGGGGCTGACGACGATAGTAGACGTATGTGCCGATGCCATATTCCTCGGCTTCGCCCTCGTCGTCGTGATGATGGTGGTGATGGTGGTGATGATGATGGTGGTGGTCGTCATCGTGGTCGTCATCGTGGTCATCGTCATCATCGTGGTTGTGGTGGTGGCCGTCGTGCTCGTGATCATCGTGGTCGTCGTCATCGTCATCATCATCGTCGTCGTGCTCGTGGTGGTTCTCTATCTCGTCAATCCATGCGGCTGATGTGGCCACAGCCTCGAAGTCGAAGTCGTGGGTGTTCAACAGCTGGTCGAAGTCCACGTCGCAATAGTCACACTCGATGATCTCGGCTTTGGGCTGCAGGGCGCGGATGATGCCGCGTATGCGTCCGAGCTCCTCCGGAGTCACTTCTGATGCCTTGTTGAGCAATATCAGGTTGCAGAACTCAATCTGCTGAATGACAAGGTTCTCGATGTCGTCCTCCTCGAGGTTGGGACGCAGCAGGTCGTGGCCACTGCCAAACTCATCACGCATGCGCAAGGCATCGACCACGGTGCAGATGCAGTCCAACTCGGGCACGCCGTCGGCCGCGTTCTGAGGACTCATGACGGGTATGGAGCAGATGGTCTGTGCGATGGGGGCGGGTTCACAGATGCCGCTGGCCTCGATGACGATGTAGTCAAAGCGTTGCTGACGTGTGATGTCTCGCAGCTGCTCGATGAGGTCCATCTTCAGCGTGCAGCAGATGCATCCGTTCTGCAGCGCAACGAGGTTGTCGTCCTTCTGTGCCACAATGCCGCCTTTCTCTATGAGGTCGGCATCGATGTTCACCTCGCCAATGTCGTTGACAATCACGGCAAAGCGTATGCCGCGACGGTTGTTGAGGATGCGGTTGAGCAGGGTCGTCTTGCCGCTGCCCAGATAGCCGGTGAGCAGCAGCACGGGTATTTTCTTGATTTCCATGAGTGATGTGTTTTCTGTTTTTTGGGGTGCAAAGGTAGCAAAAACTTGACTGTTGGCAGTCGAAACTTGAAAGTTTTTTCGCTTTCGCCTGACATAATTGACACTTTTTCATTACCTTTGCGCGGAAATGCAGCATGCCATTGTCAGAAGCGACATAGCTAAGTTTCATCTCACATCCTTCATCCTCATCTCACACATATCATCCACAATGGACTATTTACCTGGTGAACCTAATATGCTGGTCTCGGCTGTGAACATGCTCCTCCGCGACGGCGAATACGATTCTCTTGACGAACTCTGTGCAGCCTTCGACCGCGATGTGGCAGAGCTAAAGAGCTATCTCGAACAATATGACTTCACATACGATGCCGAAGCACGACGATTTTATTGAGGTCACTGACCTTGACCTTCCGGAGCTCGCACCCTTTGCCCGTCTGACCGAGGCGCAGCTGCGCAACCGTCTTGAGCCGGACAACGGAATATTCATTGCCGAGAGCCCGAAGGTAATACGCGTTGCGCTGCAGGCAGGCTTAGAGGCGACAGCGCTGCTCTGTGAGCGCCGACATATTGATGGCGATGCTGCCGATATCATTGCACAGATTCGTGACGGAGGCACCGCGGCAGGGCCGGACATTCCCATGTACACAGGCGAACGCGAGGTGCTGGCCTCGCTGACAGGCTACACGCTCACGCGCGGCGTGCTGGCTGCCATGCGACGACCCTCGCCGCGCAGTGTGGACGACGTGTGTCGCACGGCACAGCGCGTGGCCGTGCTGGACGGAGTCGTTGATACCACTAATCTCGGGGCTATCTTCCGCTCAGCGGCGGCATTGGGTGTGGATGCCGTGCTGCTCACGCCCACGTGTTGCGACCCGCTCAATCGGCGTGCTGTGCGCGTGGCGATGGGAACGACATTCCTTGTACCCTGGACGTGGGTGGACGGAGCCGCGTGGCAACAGCAGTTGCGGACGCTGGGCTTCAGGACCGTGGCTATGGCGCTGCGCGACAATGCTGTGGCATTAGACGACGAGAGGCTGTGTCGCGAGCCGCGGTTGGCCATCGTGATGGGCACCGAGGGCGATGGTCTGGCAGATGCCGTCATTGATGATGCCGACTACGTGGTGCGCATACCAATGTCACATGGTGTGGATTCGCTGAACGTGGCCGCAGCATCTGCTGTGGCATTCTGGCAGTTGAGAAAGAGAGGGTAGGAGGACGGAGGCCGCTGTCAGAGGCGTCTCACGGCATCGCGATAGTAATAGACGTAGTCGTCCCATGCGATGGATGCCGGCAGCACTCCCTCAAAGATGGTTGCGAGGTTGCGGGCATGCTCCTTGGCAGCCAAGGCAATATAGCGCTCGGCACCTGCATAGTCCTTGGTGGCGTGGCAGCAGTAGGCCATGTAGGCATGACACTGTGCCAGCCACGTGCCGTCGTCGTCGCTGCCGGGTGACTTGAGCTTGCGCTCAATGGTCTCGAACAGGACTTGTGCCAGCCCGAAGTAGCCGAAGTCAAAGTACAATGCGGCTACACGATATTGCGCGGAGGCTTTGTTGTTGTCCGTCTCGATGGCGCGGTTCAACAGCGGCTGTGACTTGTCGAGCTGATTCTCTTGCAGATAGACCATGCCGCGCAGCAGCAGGCAGTCAATCCTGTAGGCCTCGTCGCCATCCTGAAGCTCCGATTCAATGGTGTCGATGCTGAGCATAGCCTGCTGTGGCAGCCCCAGCGCACTATAGCATTGACATTCCTGCTGCAGCAGCATGATGCGGTCGTCGTGCGAGGCATCGTCAATGTGTGGCAGTATCTGGTGGATGACATCCAGAGCTTCTTGTGGCCGGTCGCTGTCCAAGAGCAAATTGCTGTCATTAATCCAGTTCTCGATGTTGTCGGGGTCGTCCTGTTGCAGACGAGCGTACAGAGCATGGGCTTCCTCTGAGCGATGCTGCAGCACCATCAGCCAGGCCTTGAGCTGAATGGAACGCACGCAGTCGGGATCCACGGCCAGGGCATAGTCTAACGATGTCGCAGCTTCGGAGAGGTCGTCAAGGGACAGATAGGCTTCAGCACGCCAGTTCCATGCCTCGACGTAGAACGAGTCCACGTCAAGCATGCGCTCGATGTAGGGCAGGGCAGCTTCACACTGCTCGAGTTCCAGCAGCACGTCGGCCTTGAGGTGCCACGTTTTGAACCATTGCGGAGCTATCTCTTCGAGCTTCTGTGCCAGCACCATTGCCTGCTTAAAATACTCATAGTCAATGAAGATGTATGCTCCGTCGTACAGAAAATAGTCCGTGTCCTCGACGTTGCCATGATCTAATATGCCCATAAGATAAGCCAGCGCCTCGTCGGGCTTCTGGCGGCAGATGGATAGTTCGGCGCGTAAGAAGATCACCTCGCGGTGGTCTTGATCCTGAATCTGGTCGCAGAGCTCCTCGGCACGGTCGTAGTCCATCTCTATCAGGCTCTGGCGGGCTCGCAGCACCTGCGGGTCGACGGCATCAGGATGCAGGGTTATGGCCCAATCCACAATCTCGCGCGAACGCTGCTCGTCCTTCTCCACCATGGAATAGTATTCGGCGATATCCGTCAATTCGTCGGCATCAAAATAGCCCATATGACCGCTCTCTTCCGTCTTCAGGAAGCGGTCCAGCAGCTCACGGAACTCGGGTGAGGCGAAGTACTTGAGGTCGTCGTCGATGCGCAATGGTGGCATTCAGTTTTTGGCACCCGCCTTGAATGTGTCCTTCAGGCCCACGGTCTTGTTGAATACCGGATGCTCTGAGGTGGATGCAGGGTCGACGTTGAAATAGCCGATGCGCTGGAACTGCAAGTAGGTGAGTGCAGGCAGCTGGGCGGCAAAGGGCTCGATATAGCAGTCGGTGAGCACACGCAGCGAGTCGGGGTTCATCATCTGGCGCATAGCCTCTATGCCCTTCAAACCCGTCTCGTCTTCGATGCGCTTGAGCTCGTCGCGTGGGTTCTCGGCCTGCCATAGTTTGTCGTAGAGGCGCACCTCGGCTCGGACGGCATTGTGGCAGCTGACCCAGTGCAGCGTCTTGCCCTTGATCTTGCGGTCGGCACCGGGCAGGCCGCTGCGTGTTTCGGGGTCGTAGGTGCAGTAGATGGTGGTCACGCGGCCCTCAGCGTCCTTGTCGCAGGGGTGAGCTTCGTCGCACTTGATGATGTAGGCATTCTTCAGGCGCACCTCCTTGCCGGGGGCCAGACGCATGAACTTCTTCTCGGCAACCTCCATGAAGTCGTCGCGCTCAATCCATATTTCGCGGCTGAACTCCACCTCGTGTGTGCCGTCGGCCTCGTTCTCGGGGTTGTTGATGGCCGTGAGTGTCTCTGTCTGGCCTTCGGGATAGTTGGTGAACACCACCTTAACGGGGTCGAGCACGGCGCTGACGCGCAATGCGCGCAGGTTGAGGTCCTCGCGTATGGCGCTCTCGAAGAGGGCTGTGTCGTTCAGTGCATCAATCTTGGTGTAGCCAATCTTGTCGATGAATTTCTTGATGCCTTCTGGCGAATAACCGCGGCGACGATAGCCGCAGATGGTAGGCATGCGGGGGTCGTCCCATCCGCTCACCACGCCCTCGCTGACCAGTGTGCGGAGGTTGCGCTTGGATAGAAGAATATAGTTGAGGTTCAACTTGTTGAACTCAGTCTGACGAGGACGGTTGTCCTCGATGTTGTCTGTCTCGCCGCGCCATTCCTTCATCCAAGTGACAAAGAGGTCATACAATGGCCGGTGCTCCACGAACTCCAGCGTGCACCACGAGTGTGTCACGCCCTCGAGGTAGTCGCTCTGACCGTGGGCAAAGTCATACATCGGGTAGGCGTTCCACTTGGAGCCCGTCTTCACGTGGGGCATGTTCAGCACACGATAGATGAGCGGGTCGCGGAAGAGCATATTGGGATGTGCCATATCTATCTTGGCGCGCAGGGTGAGTGTGCCGGGCTCACACTGGCCGCTGTTCATGTATTCAAAGAGGCGCAGGTTCTCCTCCACAGGGCGGTCGCGGTAGGGACTGTTGGTGCCGGGTGAGGTGGTGGTGCCTTTCTGCTGGGCTATGGCCTCTGAGCTCTGTTCGTCAACATAGGCACGCCCCTGCTTGATAAGCCATACGGCAAAGTCCCACAGCTGCTGGAAGTAGTCGGAAGCGTAGTAGATGTTGCCCCACTCGAAGCCCAGCCAACGGATGTCCTGCTCGATGCTCTCAATGTATTCCGTGTCCTCCTTCTGGGGATTGGTGTCGTCAAAACGCAGGTTGCACACGCCGCCGTATTTCTTTGCTAACCCAAAGTCCAGGGCTATGGCCTTGGCGTGGCCGATATGCAGATAACCGTTTGGCTCTGGCGGGAAGCGCGTCTGCAGGCGTCCGCCATTCTTGCCCTCAGCGAGGTCATTAACCACTTTCTGCTCAATGAAGCTCAGACCTCTCAGGTCCTGGCTCTCTGTATTTGTTGTTTCTGCCATAATCGTTAATGGTATGTTCTGTGAATGCTATTTATGCCAACTCCGTCATGCGGGCCTGATACTGGGCAATGTACTTGCCAAGAATGTCAAACTCCAGGTTCACGACTGTGCCGACGTTGATGGCGTGGAAGTTTGTGTTGTCGAAAGTATAGGGTATGATGCATACGGCGAAGGTGTTCTTTGTCGGACGGCACACGGTGAGGCTCACGCCGTTGACACACACCGAGCCCTTGTCCACGGTGAAATAGCCTCGCGAGACCATTTCGGGTGTGCTCTCGTATTCAAACGTGAACTCGTGGCTGCCCTGTTGGTCTTCAACGCGTATGCAACGTGCCGTCTGGTCGACATGGCCTTGCACGATGTGCCCGTCGAGGCGACCACCCATCTGCATGGAGCGTTCCACGTTGACTTCGTCGCCCACGCGCAGCAAGCCGAGGTTGGAGCGCTCAAGTGTCTCGCGCATGGCGGTGACGGTGTAGGTGTCGTCGGTCAGGCGCACCACAGTGAGGCATACACCATTGTGGGCAATGCTCTGGTCTATCTTCAGCTCGCTGACGAATGGGCAAGTCAGGGTGAAGTGCAGGTTGTCCTGTTCTTGCTCTATGGCCACGACCGTGGCTGTTGTCTCAACTATTCCGGAAAACATAGTCTTGTATTATCGTTTATTTATAGAATTCCACATTGGTGGTCACCTTCTTCTCCTTGTCAATATACGAGCGATGGCTGTGGCTCAGTGTCTCGCTGTTGTGCTCATCAAAGCTGTATCCACAATGCGGACACGTGTATGTGTCAAGGAGCTCGCGATAGCGCACGCTGCCGTGGTGCTTCAAATGCTGATACTGGTCTTCGTGTGTATAGCCGTGGGCGTATTTGTTGTAGTCGCGTTCGCCGGTATGTATCCAGTTTCCAGTGCTGGTGTCAATCTGTTTGGTCGGACCGTATTGGCGATTGGTGTGTTCCATGAAGACTATTCTGTGGCAGCGTGGGCAGCGGTTGTGCTGCATGGACTGAGCCAACATGCCAAAGGCAAACACCGTGGACCAATGGAAGAGTATGAGGTTGGGGCTCATCTCCATAGTGTAGACGACATACGGTATATATGCGGCGCTGGCAAGCAGGAAGAGGATGAACAAGAACATGGCATTGCTGCGCGTGACATCGAGGAATGTATAGCCACCCACAATGACCAAGAGTACCAACACCAGCATGCCGAATAGGATGTCGTAGACACCCTGCATGCCACGTGCCAGCCAGTTGTACTTGTATGTTGCCTTCTGGAATGGGCCGTATCCATACTTCATGCGATAGAACCCGGGTTTGACGTATGCTACGCTGTGGTCCATCCACCAGTTGCTCAGGTTGATGAGGATGCGAGGTGTCCAGGGCTCGTTGATATAGTCGCTGTTTTCAAAGTGGTGCAGCTTGCCGTCCGCAAAATACAGCAACAGAAACTCGCGGTAGCGGTCGTTGCCTTTGTAGTCAAAGCCCCTGAAACCAGCTACATAACATCCGGTCTTTAGGTCTGGAGCTGCATTGACAGCTGGGCCAAAGATGTTTTCTGCTTCAGCAAATGATATGCCTTTGCGAACGAGCTCACGCATTTCTGCTTCACGCATGATGTGGTGGAACTTGATGGCATCACCATCGCGTGCATGGTCAAAGAGAACAGTGGATGGTCCAGACTCCAACACAGATACATCGGCACGGCCGCGACGGCCGTCGGAGGACTCTATAACCCAAAACTTGTCATCTGGGACAAACTTTTTGCGGGAGTTCTCCGGCAGATTGCGATAGCAACCCAAGACGCGTATGCGATCACCGGCCTTGACGAGGATGGAATGTTGAAAGATGTCTAAGACAATATCTTTGTCCAGCACCTGCTCAATATAGTTGCTGCGGGCCTCTTCCGGGCTAATCTTTTGCATGTCCAGTGCGCCCATCCATCCATACGAGCCCCAAGGTAGTGCACATACCACAAATGCTATCGGGCAATATATCAAAGCCACAAGCAGCACTTTAGATGCCAAAAAGAATACTAAACCATTTCTTGTCATAACGGGAAATAGTATATTTTCGGGGCAAAAGTAATTCTTTTTTCAGTCATCTCCGCATGATTCGCTGAAAAAAGGGCGTAGCAAGGCTAATAATCTTTCGTCCGGCCACCAAAAGCGTCACGGCAGAGAGGACGAGAACAATGCCCACGACGATGCGTGGGGTGAGCACCTCACCAAAGATGCATACTCCGATGACCAGCGCTGTAATGGGTTCCAAAGCACCGAGGATGGCGGCTGGTGTAGAACCAATATAGTGGATGCTTAGATTCATGGTCACTAAAGAGATGATGGTCGGGAAGAGGGCCAGACAAACAAGATTGATCCACATCCAGGGGTTGTTGGGCGTCTGCAATGCAAAGGTGAAGCGTGCCGTCTCGACGTCAATGTCGGTGAGGCGGACGACATATAACGAGAGCCCGAAGACCAGCGCCCAGAAGGTGAGCGTTGACGAGTCCATCTTCTTCAGCACAGAGCGGTTGACACCTACTATATATATAGCATAGCTCAGCGACGAGAGCAGCACAAGCACAATGCCGATGGTCGACAGCGGGGCATCGGGCTTGCCACGATAGAGCAGGCAGATGCCTGCGAAGGCCATCACGATGCATGTCCATGTCAGTGCGCTGGCACGCTCGCCAAAGACGGCCCACATGATGAGGGCCACGAGCATGGGATAGGCAAAGAGTATGGTGCTGGCGATGCCTGCGTCCATATATTGATAGGAGAGGAATAGCAACAGCGATGATGCGCTGAAGATGATGCCCATCAATGCCAGCGACAACAGCTGGCGACGACGCAGGTGAAACGATTTGCGTTGGACGAGCATCATTGTGCCCATCATCACTATGGCCAGTGCATAGCGGTAGAAGAGCATCGAATCAGCTGTCATGCCGTCGGCGTACAACGGCAGTGCGAATAGCGGGTTGAGGCCGTAGCTGGCAGCGGCGATGCTACCCAGCGTCACGCCTTTGACTTTTACGTTCATGGTTGCTGTGGTTCGGGGGCGTAGTAGTTGATGAGGCGGCGTATGGCTCGCTGACATACGGGACAGAAGTCATGAACTTCGTTGACCTTCATACGGCAGTCCTGTGCAGGGCGATAGACGCCATGACTCTGATAGCCACCGCCTTCGAAGACGCCGATGCGTTGTGTGCGTTCTTTCTCGGAAGCACTCTCGGGCAATGGCTGTGTGGGCACAGCAGTACCTTGTGGCAGCATATCGGCCCATTTGCTGTTGAAGTCAACAAGGGTCGTCAAGTTCGGCTCCCACGGCTCTGTATCTGATGGGTACTGGGTCTCGTACTGGTCGTCGTAGTAGTATTCATCGCCAAGGCCACCGAAAGAATGTCCGAACTCATGGACAATGACCTCGAGCTTGGCGCGGCGTGAGCGTGCGCTGGCTATGGTGTAGCTGTTGTAGATGCCGCCACCGCCGTACTCCTCAGTGTTGGCAAGGATGATGAAGTGCTCAAACGGCAGGCCTGAGCACAGGTCATAGAGCCGGCATACGCTGGGTATGGTCAGATAGCGGTCGGAGTAGAAGGTGTCGTAGTGCGAGCCGAGGGCTGTGTTGCGCCATATTGACCGTCGCGGCACCGAGACGCCGCTCTCAGCCGATGTTGGCATGATGGCCACGAAGTTGAAGCGTGACATCATCGAGGTGTAGGGCTCATGTGCTGCCAGAGCATTGATGCTGCTGTCGCAGGCTGCAAGGAAGATGGGCATCTCCTGATCGGTGAAGCCTTCGGCAACGAAAGCAATGTCGATGCACTGTTCAGATGGCCCGCTCTGCCGGATGTAGCGCCATGGCGTCGTTGGCTGGCTGCTGCGGTCGTGGATCAGGATGTCCGACGGGTCAACGCGGTGACGCAGGCGGGCTGTGGGACGGTTGTGGGTGTCAGTGAGTGTGATAACCACATCCACCGTATGGTGTGGCATGGGTATGATGATGGGCGACTCAAAGCTGCGTTCCACGCGCGTGGCCTCTTCTGTCGTCTGCCATTCTTGGAAAAGGGTGGAGAACGAATGGCAGTATAGCGTGTCGGCTGTCAGTGTGTCGAGCACAGCAAGCTGTCCGTTGCCCCTCAGTAGCAGATGGTCCATGTTGGTGCGTCGACCATACCAGTGCGGGGTCTTGGACATGCGTGCCAAGGCTATGTGCTGTGTCCTGTTCGTGCCGCTGAGGATGTAGTCCAGACGCAGTGTCGTGTCGGCGAAATGGGTGCCGAAAGTATCTGCGGCGGCCACAACACTAATGAGGCACAACAGTGTTGATAGGATAATCTTTTTCATTTTTCTTAATAGTCTCTATAGTTTCTATAGCTTCTATAGCCTCTATAGTCTCTATAGCTCCTATTTTATAGCCAGCGTAGCTGTCTTAATAGCCTGACCGAAAATCTGTCCCATCTCGGTTTGTGCCGATAGACCATAGGAGGCGTTGATGGTCACAATCAGGCTCTTGCTGGGTGTGTCAGCAGGGATGCGGAAACCGATTTGCGGGTCTATATCGCCTCCATCGGCATCATAGACAGTCTCGCGCTGCATACGCACTGTGGTGTCGCGTTGCGCTTCGTTGTCGAAGTATGTGATGCTCCACTTGTATGTGGCACTATATATAAGTTTACCGTGAACCGACTGATGTGCCGTTATGGTGATACTGTCGCCTGGACTTGGCATGTCTGGTTGACAAGTGATGGCATCGAAGGTTGGCACGACGCTATATGTGGGGTCGTCGGAACATGCGGTTGCAGCAAGAGTTAATCCAATAGCTGCTAACGCGATGGTAATTAAAGCCTTGTTCATTGCTTATTGATGTTGTATTGTATGTTGAATTTCTGTTTCAGACATTGGTATAGACGTTGTACGGGCAAGCCCATGACATTATAGAACGAGCCGTGTATGGCTTCCACGCCAACATATCCTATCCACTCTTGTATGCCGTAGGCACCTGCTTTGTCCATAGGACGGTAGTGGCTGACATAGTAGTCAATCTCCTCATCAGACAGCGTGGCAAAGGTGACATCCGAGCGGCATGCGAAGCTCTCCTGCTGCTGTGATGATGTGAGGCATACGCCTGTGTAGACTTGATGCGTATGTCCTGACAGTTGTGTCAGCATGTGTCGTGCCTCGTCTTCAGAGGCGGGCTTCCCCAGCACACTGCCGTTGAGCCACACAATGGTGTCGGCTGTTACAAGGATTTCGTCATCGGTGAGTGACGGGATATAGGCTGCGGCCTTCTGGCGCGATATATACAGTGGTATGTCACCCTCGCGCAGGTGCGACGGATAGGACTCGTCGATGCCTTGCAGCAGCCGCACTTCGTAGTCCAGACCGAGGCCGGCGATGAGTTGGCGCCGGCGTGGGGAGTTGGATGCAAGAATGAGTTTCACCATCCAAAAGCTTTTTTGTCGGCCATCCACAGGCCTTGGGCCTTGAGGACCTGCTCCACGACGTCGCGTACGCAACCGTAGCCGCCACGCAGATGGCTGATGTAAATAGAAATATCTTTGATCTCTGGGGCTGCATCCGCAGGGCACACGGGACACCCCACCTGCTGCATGAGCTCGTAGTCGGGGATGTCGTCGCCCATATACAGCACCTGATCGTCGGCAAGGCCGTAGCGTTGTTTGAGCATGGCATAGGTCTCGGTCTTCACAGAGCAGCCAAGGAAGACATCGTCAATGCCAAGCAATTCGTAGCGACGGCGAACGGCTTCTAAACGGGCACCGCTGATGATTGCCACGTGAAGGCCAGACATATGTGCCAGCCGCAGGGCGTAGCCGTCCTTGACATTAACCGTGCGTTGTGGCTCGCCATCGGCTGCTTGGGATATTGTCTCGGCGCTGAGCACTCCGTCTACGTCGAAGAACAGCGCGCGTATGCGTTTGAGGTCGTAGTTTATCACGTTGTAGAATGTATGCTTTCAGACATCTTGTTGTAGATATCGAGAATATTAGGGTAGGGTAGTAGCAGCTGACGATGGCGCTCTATCACGTCGGTGTCCCAGCGAAGTGCGGGACCCGTCTGTGCCTCTGTTGGTGTAAGTGTGAGCAGCTTGTCGGCAGTCTCGGCCAGCAGGGGCTGCATCACACTGAAGTCCAACCCTGTAGGCTGCAGCAGGCGGTCGGCAATGGTGCAGCAGTGGTTGACAAAGTTTGACACGAACACAGCAGCCAGGTGTAGCTGCTGACGCTCGGCCGAGGCCAGCGGATGGATGTTGTCAGGATGTGTGACACACAGCGCTAAGGCTTCGGCCTTCTGGCGTGCGTGGTCCGTTGTTGCTTCAATGAAGAAATGCACGCGGCTGAAGTCGATATCACGCCCTTTGGTAAAGGTCTGCATAGGATAGACCACAGCAGCATGGCGGCAACCTGACGCGGTGAGCACATCAATCGGCGTGGAACCCGAGGTGTGGGCTACCACAGCTTCTTCCGGCAGCGGCAACAGCATGCGTGCAACATCGGCTATGGCATTGTCGCGCACGCAGATGAGATACATGTCAGCATCGCGACGAACGTGGGTTGTGCCACACACAGCCTCACAACCCAGCCCTGAGGCCAGCGCACGAGCCGAGGCCTCATGGAGGCTCCAAACCTGCAGCACCTGTGCTCCGCCTGCTTGCAAGGCTGGCACCAGACACGAAGCCAAACGGCCGGCCCCAATAACTACGATGCGCATGGTTCAAAAAGTGCCGACATGCACCTTCTCCCAGAGCAGGTTATCGGGGTTGAAGGGCTTGCGTTCCATGCCTTTATGACCCAGCGCTACGATGCATAGTGGGCGCAGCTCATCGGGGATGCCGCAGATGGCTCTGACGGTGTCTTCGGCCGGCACGCCCTCTGCATCGAAGCGGTCACGCACCTGCACCCAGCAGGCTCCCAGTCCGAGGTCCTCGGCCTGATAGAGCAACACGGTGGCAGCCACGCTGGCATCTTCCACCCACACGTCGCTCTGTGTAGGGTCGCCGACGACGACAACGGCCATAGCTGCTCCGCCTACGAAGTCGGCCCCTCCAGCCTTGCAACGCGACAGCGCGGTGAGCTGTGCGGCATCGTCCACGACGACGAAATGCCAAGCATGCTTGCCCTTGCTGGAGGGCGACATCAGGGCTGCTGTAAGCAGTGTCTGAACGTCTTCAGGGTCGATGGGCTCGTTGGTGAACTTGCGCATGGAGCGGCGCAGACGTACTAATTCAGCAAATGATTCCATGTTAATATGTTATTCGGTTGACTTGATAATTTGTTATTCAGAATTCTATTGGCACAACGACTTTGAATGTGATGTTGCGTCCCATGTTGAACACGCCCTGACGTCCGGTGACGATGTTTGTGTCGGCATACTTCAGCCTGCTAAGGTGGTTCTGGTAGGCGCTGTTCAGGATGTTGTCGGCTGTGACATACACCTCTGCCACTTTGCGTCCACGTACCTGTACGTCGGTACCTGCTGACAGGTTGAGCAGTGCGTAGGCCGGTGTTGCCGTCTCGGTGTCGTCGGCGCTGTAGATGTGCGTTTGCTTCAGATAGTAGTCAAGGCCGGCCGCGATATACAGGTTGTTGAGCAGTGTCGAAGGCCGGCCGTGTGTTGCCGTACGATGGTAGTTCACTGTCCTGTGGAAGTGGTGTAGCAGCTCCCATTTCAGTTCAGACGACCATCGTGGCGCTGGCGTGAATGGCAGATACTTTGTCTGCGCTGTCTGGTTTAGCAATTGTGCATCAACGTATGAGAATGAGTTGGAGAAATGCACAGAATGTATCGGGTGTATGTCGAAGCCAGCCTCAAAGCCCAACAGCCGTGCGTGGCCTTGGGTGTAGGCGTATGTGAGGTAGCCGGGTTCGACGACCTCTGCCAGCCGGTGTGAGAAGATGAAGTTGTCGATACGATTGGCGAAGAGTGCTACTTGTGCCGACACATAGCGCGAGGAGAAGTCCAGCCCCAGGTCGGCCTGAAGGCTGTATTCGGCTTTCAGTTGCTGAGAGCCTATCTCATAACGTATTGAACCTTCGTGTACGCCGTTGCTGGCCAACTCGCTCATGTTGGGCGTGCGGAAACCGCGGGCCACATTCAGCCTCATGTCTAAGTGTTCGTTGATGTTACATACGGCTCCCACACTGCCCGTCACCCCGTTGAAGTGTCGGCTGAAGTCTGTAAAACGCATTGCACCATCATCTTCCAGCGCATAGCCGTGCAGGTGGCGGTGGTCATAGCGCACGCCGCCGTTAAGCGTCCAGCGCTCGCCCAGCGACTTCGTGGCGGTGGCATACACGCCGAAGTCCAGCAGACGGTAGTCGGGGATGAGATATTCCTCACCTTCGTTGCCAGACTGCTGGTACATGCCTCCGATGCCGGCAGAGAGTTTCCATCCATTGAAGTCCTGTGTCACATAGCGCAGGTCGTAGGTAGCAGTGTGAAGCCTGAAGAAGAGTTCGCTCTCGTCGGCACTTTCCTCGAACTCCTGACGGCAGTTCTGCTGGTAGCCTATGATGGCCTTCAGGTAGCCTGACGGCAGATTGATGGCGTTGTCCCACACGGCCTTGTAGTGTCTCACCTGCTGGAAGGGTAGCACCTTGTGGTAGCTCTTCAGGTTGGATGAGGCGCTCACCAGCTCGCCTGTCTCTTCGTCGCGTTCGCCCTCGATGATGCCGGGGGTGAGTTGATAGGCTGTCGCCGTCAGTCGTGAGTGTCCCCATATCTTGTTGAGGCCCAGCATCAGGCGACCAGCTTGTTCGCGAAACTGTGAGCCAGGCACATAGCCGTCATATTTGTTCTTATATGCGTGAGCAGTCTTGCCGCCATAGCGTGCATCCCACACAAAGCCCTGATGGTTGCCGGCCATAGACGCGTTACAACCAATGAGACCGTTGTTGGTCTGATATTCAGTGCTGACATTGGCACGCATGTCGCCCTCTGCCAGTGTAGGTGGTGCATGCATGATGACAACGCCGGCCATAGCGTCGGAACCATACATCAGCGATGCGGGTCCCTTCAGTATCTCCACTGAGTTCACGCTACTTCCTTCCACTTCCACTCCATGTTCGTCGCCCCACTGCTGACCTTCCTGACGTACACCCTCGCTAATCACCACCACGCGGTTGTAGCCAAGTCCGCGGATGATGGGCTTCGATATGCCGCTGCCGGTTGTCAACTGGCTCACGCCAGGTTGATGGGAGATGGCGTCGATGATGTTAGTCGACGATGTGGAGCGCAGCACCTGTGGCGAGATAATGCTCACTGGGGTGGTGGAGTGCTTTAGCTTGGTGTCGCCCGTAACACCCACAACCGTCACTTCGTTCAGTTGCAGGTGACCGTAGAAGACGTCTGTCGTGTCGTCGGGATGCTGAAATGCGGTCTTGTCCTGAGCTACAACAGCCACACAGATGCATAACAGCAAAGATGTTCCAACAATTCGATTCCTAAACATTATCGTTGACGTTCACATTTGAGCGCACAAAAGTAGCTAATCTTTTCGAAATAATACATTGTTAGCAATTATTTTTCCCAAATACCTAAATTAATCCACTTTCTATTCTCCATTGACCATTGTGCATTATGAATTATGAATTATGAATTGTGAATTATGCATTGTGAATTGTCCATTGTCCATTGTCAATTTTCCATTCCCCCTCCCTCCCTTCTCCCCTTCCTTGGGGAGGGGACGGGGGTGGGCCATAGAGTAGCCCCGACGACCTTATCCGGTCATCGGGGCTTCCTGTAAAAGTGGCGGCTACCTACTCTCCCACG
>CAJOEI010000018.1 GCA_905233465.1 uncultured Bacteroidaceae bacterium | reverse complement strand
GATGAATCGCATCCCGGTCATCCACTTTCGTCCCGGAGTACTGCATATAGAGCCGCTCGATATTGTCATAATCATATCGTTTCCGTTTTACGGGATCGATCATCGAAAGAATGTTCTTGATGTCCCTTGTACCAAGGCGGTGCTTGTCCTGCAGATAGATGATATTGTTAGCGTGGGAACTATAGATTCCCGCCATAAAATAGGGTATCTGATACTCCCACGTATGGTCTTTCTTGATCCACTCGATATACTCGTCAATGATGTCGAAGATTTCATCCTCATCATAAGTATAGTACTTTTTGCGGTTCAAGAAGTCCACCATCAGTTCGGTATTAAGGTTTCCCGTACCCTTACCCAGTCCTTCGAGCGTAGTATCGATGATGACCGGACGGACTCCCCTGCTCGCCTCGACTACCTCCTGGGCAAACGAGAAGGAGAGCTGCATATTGTTGTGCGAATGGAAATCAATGGCAATGTCATCATCAAGGTTGTGGTCGAGTAGACTGTAGAAACGGAGCACGTCATCCTTATACATAGCTCCATATGTGTCAACGATACCGAAGGAATACGGATGGATCTCATTGATAACCTCGATTGCCTGAAGCATCTCCAGATCGGAGTATGAGAGACTCTCCACGCCCTGGATAAACAGTTCATAGCCATTGTCCTTGACTATCTTGAATGTATCGATGGCAGCTTTGAGGTCCTTCTTGCGGTAACCGACCCGGAACCCGTCGATCCCATCCTTCTCCCTGGGCTTGATACGGCTGAAGTCCCACATCCCATATTCCTTCCGACATACATCGTATGCCCCCGCTTCTCGGGAATGAAGCGCTTGATCTGTTCTAGCTCCGTGAAAAAGGTAGAATTCTTATTATACTCGCAGTTGCTCCTCAGGAAACCCATCTCCACGATATCTATATTCCCATTGGTCAGCCCGCGGGCAATACCCGAAATCTGCTCGTCGGCAAACGCACAGTTTATGATTCTTCCTCCGTCCCGAAGGGTGCAATCCAGCAGTTTGACGTTCCTCATACGCGTTCTTGTCAGATATTCTTGAACTCTGCTATCATCCGGGCAAATTCAAACTCGGCGGGTTCGTCGATATCGACCCCCTCGATATCATCCAGGACCTGGATAAAAGGATTCTTGCCGATCCGTCTGCGCATTTCCGTGAAAACCTCTTTCCGGAACATATAGAATGCGCCGACCTCGGCGAACACGGGAGACAAGTCCTGAGTCCTCGGCACGTCGTTGGGATCATAGTTCAGAGGACCCGAGTGATCCCACAGGAAGGTCTGGATCTTTTTTGCAGAAAAAGCAGAGTCATTCTCACCGGACAGGATGTGGTCCAAGGCCGTTTGGATACTCTGGGAGGAGACGAACGGGGATGTGGCGTGAGAGAGGACATATACCTCCGCGTCGACTTCACGGATGAAACGCTCATAAATCTCAAAGCCCTTCACCTCGTTACCGTCCAGATAGGGGTCCCTCTTCAAAAAAGTGACATTGTCCGGAATGTATTCCTTAATCGCTTCGTCACTGCAATAGACAAAAATCTCATCTATTCCTTTCACCTTATTCAAGGCATCGAAAATATACCAAGCCAGAGAATGCTTCCCAAGCGGCAGGATATTCTTATGGGGAACCCGCTGGCTATTCATCTTGATAGGCACGAATGCTACTGTTTTCATGAATGATCTAATTAGTCTTTATTCCGGATTTATCTTAAAGCGTCCACAATGCGCCCGCAGGCTTTGCCGTCGCCGTAGGGATTGACAGCGTGGGACATCAAATCATAATACTCCTGGTCTTCCAGAAGGCGGCTCACTTCACTTACGATGAGGTCGTGGTCGGTGCCGACAAGTTTTACGGTCCCGGCATCAAGCGCCTCGGGGCGCTCCGTGGTGTTGCGCATCACCAGCACGGGCTTGCCCAGCCCCGGGGCCTCTTCCTGGATGCCGCCGCTGTCAGTCAGCACCACGGTGCTTTTCTCCATCAGATAAACAAACTCCAAATACTGAAGCGGCTCGATGAAGAAGAAGTTCTCGTAGACCGTGAGATCCTCGCCGAAAATCTCGTGGATTGGTTTGCGCACGTTGGGATTCAGATGCATAGGATAAACGAAATCCACATCTGGGTACTTCTCGGACAGATCTTTCATCGCCGTCACCATATTGAGGAATCCGTCTCCGAAGTTTTCCCGCCGATGCCCGGTGATCAGGACCAGTTTTTTCCCCTGGGCGTGACGGGTCACGTCGTAGCCCGCGTTCCTGAGCACCAAAACCTGTCGTTCAGCCAAGGCGGAATCATTCTTGAGTTTCTCCACGACCATATGGAGAGCGTCAATCACGGTGTTGCCGGTCACAAAGATCCGGCCGTGAGCCTTTTCGGCCTCGAGGTTCTGCCTGCTTAGCGGCGTGGGAGAGAAGTTATAGGTGGCAATCCGCCCTGTAATCTGGCGGTTCATCTCTTCCGGCCAGGGGCTGTAGATGTTGTGGGTGCGGAGGCCGGCCTCCACGTGACCCACGGGTATCTGCTGATAGAAGGCAGCGAGGGCAGCCGCTGTACTGGTAGTGGTATCACCATGCACAAGCACCACATCAGGTTTGCACTCCTTGAAAACATCGCGCATACCCGTAAGGACGCGGGCGGTGACATCGTAGAGGTCTTGTCCCTGCTTCATGATGTTCAGGTCGTAGTCAGGCTTCACATCAAAGATTGTCAGCACCTGGTCAAGCATTTCTCTATGCTGACCCGTAACGCACACAATAGTCTCGAAATCGTTAGGGTATTTCTGAAACTCCTTAACAAGCGGACACATCTTAATAGCCTCGGGCCGAGTGCCGAATACCAGCATTACTTTTTTCATTGTATGATAATTTTGTTTGTTTCTTAAATTTTGAAAGACCTATTGAATATGTTGGAATTAATTATTTTCATAAGGGACATTAGGGCCATGACCTTGAGCCACCTTGTCATCCTCAACAGCCCATTAGAGGACGTAGGAACATACGCCCTGCAGCGTAAACCCGGATTTCTGTTGAGTGATGTATTCCTCAACGAGGTTGCGAAGTTCTGCGTCAGTGTAAGTTACCGATACGTGGTTATTATTGTTTGGCATTGAAATGTGTATTTGTCTTTGATAACAGTTACTCGTAAAGTCCTTTAGGTCCTATGCTACAATGATTAATCATATTTCAGTTCATTCATTATAATATACTTCGTAAAAACAGCAGAGGTGTACATCGCATAATCTTGATAATCATCGGATTTCTCCGGATCAGCATAGTCAGTAACTGATTTTACAAGGACTGTGTACTGCGGTCTTGGATGTGCACTGTTGCTGGCAGCATAGAAAACGCCAAAACCTTCCATCTCAATACCCAAGAGTTTACGGCAATGAGTTTGTATCTTCTCAACCTCTTCCTTGCTTGACAACACCGCAGGTACTGAAGCGATTGGTCCTAAATGCAACTGCAACCGTGTTTTGGGCTTTCCTGCTTGGTATGCATAACTCTCTTCTATACTATTCAGAAGCTGACGGTCGGACTTAAGCCTTGTCACAATAGCTTGCATATCGGCATCTAACGGAAGCTCGTGATAATCGGGATAAAAAATAACATTACCATCTTCGTCCGTCTTTATCTTGCCACTTGCTCCATCCCACACTTTCTTCGCAACAAGAATATCTCCCAAATTTGCATCTGCTCTATCTACCGCAGCTGCAATTCCAGTCATAAATAGATACCTCGGGCGGAAATAGTACAGAAGTTTTGCTGTCAAAGCCGCAGATGCCGTGCTCGCCATCTGCAATGCATAGCAGGTTACTATGCGTATGCTTTCACCTCTCTCGTTGACCACCGTTTTTGTATAGAATGTGGTTGATTGGTCTGAGGGAAATTCAACAACCTGCCATCCTTCTGCCCCGAATGAGGCTCGCACTTTATCGTTCTCTGAAGACAATGCATTGACAATGGCGACATCGAAATCATATATTTCCTGATTTCTGACACTTTTTTGAGCTTTCAGCAAGAAGGATATCTTGTTCTTTAGCTTTGTTTTCCATTCTTCGCTGGTTTGTTCATAAAGTATGTAAGCCAGAAGATAACTGTCAAAGAATTCGCGGTACCTTGGGTTGGCATCTTTCCATCTTGTTATACCAACAATATTATATGGCATCAGAAGTTCCTCGTCAGAACTTAAGTCCTTAAGGAATGTTACTGCGTTATCAGGCGAAGGTACATCTCCAAAACGAATGGGGATGTACAAATCCAAAACAGCCAGGTCGTACTGGTTGTCTGACACATATTCCTCTGCCTGCTCAATACAGGTGGCCACATCCACGTATTTAGGATTTATCTCGTCTATGGTGCCCAAAAGTTCCTTGTACCTGGCCACCTTGGCTGCGTCATCGTCAATTAATAATATTCTCAACATGCTCTATCAATTCTTTTATTCCTTGTCTCCAAGATTCAGTATTGGTACTATACTTCACATATCCCAAATAGTTATCGCCACAAAGCTGGCGTATCCGCTGACTTATCTGGTCTATCGTCTCGTTGTTAAAGGTTTCATATTGGGTTATCACAGCACATCGGAAAGCAACTTCTTCGTCAATCAATTCCTTAACAATAATCTCACCGCCATTCTTGTAGGATTTACCCCCATCACTCTTCTCGGTAATATCGAAATTGGGGATAGTCATGTCGAGCAGTACAAGGTCATACCGATTGTCAACCGCTGCCTGAACACCGCTCTCCACCGAACGTGCAATCTCAACAATGATATTTTTTTTTAGTGTATCTATAAAACTGATGATGTCATTCATCTTATGTTCATCATCTTCCACTAACAATAACTTCATCGCTTTATCGGATTAATTTCTACATTAATTTTTACCACGAAATGTTGATCTACAACATCATTTGTATAGGTATTCTTGGAAGATCCCAAATGGTAATATACTGCATTATAAATCTTGTAACAACCGGTGTTGCCCTCGTCTCTGGTCTGGCCTTTATATAATTTTTCTTCCAGTTTGGAACTAATTTCCTCGATAGTGGCTATCGAGGAGGCAACATCTTCTTCGCGAATAGGATTGCTCACTTCAATTTGCAGATAACCATCGTTTTCATTTACCACAATATTGCATTCACCTTTCAATCGGTACTTCTTTTCATAAACAAGGGCATTGTTCAGCACATCATGGAAAATGTCGTAGAGGGTACCGAAATAACGGCCTTGGAAGGTGGTCGTACTATTGTCTGTAACACTAGTCCGAAGTATATTCTTATTATTACGATTGATAAAACCAATACTCGTCTCAATAACCTGACCAATTGTAAAGTCAAAATCAACATAGTTACTACGCTTGAACCATTTGGTTACAATCTGGAAATCATTTTGTATCCCATTTTGACAATAGCTCACAGCATCATTGAAGTTGGTAACTCCACTATTGTCACCTCCTATCACATCCAGCACATCGCGCTGGAGTGCATGTAGATTGTCAATCATATCAGACTGTGCGCTTGAAAGTTTTTCGCGCATAGACTCTAAACAATTCTCGGTATGCTTCCACAAACATTCAATAATCAAATCATAGCAAGCATCGAAATTGTTAAGTGTCTGGTTCACCAGTAACATATCTATGTCTTCTTCAAAATGGCTCTTGTCAAAATCGAAGCAACCTTTTTCTTTCTCCTTATGGTCTTCTGTTCTTACCTGTATATAAGAGTCCTTGATGTCGGATATAATAGCATCTGTTGCTTTTGAAAATGATTCAAAAAGATGTAGGCATTGAAGTGTCCGGTTGTCGCGAAGTTTAAAACGGTTACCTACCCAAAAATCATTATGAGCATAGTTACCATTTATGGTATTAGTAACAAGATTACACTCTTCAAAATGATTTCTCAACTGGTTTACCAACGTCCCATGACGAATACGAGTACTCAAGTAGTTGTCCAATCCATATTTGGGATTGAACAGGAATTGGTTTCGGATGGACAAGAATATCTGGGTCATTACATCCTTCCGATAATTTACCATTTCCATTTTGACGCTTGCATCCTTTATTCTTCCTGTTTCGTCAATTTCTGCAAAAGTCGTCGGCAATCCACTATTATTCAAATAATTGATTATTCCTCCAAGCATTATGTCATGAAAGGCCACCTGATTTGAGGCGTTATCAAACATATCGTAGAGATCGCGGGCATCTTTTATTTCATTTTCCTTAATTGACCTTACATCTACGTAGATTTTACTTTCATCAACCTGATTGTTAAGCTCCATAATCTTAATATCGCGGCATATGGAGGATATTTCTTCGTTAATCTTTTTATCCTGATAACAGTCGTATAGATTTGAGCAGATTGTACTACGTTCTTCCATAACTTGCAATACGCTCTTCAAACGCAGGACATGAAGTGTAAGCACCTTGATAACAGCTACTTTCTCCAAGAAGTACCTTTGCTTCTCATCGCCAGTTATCTCTATTTCTGATGCTCTCTGAACACCACATGACTTCAGATACTTTTTATAGATGAAATACATAGTCTCGGCATCTGCACCCACCATTTCGGCAAAAATTGATAGTTCAAGCGGTATCTGGCGAGAGAGTTCCTTGTCTTCAAGTAGCTTTATAATCGTATCTTTATTCCATAACCCTATTGTTAAAGCTACATCATGCAGTTTGTTTTCAACATAAAAGCAGATGGCATCCTGATATAGCGCTTTTTCAACAAGATGATTGAAAATAAACGAGGCGGCTACATCCTTCAGATATAGCGGTATCTCATTCTTGTTAAATCGCTCAGATAGCAAACGGTAAGCAATGTCAACACATAAACCTGCAACAGACAATTCTAAGCAATCGTTTGATAGTGACAATGGAGCTTTATTGAAAAGATTCGACCAAGCTCCTTGGTTTCCAGTGATTGTACAGATGTATTCTTTACGGTCTTCAGGATTCGCATAAAGGCATGCATCTACAGGGGAATGATATGGCAAACACTTCCATGAAGTATCGTAAAGTGAATAAATGTCATCGGTTTCAATACCATCAATGAGCGAAAGCATGTATCGCACACCCTGTATATGGTATTGGGAGCGACAGATATTCACCAGTTTCCTCTTATGGAATGACTGATTAGGCTTATGGGAAATGATTTCAAAATAATGATAGCCAATTTTCTTTGTAATATCACTTTCATTTTCTGGCTGTGATATAGTACCTCCACATTGTAGCAGGCACTTTAAATAGATGCTATAAATTTCAAAATCGTCCGGATTCTTTTCCCAATAGGATTGTGCATTTGTCAAAACTGTCTTATAATCAGCTTGAAGATAATCATTGATAACCGCCAAACGGTCTTTGTCCACAACGGGTTCTACTTCTATTTTAAAAAGACAGCACAACTTTTTAAGATAAGGATCATTTATACAACCACTCAGTTCCTTAAGGCAAGTCCGTACTGTATCCTCTTTAAGGGTGTCCTCCTTCAAGTTGGGCAGGAAAGTGAGTAAATTATTGTACAGATCAATGATTGAAGAATTCATGTCTGTGCACATCCAAACGCCTTCCTTAATTCCCAAATAAGGCATACAATGGGAAATCAAGTAGTTATTGATAAGCTCACTATCTTTATTTGTCTTTGGCCAAAATACGCGTTTTAAGTCCTCAAGCAAAAAATCTAGCGACGAGGAACGAAATGCACAATAATATATATATTGAGCAATGGTATTATTCTCACTGAAAAGTCTGTTATACAAATTGGAACAAGGCGTAAGTCCCTTGTCTAAACGTTCTATCTTAATCAGATAACAAGCTGCCCAATAAGAATAACTGATATTCTTATTAATCTTCTCAAGAAGGCTGCGAGCTTGAGAATAATTACCTCTCAGAACAGCGCAATCAACCTGTTTCTTTAGTACAACATATTGGTTGATATAATTTGCATTTCTCTTTATTGCATACGCCTGAATTCCTATATAATCTTTAATTGGACGGCGAGGCTGAATAGAGCTACCATATATGTCAGCATAACTCTTGCGCCTTAAATAAGACAAGGACAAAAGCCCATGATACAAACTGGCACTTTTCTTATAAATGAGTTCCAGTTCGTCAAAGGTACACTCGTCAAGCATACCAGACAGGACACCTTTTTTATTGGTGCTCTGTGTATTCAGATAACTCAACCATTTATTTACCTTTGCCTTGTCCATTTGCACAATAAAGTATTTAATCGCTCCCCGGAGCGTAGATGTCCGTGAGATCAACGTTACATCTCCCTTACATCTTGCTTGAATCTCGCTTGCATTTTCTGATCAAAATTCTTGCCTCGTTCTTCAGGTTGGAAGTCGCATTAGGTTCAAACTGTTCAAGCAGTTTAATGGTTCAAGGCGTTTTACGCTACATTTTCTGGTCTAAGTTGCGTCCTTTTTCTTCGTGTTGGAAATTCGGGATAAATTCCCGAATTGCTTCTACAACTTCTGATTTAGTGAAGTCGTCGCGCTGGAAGATGCCTTCCAGTTTCTCGAAGAAAGCATTCACCTCTGGCATAGGTCTACGGGTGGTTTCCTCCACCACACCCAGTGCCATAAAGCGGTTCATGTTGATACGCTCGCCCGGGATGTAGAATTCCTCGTAAGCCTTCTCGCCTGTAGTGTCACTCTTGAAATAAACCACAGGATACTTTATGGTCGTCTTGTCAGACTCAAAATCTTTCAAAAATTGTACTAAAAATTTTATATCTTGATTTTCTAATAATTTTGAGCGTAGCGACCCATCAAAATCTTCAAGGTTCAAGGTTGAAGCCTTGCGCTTTGCTTCATCATCGCTGCTGCAAGGATCTTTCTCCAGACCGTTTGCCTTCACAAACTTATCGCAAATCGAGGAGAACGTCAGCATCTGGTCTTCACCCAGCTTGGGGAAGAAGACTTCGCCGCCGCGGCCCAGGATGCAGGCGAGCATGCAGATCTGTCCGCTCTCTTCTGGGCTGACGAAATATCTCTTAACATCGCTCGGTGCGGCCAAGGGCTGGCGCTTCTGTAGGCGATGAATCCAACCGTCTGGCAGGGAGCCGTTGCTGAAGGCAACATTGGCAAAGCGGGCAGTGGTGACTTTGAAATACTTGTTATAGGCCATCACAAGGTCTTCCATGATGCGCTTCGAGGCACCCATGATATGTTGACTGGGTTGGCAGCCTTATCCGTACTGACACAGAAGAAATGCTTAGGAGGATAGACCGTTAGCAAGTCCATCAGCTTCTTAGCCTTGATATCGTTGTTCTCAATCAGGGCTTGGACAGAATACCTATCCTTCTCCGAACGCACATGCTTGTGGGCCGAGAAGTTGGCCACGATGTCGAAGCCTTTCTCCTCGCGGAAGATACGCTCGAAGATGGGATCTGCGAAGTTGAGGGTGTAGCAGCGGAACTCATCGGGGACAAAGAGCCCGTTGGTGCTACGTACGTCGCGAACCAGCTCGGCGAGGCCGTTCTCATTGAGATCGACGACGACTACGCTTTTAGGCTCGAAACGCAGAACAGCTTTGATGAAGCTGGAGCCAATGCTTCCGGCACCACCAATGACGCAGACTTTTTTGCCTTTTATCTCTGCCGTCAGCATGTCCTTGTTTGCCTCAATATCGGGCTCGAACATGCTCCGCGGACGGAAGGTTACGGATTCGGAGATGAATTTGGATAGGTTGAACATGTATTCTGTAATGGTTAAAGTTTAACGGTTAAAGTTTAAGGTTTATAGTTTACTGTTTACCGTTTAAGGTTTACAGATGCTTTCATTTCTCCACTAAATGGTTAAGGGTGAAAGGTTAATGATTTCTCAATCTGTCTTTACTACTTCTTAATTCCCTCTATCTTTTCCTTTAATTCGTCTATATCAACATTGTACTTATTCGCAGCAAGATAAGCAAGTACATCTTGAAGTTTTGCCACTTCCGGTGACAGGCGCATCATCTTGCATAAATTCAGAATTCTTGGGTCCTTTTGAGTTGATACACTATCTTTTGTTAGCCCAATCAGTTTGGCAAGGTCTGAAGGCAAATCAAAATCCTCCATCTTCATTCCTATAGCATCTATATTTGCTTTGATGAAAGTCTCCATCGCTTTGTGTTCTTTCCCAACTTTTATAACATACTGGGGCTTATCACTATGCTTTAAAAATGTAAGGTTGTCCGTTCTCCCAATCTCATCAAAGCTCTCTATATAAGATATCTTCCTTTTATCATTGTCTATAATGCCAACAGCAAATGAATCCTTATATTTCCCTTTCTCCATCTCCCTTGCTACCTCATTGCAGCTATGTTTATGACTTACCTTAGCATCCAACAATGAAGCAACAAGCGTCGTGTCGATAAAACACTCCGGCATAATCTCATTATACTTCATCACCAAGCCTTTCTATATTAAAGAATGCGTCTACTCCACTTTCAAACATATCTTGAACATCAGCCTCTGTTGCGGTTTTGACCACAGAGCCATTCTCTGCAGAATGGATATAGAACAATCCGAAATCGTAGGTTTCCCTTTCTAACAGGATGTCTAGAATATATGGACTGTGGGTTGATATAAAGAGTGTATTACCTTTTTCCATATTGACAAATCTTAGAAGCGACTTCATCAGAATTTGTTGCGTTGGAGGGAAAAGATTCAATTCCGGTTCTTCTAGGAACACTTCACAATGATGGATTCTTGATATATTAAGGAGCTTTTCAATTAACCAGTTTTTCATTTCTGGATTGGGAATGTATTCCTTTTCCAGACCGGTTTCTTGATTTGGATTTTTAATTAAAGCCTCACCTAAGTTCTTAGCATAAAAATCTACCAGTAAGTCTACCAAATTATCTATTTCCGACTTATGCTTCACCGAGTTGTCTTCCCGCTCCCGATATTTTTTGCTGGTAATATTAACTAAATGTACATATAGAGGTATCAATGATTGAAGACCACTTGATACATTCGTAAATGGAAGAATACGCCCATCCTTCATCTTTACATAGTCCATATCACTACCTTCGTCATAATGGTATGCCACGTCAAGATTAAGGATATCTTTATCATTTTCAATAGATTTTCTGGCATCCGACCAGTCTGCCATAAAGTCTTGAATATTCTCAGCAACCGACTTTACCTCGAACCAATTTGGGATGACGGCCACCAAATTTCTTTCAGCAGGCACATAACTTACCTTAGGGCGCTTATAATCCCATCTCTTCTCTTTCCACTCATAGGAAAAGCCTTTTTCGCTGTCATAAGAGAATTTTATAAAATTCGACTCATACCCAATATATGTATTATCATGCACATACCCATTCAAGCGGTGGAAGTTAACCAGTTCTTCAATAAACACGCCATTCTTCTCAAAGCGCTTCGCGTTCTGTTCTATGGCTATGCGTTTTTCCACCCAAGTGCAGAAACAAGATACCTTCAAAACACAACTTTTGCCTATGCTTTGCTCACCAATAATGACATTTACATCTTGAAGTAAAATATCAGCTTCCTTTATTGGACCAAAATCACGTATTATTATTCTCCTCATATATGTTTATACCACAATAATTTTAGTTGAGAGTTTAAGGTTTAGAGTTTAGAGTCAGTTGATAGTTTAGGGTTGATAGTGTCCTTAGACTGGCTCAGGATGCATAATACGACGCATACCATTCAGCGAAGTGGCGTAGACCTTCGCGTAAAGTGATTCTTGGCGTAAAGCCAAAATCTCTTTCCAGAGCAGTACTATCTGCGTAAGTGACTGGAACGTCACCAGGTTGCATTGCAACCA
This sequence comes from uncultured Bacteroidaceae bacterium, assembly GCA_905233465.1. GTDB lineage: Bacteria > Bacteroidota > Bacteroidia > Bacteroidales > Bacteroidaceae > Physcousia. Next base: position 39,640 of record CAJOEI010000018.1, on the reverse strand, counting down.
ATTGCTTGTGGGCGTCGAAATTGAAGTCCTTTGGCAGAACGCCGGCTCTTACAAGTTCCTCTTGCAGGATATTGACGAAGTCGAGGAGGTTCTCCGGCTGGCCACCACCGATGTTATATATTGCATATGGAGCCTCTCCCCGACCCTCCCCTGAAGGGAAGGGAGTATTGTTGCTGAATGTTTTTATCTTTTTGAGGACATTGTCTAAATCATGGAGGATTTCTTCATTAGTGAAACGCAGTTCGGTATAACCCAACTCGTTCAGACGTGATGTTCGCTCTGCGTCATAAGCTGATTGCTCCTGTGAATTATGATTACCCCCATCAACTTCTACAATCAATTTATACTCATTGCAGTAGAAATCCACAATATAGTCCTCTATAATGTGTTGTTGACGAAACTTTATTCCAATACCTTTAGCCCTGAGTGCATTCCAGAGAACGCTTTCAGCCTCTGTTGGGTTCTTACGCATTTCCTCTGCATGATCTTTCAAAAGGCCATACATCGTAGGATCTGCTGTATGTATCCCTAAGTCTTTCATAGCCTTTCTGGCCTCTCCCGCCCCCTCCTGAAGGAGGGGAGCTGCTCCCTTCCCTTCAGGGGAGGGCTGGGGAGAGGCTGGAGGTCTTTGCATTACATGTCATCAATGTAGGTGAAGTCGCGACGGCAGTTGCCGTAGTTGTAGATTTGGATGGTCTCGCCTTTGAGGAGCTTGTTTGTGAAGCCGAAGTAAGCCATATCGGGACGGCCGGCAGGCCCATAGACGGTGAAGAAGCGGAGACCGGTGGAAGGGATGTTATAGAGCTTGCTATAGCAGTGCGCCATCAGCTCGTTGCTCTTCTTAGTGGCGGCATAGAGCGAAACGGGATTGTCCACACGGTCGTCTGTCGAAAACGGCACCTTCTTGTTGCCGCCATAGACGCTGGAGCTGCTGGCATACACAAGGTGTTGTACACCGTTATAGCTCCCAGCCTTTCCTAAATCCTTCCCTAAAGGGACGGACTTACTCCCCTTCCCTTCAGGGGAGGGGTCGGGGGTGAGGCTATGGCGACAGGCTTCAAGGATATTATAGAAGCCGATGATGTTGCTCTCGATATAGACATCTGGGTTCTCGATGCTATAGCGGACGCCAGCTTGGGCTGCAAGGTTGACAACGATGTCGAAATGGTATTCCTCGAAGAGGCGGTTGATGAGGTCACGATCGGCGATGGAGCCGCGGACGAAGGTCCACTTGTTTCCCGACGGCAAAACCGTCGGGCACACTGCCAGTTGCTCGATTTCTTGAAGACGGTATTCTTTAAGAGACACATCATAGTAGGCATTCATATTGTCGATGCCGACTATGGTGGCTCCACGCAACTCATGTAAGAGGCGCTTGACGAGGTTGGCACCGATGAAACCGGCTGAGCCTGTGACGAGGATTGTCTTCATTACTATACTATTTTACGGGGTCGAAGAAAGTGTCCGGCTTGTTGGGGTTGAAGATCTCATTGCAGTACATCACCGTGACGAGGTCTTCGGTGTCACTGAGGTTGATGATATTGTGCGTGTAGCCAGGAAGCATATGGACGGCCTGGATATGGTCGCCGTCGACCTCCCACTCAAGCACGCGACCATCTGGGTCATTGAGGTTGCGCTGCTGGATGATGCCGTGGCCTTTGACCACGATGAACTGCTCGAACTTGGTGTTGTGCCAGTGCTGACCCTTGGTGATGCCGGGCTTGGAAATGTTGATGCTAACCTGACCAGCACTGTGGGTATGCACCAGCTCGGTGAAGCTGCCGCGGTCGTCAACGTTCATCTTCAAAGGGAAGGCGGTCTTCTCGTAAGGGAGATACGAGAGATAGGTGGAGTACAGTTTCTTGGCGAACGAACCAGATGGTATCTCAGGAATCATCAAGGTCTGCGGCTGCTCGGCGAAGGACTTCAGAAGTTCTACTATCTCACCAAGAGTGACATGATGTGTGATGGGGCAATAGCAATACCTGTACTCCGTACACGCTGATTTCGCTGATAATTTTTGATTTCGCTGATTATCTGCGCTATCTGCCAGATCTGCGTTATCTGCGGGTGCTGGAAGCACCTCTAAGCCATTGAATTCACAGCGGTGTTCCTGGCCCTCGAGGGCGGAGAGCATCTCATCGACGAGATCGTCGATGTAGAGGAGTTCCAGCTCCACGCTGGGGTCATTGACCGTATATGGCAGGTCGTTGGCAAAGGCATTGCAGAAGGTGGCTACGGCGCTATTGTAGTTGGGGCGGCACCACTTGCCGAAGAGGTTCGGGAAACGGTAGATTAAGACGCGAGGTCTTAATCCCGCAGATTTCGCTGATATGTTTTGATTTCGCAGATCTGCGTTATCTGCCCAATCAGCGTTATCTGCGCTTCGCAGAAACTCGTCCTCGAATTTCAAGAAGAGGTCCTCACCTGCTTTCTTGCTGCGGCCGTACTCGCTGTTGCCGAAGCGGCCGGTCAAGGAAGCTTGTTGGCTGGAAGAGAGCATTACGGGGCAGCGATTGTTATATTTCTTTAATGTGTCGAGCAGGGTCGAGGCAAAGCCGAAGTTGCCTTGCATGAACTCTTCCTGGTTCTGAGGACGGTTGACGCCGGCAAGGTTGAACACAAAGTCACAATCGCGGCACCAAGCGTCCAATTCTTCGGGAGTCGAATCCAGATCGTATTCATAAACCGCATCAATGGTGAGGCCCGGATGGGTCCTGTCCTTACCAGCCTGTATGTTCTTCAGCGCCCAACAGAGGTTCTTGCCTACAAACCCCTTGGCACCAGTCACTAAAATATTCATAATTCTTTGAATTTCGCTGATCTCGCAGATGTAGCTGATTTCGCTGATGTAACAGATTTCGCTGATTACAACCCATTTACACAACGTTGAATTGATGATGCTATATCAGTGGTATCAAAGTTCACCAAGATACCAAGCTTCAAACCAGTCATTTTCAGATAGGTCAGAAGTTGCTTATAGCATACATCGCTTACATGTAGTACTGCTTTCAGCTCTATTATTACTTTCTTTTCAACTAAAATATCTATACGATAAGCTTTCGGAATCGTGACACCTCCATAGACAATAGGCAGATAAACTTGTTTTTCAACCGATAGGCCTGCATTTTCTAACTCTATAATCAGTGCTGTTTCATAAGCACTTTCCAGAAGTCCAGGCCCAAGGTTGTTGTACACATTGAATATTGCGCCTCGTTCTTATAAGATATCTCGTTCTCTCTTATTTCCATTTCATTTCAATCACGCAGATTGCGCTGATTGATATTGATTTCGCGGATACAATTGATAACTAAAAGATCTGCGAGAAGTTCATTAGAACTTCCTCCAAACCATTTTATTGACAACTCCCACGTAACTCTGGATGATGCGGACGACCTTGGTGGAGACATTCTCATCTACATAGTCGGGCACAGGGATGCCGTGGTTGCCGTCCTTGATAAGGCTTACAGCCACATCGACGCTTTGGAGCAAACCTACGGTATCGATACCGCTGAGCACGAAGCAGCCTTTATCGAGAGCCTCAGGGCGCTCGGTAGAAGTGCGGATGCAGACGGCTGGGAAGGGATGGCCTACGGAGGTGAAGAAGGAGCTCTCCTCCGGTAAAGTACCACTATCACTAACCACACAGAAAGCGTTCATCTGGAGGCAGTTGTAGTCGTGGAAGCCGAGAGGTTCATGCTGAATCACACGCTTATCCAATTGGAAGCCGGTTGCCTCAAGGCGCTTGCGTGAACGTGGGTGGCAGCTGTAGAGGATGGGCATGTTGTACTTCTCTGCCATCTGGTTGATGGCATTGAAGAGCGACAGGAAGTTCTTCTCGGTATCGATATTCTCTTCGCGGTGAGCGGAAAGAAGGATATACTTCTTCGGTTCAAGGTTCAAGGTGTTCAAGATGTTCGAGGCCTTGATTTCATCAAGGTTCTGGTGCAGGACTTCTGCCATGGGCGAGCCTGTGACGTAGGTGCGCTCCTTGGGCAGACCCGTATCAGCCAGATAGCGGCGTGCATGCTCGCTATATGCCATGTTCACATCGGAGATAATGTCCACGATGCGGCGGTTGGTCTCTTCGGGCAGGCACTCGTCCTTGCAGCGGTTGCCTGCTTCCATGTGGAAGATGGGGATGTGCAGGCGCTTAGCACCGATGACGCTGAGGCAGCTGTTGGTATCGCCCAAAACAAGGACAGCGTCCGGCTGGACTTCCACCATCAGCTGGTAGCTCTTGGCAATGATGTTGCCCATGGTTTCGCCGAGATCGGCTCCTACAGCCTCCATGTACACATCGGGGTCAGCCAGTTTGAGGTCCTTGAAGAAGACACCATTGAGGTTGTAGTCGTAGTTCTGACCGGTGTGAGCCAGTAGGCAATCGAAATACTGGCGGCACTTATTGATGACAGCAGCCAGACGGATTATCTCGGGGCGAGTGCCGACAATGATGAGAAGCTTCAGCTTCCCGTTATTCTTAAATTCAGCCATGATATAAATTGTAATTGTTCAAGGGGTTCAAAGGGTTCAAAGGGTTCAAGATGTTCAAGGGGTTCAAAGGGTTCAAGATGTTCAAGGGTTTAAAACTTGTACTTTGCACCCGCGAACTCGCTTGATTTAATTTCTTTTATAAAGTTCATTATTCCTGCTGAAAGCTTTCTACATTCTGTATAAAGCTCATCATACTCTTCTATAGGCAAGTAGCCAACATCATTTGCTCTTATAAGTTGTGAGCGTACTTCGCCACAAGAACCTTTAGCAATGTATAAGAAGTTCAAGAATTCCTTATTGCCAGTTCTTTCAAAACCTTCTGCAATATTATCCATAATGGAACCTGCTGCAGCTCTTATCTGCTGTACAAAACGATAATCAGTCTTAAACCTTTCCTTTTTAGTAATAGAGTAAATCTTCTTTGATAGTTCACGCGCTTTCTGGAAGATTGCTAGTTCCTCAAAGTCTTTAACTGCGCTCATCTTGAACTTCTTAAACAACTTAAACCCTTAAACCCTATACCAGATTGGGGATGCCGTTGAGTTCGTTTTGGATGTATTCAAGGGAGGCAATCTTTGCCTTGGTCTCTTCGAGGTTGAGGCGGTAGGTGTTGTCACTGTTGAACTCCTCGATGGTGGCGCGCTTGACGTCGCCTTCCTTGAAGTACTTGTCGTAGTTCAGGTCACGGTTGTCTGCGGGAACAGCATAGAAGTTGCCCATGTCGATGGCCTTGGCAGCCTCTTCCTTGGTCAGGAGGGTCTCGTACATCTTCTCACCATGACGGATACCGATGACCCTTATTTCGGGTGCGGAAGAGTTCAAGGGGTTTGAGGTGTTCAAGGAGTTCAAGGCGCTACCATACTGGTGCTTGAATAGCTCACAGACAGCCTCGGCCTGGGTCTGGATGGTGCAGGCGGGAGCTTTCTGTACGAGGATGTCGCCATTCTTACCGTTCTCGAAGGCGAAGAGGACAAGGTCCACAGCCTCTTCGAGAGACATGATGAAGCGGGTCATCTTGGGCTCGGTGAGGGTGATGGGGTTGCCCTTGCGAATCTGGTCGATCCAAAGGGGAATGACGGAGCCGCGTGAGCACATCACATTGCCGTAACGGGTGCAGCAGATCTTGGTGTTGCCGGAAAGGCGGCTCTTGGCGACTGCTATCTTTTCCTCGATGGCCTTGGTGATACCCATTGCGTTGATGGGATAGGCAGCTTTGTCCGTAGAGAGACATATAACACATTTGACGCCAGCCTCGATAGCTGCATCCAGCGTGTTATCTGTACCTATCACATTGGTCTTCACGGCCTCCATCGGGAAGAACTCGCAGGAGGGCACCTGCTTGAGGGCTGCTGCATGGAACACGTAGTCCACGCCCTGCATGGCATAGTGCAGCGTGCTACGGTTGCGCACATCGCCGATGTAAAACTTAATCTTACCTGCCACCTCCGGCATGCGTGCCTGGAAGTCGTGGCGCATGTCGTCCTGCTTCTTCTCGTCGCGGCTGAAGATACGTATCTCACCGATGTCGGTACGCAGGAAGCGGTTCAGCACTGCGTTTCCGAAACTACCTGTGCCGCCCGTGATGAGCAGCGTCTTGTCTTTAAAAACTGACATTTCTGTTGTATTATTTAATGATTATTAGATTCTTTTATCTCTCTGCCCTCATCGGGTTGTTCAGGAAGTCATCGTATGCGAGGCGTATGCCGTCCTCGAGTTCAGTCTTGTATGTCCATCCGAGTGCTGTAGCCTTGCTGACATCCAGGAGCTTGCGTGGTGTGCCATTGGGTCGTGTGGTGTCCCATTCTATGCGGCCTTCATAACCCACAACCTTTGCCACCAGTTCTGTCAGCGCCTTGATGGTCAGCTCTTTGCCTGTTCCTGCATTGACTGTCTCGTTGCCGCTGTAGTTGTTCATCAGGAACACGCACAGGTTGGCCAGATCATCCACATAAAGGAACTCACGCAGCGGCGAGCCGTCGCCCCAGCATGTCACGCTCTCTGCGCCCGCCAGCTTTGCCTCATGGAAGCGACGTATCAGGGCGGGCAGCACATGGCTGTGCTCGGGATGGTAGTTGTCGTTGGGGCCATAGAGGTTGGTGGGCATCACGCTGATGTAGTCTGTTCCATACTGCCGGTTGAGAAACTCGCAGTATTTCAGTCCGCTGATCTTCGCCAGTGCGTATGCTTCGTTGGTCTTCTCCAGCGCACCGGTGAGCAGGCAGCTCTCCGGCATTGGCTGTGGAGCCATACGAGGATAAATGCAGCTGCTGCCCAGGAACTCCAGCTTCTTGCAGCCGTTCTGCCATGCAGCATGTATGACATTCATCTCCAGAATCATGTTGTCGTACATGAAGTCGGCCAGCGCACTCTGGTTGGCCACGATGCCACCCACCTTGGCAGCTGCGAGGAACACGTATTCTGGTTTCTCCTGTGCGAAGAACGCCTCCACATCAGCCTGACGCGTGAGGTCGAGCTCCTTATGCGTGCGCGAAATAATATTGGTGTAACCCTGCCGTTGCAGTTCACGCACGATGGCACTTCCTACCATTCCGCGATGACCGGCAACGTATATCTTTGAATTCTTCTTCATTAACATCGGAATACAATTTAAACATCGATATTTTTAACATCGAAATACACTAAAAACGCTAAAAGGAAAAATCGTTTATTTCGTGCTTTTAGATGTTCATAAACAAATTAATATCTTACAATGCGTTCTGGTTTTACCATGTGAGCATTGAAGTTCACTAACAGACCAAGCTGATATCCTGTGATAGTAAGGTAATTGATGACTTGGGCTGTGTGAACTGGAAGAAGCTCATCGACTGCTTTTAGTTCTACAACAATCTTATTGTAACATATAAAGTCAGCTATGTACTTCTGTTCAAGCTCTTCACCCTTGTACATTATAGTGAAGGCTTTCTCACGCTCAAACGGAATACCCTGAAGTGTTAGTTCCTTTTCGAGTGCTTCTTGGTAAACCTTTTCCAAGAGACCAGGACCTAGTTCCTTATGAACCTCGTAAATGGCACCAGTAATCTTATATGACTCCTCAGGGTATAACAGCGACATTTTCATTTCAACATCTAAATGATTTAATAACATAACATCGAAAAACACTAAAAACACAAAAATGCATTTCGTATATTTCGTGTTTTTAGATGTTCAAATAATTTTTAGATGTTCATGTTATTCGTCCATGTGTTCGCGGATGTACAGCTTGCGTACCTTCTTCATGTCGTGCTGCACCATGATCTTCACCAGTTCCTCGAAGCTGGTCTTTTGGGGATTCCAGCCCAGGATGCTCTTGGCCTTCGACGGGTCACCAAGGAGCTGTTCGACCTCGGCGGGACGGAAGTACTTGGGATCCACTTCTACAATAACGTCTCCGACTTTCAGTTGAGAGTTTAGAGCGGAGAGTTTAGAGACTATACCTTTCTCGTCCACGCCTTCACCTTCCCAACGGAGCTCGATGCCGACCTCCTTGAAGGCCAAGGTGCAGAACTCGCGTACGGTGTGGTACTGTCCAGTGGCTATCACGAAGTCATCGGGTTCAGGCTGCTGCAGGATGAGCCACATGCACTCCACATAGTCCTTGGCGTAGCCCCAGTCGCGCAGGGCATTCATATTACCCAAATAGAGTTTGTCCTGGAAGCCCTGTGCTATGCGTGCGGCGGCCAGTGTGATCTTTCGTGTGACGAATGTCTCGCCACGGCGCTCGCTCTCATGGTTAAACAGGATGCCGTTGCAGCAGTACATGCCGTAGCTCTCACGGTAGTTCTTCATAATCCAGTAGCCATACAACTTGGCAACGCCATATGGCGAACGGGGATAGAACGGAGTGGTCTCCTTCTGCGGCACCTCCTGCACCAGTCCGAAGAGTTCGGATGTCGAAGCCTGGTAGATGCGACATTTGTCAGCCATGCCAGCGATGCGCACGGCCTCCAAGAGTCGCAGCACGCCCATCGCGTCGGCGTCGGCGGTGAACTCCGGCACATCGAAGCTCACCTTCACATGGCTCTGTGCTGCCAGATTGTATATCTCGTCGGGACGTATCTCGCTGATGATTCGGATGAGGCTGGAGCTATCGGTCATATCTCCCCAGTGAAGGTTCACGAGGCGCTTCTTCTTCATGTCGCGCACCCACTCGTCGAGATAGAGATGCTCTATGCGGCCTGTGTTGAAGCTGGAGCTGCGGCGCAGAATGCCGTGGACTTCATAGCCTTTCTCAATCAGAAACTCAGCCAGGAAAGAGCCGTCCTGTCCGGTGATACCGGTTATCAATGCTTTCTTCATGTATCTAATCGCGCTTGAAAATATCTCTTGTATAAACTTTGTCCTTCACGTCGTCCAACACGGCATCATAGCGGTTGGCGATGATGGCATCGGACTGTGCTTTGAAAGCCTCGAGGTCGTTGACCACCTTCGAGCCGAAGAATGTGCTGCCGTCTTCCAGCGTAGGCTCGAAGATCACCACCTTCGCGCCCTTGGCCTTGATGCGCTTCATTATGCCCTGTATGGCACTCTGGCGGAAGTTGTCGCTGCCAGTCTTCATCGTCAGGCGATACACACCCACCACCACCTCGTGCTCCTTGGCCTGGTCGTATGCGCTGGAAGCAGTGTAGTATCCGGCCTTAGCCAGCACCTGATCGGCGATATAGTCCTTGCGGGTGCGGTTGCTGTCCACGATGGCCTTGATGAGGTTCTCGGGTACGTCGTTGAAGTTGGCCAGCAGCTGCTTGGTGTCCTTGGGCAGGCAATAACCGCCGTAGCCGAAGCTTGGGTTGTTGTAGTGTGCGCCGATGCGGGGATCCAGACACACACCGTCTATTATCGACTGCGTATCCAAGCCCTTCAGTTCGGCGTAGGTGTCGAGCTCGTTGAAGTAGCTCACGCGCAGCGCCAGGTATGTGTTGGCAAACAGCTTCACGGCCTCAGCCTCGGTCGAGCCCATGAACAACACTGCCACGTCGGGCTTCAGTGCGCCGCCCTTGATGAGAGCGGCAAAGGTCTCGGCGGCAGGACGCAGCGTCTCGTCGTCATAGCCCACGATGATGCGCGAGGGATAGAGGTTGTCATACAGAGCCTTTGACTCGCGCAGGAACTCGGGTGCGAAGATGATCTTCGGCACCACGACGCGGAAGCTGCCGTCGGCCTGACGCTCACGATAGGAGAACTTCTCACGCACGCTGCTGGTGAAACCCACCGGCACGGTGGACTTGACCACCATCACTGCCTCGGGATTGACCTCCAGCACCAGATTGATGACCTCCTCCACATGGCTTGTGTCGAAGAAATTCTTCTTGGGGTCGTAGTTGGTCGGTGCGGCGATGACCACAAAGTCCGCATCGCTGTATGCCTCGCGGCCATCCAGCGTGGCCCGCAACTGCAGCGGTTTGTTGGCCAGATAGTCCTCGATATAGTCGTCCTGGATGGGCGAAATGCGGTTGTTCAGCTTCTCCACCTTCTCGGGAATCACATCCACGGCCGTCACCTGATGGTGCTGTGCCAGCAGCGTGGCGATGGACAAGCCCACATAGCCTGTACCTGCCACGGCTATCTTCAGATCGTTGAATTCTTTCATGGGGTATATTTTTGTTTTTGTTCAGTATTTCACATCCTTGCGTATCAGCGCCACGAAGTCATGCAGCCGGCGCGAACGCGGCTGATGCTGGCGCATATATTCCTTCACCTTGTCGCGATAGACCGGCGCGTTGGTGGCCACTTTGAGTGCCACACACAGATAGGCCTCGGCATCCGTTCTGACGGTGAAGTCGCCCGTTGCGGCATCCTCGTGCAGCAGTCCACGCACCGTTTGCGTCAGCGCCCTCTCACTGGTGATGTCCTTGCACAGATGAGCGCAGATGAGCATCAGGGCCTTGAAATGTGCGTTGGCCCACGTTCCGCTGATCTCGTAGTCGCGATAGCGCATCAGGCGCTCCAGCATGTCGCTGTCGTCGGCAAAGGGTTGTAGTTTCAGCTTCTGGCGTTCAGAGAGATTATCGTCTAACGCCGCTGAGGTGACAGCGCGTCGAGCCTGCTTGCGCTCGCGCTCAGCTCGTTCTATCTGCTCGGCTCGGCGTGTGAGGATATCCAGCAGGTTATCCTGCGTATAGCGGATGAAGTCCTGACGCAACGAGCCAGCTGTGGCTTTGTTGCAGGTCTTCACATCGGAGGCTCTGACCTCCCGCATGCGAATATCTATCTGTCCGCTCACCATAGGTATGGACAAGTCAAGCAGCAATTTGCCACTTTTGAGCTTGACGCGTTCCACCTTTGCCTCATAGCCCTTGTATGGCCCGGTCTTGATCCTCACGCTGTCCGCCACGTTGATGTGTTTCTTGCCAGAGGGAGCGAGTTCAAATCGCTCACGATAGTCGATGCAGTTTCGCAGAAAGTCGCTCATCAGCGCGTCACGGACGTAGGCCTGATCGCCAGAGGGCGTGAGGTAGCGACACAGCCGCACTCGCGACTGCAGATTGGCCTTAGAGTAAATCAGCGTCTTGATGTCATCGTCCGTGCTGCGCAGGAAGACAAAGCGTTTCAGCGCATTCTGCACTCCCCGCATGGCCTCCACGCGTTTTTTGTCGTGAGCCGGTGCGTCAGCGGTCTCGGTGGTGCGGCCCTTCAGGAACTCATAAGGGAAGAAAGCCTGGATGATAGGCTGTTCGTCGCGCATCCGCTCGGCATTGACATAGTCAAACCACATACGGAAATCAGGCATGTCAAGATGTGTCATGACGTGCCATTTCAGGGGTTTCTCCTTCGGAGATGCCACAGCTGGAGCCGTGTTGAGCGGAGTTGAGTTCATGTATGAGAAGGCCTTGTCCGTGCAGTTTGTATCTGCTTGGACTAAACAGCTGAAAATAAAACGGTTTCAGCTACCATAAGAACCGCGCAAATTTGCATAACGCCCGAGAATAAGCCCGAAAAGCACTCTCTGTTAGCCCTTTTTGCGGCCGGATAAGATGTATGCTGTTATAAACAGCATGCAAATGTACATATTATTGCGGCCTTTTGCATGCATAAAAAGGTTAATAATGCTTAATTTTTAGATTCCTCAAAAAATTTGCATGAAATAATTGATTTTTCAAGAAAAATGTTTAAGGAAAAAGTAAAACTGGATGCAAAGGGTTATCTGTTGACAACAGGAAAAACAGAAAACAAATGTATAGATATGTTAATTTCTTTCTCAGATTTACGGGTAAATCAACACTTGTTAACAGATAAAAGAAACTCAAACTACGACGAAAAGAGAAGCCAACTATCAAAAACACAGCATTTGGAAGCATTTCTTTGTCCATAAGGCCGTTTTTACGAGACGAGAAAACGCACAAACCTAACAATGTAGTAGTTAATTTCTGTTAATTTAGAGCATACAATTTCCACACTCAAGTCTAACCGAATCGTCATCCGATTGCATCTTCTTTTCGACCGCGGCCATCGACGAAAAACGCACAAAATAGCGACAAAACACCCTGGGACTTTGGAAGCAAACATCCAGGGGGTTAGCACTAAAACATCCGGACGATATTCGTATAACGCCCGGATGTTATAGCGCAAACCTCCGGATGTTTAGCCGCTACAACATGGATGTTTTAAAGCTTTAGATAAATGGTTTAATAAAATTGGATTAGCTGTTGATTATTAATATTTTATGTAACAACATTCATTTGACATGCAAATGTAGCTCAATTGCTTGGATTCAGTCTGGAAATTGCCTGCTTTATCATCAAGAACGCTTATTGCATGGTCAAAATAGAGCTGAGAACTGCCCCACTCTATTTCATCAAAAATCATAACGAAAAAATTTGAATTTAATCCTCAGCCTCACAATTTGTTATGTGATTTTTGAGGCCTGTGAGAGGGCCTCTGAGCGTCATTTTGCCTTTTCGACCGCAAATATACGCGATTTTTTGCAGTTGAACAAATTGTTACAGATTGTTAATTTAATATCACGCTGCAACATAATTTAACAAACGTTTTTATAGTTCAACAAGCTGTTCTTATGCCCCTAGGGGCATGATTATGGTAGCCAGCCGTTTCAACGGCTGGTAAGTCGGACAAAGAGAACGCGTGCCTTTAGGTACGCGACATCATACCTTTATCGCGTACCTACAGCACGCTATATAAAAAACAATACTATACCAGCCGTTGAAACGGCTGGCTACCATTATCAGATGCCTACGGCATCACTTCTACGGTGGTTCTATATAATACCATCCAACATGTAAATCCAGCGATTTTCAGGCCAGTTTAGCAAAAAAAAAACATTTCACTTTGCCATATCACACGAACTTGCTATATTTGTGCCGTTAAATTTTTATTGATTAACCCTAAACCGTACACAGATGTCAATCTGGATTATTTTCAAACTACTGGGTTCGCTGGCACTGCTCATGTTTGGTATGAAGACCATGAGCGAGGCACTCCAGAAGATGGCAGGACCGCAGTTGCGTCATGTCCTCGGGGCAATGACCACCAACCGCTTCACGGGTATGCTCACAGGTACGCTGGTGACAGCCTCCGTACAGTCGTCTACTGCCACGACGGTGATGACGGTCTCGTTTGTCAACGCAGGCTTGCTCACGTTGGCACAAGCCATCTCCGTCATCATGGGTGCCAACATCGGTACGACGCTCACTGCATGGATTATGTCCGCCGGTATGTCGTTTGACATCACCAGCGCCGTCTATCCGGCCTTCTTCATTGGCATCATACTGATATACCAGAAGAAGCACCGCTACATCGGCGACTTCCTCTTCGGCTTGTCGTTCCTGCTTCTTGGATTAGGCACGCTGCGCGCCACGGGCACTGAGATGCATCTTGGCGAGAATCAGGCACTGCTGGATTTCTTTGCCTCCTTCGAGCCCGACTCATTTCTGACCACACTCATCTTCCTCCTGCTCGGTGGCATACTCACATTCTGCGTGCAGTCGTCGGCAGCGGTCATGGCCATCACGATGATACTCTGCTCCAGCGGCGCACTGCCCATCTATCAGGGCATAGCACTGGTGATGGGTGAGAACATCGGAACGACCATAACCTCCAACCTCGCAGCACTCTCGGCCAACACACAGGCTCGTCGCGCTGCGCTCGCACACATGTTCTTTAATGTCTTCGGCGTCATCTGGATCCTGTTTGTGTTCCGTCCGTTTGTTGACATGGTGTGCGGGTGGGTCGGCTATGACGTCAATATGGTGAAGGACGTTGTTGGCACCGAAGCATTCCTGGCCAATGCAGCCAAGCTGACCTTCGTGCTGGCAGCCTTCCATACATCATTCAATGTCGTCAACACCTTCATCCTCATCTGGTTCATACCACAGATTGAGAAGTTCGTATGCTGGGTCATCAAGCCCAAGAAGGTCGACGAGGAAGAGGACTTCCGTCTGCACTTCATCACTGCAGGCTTCATGAAGACCCCCGAACTCTCGGTGCTCGAGGCTCAGAAGGAGATACAGGCATTCTCCGAGCGCATGCAGCGCATGTTCGGCATGGTGCGCGAACTGCTCACGCTCTCATCCTCTGCCACAGGCAAGAAAAAGAGCGACCAGGAGACTGAGTTCAACAAGCTCTACACGCGCATCGAGAAGTACGAGAGCATATCTGACAACATGGAGCTGGAGATTGCCAACTATCTTGATCAAGTCAGCGATGCCCATCTCTCTGACGACACCAAGGCCAAGATACGTTCCATGCTGCGTGAGATATCTGAGTTGGAGAGCATTGGCGACTCGTGCTTCAACATGGCACGCACCATCAGTCGCAAGTATCAGGGCAAGGAAGACCACTTCATCGAGAGCCAGTACCAGCATCTGCACCAGATGATGGAGCTCACCAACAACTCGCTCACACAGATGAACAAACTCATGGGTGGCCGCAAGGAGTCCTTCGATGTCAACCGCACGTTCAACGTGGAAAATGAGATCAACAACTATCGTTCGCAGCTCAAGCAGCAGAACATCATCGATGTCAACAACCACGAATACACATACGCCGTCGGAACGATATACATGGATATCGTCAACGAGTGCGAGAAGCTCGGCGACTATGTCGTCAACGTCGTGGAGGCACGCATGGGCACACGCCAGAGAGAGTTCTGATCCTTGCACATAATCAAGATATGATATGGGCTGTGTCACTCTCATGACACAGCCCATATCTTGTTGGATGAATTAACTGAAGGAGAACACAGTTGATGCCGTAGGCATCGGATAATGGTAGCCAGCCATTATGGCTGGTTTTGTTGCGTTATATGAATAGCGTGCCGTAGGTACGCGATAGAAATTGTGTCGCGTACCTAAAGGCACGCAATCCTACGGACTCGTTATACCAGCCATTGAAATGGCTGGCTACCCGTATCATGCCCCTACGGGGCTGTGCCTCAGCGCTGCAGCTTCCAGGATTTGTTGCCCTGTACGATGACATATGTGCCTTGAGTGAGCTCGGCACGTGCGGCAGCATAGGGTTTGTGTGAGGCGATGCATACGCCGCTGGTAGTGTATATGTCCACAATGGCATCGTCGGCTACAGGCTCGCCAATGCCCGTATCAACTGACACCACACGCAGCGTGCCATCCTCCAGCAGATGTGTGCTGTCGAAGCTATACGCATTCTTGCCGCCGTCGTCTACCTTCACGACAAAGGTGCCGCTATGCGAGCCCTCGACCTCATAGACCTTTATCACGTCGTCCATATTGAGCTGACGCGTGGCGGGAATGCTGACGAGGATAGTATCACCATTGTGCTTGAGGTTACCCTTCACACGAAGATAAGCATAGCCGCCTGTTGCAGGCAGTTGGCAGAGAGTGGTTGCGCCCTTGTTGAGCGTCATATTCTGCACGGTACCATTGCCTGTGACTGTGCCCTTGGCACCGACGGTTATTTGTCCAGTGGTGATGGGTTCACGGGATGTGTTGCGCAGTTCCAGCGTGCCGCCGTTGACGGTGATGGGCGAGGTGCTGCCGGTGCTCTTCAACGTGAGGCGGCCTGTACCCTCCTTGGTGACGGCCTTGCCCTTGAAGTAGCCTGCAAACGTCATGTCCTTGTTGAGGTAGCCAATCTGGTATGTGCTCTGGCCCTCCAGCGTGCCGCCTGTGGTGGCGCCATCGATGGCTCCGATCTTCAGTGTTGCAGCCTGTTGATTGGCGCTGCCAGCGGCATAGTGGGCTATGTTGCAGTCTTTATCCACCTTCAGTGTGGTCTTGGACATATCGGTGACGTTCGTCATCAATCGCCACTGACCGCCGATGGCAATGAGTGTTCCCTCAAAGTCCTTGAAATTGAGGCCTATGTCGCAGCGCACATATTTCGTCTCAATGGTCAGTTGGCCCTTGCCCTTCACGCTACCGTTGAGCTTGCCGCGCGAGGAGCCTATAATCTTGTTACTTGTGCCTTCTTCCACCGTCACCACATGGTTGAAGGTGGGCACGGTGCTGGTACTGTTGACATCTATCTGATGTACCTCGCCGCCAGCCAGCAGCATGGGCGAGCCGCTCTTGCCGAATGTGGCGTTCCATGCGCCTTGGGCCACTATGCCATTCTTGACAATCAGTCCGGCAAAGTTGTTGGCTCCGCCGTAGGTGAGGTTAAGCTGGCCGGGGCCGTCCTTCACCAGATAGCCTGTGCCGCTGACAGCACCTTTCAGTGAGAGCGCACTGTTGGCCTGAGCAATGCTTATGGTGGCGGTGTCGGTGATAGTTATCTGTCGGTCGGTACCCATATTATCCTTCGACAGCGCCAGTGTGCCGCCGTTGAGCTGCAGGTTGCCTTTCTCTGCAGCGGAACTGCCGAGCGCACTCTTCTGTCCGCCGTCGTAGAAGTTGGGCACGGTGAGTGTGCCACCATTGACGATAGTCTTTCCCGTGTAGTCACTGTTCTTCAGGTTGATAGTCACATTGGCAGCACGGTTCACCACGAGGTCGCCTTCGCCACTCAGCCCGCCGTTGCCGGAGAGCGTGTATGTGCCACTGTCAAAAGTGACGCCGGCGGTGACCATCATCTCGTTGAGGATGACGGCCTTCTTGTCGGCCTGCGCATTGAAGACAACGGCATCGCCAGCAACAAACGATGTTGCGCTACCGGTCTTGAAGTTCTTTGCCTTGTAGTCCCAGACGTTGCTCTCGCTGCCTGTCCAGACAACGTTGTCCTGTGGCGAGCGTGTGTCGTTAATGCGCAGCACGAGGCGTTTGCCATCTACCACCTCGAAGTCGTAGTTGATGCCATCCAACCCGCGCGTCTTCAGCTTCGTCACATCGCATGTCAGCGTGCCCGTGCACTGGGCCAGGAGCAACTCGCCTGCTTCCTTGTTGTCAAAGCCGACGGTGATATAGTTGGTGCCCTTGAACGTGAGGTCGCCTTCGACAGAAAGACTGCATTGCCCACGCTCCGTGAACTCTATATAGACATTGCCGGGCAGAGTCATGCTCTTCTTGGACACCATATTATCAGGCACAAGTCGACAGCCCTCATAATTCAGGGCTCCCTCAAAGGTTATCGTGTCCAGCAGGACGGCAGAGCCGGCCAGAGTGCCACGGGCACGCAGTTCCACGGGACCGGCAATTTCGCCGTTTACCACCAGCGTTCCCTCGCTGATGAGATTACTTCCCTTGTGTCCGAGGTTGCAGTTGAACATAGCCGTGCCTTGCATCGACTTTATCATATTGCCATTGCCAGCTGTTCCGGCCCCATTGAAAGTGTAGTCGTGACCACGTGGATTCATCAGGTAGAGCGTTGTAGGTGTTATGGCAGGTGTGAGTCCGATGTCACGGCTGTTGTCGCCGCTGATGTCGAACATCACGCTCACGCCGTTGTAACCTGGTCCTTCGGAGCTGACTAACGACTTGAAGCGCATGTCAGCTTCAAACACTGGTGGCAACGGTGGCAACGGCATGTCTCCACCGAGATAGAAGCCCGTGTTGGGATGCTGATAGTAGCCACGTGTGGTACAGTCACCACGATAGTGCGGATCCTGTTGCAGACAGTAAATGCTGTATGATGTGGGCATGGCTGTGGTGTAACCCACGAGACCCGTGCAAACATTGTCGTCCTGCTTGGCCAGCAAAACCTCCTCGCGCCAGTCGCCCATGATGTCGCCCATGAAGGCAGGACGTGTTCCGGTGGCGGCATGCGTGGCCCAGTTGGCTTCCTGCGAGAACTCAGCCAAGCGGTCGCCAAGCACCTTCGTCACCATCAGGTTGGTGCCCCATCCGCTGCCGCCAGGAGAGTTGAGCCATTCGCGCTGAAGGTCACCATCCCACCAGCAGCCCTCGAACATCGAGCCTGAGCGTGTCTGACCTGTCTTCTCGCCCTTGCAGTCGTAGACAAACTCGTCGGCATAGCTCATTATCTCATAGCCCTTGTGTTTGGCATCCATGTCAAGACAGGTGCCGCGGCCAACGTCGAAGACGCTGGGCAGATACCACTCCTTGATGTGCTCGGCAGTGCGAGCATCATATATCAGCTGGCCGAGCAGCGCACTCTGCTGGATGGCATAGACTTCAAGTCCGGGACGGTCGGGGTCGATGTCGCTGAGCACGAAACGGTCGCCGTGACCTATGCCCGCACTGGCAAACCAACCCGTGTGGGGATTCACCGAGAAGCCGCCCTGTATCATCTCATCTGTGCCGTCGCCATCCACATCGGCCACGCGCAGCATGTGGAACTCAGCAGGCCACGGCGTCTTGTCATTGCGACTCCATGTGTGCGAGTGGTGCCAGCTGGATGCGGCGGGTGAACCTCCGCCCACACTGGAACCCCAGTCATAGTCCCATGTGAAAACGTAGTTGTGATGCGTCTTGTTCTTGTCGCGATCCAGACACTCCATCACCAATGAGGGGTGTATGCCATCGAGATAGCAGATGGCGAAGTGGCCGTCCATGGCCGAGTAGCCGTCGCTCATGTAATTCGGTCGCGAAGTGCGTGTGTAGCTATCGACACCATCGTGCACCTCGTTGTATTTCAGCTCGCTGGCAGCTATCTCCTCACCCGTGAGGCCATCGATGACGCTGACGTAGAACGGCCGGTTGCGTGTTGCCTGTGTGCGATAGTCCACTATGCCGTCGCCATCCACGTCAGCTGTCGTGCTGCCCATAGCATACTTGCCCCACGTCTCGTTCTGCTTGTCCCAGAAGCGCGTGCCATCGGAGCTGCGTATAATCACCTCACAACGGCCGTCGCAGTTGATGTCCCATGCAACAACCATATCGTTCTGGCCGGCACAGATGTTCACGTTGGGACCCATATCCACGGTCCATAGCAGCTCGCCAGTGAAGCGGTATGCCTGAATCTTGTGGCTTGTCGTGGAGGAGTTCTCAGTGTCCTCCTCGCCCGAGGCAGCACCTGAGAAGAGACGGTCCACGACTACAGCATCATATTCGCCGTCGCCGTCGGTGTCCATTGGCCAGCAGAACTTGGTGCGATAGTCGTTGCGCTGGAGAACGGTGTTGTCGTAGTCGATATTCAACCACACATTGGGCCATGCCTGCGTCTTGTAGCGGAATGGCGCGCTCATTTCACCCTCCACACCATCGGGACTGATGGCTGTGACGGCATAGTCGGTGTTGTTGGTGAGCGAAGAAGGCTTGTAGCATGTCACACGCAGAGGCGTGTTGTTCATCTTCGTGAAGGACGAAGCACCCGACGCGCGCCTGTAGACATTATATGTAGTGCCCTCCGGTTCCTGAGCCAGCTTGCGCCAAGAGATGAGGTAGCCGCTGCCGCCGGACGAAGTGACACTGCGGCCGCCAGAGCGATATACCGCCACCACGCCACGGGACAAAGGTTGTTGCAGGCGCTGAGCCTGAACATCAACAAAAGAACTGACAACGATGAAAACAAATGCCATCGCAGCACAAACAAGCTTTTGCATAACAAGATGATTATTAGTGTTGTTTGGCTGCAAAAGTACACAATTCCTGCATATCTTTGCAAGTAGATATGCAAAAACACAGAAGAATGGTCAAAAAATGAAGATGATAGGTGGGTTCGAACGCACCTACAACATTTTGTTATGCAGATATGTCTCAAATGCACCCCTGTAGGCATCACCGATGGGCAATGTCGTGCCGTCGTCGAGTGTGATGCGACTCTTGGCTATCTCTGTGATGTGCTTCAGTGAGACGATGTAGGACTTGTGAATGCGCATAAAGCTCTGTCGCGGCAGACGCTCTTCCAGCGTTTTGATGGCCATGAGGGTTGTGACAGGCTTGGTGGCATTGGTCAGATGCAGACGTACATATTCCGAAAGGCCCTGCACATAGCGTATCGTGGATACATCGACAGAGACGGTGCGGTGGTCGGCACGGACAAAGAGGACATCAGGCGAGGACGCTTCTGCTGATGGGCTCTGTGCTGATGCGTTGTCCTGCAGACGGCGCTGCACACGCTCGGCGGCACGGCGGAATTCGTCAAGGCCAAAAGGCTTGAGAAGATAATCCACGGCTTCGACGCGGAAGCCCTCGACGGCATACTCCGAATAGGCCGTAGTGAAGACAACAAGAGGCGGAGCCACAAGTGACTTGACAAACGACATGCCATCGAGGTCTGGCATATTGATGTCACAGAAGATGACATCAACACTGTCGTGGCGCAGGAATTCGCGTGCATCGATGGCACTCTGGCATTGTGCTGCCAGTTCCAGGAAAGGCACGCGCTGGACATAGCTGATTAACTGACGCAACGCCAGGGGTTCGTCGTCTATAGCAAGCACTCGGATCATGTTCAATAGTGTTTCTTAAGGGAACCTCCCTTATGTCAGTGGGAATTCAAGATGCACGGCATAGTAGTCCGACGACTGGTCGTCGATGTCAAGGATATAGTTGCCGGGGAAGAGGATGTCAAGACGCTGACGCACGTTCTGCAGACCCACGCCGCCACCATCATCTGCCGTGCCTTCGGGACGGCGGCTGTTGCGGCAGTCGAAGTGCAGACGCTGGTCATGCAGGGCTATGCTGATATTGACATAGGTCGGATAGCGATAGCTGACACCATGCTTGAACGCATTCTCCACAAAGGTGATGAGCAACATCGGCGGCACTTGCGGGTCGATATCAAGTGTTGGACGGTCTAAGGTGATGGTCACTGTGTCGCTAAGACGCTGACGCATCAGGGTGATATAGTCGCAGACAAACTGCACCTCGCGTGAGAGCAGCACAGTGGGCTTGGCTCCTTCGTAGAGAACAAAGCGCAACAAGTGGCTCAGGTCGATGATTGTCTGTTGTGCCTCTGCTGGATTGATATCGATGAGCGCATGAATATTGTTGAGCGTGTTCATCAGGAAATGCGGATTAATCTGGTATTTCAGATACTCCAACTGCTGTTGCAGATGCTGTCGCTCACGCTCCAAACTGAACTGCTCGTCACGACGCTGCTTGAAGTATAGCTTTGTGCCAAGGTTCATGCCCAACATGAGCAGCAATATAATGCCAGATACAATGTCATGCTGCTCCACGATAGCAGGTGGGCGATGGTGAGGATGCGGACCATGTGCTTCATCCATCC
Organism: uncultured Bacteroidaceae bacterium; assembly: GCA_905233465.1. Taxonomy (GTDB): domain Bacteria; phylum Bacteroidota; class Bacteroidia; order Bacteroidales; family Bacteroidaceae; genus Physcousia. The sequence continues at coordinate 18,646 of CAJOEI010000018.1, read as the reverse complement.
GCTCTGGGTGTGATGGCGGCATGACGTGCTCCTCAAAACTGGGCTTCTCTGGCGCCGAAGGCCGCTGTGTGCACTGATATACCATGAACAACGCCATCAATGCCACGAGGCAACTGATATATAATGTGCGTCGGTTGTCATATAACAGACGCGGCGCAAGCAACCAGTTGTGCAGGACAAAAGCTATAGCAAAAGGCAGTATTACGTACCATGCACGTACAACGGACGACCAGTCTAAGGCATTGTCATGATGTACAAGAAGCTCATAAGCCTCGCTAAGTATGGGGGCCGCGGCAAGCAGCCCCCATATAACGAAATATACAATGTTTTCCTTACTTAAACGACGACGCATGGCTAATAGCAATTATTTTGCTGTGAAGCTGGTCACGCTGGTGGTGCCTGTTGCCGAGCTGCCCAGATAGAGGCCGTGCCATGCTGTGGTGGCATCAGTGGGCGCTGTGGTGCTGCTCTTGACGGTGTAGCTGGAGTTGGACTTCATGCCTGTGGCTGTGATGAGCGTACACTTGCTGTTGATGGCAATGGGAAGCTGGTAGGTGACAAGGTTATTGCCGGATGCATCGGCCAGAGTGTTGTAGACATTGGCCTTGTAACTCACTGTGCCTGCAAAGACATAGCCCTGTGCTGCACCGGAGATGGTGCCAGTGCTGCTGCTCTGTGCACCGCCAGCTCCGATGGCAATACCCTTGCCTGTGATGGCAATGTAGTTGTTGTTGTCACAGTCGAATGCCTCTTCGGGGTCGCCTTTGGTCGTGTATGCCAACACAGCTCCGTTGCCAATGGTGATGGCTCCCGTGGTGCCGGCGTTGCTGTCGACGACGTCGTTGCCGGTGCTGTAGGCCACAGTGACACCTCCGTCAAAGGTTATCTTACCTGCCGAGTTGATGCAGTCGTCGTAACACTTCAGGTAGTGCTTGCCTCCGGCTATGGTGACGCTGGTCTTGGATTCCAAGCCCTCAGCCTCATTGACAGTGGTGGTAATCTCCGTGGTACCGCCGTAGAGCGTGGCTGCACATATAGCCTTGATGGCCTTGTTGGACGAGTTGCTGTTGTAGCTGCTGCCAGTGGTGATGGTGAGTGTGGGGCCGCTACCGTCGCTCAGGCCTTGGGTGTAGGAGCCTGTGATGTTAGTCCATGTGGAGCCACCACCTCCACCGCCGGGACCGCCGCCACCACCTGGAGGCCAACCTCCGCCGCCGCCTCCGCCAGGAGCAAACCAACCGCCGCCACCGCCGCTGCTGCCGCTCTGTGTGCCGTCGCCGGCGCGGATGCCCTTGCCTCCAGCACCTGTCATGGTGATGTTGATGGTGCCTGCATTGAGTGCTATGCGCAGACCCTTGATACCCTTGGCACCCTTGTAGTCGCTGTTGACAGTGACCAAGCCACCACTATTGTTAATAGTGATGGTACCGCCGTTGGTGATAACGTCATATGCCTTGATGCCGCGACCTGCCGCTCCACTGACTGTGGCATTAATGGTGCCGCCGTTGATGACTATCTTACCGCCGCTCAAAGCAGCGCCGTATGCAGGATCTGTGGAATCGCTCGTGTCGACACCGCCCTTGGCCACAAGTGTCAGCGTGCCATCGTTGACAACAAGAGTGCTGTCGGCCTTGATGCACTTGGTGCCTGCCGCTGTGGTTGTGATGTTGAGTGTGCCGCCTTCGATATAGATGTTGCCACTGTCTTCATCCTCGTGGTCGGTGGTCTCACCTGTGCTGGCGTTGCCATCGATGTCACACTGTATACCGTCGTCGCCCACGCCGCTGATGGTCAGTGCGCCGCTCTCCATGAGGAAGTATTCGTCACACGAGATGCCGTCCTTCACGGCTGCAGTAACATTGATGGTAGCATTCTTCAACTGCATGTACTCGGCACTCTTGATGCCGTGTGCATACTTGCCGTTCACGGTCAGCGTGCCCTTACCCTTCAGCTCAAGATGACCTTTGCAGTACAGTGCAGCCTTCTGTTCGATGGCACTGGCTGGGCTGGCGCAGTCGGTGAGAGTGTTTGTTGTGCCGCTCTTCACACTGAGAGCCACACGCTTGCCATTCTGGATGTGCAAGGCAGCACCCGAGTAGACAGGCGTAGCATTGGTCAGCGTCAGGCCACGCAACTCCACAGTGCATTTGTATGATCCAGCCAGATAGAGCTCACCGTCGGTGGACGTGCCGCTGACGGAATAAGTGATCTCATCTGCTACGTCAGCGCTCTGGGTGATGCTCACATGTGCGCCGTTGATCTCAGCCGTGATATATTGTGCAATGTTGCCGGCAACGGTGACGGTAGCCTTGGTGCCTTCGTAGGCAACGTTGACAGTGTTGTCCTCAACCGTGCTCTCATCGATATAGATTTGGTCTATCTCGTCCGTGCTGAATGTGCGGCCTGCAGCAGACAGCTGTGTGCCACTGCTGGAGAACGCCATCTTCTGTGCACTGGCGGGAATGGATATGATGACATTGTTGCGAACAATGTTCAGCGTCTGTGCAACGGCTGTCGTAGATGCAGCAGCCAGAAGCAGTGTTGCTAATGCTTGTGTCAGTTTCATTGCTTGACTAATATTTTTGTTGCCGTTTCATCTACCTTTATTATATATATACCGTTCTGCAGCTGAGGTGTCACTGCCGTGATGGCGTCCGTGGCAAGCGATGTGTCACTCACCACCATACCGGACATGGCCACTATCTGGACATGTGCTCCGGCAGCACCGCTGACATATATACGGCCACGACTGGCGGTGACAGTAGCACTGGAGTGAGCTGTGGATATGGCAGTGGTAATCTTGCTTGAGCTGAAATACATGCTTGACAGGTCTGCCAGCGACAGCGTCACCGACTCTCCTGTTGTGGCATTAGTGGCTTCCACTGTCTGTCCCGAGAAGGTCATCGTGAGGCCGACAGCTGTCAGCGATACTGCTGAGCCATCCGACTTCTCGAACGACAGGAACGTGTAGTCTTCGGCACTCACTGTGGCGCAAGCGGCGAGAACCATTGTTAGGACGAGGAGTTTCTTCATAGTGATATGAACTTAATGAGTTTTGCGTTGCAAAGTAAGGCAATATCGTTCATATCTGAAAATTTATTCAACAAACAGACCACTTTCTTCAACAAAAAGCGTACCTTTGCGGCCGCAATACATAATTCACAATTCATTAATCTGTGTTTCTTATGACAAACGATTGGTTTGAATGTAAAGTACGCTACGACAAGACCATGGAAACTGGTCTACAGAAGAAAGTCACCGAACCATACCTTGTTGAAGCCCTTAGCTTCACTGAGGCCGAGCGTCGCTTCATCGAAGAGATGACACCTATGCTCACAGGCGAATTCACTGTTACGGACATCAAACGTGCCCGACTGGCAGAGATATTCGAATCACGCAACGCAGCCGCCGACAGATGGTATCGTGCGAAACTGGCATTCATCACGCTTGACGAGAAGACGGGAGCTGAGAAACGCACACGACAGAATGTGCTCATACAGTCCACCAACCTGCCTACCGCCATACAAGAACTCGAAGAGCACATGAAGGGCACGTTGGGTGACTGGGTCGTGGAGGCTGTCGTAGAGACTGCCATCATGGATGTCTTCCATTATGTGCAGGCTGAACGGAAAAAGGTTGAAGAATGATAGCACAAGCAATATCTGACATCCGCCGACAGTTGCCGCCAACGACACAGCTCGTAGCCGTGTCGAAGTTCCATCCTGTCGAAGAGATAATGCAGGCCTACGATGCAGGGCAGCGCATCTTCGGCGAGAGCCATGTGCAAGAACTTGTCAACAAGGCGAGTCAGTTGCCCGATGACATCCAATGGCATTTCATCGGACACCTGCAGACCAACAAGGTCAAGCAGCTGCTACCGCACGTGGCGCTCATACATGCTGTCGACACGTCCCACCTGCTGGCCGAGATTAACAAACATTCGCAACGTATAGGTCGCAGCACTCCATGCCTGATGGAGATACACATCGCTCAAGAAGAAACCAAATACGGCTTCACGCCCGAAGAGGCCGAAGCATTTCTGGCTGAAGGCACTTGGAGACAAATGACAGGCGTGACGCTTGCCGGCATCATGTGCATGGCATCCAATGTCGACGACGAACAGCAGATACGTGATGAGTTTCGGCGTGCCTCCACCCTATTCCACCGTTTGCGCGAGACATATATGACATCCGAAGCCGAGCACGCAGCCTTCTGCCAACTCAGCATGGGCATGTCGTCAGACTGGCATATAGCGATAGCAGAGGGAGCAACATTGGTGCGCATCGGCACCACCATCTTCGGTGAACGTGTGAAAGCTTGATAGGACAGAGATATAAATATGTGAGAGGCTATGTCAACATGAACGACATAGCCTCTCGCATATTATGTATTTGCTACTGCCTCAGAGCAGACCGAAGACCTTGGCAAGGCCATTGTCCACACCGCCAAAGCCCATGAAGGCCATTGCCAGCAAGCCAGCCACCACAAGAGCGATGGGCATGCCCTGCATACCCTTGGGAACGTCCATCATGGCGAGCTGCTCACGGATGGCAGCGAAGATGGTCAAGGCCAGACCGAATCCCAACGCTGTGCTGACAGCGAAGACCACACCCGTCAGCAGATTGGGTTCCAAACCTTGAGCATTATACGTGTTCTGAGCCACAAGGATGGCCACGCCGAGTATGGCACAGTTGGTGGTTATCAATGGCAGGAACACGCCAAGTGCCTGATACAATGCGGGTGATACCTTCTTCAGTATAATCTCCACCATCTGCACAAGGGCAGCGATGACAAGAATGAAGGCAATGGTCTGTAGGTATTCCAGCTGGTATTTAACCAACAGAATCTGAATCAGATATGTAACAATCGTGGCGATGGTAAGGACGAACGCCACAGCAGCACTCATGCCGAGCGCCGTATCGACTTTCTTCGACACACCGAGGAATGGGCATATTCCGAGGAACTGCGAGAACACGATGTTGTTGACGAAGATGGCCGAGAAGAATATTAATAAGTATGCCATTCTTTTTCACGGGCAAAGCCCGTAGTTTAATGTTTAACGTTTAATGAAGGCTACGCGAGCGCGAGCTCCTATATCTTCGCAGTCTTCTTGACAATAGCTATGAGATAACCCAAAGCGATGAAGGCACCCGGAGCGAGGACGAAGAGGAGCATGCCATAGTTCTCGCTGTAGATGGTCACGTCGAAGAGCTTGCCAGTGCCAAGAAGCTCACGGATGCCGCCCAACAGCGTCAGGGCTATGGTGAAGCCCAGACCGATGCCTATGCCGTCGAAGATGCTTTCCACGGGACCACGCTTGGCGGCGAAGGCCTCTGCACGGCCGAGAATGATGCAGTTCACCACAATGAGCGGGATGAAGAGACCCAGCGTCTTGTAGACTTCAGGCGTGAAGGCCTGCATGAACATCTGCAGTGCTGTGACAAGCGATGCTATAACCACGATGTACGATGGTATGCGCACCATGTCCGGCACGAGGCTCTTGATGCATGATATGATGAGGTTTGAGAAGATGAGCACAGCCATCGTTGCCAAACCCATTGACATGCCATTGATGGCGCTGGAGGTGGTTCCCAGCGTGGGACACATACCCAGAAGAAGCACAAAGGTTGGGTTCTCCTTGAGTATGCCGTTCCAAAGGATTTTAATGTATTTCATATTTCTTCTTAATTCACAATGCACAATTCACAATTCATAATTGGGCTGCGCGGAGCAAGACCTGCGATGTGAAAAGCTTATTGTCATTGTGCTTCATTTAGTAGGTGAATAATTGTGAATTATGAATTATCAATTGTGAATTTGCGGACTTGCCCCTGTCTGGCCATCCGTTGCCGATGCTCCAGCGTATGCATGGAAGGCCACGTTGACGGCACGCAGGAAGGCACGGCTGGTTATTGTCGAAGCAGTGATGGCGTCCACGTCACCACCGTCTTTGCTCACCGTCAGGCCGCTGTTGGCATACTTGGCATCACCGGGATTCTTGCCGATGATGTCACCTTTCTCGCCCTTCTGGAACCAGAAGTTTGCCTTTGCGCCAAGGCCAGGTGTCTCAGCATGTTCGAGCACCGTGTAACCCTTGATGGCACCTGCATCATCAAAGCCGACTAGCACCTTCAGCTTGCCTCCAAAACCGTTGGGGTCAATGGCTTGCACTGCGACACCCTTGTCTGTAGCATAGAGAATAACAGGGTTGCCGTTGGCATCCTCTGCTTCGGTGGTGTTCTGCACCTGAGCGTCGGAAACGCCCAGCACGGTGTTGATGCCTTCGGTCAGTGTGCGTGCTTTATTCTCTTCAATGGGGCCTTGCGTGATTGTGTTCACGTAGGCCAATGCACCTGCAGCGATGACTGAGATGAGGGTCAGCACGCAGAGCATATTGGGAAGTGTGGATGGTAACTTTTTCATGACTTCTTTGTTTCACCAAATCGTTTAGGTTTGACATAGGTGTTGATAAGCGGAGTGAAGCCGTTCATGATGAGGATGGCGAAGCTCATGCCCTCGGGATATGCTCCGAAGTCACGGATGAGCACTGTCAACACGCCAATGGCCACGCCATATATGATCTGTCCCTTGGCAGTCATGGGCGATGTGACATAGTCCGTTGCCATGAAGCAGGCACCGAGCATCAAGCCACCTGAGAGGATGACCTGTGTGGGGTCGGCATAGCTGGGGTCAATGAGGTGGAACAGTCCGGCGAGCAGCCACACAGTGGCAAGGATGCTGACGGGAATGTGCCAGGTGATGATCTTGCGCCACAGCATGAACAGGCATCCGATGAGCAGGCACAGGGCGCTGACCTCACCGAGCGAACCGCCTGTCTGTCCCAGCAACATGTCCAAGGACGAGGGCAACTCATTGAGCAGACTGGCATCGCCCGCCTTGATGGCGTTCTTCATTATAGCCAACGGAGTGGCACCTGTCTCCACATCGACATAACCCATCTGACCGCTGACGGGCCAGGTTGTCATCTGTACAGGGAAGGAGATAAGCAGGAACACACGTCCCACCAGAGCGGGGTTGAAAGGATTGCAGCCCAGGCCACCGAATGTCATCTTGCCGATGCCGATGGCCACAAGAGCGCCGATGATGATAATCCATATAGGTAGGTTCGATGGCAGGTTGAAGCCAAGGAGCAGACCCGTCAGCACTGCCGAGCCGTCGCAGATGGTCAAACGGTCGCGACGCAGTATAAAGCGTGTGATGGCCCACTCAAAGAGTACACAAGCCGCCACAGATGTTGCCATGACGATGGCAGACCCCAGTCCGAAGAAATAGAGCGAGGCCAGCAGTGCAGGCACGAGCGCGATGCACACGCCGTACATATTCTTCTGCACCGAGTCGCCGCCGTGGACGTGGGGTGAAAGGGAAATGATGGGTTTCATAATCTTCTGAATTCACAATGCACAATTCACAATTCATAATTGGCTGCGCATAGCATGTCCAAATGTTTATTGTTCATTGTTCATTGTGTTATCTAATAAGTTCTGAATAATTGTGAATTATGAATTGTCAATTATGAATTGAAACTATTTCTTTGAGATTGATTCCATGTGCCTTGACTTGATGATGCCCATCACTGTCTGCTTGGCCACACGGATGTTGTCGAGCAGCGGACGGTTGCTGGGGCATGTGAAGGCGCAAGAGCCACATTCGATGCACGATGTCACGTCGTTCTTCTCGCAGCCGTCCCAGTCCTTGAGGCGGGTGTATGAAGCAAGGAGATAAGGCTCCAGCCCCATCGGGCAGGCGCTGACGCACTTGGCACAACGGATGCAAGGATTAACCTCACCGCGACGGCTCTCTGCCTCTGTCATCAACAGCAGGCCGCTTGAGCCCTTTGTGACAGGCACGTCAAGCGACATCAGCGCACGTCCCATCATGGGGCCGCCACCGATGATCTTGCCTGTATCACTGGGCAGGCCACCAGCTTCATCTATGAGTTGCTGCATTGGTGTGCCGATGCGTGCAAGGAAGTTCGAAGGCTGGGCAACGCTTTTACCTGTGACAGTAATCACACGGTCAATGAGTGGTTTACGCTTAGTTACAGCCTCATATATAGCATATACCGTACCAACGTTCTGCACTATGGCACCAACGTTGATGGGCAGTGCCGGAGGTGCAGGCACCTGACGTCCGATGACGGCATCTATCAACTGCTTCTCGCCGCCCTGAGGGTATTTGACCTTCAAGGGAACGACCTCTATGCCAGGGTACTGAGTGGCTTTCTCCTTCAGCAAGTCGGTGAGCAACTTGATGGCATCGGGCTTGTTCATCTCAATGCCGATGTAAGCCTTCGGACAGTTCACGGCATGCTTGATGAGCTGCACGCCCACAAGAATCTGTTCGGGCTTCTCGAGCATCAGACGATGGTCTGCCGTGAGGTAAGGTTCACACTCAACGGCATTGACGATTATAGCCTCAGCCTTGGTGCCCGGAGGCGGCATGAGCTTGATACCTGTGGGGAACGTTGCGCCACCCATACCAACAATGCCGGCAGCCTTGATGCGGTTGACAACCTCCTCAGCTGTGATGCCTCCGAGATCCTTCATGGTGACGAGCTTGTCCGAACGGTCGATGCTTTCTTCCCATTCGTCGCCTTCAACGTCGACAATGACGGCCATGCGGCGTGTGCCACTGCTGTCAAGCACGGCATCAACCTTGTTGACTGTGCCACTGACGCTGGAGAAGACGGGAACGGAAAGACCTTTGCCTGCCTCGCCCAGCAGCGTACCAACCTTCACCACGTCGCCTTTCTTCACGACAGGCACAGCCGGAGCACCGATATGCTGGAACATAGAGAAGACAGCCTGCTTGGGAATGGCAGCTACACGAATGGGCGAAGCTGCGGATAACTTATTCTCTGCGGGATGAACACCGCCTATCTTAAATGTCTTCATTATTTGACAATTTGACAATTTACAATTTTACGATTGAGCTGGCGTTGCGGTAGACGGTGTTGCGGGTTGCTCAGCAGGAGCCTTTGGAGCAACGGGAGCCTCTGCTTTGGGAGCAGCGGGAGCAGCAGGAGCCTCTGCCTTGGGCTTCCTTGGCGGGAAATTAATGGCGAGGATAGCGTTCTGCGGGCACTCCTCTTCACACTTGCGGCAGAGCTTGCACTTCTCGGCATCGATGTAGGCGAGGTTGGCGTCCACGGTGATAGCCTCGAACTTGCAGACCTTCACGCACTTCTGGCAGGCGATGCAACCCACGGCACAAGCCTTGCGCGTCACGGCGCCCTTGTCCTTGTTGTTGCACAACACCACCACGCGGCGGTTCTTCAAGCCCTTCAGACGAATCTCGATGATGCTGCGCGGACAAGCCTTGGCACAAGCGCCGCACGCGGTGCACTTCTCTTCGTCCACCTCAGGCAGACCCGTCTCGGGATTCATGTGAATGGCATCAAACTTACATGCTGCCACACAGTCGCCACAGCCCAGACAGCCGTAGGCACAGGCCGTCTCACCACTACCCAGCATCTGCTGTACGCGACAGCTGCGTGCGCCATCAAACTCAGCAATGCGCGGACGGCTCTCACACGTGCCATTGCATCGCACCACAGCCACCTTCGGAGCACTGGCCTCAGCCTGCATACCAAGGATGCCTGCCACCTGCTCCATCACGGGCTGACCGCCCACAGGACAGAGCAAGCCTTCGAGCGAGCCCTTGTCGGCAGCCTTCACACAGGCACCGGCAAAACCGCTACAACCCGGGAAGCCACAACCGCCGCAGTTGGCACCAGGCAGAACCTCTGCCACCTTGCCGATGCGCTCGTCTTCATGAACAGCGAATTTCTTGCCGGCAAGGAACAGGATGAGCGCTGCCACCAGTCCTATGCCTCCAAGAACAATCACTGCAATCAGGATTACATTCATGTTTTCTTAAGTTTATGAGTTATTGAGTTTATATTGTTATGCTCTATCGATGATATCAGCTTGCCATTTGCCTTAGCCGGAACGTGAACCTCTGTTGCAACCGTTGGCGGAAGAACAGATAAATGCAAAGGTAGTACACCGCCACCGCAGCCAGAGCGATGAGTGCCCCCATTGTTTCGCTGCCCGTAAGACGCAATGCCACGAACAAGACAGGCAACATCAGCAACAGCGGCAGGCCGTAGGCTATCAGCGCTGCACGCCGCCCGTCGGCAACACGTCCTTCGAGCAGCACTTTCTGCCCCACCTCAAGCATACATTGCTCGGGAACAGGCACCACGACCTCTTTTTCCTTGGCTTCGGCACTGGCACACATAGACTTAGCCGCGCAGCCTGAACAGGCTGACGACTGGAGGATTGTCACACAAACATGCTGGCCCTCAATGCTTTTCACAACGCCATCATGCGTGATTACCTCGTGCTTCATTTAGACTATGCAAGTTATGTTTTGTTAAAAAGTGCTACAAAGGTAATATATTTATTCTAAGGTTCGCACGCACGCAAGGCAGAAAAGACGATTTTTTTAGTATAATTAACGATAAAGTGTTAACAAGCTCACTATTTACCCATTTACGGACCATCACTGTTCCGCAGTCGTCGAGTTGCCGTTGGTGTCCTGATTGTATCGTGTGAGGACGTTGATATCCTTGCGAATGTGATACACGCGTCCATCGGCACCCTTGGCGTTGACGTTGACGAAATAGACGCCGTTCTTCACCACACGTCCGTTGACCTTGCCGTCCCAGCCGCCATTGATGTCGTCCCACGAGTAGAGCTTCTGGCCCCAACGGTTGTAGATCGTTGCATGGAACTTGACAATGCTCTGGTGTGTGTCCTTGGCCTTGTAGATCTTGTTGTAGTCATCATCGTCGCCCGGCGAGAATGCATTGGGCATCTCCAACCGGCTCTCGCTGATGCTCACGGTGATGCTTGTACCTTCGTCGGCAGAGGAGTATGTCACCTGGCCATCGCTATTCTGGAAGGTGGCTGTGAGTTCCACGGTGAATGTGCCGCTGGTGGCAAAGGTGTACTCCAGCTGTTCGTCGAATCGGTGCACGAGCACCTTTTGGTCATCACCCTGGTCAATGATGCGCCATTCGAAGCGCGCTGTATAGCCATCGTCGTCAGTCGGATTGGCACGGAACACAGCATCCACAGGTGCTGAACCAGAGAAGCTGTCAGATGTCTCCTCGGTGGTGTCGCCATCGCTGTTGATATACGTGAAAGTGGCCTCCGGCGCACAGGTCTGAGCAGAAACAGAGTGTGACGGCAGATGCAGGAAGCAAGCAGTGAGAAGTATGACAGACAGAACCTTTTTCATGATGACGAATCTCGTAGGACGTGAGGATGGTTGTATAAAAAGCCTACATGCTGAGCACCTGTAGTGCGGTGATAAGGTCGCGCTTGAGGGGCTTGTCGCTCTTCACTGCGTTGGAGAATGGCACATAGACCACCTCGTCGTCCTTTATGCCCACCATCACGTTGCGCTGACCGTCGAGCAAGGCGTTGATGGCGCCCACTCCGAGACGCGATGCAAGTATGCGGTCGCCAGCCGATGGCGAGCCGCCGCGCTGCAGGTGGCCGAGGATGGACACGCGCACGTCGTACTGAGGATATTCCTTGCGCACACGTTCGGCATAGTACATAGCACCACACTTCGGGCTCTCCGAGACGATGACGATACTGCTGGACTTCGACTTGCGTATGCCGCGTCCGATGAACTGTGCCAGCTGGTCGACATGTGTCACCTCTTCGGGGATGATGGCTGCCTCGGCGCCGGCTGCGATAGCTGAGTTCTGTGCGAGGAAGCCCGCATCACGGCCCATGACCTCGATGAAGAAGATGCGCTCGTGAGAGTTAGCCGTGTCACGTATCTTGTCCACGCAGTCCATGATGGTGTTCAGCGAGGTGTCGTAGCCTATTGTGAGGTCGGTGCCGTTGAGATCGTTGTCGATGGTTCCTGGCAGTCCGATGCATGGCACATCAAACTCTGCTGCAAACAAGCGGGCACCGGTGAGCGAACCATTGCCGCCTATGACCACCAGCGCGTCGATGCCGGCGGCAACCATGTTGTCGTATGCCTGCTGACGGCCTTCGGGCGTCATGAAGTCCTTGGAACGGGCGGTTTTCAGTATTGTGCCGCCGCGACCGATGATGCCAGAGACGCTCTCGGTGGTGAATTCTTTTATCTCGTTGTGAATGAGACCTTCGTAGCCGCGATATATGCCCTTCACGCGAAAACCGTTGGCGATAGCAGCGCGCGTCACGGCACGGATGGCAGGATTCATTCCGGGAGCATCACCTCCAGAGGTGAGCACTCCGATGCATTTGATTCTGTTCATATTAGTCAGTAATTAATGTTCATGAAAACGGTTATCGTGCTATCGTGTTAGCAGGGAACTGCATCGTACAGCAGTGAATTGAGCCATGCTGACGAATCAGCGTTGTGGCGTCGATGTCGATGATGGCACGCCGTGGGAAGGCGGCGGCAAGTCGGTTGTGTGCCAGCTCATCGTTGTCATATTGCCGGTATGTGGGCAATAGCACAGCATTGTTGAGTATCAGGAAGTTGGCATACGTGGCTGGCAGCCTGTGGCCATCGTCGGGATCAACACAAGCCTCGGGCAACGGCAGCGGGATGAGTTCGTAGGGCTTGCCAGTCGCTGTGCGCAGCTGTCGCAGTTCCTCCTGCATGGCTGCGAGGTCGTCGTAATGCGGGTCGGAGGTATCAGCTGGCGGAGCAGTGTAGGCTATCACCGTTGGCGAGCAGAAGCGTGCCAGCGTGTCGATATGGCTGTCGGTGTCGTCGCCAATGAGGTGGCCATGCTGCAGCATTATAATACGGTCGGCTGCCAGGTCGTGGCGCAGACGGGCCTCGATGTCCTCACGGCTGAGGCTGTCGTTGCGATTGGCAGAGAGCAGACACGCCTCGGTGGTGAGTATGGTTCCGCAGCCGTCACTCTCGATGCTGCCTCCTTCAAGCACAAAGTCCTGACAGTCGACATACTGGGCCGACGGCACAAAGAGCGATGGCTCGTCGGCCGTGTCGTCCGCTGCCATCATGCGACGGCATATCATGTTGTCGTTGTCAGCCGCAAACTTCATCCCCCAACCATTGAAGCGATAGTCCAGCAGTCGCGGGCCAGTCGTGGTGAGCATGGTCAGGAATCCGTGGTCACGCGCCCAGGTGTCGTTGGTCGGAGCACAGAAATATCTGATAAGCGGCGTCAGGCGTGTGGGAATGCGTTCGTGGATGAGGGCACGAATGCGCTCTGGCTCGGGCGTGACAATGATGAGCAACTCATTCTGAGTCAGTATCTCCAGTGCCATTCGCACATAGACATCGTCGGCCTCGCGCAGATACGGTGCCCAGTCGGTGCCGGCATGTGGCCACGTCAGCTGCACGGCGCTCTGCGGATGCCATTCTGCCGGCAGATAGTTCTGCCGCACCTCAGTCTGTTCGGGACCGGCAGGCGTACCCTTCGGCATGTGCAGGGTGAGGTCAGTGATGACGGATGTGGTGCGTGTGAAATGAATAGCCATACTACTAATTTTATAACGACGCCAAATATATGATTATTGTCTGAAAACGGCACAAAAACTATTCATCGAGAAACCTGTGTGTGAGGCCATCGTAGAACTCTATGCGGCGGTCGCGCAGGAATGGCCACCAACGGCGCACCTGCTCCGAGCGCTGCATATCCACGTCCACGACAAGGTTGGCTGCTTCAGCCTCGGGAGCCTCTACCAGCAGTTCGCCTTGCGGCCCGGCCACGAAGCTGGTGCCCCAGAAACGTATGCCATCATGCTGGCTGCCATCGTCAGCCAGGCCCGTGAGCGCGTCATAGTCCACATCAGGCTCAAAGCCGACGCGGTTCACAGCCACAACGGGCAGGCCGTTGGCCACGGCATGGCCGCGCTGCACCATCTGCCATGCACGGCGCTGACGTTGCTGTTCTTCGGCCGTATCGCGGCTGTCATAGCCTATGGCAGTTGGATATATCAGCATTTCAGCACCTTGCAGCGCCATCAGGCGTGCACCTTCAGGATACCACTGATCCCAGCACACCTGCACTCCGAGGCAACCCACGGATGTGCGTATGGGTCGAAAACCTTCGTCGCCTGGTGTGAAGTAGAACTTCTCGTAGTAGCCCGGGTCGTCGGGGATATGCATCTTGCGTTGCCGGCCGGCAATGGTGCCGTCGCGCTCGATGACCACGGCAGTGTTGTGGTAGAGGCCTGCAGCACGTCGCTCGAATAGACTCGCTACAATCACAACATTGCAACGACGGGCGACCTCACCAAGGCGCTCAGTAGTAGGACCGGGAATGCTTTCGGCCAGGTCAAAAAGATCCACATTCTCACGCTGACAGAAGTAGGGCGTGTTGTGCAATTCCTGCAGAACCACAAGCTCGGCGCCACGCGCAGCGACATCCTCGATATTATGTTCCAGCCGTTGCAGGTTGGCTTCCACCGAGCCTGTACACTCCTGTTGTATTATTCCGATTTTCATAGCATTATGCCGTTAGGTTTAAAGTAATATCACAAGCATCCAGAACAAGACTGCTATGGCTGACAATCAGTGCTGCGCGACGCTGCAAACGGCAGGTTTGTCGCAACACTTCCACGACCTGTGCCGATGTGTCGGCATCGAGAGCCGACGTGGGTTCGTCTAACAGCAACAGAGGTTTCGGCAGTGTGAGTGCGGCAGCCAGAAGTATACGCTGTCGCTGTCCGCCCGAGAGCTTGGCAGCCGGCATGTCGAGCAGCGCCGGATCGTCAATTCCGAGCGATTCCAACGTGGTCTCTATGGTCTTTAGCGATGTAGCACCGCGGTTGGCCCGCAGGTCGTGGGTGAGCATCACCAAGTCGCGCCCCGTTGCCACGGGTGGCTGCAGTTCCTGCGGCACATAGGCCGTGTGGTGGCGGATGGCGTCCACGGTGTGCTGCGACAGCTCCATGCCACACACGCTGATGCTGCCGTGGGCCACGGGCACAAAGCCCAACACGGCACGCAACAGCGATGTCTTGCCACAACCGCTCTCACCGGCGATGCCTGCCATTTGTCCCGGTTCCAACGACATCGAGAGGTGGCTGAAGAGGATGCGGTCGCCGAAAGCCAGCGACACATCATCAAGGCGCAGACATGTGGTAAGTGCGGTGGACACGCGGGAAATCTGAAGTTATGATGTGGAGTTATGATGAGAAGTTACTTCACATTATAACTCCAGAAATGATATTAATTAGCAGCGGTGAACTGCTCGAGGAAACGCACGTCGTTCTCTGAGAACAGTCGCAGGTCACGCACCTGATACTTCAAGTTGGCGATGCGCTCGATGCCCATGCCGAAGGCGTAGCCCGTGTACTGTGTGCTGTCGATGCCGTTGGCCTCCAAAACGGCCGGATCCACCATGCCGCAACCCAGAATCTCGAGCCAACCCGAGCCCTTGCACATGGCACAGCCCTTGCCGCCGCAGATGGTGCAGCTGACATCCATCTCAGCCGACGGTTCGGTGAAGGGGAAGTAGCTGGGACGCAGACGTATCTGCGTGTCGGCGCCGAACATCTCCTGTGCAAACAGCAGCAACACCTGCTTGAGGTCGCGGAAGCTGACATTGCGGTCCACATACAACCCCTCCACCTGATGGAAGAAGCAGTGTGCGCGGGCCGACACAGCCTCGTTGCGATAAACACGTCCCGGGCAGATGACACGGATGGGCGGCTGTGTGTGTTCCATCACACGTGCCTGCACACTGCTGGTGTGCGAACGCAAGATAATGTCGGGATGCGCCTCGACGAAGAAAGTGTCCTGCATGTCGCGGGCGGGATGGTCATCGGGGAAGTTCATGGAGCTGTATACATGCCAGTCGTCCTCCACCTCGGGGCCGTCGGCCAGTGTGAAGCCCATGCGCGAGAAGATGTCCACGATCTCGTTCTTCACTATGGTCAGCGGATGGCGAGTGCCCAGCTTGACGGGATATGGGGTGCGTGTGAGGTCGATGTCTGCATTGTCGTCGTTGCCAACGGCTGCGGCAGCCTTGAGTTCATTGATGCGCTCTGTGGCTACAGCCTTGAGCTCGTTGAGCCGCTGGCCCACCTCACGTTTGAGTTCGGCCGGCACGCTTCTGAAGTCGTTCATCAGCGATGCCAGCTCGCCACGCTTGCTCAGATACTTGATACGCAGCGCTTCGACCTCCTCGGGTGTCGAGGCTTGCAGTGCCTGCACCTCGGTCATTATTTGCTTGATTTTGTCGAGCATATTATTTGAGTTGAAAGTTGAAAATTAAAAGTTGAAAATTGAAAGTGGTTTATTGATATAAACTATAAAAACGGCGCAAAGATAAATATTTCTTCGCGAAAAGCATACGCGAAAAGGGAAATAAAGTGTAAATTTGCACGATTTTACCAAAAAGAGTTCCGCAGAGCGTAGAAAAATGATTCCCAAACGGGCCTTTGTTGCCTTCTTTTGTGCTGCTGTGATATGTGGTTGCAACAATGCCAACCGTCAGACAGTGTTTACCGACAGCGAGGTGGAGAGCATTGTGCATTCCGACAGCACCGGCATGCCTGTGGAGTTGGAGTCTGTGGACTCTTTTGTCATCCCCGAAGAGCCTCTGCCCGAGGCTATTGATGAGCTTTTCGATGACTTTGTCTTTGCCTTCGACCAGAATCCAGCCTTACAGCGTCGACGCGTGCGCTTCCCGCTGACCATAGAGGGTGCCACTGACGGCGACAGCGTGCTAACGGCCCGCAACTGGCAGCGACTGCACGTCTTCCTGCAGCAGGATTTCTGCACTGTGCTGTGGAGCAAGCCCAGCGAGACGCTGCTCAGCGACGACATCAACGTGGTGCATGCCGAGGTGGACCAGTTCTTCCTCAACACACGACGTGCGACGACATACACCTTCGACCGCGACAGCATCAGCGGACACTGGCAACTCACCGGGCAGCGCAACTATGGTTTCGAGGCCACGCCGCTGGCCGACTTCCTGACCTTCTACACACGTTTTGCTGCTGACAGCATATTCCAGCGCGAGCACGTGAGCAACCACTTGCGCTTCGTCTCCACCGACGAGGATGGCGAGGAGGAACCTGTTGTGGGCTTCATAGATGTCGACCAGTGGTTTGAGTTCGCGCCGGAGCTGCCCGTGGACGTGCTCACGAATATCAACTACGGTCAGCACTATGACAATCCCCGACGTATGATCATGCAGATGCGCGGCATCAGCAACGGACTGCAGACAGAACTCTCCTTTGTGCGCGAGGGCGAGTCATGGCATCTGGTGGGATACATTAATTAGACGCGGCTGCGCCGCAGTTTAAAGTTTAAGGTTTAAAGTTTAAAGATTAAAATCATATCGCCCATTATACCCATTAACCCCATTAACCCAAGTTTAAGGTTTTAAGCCCATTAACCCAAATTGAAAGATTAAAGTTGTGGAAATACTTACAAATACATCACTTGCTGGGTACAACACCTTCGGCATAGACGTGCAGGCCGCACGCTTGGTGCACTACGACAGCGTGGAGGAACTGCAGTCGCTGCTGTGGCAGCGCGAGCGCGAGGGTGACACGATGCCTCTGCTGCATATCGGCGGCGGCTCTAACCTGCTCTTCATGGGCGACGTGGCGGCTACGGTGCTGCACTCGCGCATCAAGGATATTGTGGTCACGGCCGATGAGGGCGACAACGTCTATGTGCGTGTGGGAGCCGGCGTGACATGGGACGCATGGGTGCAATATGCCATCGACAGCGGCTGGCACGGGCTGGAGAATCTCTCTGGCATACCGGGTGAGGTGGGTGCTGCTGCGGTGCAGAACATAGGAGCCTACGGTGCCGAAGCCAAGGACGCAATCATTTATGTCGACACAGTGAACCTGCAGTCGGCCGAGGTTCGTCACTTCGCTGCAGGCGAGCTGGACTATGGCTACCGCACATCACGCTTCAAGACCGACCTGCGCGGACGCTATGCCGTGACATACGTGCATTTCCGCCTCTCACACAGCTTCAAGCCGCAGCTTGGCTACGGCGGATTAGGGTCAACGCTGCGCGAGCGCGGCATTGCGGACTATGACCTCACGCCCCAGGCGCTGCGACAGCTCGTCATCGAGATTCGCAACAGCAAACTGCCTGACCCCGCACAATTAGGCAATGCCGGCAGTTTCTTTAAGAATCCCGTTGTGGAACGGGATGTCTATTCGCGTTTGGCGGCAGACTACCCCACTCTGCCCCACTATGATGCTGGCGAGGGTCGCGTAAAGATTCCTGCTGCATGGCTCATCGAGCAGGCGGGCTGGAAGGGCCAATCATTGGGACCTGCAGCGGTGCACGACCGTCAGGCGCTGGTCCTCGTCAACCGTGGCGGTGCCACAGGTGCCGACATCGCCGCCCTCAGCCGTCGCATCACCGACGACGTCCGCACCCGCTTCGGCATCGACATTGAGCCGGAAGTGAATTTCATTTAGATTATGGTATGCATCAAAATCGGTCATGACCACAAAAAACGGTCATGACCGATTTTTTGTCGTTGTTACTAAACAATTACTTCCACGTACATCACATAACACTAATAACATCAACAATATAAGCATACCACATACACAAAAATCGGTCATGACCGTTTTTAAGAAAGAAAAAAGTTTAATCAAAAAAGAAAGAAATGAAAGAAGAAGAAGAAGAATTGACATCGCGCGTGCGC
>CAJOEI010000017.1 GCA_905233465.1 uncultured Bacteroidaceae bacterium | reverse complement strand
CCGCAAAGAGGGCCTCGACTTCTTCGGTGGTGAAGGTTGAGTCGCAGAATTCGCAGCGCAGCTTGCCGATGGATGAGTGGTGAGAGGTCGATGGTGGCATCTGCTTCGTCCTGATGTCGCTCATGCCGCAGCCACCATGCCGCGAAGTCGTCAGCGCGCCAGCGATGGCTCTCCACCACCATTGAGCGCCCTGCGTGCAGCAGCTGCAACATTGTCCCTCGCATAGGCTGGCCCGGGTCGCCGTTGTCCACCGCCGTCTGCAGCACAGATCGCAACGAATCGGTTTGTGCCATCTCCTGCAGCAGCGCCTGCCAGCGAGCCATCACGCAGCCGAAGCCCTCGTCGCGAGCGCTGTGGGTGCGCTCGTAGTATCGAAGTTCTTCATTCTGATAGTGTTGCATCCTCGACACAGCATCTGTGCTGTCGAGCTGCATCACCACCTGAGCCTGTAATGAGAGGCCCACAAGCAGACATTTTATGACATTTGTTCCCATTTTGCTTGCAAATGTACATTATTAATTCTACTTTTACACCCAAATAGCGAGAATAATTCACAATGCATAATTCATAATTTGCAAATCACAAATCACAATTAATAATTTACATTTCTATGAGAAAGACAATTACCATCCTGTTCCTGATGCTTGCTGCATGTGTCAGCGCTCAGCAGACGACCATTACCGTCAATGCTAAGAAAGCTGGTGCGGCCATCCAGCCGACTATGTGGGGCATCTTCTTTGAGGACATCAACTATGCTGCCGACGGCGGTCTGTATGGCGAACTGTTGATCAACCGCTCGTTTGAGTTCCCCAATAATTTTGCCGGTTGGGAAATCTCTGGCAAGGTGACGCTGAAGGACGACGGCCCCTTTGACAAGAATCCTCACTATGTGAGTCTGGCTCCCTCGGGCCATCATGACAAGCACACCATGATAGAGAACCGCGGCTTCTTCGGCATCGGCGTGCAGAAAGACGCTGAATACCGCTTCTCTGTCTGGGCTCGTGTGCCGGATGGCGGCAAGTCGAAGATATGGGTAGACCTCGTGGACGTCTCCACCCAGAACGAAGACCAGAAGATAGGCAACGTCGGTGTTGAGATCAACGGCAAGGAGTGGAAGAAGTACACTGCCGTGGTCAAGTCCAGCCGTACTCTGGCCAAGGCACATCTCCGCGTGTGGGGCGACAGCGAGGTGACCACTGACCTGGAGCACGTCAGCCTCTTCCCTGTGAACACCTATCGCGGCCACGAGAATGGCATGCGCCAGGATGTGGCACAGGCGTTGGAAGACCTGCATCCGGGTGTATTCCGCTTCCCTGGCGGCTGCATCGTGGAGGGCACAGACCTGGAGACCCGCTACCAATGGAAGAACTCCATCGGCCCCGTAGAGAATCGTCCTCTCAACGAGAACCGTTGGCATTACACCTTCACCTATCGCTACTTCCCCGACTATTTCCAGAGCTATGGGTTGGGTTTCTTCGAGTATTTCCAGCTGGCCGAGGAGATAGGTGCCGAACCGCTGCCCGTGCTCAATGTGGGTATGGCCTGCCAGTTCCAGAACGGCGAGGAGGCCCACGCCCCTGCCACCAAGGAGGGCCTGCAGCAGTTCATTGACGACTGCATCGACCTCATTGACTTTGCCAACGGTGACCCCGCCACCAACAAGTGGGCGAAGATACGTGCCGAGATGGGTCATCCTGCACCCTTCAACCTCAAGTTCCTGGCTATCGGCAACGAGCAGTGGGAGCAGCCATACTACGACCGTCTGGCCATCATCGCTCCCGAGGTGCGCAAGGTTCATCCCGAAATTAAACTCATAGGCACCAGCGGCCCCAATGCCGAGGACAAGTGGTTTGAGCACGGCTGGGCTGCCATGCGCCAGCTAAAGGCCGACCTCGTGGACGAGCACTACTATCGCAACATTGCTTGGTACAAGAACTGGATGAATCGTTACGACAGCTATGACCGCAAGGGTCCGAAGGTGTTTGCCGGCGAGTGGGCTTGCCACGACAGCGGCAAAAAGTGGAACCACGCAGGTGCGAGCATCTATGAGGCAGCCTTCATGACCAACATCGAGCGCAATGCTGATGTGGTGCACATGGCCACATACGCGCCGCTCTTTGCGCATGTCGACGGTTGGCAGTGGCGTCCGGACCTCATCTGGTATGACAACCTCGAGACGGCCCGCACTGCCAGCTACTATGTCCAGCAGATGTATATGCTCAACCGCGGCACCAACGTGTTGCCCACCACAGTGACCCTGCCTGGCGGCAAGCCCGCTGCCAATCCCGTTGCCAAGGGTGAGGACGGCGTGTTTGCCTCTGCTGTGATAGACAAGCATAAGAAGCAGATAATCGTTAAGGTTATCAACACCACAGGTGAGGCCAAGCCACTGAGCATCAAGCTGAATGGTGTGAAACAACTGCCCACCACAGCCGAAACAATCAGCCTTGACTGCTCGGACTATGATGCTGAGAACATGCCCGGCAAGCCAGAACGCGTGGTGCCGAAGACAGCGACTGTCAGCATTGACAACGCCACCATCTCGACACAGCAGGCAGCCAAAACCTTTACCGTCTACCGCGTCAACCTCTGAGCGTCAGAACCTTAGCCGGGCACCTGCCAGCACGACGATGCCCGGCTGAGGAACGTTGCCAAGGTCGTAGTAGGTGTGGTTTGTGAGGTTGGTGCCTTCGAACCACAGTTCGTAGTGCTGCCTTGCCCATCGCACCTTCACATCCAGGATGGCGTAGGGCGCGTAGTCGACGAGTTGTCCGGTCGCAGCACCTTGCTCATAGAGGATATACGCCCCCATGCGGTCTTGCCATCGCAGGCTCCATGCGGCCGTGAGGTTGCTGACAATGCGGTGCTCGAGCGTCGCTACGAGTTTGTGGCGCAGATACTCCATCGTGTAGTTGGACTTCCAGATGCTGATGTCATCGCGGCGATGCTGATATATATAGGTATAGGCCACCGATAATCTTCGCACCAGCCCCTTCCCTATTCCCGTCGGGGTGGGGCTGATGCTTGCTTCTGTCTGCAGCCCGATGTTGTCGAGGTCGAAGTTGGCGCTGTGGTATACATCGTCGGGGCTGTACATGACCCAGTCTATCATGTGCGTGCCGCGGTGATAGAACGTTCGGAGCTTGGCATCAAACGCCACTTTGTCGGTACGAAGATTGTATGTGGCTCCGAGCTGCATACTGTGACTCTCTTCGGCGCGCAGTCCGACGTTGCCCTCGTGGGTTGGTGCCTTGTAATACAGGTCTGTGAACGTGGGTAGGCGGAATCCCTTGTTGTAGGAGACGAAGAGTTTCCATCCTGGAGCGGGACGGTAGGCGAGGTCCAGGCCGGGGTAGAGGGCGGACCCACCCCCCTGCCCCTCCCTGTTATGGATGGGAGTGGTTACCTTTGAGTGGTTGTTAAGGCTCTTGAAGGCGAGGAGGCCAGCGGAGAGGGTTAGGCGGTCGAGGACGAGTGTATGCTCAAGGTTGGCGGACAGGTTGGTGCGGGAGTCGTGGTGGGTATATAAGCCGCTCTCCTCTCCCTTGGGTGAGGTAAGGAGGGGACGTCCTATATTTGTACTGTATATACCCTCCGTTCGCACCTCAGCTCCGATGGCTGTGTGGCCCGCTGTCCATTGGAAATCCAACGTGATGTGGCTGCCTGCGACATCGGTTCGGTGGTGGTTCTCGCCTGTCGATGTGTCGCGGATGAGCTGGAAGTGGTCCATGGAGCGTTGCCAGTACACTTCGGGCCGCAGGCGCACGCGGCCGCGTGTGGTGGCACCAATGCTGACGAGGTAGCGGTCGTTGGCTTCCCATTGGTTGGGGTAGGCGGCAGAATAGAATGTGTTGGCGCCATAGTCTTTCTTGCTCCAGCCAGCTTGAAGGTCAAACGCTACCTCTGATGTGGGTCGCCATTCGCCACGCAGATAGACGTTGCCGCGACGGAAATCGGAGTTCGGCACGGCACCGTCAGAACGTTGGTAGGATGTGGAGAGGGAAGCCCCTCCCCCAACCCCTCCCCTGTTAGGGAGGGGAGAGGTTAACTTTGATAATGTGACCCTTGCCTCACCGCCAAAGGTGGCGTAGCTGCCACCATGAGCCGCACCTTCGAAAGTATATACTCCCCTCTCCCCTTGGAGAGGGGTTGGGGGTGAGGCTTTTGTCACAATATTTATCGCTCCCCCGAACGCAGCGGCGCCATACACGCGGGATGCTGCTCCCTCGAGAATCTCAATGCGCTCGATGTCGCTGAGGCTCACGGGGAAGTCTGCTGCCAGATGTCCTGTGTGGGGATTGCTGATGTTGGTGCCGTTCAGTAGAATAGTGATTTGGTCGAACGTGCCGCCATCGATGCTGATGTCCGTCTGAATACCAAAGCCTCCGCGCTGACGGACATCTACGCCCGAGGCTAATTTCAACAAGTCATTGACGGTCTGCGCCGCCGATGCTTCGATTTGTTGGCGCGTGATGACGCCTACGATGCGCGCCGACTGCAGTTGTGTCAGTGGCGCCAGAGTGCCAGCAACGGTGACTTCCGAGAGTTCGTGCTCGTCGGATGCTGTCAGAGGCTCATCGTCGTTGGTGGTGGCAATGGATATGGCCTCAACCTTCTCAATGCACACGCTACCAAGCATGGCCACTGTCAGCACACCGATGCGCACGGGACGCTTCAGGCTCGCGAAGACGCACCATCCGCCGCGTGAGAACCGACGAAACGTTGTTGCCTGGGCAATGGGATTGATAGTTTTATTGGAATACATGATAATCGTCTGGCATGATGTGTATGCCTTTGATGGGGCAAAGGTAGGATAAAAAGTGTAGATAACGGTCATGATAATAGTGTTTTTTGACCAATGAGTTATGAATTTCGTCTATCATGTCCAAAAACATCTTGCCTGCAAAGCGTGGTTTGCAACTTTTCGCTATCTTTGTCGCGTCATTCAACAAAAAGCGACAATGAGAAGAAATCTATATCTGGCTTTGGCACTCGTGGCAGTGCAGAGCATCGCAGCACAGACACATTATGATTACAGCCGCCTGCAGCGCGAGCGCCTCGACCGTGGCGTTGTCGCTGTGCGCACAACGTCGGACAGCGTAGCAATCTCATGGCGGTATCTCGACACCGACCCTATAGATGCCACATTTGAGGTGCTGAGAGGTTCGAAAGTCATAGCACGAACCACAGCCACAAACCCGACATTTGTTGTAGACTACAACCCAAGTCCTGATAAGGTGAAGTACAGGGTGCGCGTTGTTGAGCCCAAGGCTCATCACAACAAGTTGACATCTGTAGGCTCGTGGACGTTGCCGGCCAATGCCCCTGTCGGATACATCGATATACCACTTACTCCGCCCGACTCGCTCACCGACGACCAGGGCCACCGCGTGGGCTACATCGCCAATGATGCTGCGATGGCCGACCTCGACGGCGACGGTCGCATGGAGATAGTGCTGAAGTGGGATCCTTCCAACAGCCGCGACAACAGTCAGAGTGGCCTCACGTCACCTACTATCTTCGATGCGCTGACGCTGGACGGCCAGCGACTGTGGCGCATCAATCTGGGCCGCAACATCCGTAGCGGAGCACATTATACCCCCTTCATCGTGGCCGACCTTGACGGCGACGGCTGTGCCGAACTGCTTGTTCGCACCAGCGACGGCACCGTCGACGGCACGGGTGCGGTGTTGGGTGATGCTGAGGCTGACCATCGTGTCAAGCCCAACGCCGACACACACTATGGCGCTAACCACTATCCTCGAGAGGAGTTTCGCGGACCAGATGCCAAACGTCGTCGCGGCGGCTTCATCGACCGCGGACCTGAATATGTCACTGTTTTCAATGGACGTACAGGACGCGCTGTGGCATCTGCTCCATATATCCCCGAACGCGGCGACCTGCGTGCATGGGGCGACAACTACGCCAATCGCAGCGACCGCTTTCTGGCTGCATGTGCCTATCTCGACGGCCAGCATCTGAGCGCGATATTCTGCCGTGGGTACTACACACGTTCGGTGTTGGCGGCCTACGACTACGACGGCACGCAGCTCACCACGCGATGGGTATTTGACACTGATGATCCGCGTTGGAACGACTATGCCGGACAAGGCAACCACAACCTGCGTGTGGGTGATGTTGATGGAGATGGCTGTGACGAGATCACATATGGCTCGATGGCCGTGGACCACGATGGTACGGGGCTGTATAATACGGGTTTCGGCCACGGCGATGCCATGCACCTGACGGCGTTCATGCCCAATGATGATGCGCTTCAGGTGTGGGACTGCCACGAGAACAAGCGCGACGGTTCGGACTTCCGCGATGCTGCCACGGGGCAGGTCATTTTCCAGATTCTTTCGTCCAAGGACGTCGGACGTTGCATGGCTGCCGACATCAATCCACATAATCCAGGACTGGAGATGTGGTCGTCGGCCTCCGGCGGCATCTGCGACGTGCGTGGCAAGGTCGTTGATAGCGCCGCACGCATACCTATCAACTTCGGAATCTGGTGGGACGGTGACCTGCTGCGCGAAATGCTTGACCATGAGGAAATAAGTAAATATAGGGCAGACTCTCCCCCCGCCCTCCCTGTTAGGGAGGGAGCGGTTACCAGTGACTCTGGACGTTCGCTGCCTTCAAAAGATTCTGCTCCCTCCCTAACAGGGAGGGCAGGGGGTGGGTCTGTACCCTTCGATTTCACCGGTTCGCCATTTTGCCCACCCATCTTCAAGCTCAGCGGCACAGCCTTCAACAACGGCACGAAGTCCAATCCTTGCTTGTGTGCCGACGTCATCGGTGACTGGCGTGAGGAAGTCCTTGCGCGTACTCCGGACAGCCAACATCTGCGTCTATATGTCAGTACCATGCCGACGCGTTACCGCTTCCACACATTCCTCAACGACCCCGTCTATCGCCACAGCGTGACCATGCAGAACGTGGGCTACAACCAGCCAACAAATGTAGGTTTCTACTTTGGCACGGAGCTTGAAGGTAGCGGCCGCCTCTTCCGAGGCTGGCAGTTCTGAATAAGACGCAATAAATCAAATTTATTCTAACATATGAATACATCCAGTCAAAAACATTCAACTCCCTCCCTTATAGGGAGGGTGAGGGGAGGGTCTTTAATTCTCCTGTTCTTATTTATTATTTCACCGAGCGTGTCTGCACAGCAGACGACGCGAGTGTTCTCCCCTGATGGATTGACATACCTTGATGTCAAGCTGGCTGACGGACACCTTAGCTATTCTGCCGGCTACCGCACAGTGGTGAAGGCCAAGAAGAAAGGCATGAAGGCTGACACGCTCGACGTGCCCATGTTGCTGGATTCGCCACTCGGCGTATATACCAACGTGGCCGACTTCAGCAAGGACCTCGTCTTCATTCAGGACAGTCAGTCAGATGAGCCTATCCGTCAGACATATCACCTGCGTCAGGGCAAGCAGAGCGACATCACCACCGAGAACAATGACTACAATCTCATGCTCTCCACGCCCGCGGCTAAGAAGAGCGGCGTGCAGATGGCCGTGCACTTCCGTGTATTCAATAATAACATTGCCTATTGCTACAGTTTCATACAGACGGGTGAGACATCGGCAATTGTCGTCACCGGTGAGGCTTCAGGTTTCCGTTTGCCCACCGATGCCACGGCTTTCATCTGTCCACAGAGCGACCCGATGATAGGCTGGAAGCGCACCAAGCCCAGCTACGAGGAAAACTATATTTGGGACAAACCCATCACCACACGCAGTCAGTATGGCCACGGATGGACCTTCCCGTGTCTGTTTAAGGTTCCAGGCAAGGGTGGTGCGAGAAGCGGTTCCCAAGCCACCACAGACAGCTGGCTCCTCATCTCCGAGACAGGTGTCAGCAGTGGCTACTGCGGCAGCCATCTCAGCGATGCCACTCCTGACGGGCTCTTCACCATCGCCTTTCCTATGGAAGGCGAGAACAACGGTTTCGGTAGCACGGGCGCACAGCTTGGCATCGCTGACAGCCGCATCTCACCAAACAGTGCACAGGCTGGCATCACACCATGGCGAACCATAACCTTTGGTCCGTCGCTGAAGCCCATCGTTGAGACCACAATCACATGGGATGTGGTAGAACCGCTATATGAACCCAGCATAGACTACAAAGGCTCACGCAACACATGGTCATGGATTCTCTGGCAGGATGCCAGCATCAACTACGATGACCAAGTACGCTTCATCGACCTTGCTGCCGACCTCGGCTGGGAAGGTTGTCTCATCGACGGCGGCTGGTATGAGAACATCGGTCGCGAGGGTATGGAACGTCTCTTTGCCTACTGCAAGCAGAAAGGCGTGCGTCCGTGGGTGTGGTACAATAGCAACGGCGGATGGAACGATGCACCTCAGTGTGCCCGCCAGTGCATGCACAACTCCATCGTACGCAAGCAGGAGATGCGTTGGTTGCAGAAGCATGGCGTGGCAGGCATCAAGGTCGACTTCTTTGCAGGTGACAAGCAGGAGACCATGCGCCTGTACGAAGCACTTCTTAGTGATGCCAACGACTATGGCATCCAAGTTATCTGTCACGGTTGCACGCTACCGCGAGGCTGGGAACGTATGTATCCCAACTACTGCGGCTCCGAAGCCGTGCTGGCCAGCGAGAACCTATACTTCAGCCAGGGATTCTGTGACATGGAAGCGCGTCATGCCTGCCTGCATCCATTTGTGCGCAATGCCGTAGGCTCGATGGAGTATGGTGGCACTGTGCTGCAACGTCGCCTGCATCGTGACCCAGACAAGGGCAACACACGCCGCACAAGCGATGTCTTTGAGCTCGCAACAGCCATCGCCTTCCAATGCAGCGGACAGAACTTCGCACTTACGCCCCGCAACCTCACCGAACAACCTCAGTTCGAAATTGACTTTATGAAGCAAGTCCCCACTACGTGGGACGAGACACGATTCATAGAAGGCTACCCTGGTAAGTACATCGTTCTCGCACGACGTAATGCCGACCGCTGGTACGTCTGTGCCATGAATGCAGAAGCAGCACCCAAAACCGTAACCATAGACCTGAGTATGCTCAGTGGTTTCGCCCCTGATAAAGCTCTCCTACTCACCGACGGTTCAAACGGCTCCACACCCACTGCCGCACAACTCAAGACTGACAAACGCGGACGCATCACACTGACCTTGCAACCACAATGTGCAGCAGTAGTGTACTAAACAAGAAACATGTGCAACAAAAAAGGAACTTAACCTGCAGGTTAAGTTCCTCATTGTCAGCATTTGCGGCTGTGTAGCGGGAATGGGGATTGAACCCATGACCTCATGATTATGAATCATGCGCTCTAACCAGCTGAGCTATCCCGCCGTGAGGCATTTCCTCAAATGCGGGTGCAAAGGTATGGCAAATTTCTTTTATGACCAAATTATTGCTAGTATTTTTTTTACTTTTAATGCTAATATCCGATATCACATCATGACATCACTATTAGAACTTGCTATTCGGGCAGCACAACTCGCAGGTGCAGATATAATGCAGATATATACCGACCCGGCAGCAGACTTCGGCATCGAGCGCAAAGCTGACAACTCGCCGTTGACGCGTGCCGATAAGGCTGCGCACGAGCGCATTGTGAGTCTGCTGGCAGATACTGGCATACCGATACTGAGCGAGGAAGGTGCCCATACGCCTTATGAGGAACGTCGCCATTGGCGGCGGCTGTGGATTGTGGATCCGTTGGATGGCACAAAGGAATTTATCAAGCGCAACGGCGAGTTCACAGTGAACATAGCTCTGGTGGAGGACGGCAAACCCGTGATGGGTGTCATCTATGTACCGGCCAAGGATGAACTCTATTATGGTGCTGTAGCCACAAACGATGGTCAGGCGGCGGTGTTGCATACTCCCCATGAGGGTGCTGCGCCGGAACCGCGACCTTTTACTGTTGTGGCCTCACGCAGCCATCTCAGCGCAGACACAGAAGCTTACATAAACGAGCTACGGCAGCGCCATCCAGACTTAGATCTTGTCTCCTCAGGCAGCAGCTTGAAAATCTGTCTGGTTGCCGAGGGGCTTGCAGATGTCTATCCACGTCATGCTCCGACGATGGAATGGGACACAGCAGCCGGCCACGCAATAGCTTTGGCGGCCGGCTGTAGGATGGTGGATGCCATCAGCGGTGAGGAGTTGCGATATAACAAGGAAGACCTGCACAACCCCTGGTTTATTGTCAGCTGATAGCGGAAATGAGCTGTTGGATATTGACAGTGGCTTGTTCGCCTGTGGTCATGTTCTTTAGTGTGAAAGATGAATTTGCCATCTCAGTCTCGCCAGCCAGTGCCACGAACGGCACTTGACGGGCGTTGGCATATTGCATCTGCTTCTTCATCTTGGCTGCGTCTGGATATATCTCTGCACGGATGCCGCTGCGACGGCAAGCCGTGAGTGCTTGCATGGCGTATGTGGCTTCTGCAGGGCCGAAGTTCACAAACAGCAGTTGTGTCGTCTGCGTTGCGGCGGCAGGGAAGAGGTCGAGGGTAGTCATGACATCGTAGATGCGATCGGCACCAAAGCTGATGCCCACGCCCGACAGTCCAGGCATGCCGAAGATGCCGGTGAGATTGTCATATCGTCCACCGCCGCTGATGCTACCCATCTGTGCGTCAAGAGCCTTGACCTCGAAAATGCAGCCGGTGTAGTAGTTCAGGCCTCGTGCCAGCGTGAGATCAAGTTCGACGACAGCAGTCATGTCGGGAGCGACGGAACCAAGTGTGGAGATGACAAACT
This sequence comes from uncultured Bacteroidaceae bacterium, assembly GCA_905233465.1. Lineage (GTDB taxonomy): Bacteria > Bacteroidota > Bacteroidia > Bacteroidales > Bacteroidaceae > Physcousia. The sequence goes on along the minus strand of CAJOEI010000017.1, from coordinate 42,892 downwards.
CCACTTCGTCAATTCCTTTTTGACCTGTCTCGCTGTCGGCCAGCGCCTGACGCATGGTGGCAATCTTCTCCTCGTTGGTGCCGCTGAGCTGGATGATAGGTTGCAGGCGTTCTATGGCCTCGGCAGGGAGACCTGCGTCGGCCAGCTCAGCATTTACGCCGTCGAGACCTATCTTGTCCAGTTTGTCGATGGCCACAGTGATGTCCATGATTTTGTCGGCTTGACCAATTATTTCAGCTATACCGGCAAGAATCTTACGGTTGTTGATGTGTATGGCCACGCGAATCCCGAGACGACGGAACACTTCATCGAGAATCTGCATGAGCTCGACTTCGTTTAGTAGTGAGTCGGAGCCCACGATATCGGCATCACACTGGTAGAACTCGCGGTAGCGTCCCTTTTGCGGTCGGTCGGCACGCCACACAGGTTGTATCTGATAGCGTCGGAAAGGCAGTGTGAGCTCATCGCGGTGCTGTACGACATAGCGCGCGAAAGGTACGGTGAGGTCGTAGCGAAGGCCTTTTTCACAGATGCAGGCTGCCAGACGCGGTGTGCCGCCCTCTGTTAATGCTGCAGCATCCACGCCACGGAGGAAGTCGCCAGAGTCGAGAATCTTGAAAAGCAGTTTGTCACCCTCTTCGCCGTACTTGCCCATGAGGGTGGAGAGGTTCTCCATTGCCGGTGTCTCTATCTGCTGGAAACCATATAGTGCGTAGACGTCGCGGATGGTGTCAAATATATAGTTGCGACGCGCCATCTCAGCGGAGCTGAAGTCACGTGTGCCTTTGGGTATTGATGGTTTGTTCAAAATCAGAAATATTAAGGGTTATATAAACAAAAATGTTGGTGATGGTTATTTGAAGCCGATGATGTGGCGCACCTCCTGCACTGTGGCGGCAGCGCTGGCGCGTGCCACTTCAGCTCCGTGAGCTGCTATGCGGTCGAGACGTGCGCTGTCTGAACTGTATTCGAGTATGCGCTCGCGTATAGGTGCTACGGTGGCACACAGGTCAGCTGCAATCTGTTTCTTCATGTCGCCGTAGCGGATGCTGCAGTCGTTCCACTTCTCGTCGAAGTAGCGATAGGTCTCGTCGGTGGATGCTATGCGCATGAATGTGAATAGGTTCTCGATGACCTCTGGCTTGGGGCTGTTGGGCTCTGTGGGGCCGCTGTCGGTGACGGCACGCATGACTTTCTTGGTGATGGTCTTGTCGTCGTCGCGCAGGTAGATGCAGTTGCCCTCGCTCTTGCCCATCTTGCCACTGCCGTCGAGTCCGGGCACCTTCAGTGCTTTCTCGCTGAAATAGAAATTCTGTGGCTCGGGGAAGAACTCCACGCCGTAGATGTGGTTGAAGCGTCGTGCACATTTGCGTGCCACTTCCATGTTCTGCTCCTGATCCTTGCCCACGGGCACGTATGCAGCACGGTGCTGGAGGATGTCGGCTGCCATGAGTGTGGGGTAGGTGAGCAGTCCTGCATTGACGTTGTCGGGTTGCTTGCGCGCTTTCTCCTTGAAGGTCGTCACGCGTTCGAGCTCGCCAAGGTACATATTCATGTTGAGGTAGAGATACAGCTCCAGCGTCTCGGGAACATCGCTCTGGATGTATATAGGTGCACGCTCTGGCTCAAGGCCGCAAGCCAGGTATTCTGCCAAGATGGTACGTGCGCTCTGTCGTATGTCTTCAGGTTTAGGGTGTGTGGTCAGCGAATGCCAGTCGGCGATGAAGAACATGCAGTCGTACTGCGTCTGCATCTGCACAAAGCTCTTCACTGCTCCAAAGTAATTGCCCAGATGAAGATTACCTGTGGGGCGTATGCCACTTACTACTTTATCCATATATAGAAAGATGTTGTAATGAATTATGAATTAGGATGACGTGTGATTGTCTGAGCACGGTCTGGACCCACACTGAGGATGGTGATTGGTGTCTGCAGTTCTGTCTCAAGGAAGTTGATGTAGTCAGCAAAAGTCTTGGGGAACTGCTCTTCGGATGTCATCGACGAGAGGTCTTCCTGCCAGCCTGGCAGGTCGCGATAGACGGGTTGCCATCCCTCGGTGTCGAAAGGCATGTCTGGCGTTTGTTGTCCGTCGCGTTCGTAGGCCACACATGCGCGTATTGTGTCGAAGCCGTCAAGGACATCGGACTTCATCATGATGAGCTGTGTCACGCCGTTGATCATTATTGCATAGCGCAATGCCACGAGGTCCACCCATCCGCAGCGGCGGTCACGGCCTGTGACGGCACCATATTCGTGACCTATGGAGCGGATGCGCTGGCTTGTCTCGTCGAACAGCTCAACGGGGAACGGCCCGGCACCGACGCGTGTGGAGTATGCTTTGAAGATGCCATAGACCTCGCCGATGCTACGCGGGCTCACGCCCAGTCCGGTGCATACGCCGCCCGTGGTGGTGGAGGAGCTGGACACAAATGGGTATGTGCCGTGGTCGATGTCAAGCATTGTGCCTTGTGCACCCTCTGCAAGCACATTCTTGCCCTGTGCCAGCAGACGGTTGAGCTCTGTGACGGTGTCTGTGATGCAGAACTGACGCATGTATTCCACGCCCTGCATCCACAGCTGCTCTTCGCTGCTGATGTCATAGTCCGTATAGTTGAGGTCGCGCAGAATCTGTTCGTGGCGCGCCTTGAGTGCAGCATAGCGTTTAGGGAAGTCACGCAGGATATCGCCAACGCGCAGTCCGGTACGGCTGGCTTTGTCGGAGTATGTCGGTCCGATGCCCTTGCCTGTGGTGCCAACGGCTTTCTTGCCCTTGGCAGCTTCGTATGCGCGGTCGAGCACACGGTGGGTGGGCAGGATGAGATGTGCACGACTGCTGATATGCAGACGCGAACGCAGATCATAGCCTGCAGCTTCCAACTCCTTGGCTTCGGCCATGAACAGGTCTGGAGCGATGACGCAGCCGTTGCCGATGATGTTAAGCTTGCCCTTGTCGAAAATGCCCGACGGGATGGATCGCAATACAAACTTCTTGCCATCGAATATGATGGTGTGGCCGGCATTGGGGCCGCCGGCAAAACGTGCCACGACATCGTAGCGCGGGGTGAATACATCGACGACTTTCCCTTTGCCTTCGTCGCCAAATACGATGCCCAGCAGGGCATCAACTTTTCCTTGTGTCATATATAATAGTATGTATTTATGCGTTTGTCATACTGCTGCCTTTGCTTGCTGCTTCTCGCATTTGGGGCATACACCATAGATGTATGCCACGCGATGTGTTGGTGTGAAGCGTCGTGGTCGGAAGGTTGTCACGCCCTTTGCCAGCTCCTTGCTCTTGATACGTGTTATGTGATGGCAGTTGGAGCATATCTGGTAGCACCTTGGGCGGTCATCTGATATACGTTCGTAAACGGCGGCTGTGGTGGAGAACGGATGGCGTATTACCAGATTGGCCTGCACGAAGAGCTGCATGGCGCTGTAGATGGTAGCCGTACTCACGGGAAAGCGACGTATATCCATCTGCTCGCTAAGTTCTTCGATGGTGAAGAGGCCGTCGATGTCGTATATGGCCTTCAGCAGGGCATAGCGTTCGGGTGTCTGTCGCAAACCGTTGGCTGCAAGGAAGGTCTTGAAGCGTTTGGCCACGACAGCCTGTAGTGAATGTGTGGATGATGTTCTCTCGGTCATAGTCGCAGCAATGTGTTGTTGGCAGCCTGTCGCAGTGGGAGGTATGTGCCGTGGAGTGCGGCCTCGGCCTGATCACGTAGTTCGGCCTCGGCATCAGCTTGCAGCTGTGCTCCTGCCATAAGCAGACGCGTGATGGTCATGAAGCCACACAGTTGGTGCATTGTGCGGTCATCGGCAATGAGGTGGAATGCCAGCTCTGCAGCTCCGCTGATATTGGCCAGCAGATTCATTGCCAGATGCCCAGCCAGTTCTGCTTGAGATGTGGTGAGACTGGATATCCACACGTCGGCCATGTCTGTGTCGAACTCCTCATGCGGATAGAGCATTGTGGCCATGATACGCATTTCACGCACTTCGGTCTGCCATAGTTGCAGCGCCAGCTTGCGGTCGCGAGGATAGCCGGCAGCTATTTGCCGTAGGCGTGGCAGCTCCACGCCATATGTGACGTGATATCCCATGCCGCTGCTGCGGATGGCTGTAGCGGCAACGCCGTTCATGGCAGAACGAAGGTCGCGGTGTATGTCCTCGATGCTAATCATTGACAAGCGGTAAGGTCTTGTAGTCGCGGCTGTAGCGCAGCATCTGGTGGTCGTAGGCCTCGTCGTATTTCACGCTGATGTCTGTGATGTTGCCTTCCTTGTCGCGGGTGACGACATACTCGGGATTGATAAAGCCTTTGTATGGTGCCAAATCAAGTGCCTTGTAGCGCTCCAGCACTTCGGCGTGTAGCTGCGGGTCAACGTTCACTCCATACGTTTCCACAAGGTCGCGTGCGGCCTTGAAGTCACCCTCGCTCTTTATGCGTTGCACTTCTGCCAGCAGCTGGCCGAAGAGGTCACGCAGACGTGGATAGTCGTTGATGCGCACGTATGTCTTGCCGTTTTCCTTGACGAGTTCCACGATTGGCGGAGGTGGTAACGGTTGACCCATGATGCGTGTTCCATCTTCAGGCATAGGCGGTCGGATGCTGATAATAGCGTGGTCTAGCACCCAATGCGCTATCATTGCGCGGTTGCGCATATGTGCTTCTTCGATGGTTGCTCCGGGCTGGATGCGCACTAACTGTGTCATCAGCCCATTCATCATGTATTCATAGTACTGACTCTTGTAGGCTTCGGCATCAGGGGTGAGTCCCATTTGCAGGAGTTTGTCGTCAGCCACGTAATACAGTCCGAAGAGGTCGGCGCGCGCCTCCTCGATGGTGCTGCCGTAGGCTTTCAGCGAGTCGGGGTCTACGCCCGGCAACAGCTGTCCGCTACCGTGGCCCAGACACTCGTGTAAATCGGTGTGCAGGTCGTCACAGAGGTCGCCATATTTATTGATGTTCTCGCGTGTAGGCTCGTCGATGACGAATTCCTCAAGGAACCCATTACCGTGGGCTGCCTTGTTGTAGGCATCGGTGAGGTTGCCTATGGTGACGCTCTTCGAGCCATGCTGGGCGCGCACCCAGTTGCTGTTTGGCAGGTTGATGCCTATGGCCGTGCTTGGGTAGAGGTCGCCGCCCAGCGTAGCTGCCACGATGACCTTGGCTGTGATGCCGCGGCAGTTGGATTTCTTGAAACGTGGATCTACGGGCGAGTTGTCCTCAAACCACTGTGCCTCAGCCGACAGTTTCTCGGTGCGGCGTGTGGCTTCCAAGTCCTTGAAATTGGCAAAGCCTTCCCACGATGCCTTCAGCCCAAGCGGGTCGCCATAGCTCTCGGTGAAGCCATTGACAAAGTCCACCATGCCTTGGGTGTCGTTGACCCAGAGAATAGTATAGTCGTCGAAGGTATTGAGGTCGCCGGTGCGATAGAACTCGATGAGTTTCCCTATCACAGCTGCTTGAGCATCGGTTTCGGCCACGGTCTGTGCCTTCTGCAGCCAGTAGATGATGCGGTCAATGGCGGCTCCATAGAGGCCGCCGCTGCGCCACACACGCTCGGTGAGTTGGCCGCCGGCCTTTACCAGCCGCGAGTTCATGCCGAACATGATGGGTTGTTCGGGATTGGGATAGGCGTCTTTCTGAGCTTGATAGAATGCTTCGGCCTCGGCCTGTGTCACGCCTTGACCGTAGTAGTTGGCTGCGCTGGTGAGGATAAGGTCCTGGCCGTCGGCTTGGTTTGTGCGTTTGGGCATCACTGTCGGGTCGAAGATGACAGGGAAGAGCTCGTCTGTGTTGAAGGACAGCTTGTGGGTAGCGTCGATGTTGATGAGGGCATTGCGCAGGAATTGCTCAGAGAATCCAGGTTGGAACTTTTCGCTGCCATAGTGGTGGTGAATGCCATTGCTGAACCAGACGCGCTTCAGATATACTTCAAATGCGCGGAAGTCAGCACTTGTGCGGTCGCCGGTGTAGTCTGTGTAGATGGTCTCAAGCATCTTGCGGATGCGCAGGTTGTAGCGTCCGTTCTGGTCCCACAGGATGTCGCGTCCGCACAGGGCGGCCTCGCTGAGATAATATACAAGTGTCTTTTGGCGCAGCGAAAGCTGGTCGAAGCCATGAACCTGATATCGCAGCATCTGCAGGTCGGCGAAGCGCTCGCCGGCATATTGGAAGTCATCGGCTTGTGCGGATGCGGCGACCGTGGTGGTGATAAGCATTGCTAATGTCAGTGATTTGATGTTCATTTATTTATAAGTAAAATTCAATTGTCAACTTTCAACTTTCTCTTTTGTTTCTCCTTGTCGGCCTTCACCTTGTCGGCTGTGCGAACGAGATAAGAGGCTTGATACTCTTTTGGCGTCTTGCCGTAGGTCTTGTAAAAGGTGGCGTAGAATGACTGTCTGCTGGAGAAACCACACTCCTGTGCGATCTGCCCCATCGTCTTGCCCACATGGCGTCTGTCAGCCAGCAGTGCAGCCGCCTCGCGTACACGGTAGCCGCCGACGAGCTCAGGATAGTTCATGCCGAAACGCAGATTCACAGCGGCACTGATATACCTGACGTTCGTACCGATGTCTTGTGCCAGCTGGCGTGCGGTGTAGGACGTGTCGCGGTATTTCTTCTCCACTATCATCTTGCGCAGAATCTGCTCACATATCTCATCGAGTAGTTCTGGACGCACATGAGTGCGGTACTCGGCGTTGTGTATCTTCTTTTCTGTATATGTGTATTTTGTCATTTTGTCTGGTCGGGCATTGTCTGTGATAGTTCGTGGGCGCGCAGCTGCTGTTCGTGGTGTGCCATCTGTGCCAACACCTCGCGGCGTTGTGCTTCCAGCGCCGCCTGTTCCTCGTTGAGACGCTGCATCTCTTCTGTGCCGTCGGCAATCAGTGGACGCAGTCCTTCGGCTTGCAGCGCGATGATTTCGGCACGTAGATTGTCCACGCGGGATTGTGTTATGGCTTGTTCGGTGGAGAGTTTGCGTATGTCCTGACGCGTTGACCCCCATTCCTTGCCGTCGGCCAGCACGCGTTCCAACTCCGAGAACTGCACGGGTGGATTGTTGGCGTTGTAGCTTCGCATCCATACATCCAGTTTCTGGCGTTCGGATGCTATGCGGCTTTCGTTCTGATGAATTATATCATCAGTGTTCTTTTGCTGTGCCGCCAGTGTCAGGCTCTGGCTGAAGCGGTCTAAATATTCTTTTTCGTGGCGGCTAAGCTGCAGGCGCTGTGCTTCCAACTTGGTGCGGCAAAGCGCAAACTGTGCGTGCGCGTCATCGCCTTGGCACAGGCGTTCAAGGTTGTTGTTGCTTTTTGAGATGTCTGTGTGTAGTGTTTCCAACTTGTTGTCTGTCTCAATGATGTCAGTGGTGAGCTCGGTTATGTAGCTCTGCAACTGTTGGCCTTTGCTGGCCAGCAGGCGTGCTTGGGCATCGTTGGCTTCAATCTGCTGTGTCAACTCCTCCCATTGTTGCATCATGTCCTGTATGCGCAGCCGCAATGATTCGTGCGACTGTTGCCATGTGGCATACCATTCCGGCAGGTTGATGAGCTTGTCCAATATGTCGTAGCGCCGGCTGAAGTCCTGTGTTGCTGTTGCCAGTTGGGCGTTGAGGCGCTCAATCTGGCCGGCAATGACTTGGCATGCTGTGTTAACCTCGTTCAGGCGTATGCCCAGGTCGGCCGCTTCGCGTTGGCGTGCCTCCACCTCTGTTGCTATGCTGTTGATGGCATTAAGATGGTAGTTGAACGTGTCGAGGGTCTTCTCAGCCTCTTCGGCATCAACGCTTGTTTTCTCAATGAGCTGTCGCATCATAGCAGTCCGGGCTTCGCGGTTGGTGGATGGCGAGCATTCGGTAAAGGAACGGTCCAGACGGCTGAAAGTGCGCCACTCCTCAGTGTCCTTGTCCTGTCGCTGGCGCAGCAGTTCGAGGTTGTCCGTCTCGACATTGAGCTTACCTTGTATGGTCGTCATCTCCAGCTGCATGTCGTTGAGTTGCCGTGTCTTGGTCTCAAGCTCAGTGCGCAGTATGTCGCAGTCAGCTTTCATGGCCCGTATGAGTGCATTCTGCTCAGCAATGCTGTCGCTATGCCAGGGGTGGTGTGTTGCTCCGCACACACTACATGGGTAGCCCTCGCTTAGGTCTGCACGCAGTTCAATGACGTTCTGGCTCTTGGACAGAGTCCAATGGTAGCTCTTCTGTTCCAACTGGCGTTTCAGGGTGCGCACTTCGCTGTCTAAGGCCGCAATAGTTCTGTTGAGATGGTCTGCACGCAGCCGCAGCTGGGAAATCAGCTGTTGCTTTATTTCCATCTGATCATATCCGGCTGCTATGCTCTTCCATAGCGACAGTCCCGTGGTGAGCATCTGGCTGCGGCTGCGAAGCTCCATAGCTCGGCGGCCCAACGTGTAGCTGTCCTGGCCTGCGATGTTGGTACGGTGACCTTTTATCTCTTCGTTTTTGGCTTGTATGTCGGCCTGCAGCGCCTGACTCTGATTGAAGAGACGGCTCAGCTGTTCGCCGCGTTGTTGCTGATTGGCGGTGGCCTGTGCCAGTTCAGCCTTGATGGCATCGCGTTTCTCCACGGCCTTGGCGAGCTCGTCAAGCATCACCTGAACGCCTTCGCCCTTGCGAATGAGTTGCGCGTGTGCATCGAGCATCTGCCGGCGCAGACGTATCTGTGCTGTCTCTTCGGCCAGCTGCTCTGTTGCCGTCTGGTTCTCTTGGGCTTCAGTCTGCAGGCGTATCAGCCGGTTTCGCAGGGTTGTGCGTCGTTCGGTCGTGGCAGCCTGCTGCTCTGTGGCTGTTGTGATGTATGTTGTCAGGTGTTCGGCCTCGGCCATTGTTGTGGCAGCCTGGCTGAGTTCACCATATGCCTCAGTAAGTTTCTGTTGTTCAATATGCAGTAGCTTCTCTGCTTCATCAGTAACTTGTGAGGCCTGACGCAACTCTATGGCCAGCTGTGACTGAAGATGGCGTTCATCATCTATGTTGTGGTTGAGGGTGTTGATGCGCTGGAAGAGACCATTCACAGCCTCAAATGTCTCATAGCGTTCCAGCTCACGCTGTTGGGTCTGGACTGATGCCAGACGCTTGCCTACGTCATACAGCAGAGCCTCTTGTTTGTTGAGCTGCGTACGCAACCGCAGGAAGTGGCGTATGCGCTGCTGCTGTGCACGGATGTCATCCAGCGACTGCTCTATGTTGTCCAGCTTTGTCTGGCAAAGACGACGCCCCTCGCGCACCTTTATCAAGGTGGCATCGTCAAGCTGGTGCTCGGCACGGCGTGCGCGCTGCACCTCCTGACGCGTGATGGCCCTGAGCCACGAACCCACCTCTTCTGGCAAGGAGGTGCCGAAGTGCTGTTGCCACCATTGGCGGGTTGCTTCTTCAGCCGTCAGAGAAGCATCTGGACTGAAATTGTTGGAATCTTGCATATAACGTGAGCAAATTTGAGCGCAAAATTAATCAACAAATGCTATAAGGCCAAAAAAATGTAGCTTTTTATTTTGTGTCTCAACCTTTTTTAGTAGTTTTGTCGGCGAAAAGGTGCCTTGTGAATGTATTATTCACTATTCCTTATTCCAGATTCATAATCCCTAATCCCCAATCCCATGCGCTTGAAGTCCTCATTTTTCTCTTTCGGTATTCTATTCCTGTCTGTGCTCTCCTGCATTTGTTGCACCGGTGGCAGCAAGGGTGGAGATGCCGGCGAAGCCACACAACAGGCAGCATCATCCGTTCAGACAGTAAAGACAGACACTCTTATCGGCTGGGTGGGCGACGGCACATCGATGCACAACCTTGAGTTACTGCCCGTTGGCGGCGACACGATGGAACTTGACCTTGACGACGATGTCGACCGCCGTGCTGACCTTATAGTTGGACACGACATTGCGGTGGTGCTCCAGCGCAGCAGCAATTCTGAGCAGCACGTCATTGCCATTATGGATGTCGAGGAAACAAATAGGACTATGCCTTCTGTGTTTGATAATCCGCGATGAGTCAGAACAACAATCATCCTCTTGGTGAGGCACCCTGGCTGCATGTGGTGCTTTCCACGGGCTTTGGCTCTGGCCTTGTGCCTGTGGCGCCGGGCACTGCCGGTGCTTTGGTGGCACTCGGCATCTGGTGGTTGATGTACCTCTATCTGGCTCCCTGCGTGTTGCTGTGGGCCACAATCGCGCTCATCGTGGTGACAACGTTCGTGGGCGTATGGACCTCGGGTGTGATGGAGCGCTATTGGGGCCACGACCCGCGCTCCGTGAACATCGACGAGTTCGTCGGGACGTGGATACCACTGCTCGTCGCTCCAGCAGGGCCTGACACATGGTGGCTGGCGTGGCTTGGTTTCGCGCTGTTCCGCATCATTGATATGTGGAAACCTCTCGGCTGCCGACGCCTCGACCGCCTGCCCGGAGGATGGGGAGTTATGCTCGACGACGTCTTGGCCGGCACATACGCACTTGTCATCCTCGCCATAGTCAGATGGTGCCTGTAGCACATCATCCGTTAACCATTCTACGTTATTCATCTACCTTTATTCAGAATATGCGTTTTGTTTCTTGGAATGTCAACGGCTTGCGGGCCTGTGACGGCAAAGGATTTCGCGATATTTTCGCGCAATTGGATGCAGACTTCTTCTGCATTCAGGAGACCAAACTCAGTGCGGGACAGATAGATATGGCGTTCCCAGGCTATGAGAGCTACTGGAACTACGCCGAGCGGCCTGGTTACTCTGGCACAGCTATCTTCACACGCCACAAGCCATTGAATGTTTGCATGGGAATGGGCATAGACGAACATGATCACGAGGGCCGTGTCATCACGCTGGAATACAATGACTTCTACGTTGTCACGGTCTACACACCCAACTCTCAGGACGGATTGCGACGCTTGGACTATCGCATGACATGGGATGATGCTTTCCGCGACTATGTCTGTCGCTTGGATGCACAGAAGCCGGTGCTCATCTGTGGCGATATGAACGTGGCACATCAAGAGATAGACCTGAAGAACCCAAAGACTAATCGCAAGAACGCAGGCTTCACAGAAGAAGAGCGTCACAAATTCGGTCTATTGCTGGAATCGGGCTTTGCCGACACATGGCGTCGCCAGAATCCCGACGTCATAGACGTATATTCGTGGTGGAGCTATCGTTTCCGTGCCCGTGAGAAGAACACAGGCTGGCGCATAGACTATTGGTTGGTGTCAGAACGACTCTTCCCACAGGTGACACAAACACGCATACACACCGACATTTTTGGCTCCGACCATTGTCCCGTGGAAGTGGATTTGTGACAAAGTGTCACTTGGACTGACATTTTGCTACCGAAAATCCAACTTCATCAATAAGTGTAAAACTTACCCTTTTTCTTGATTGTAATCAACAAAAGCGGTCGAAAATATGTTTTTCAACATGTTTTTGATGTGTTTTCTGTATAATGGCCGTACCTTTGCATCGTCAAAAGCAAAAGACAAGCGATCTACGTTAGGATAACAAAAAGATAATTATAGGATAACAAACGCTCGTACAGAGCTACGTTAAAGGCTCGTCCTGAGCTAAGCCCGGGACCGCCACATGAGAACACAAACAAAGCGAGTATTAATTAAAAAAAGGTAAAAGGATTATGACACTCACTTATTCTATTGCATTCGCAATTGTAGCAATTGCAGCAATCGTTAGTAACGCATCTGTTTTCAGCACACGTCTGGACTAATACATTCTCAGATGCATTTTTAAATTAGATTTTTAGTTAACATTTAATAACCCGGCCCGTCAGGAATCAACTTCCAGACGGGCCAATTTTTTAATGTATTATTCTCACCAGTCGTGATGCTGAGTATCACTTGGTGTGCACTTTCGTTTGATTTGTCATTCTACTTTGATTCCAGCCTCAACGATGCCATCCACTTCCTGACTTGACATGATGTGGTAGAGAAGGATGTCGGCCTCCTCGCCCTGTTCGTAGCGTGCGGCAGCCACCACTTGCTCGATGTCGTGCAGCACCACTCCTGGGCTATGCCAAGCACCGCGGTCGGAAGCGAGAAACAAATGTGTTGTGTCGCGCCTGCACATGCCGGACGTGCGCTGCTCTACCACCACCCACAGGTCGCGATAGCTCGGGCGGTCGTTGGCACGAATACCGACGCTGAAGGTATATAGCCTCGATGATTCCACGGGCGGCAGGTGGAAGCGCAGGGTGTCGGTGTACGTCCAACAGGCGTCGCTGATGGGCAGATAGGCGTGCATCACAGGCCGATGGCTGCAAGCCACGAGCAGCAGCAATGTGAATATGAAGGATGCAGAATGGCGAATGAAGGATGCAGACATTGGTGTGTTGCAGGATTTCATGTCATTCTTTTGTCGGGTTCTGCTGTTCGCGGCGGCGCATGTCGTTTTGCCGGCGTTGGTCTCGTCCACGTTGTTTCTGGGTGGCATCAGCCTGACGCTGGTCGCTGTTCTGCTGTCGCTGCTGGTTGTCGCGGCTCGGTGCTGGCTCTGCCGAGCGCTGGTTTTCAGACGTTTCAGCCGTTTTCTGCGGCGCATCAGTGGCGTTGTTGCTTGTCTCTGCTGTGGCCTGCTGTGGTTCGTCAGATGCTTGCCTGTTTTTCTTCTTGCGCTTCTTCTTGGCTTTATCAAAGCGTGTCAGGTCTTCCTGTGTGGCCAGGTCAATGGGTTTGGTCGGTGCGGATTTGACTCTGTCGTCGAGCGTGTCGGGTTTTTGTCCGTCGCGGTTCATTGCCACCACCTCCAGTGCGCGGGCCGCGGTGATGGTCACCAGGTTCGCAGCCACACGTTTGTCGGTGCTGTAGGTCACCTCTCCGGCAAGGATGTCCGACTTGAAGTAATAGTAGTCGCTGTCCATAGTCTGCAGCACAATCTCGCGGCTGGGCAGACGGCGTGAGGCCTCCACATATTGGTCGGCTTCGTAGTTCATGCAGCACTTGAGCTTGGCACATTGCCCGGCCAGCTTCTGCGGGTTGAGTGATAGATCCTGGAAGCGGGCTGCGGCGGTAGAAACACTGACAAAGTTCTTCATCCACGTGGTGCAGCACAGCTCGCGTCCGCAGGGTCCGAAGCCGCCGATGCGTCCGGCCTCCTGGCGTGCACCGATCTGCTTCATTTCTATCCTGACGCGGAAGGCTTCGGCCAGCACTTTGATGAGCTGACGGAAGTCGACGCGACCGTCGGCGATATAGTAGAATATGGCTTTCTGGCCGTCGCCCTGATACTCGACGTCGCCAATCTTCATCTCCAAGCCTAAGTCCTTGGCTATCTGGCGGCTGCGTATCATGGTGTCGTGCTCGCGAGCCTTGGCTTCCTCGTATTTCTCCATATCCACGGGTCGCACCTTGCGATAGACGCGCTTGATGTCGTCGGGGTTGCGCGGTGGGGTGCGTTTCATCTGCAAGAGCACAAGTTGTCCGGTCAGCGTCACAGTGCCGATGTCGTGGCCCGGTGAGGCCTCGACTGCCACTATGTCACCTTTCTCCAACGGCAGGTGGTTGGAGTTGTGGTAGAATCCCTTGCGTGTGTTCTTGAACTGCACTTCAACGAGGTCTGTCGTCTCGACGTTGCCGGGAATGTCGGCCATGTAGTCGAAGACGTTTAGCTGGCAGCTTTGTTTGGGGCAGCCTTCTTTCACGAGTCCTCTGTCGATGCCTCCGAGATAGTATTTCTTTTCCATTGCTTAAGATTTCAGTAGGACGATGATTTGCAGTGCGAGGCCGAAGAAGACCATGCGTGGATTGACATTCTGCACGATGTCTGTCTCGGCGCGCTGCAGCTCGTCGGTGAATGATATTATATTCCTCTCATTGACAAAGCGTGCGAAGTTGCGGCTGAAGGCCTCTTGCTCTGTCGTCAGGGAGTTGAGTTCCGGTTGTTGGAAGTTGTATATGAAGTTCTCGCGTGCCATGCGCTGTGCGAATGCCAGGAACTGCTTCTGGCGTTCGCGTCCCATTGCCGACACCTCGTCGGCCCACTCGCGCAGCTCCTTGGCCTTGCGCTGGTAGGCCAGGCGCATGAGGCGCACGAATAGTTCAAAGTCCTGGCCTTCGTCTTTCTCCGGACACACGCTGCGCCACTCGTCGTCGGGCATGGGTGGCACGAGGATGCGCTGTGTGCGGCTGAGTATGGTGGCCAGCATCAAGTCGGGCTCATCGCTGACCATGATGAAGTGCGTACCGGCCGGCGGCTCCTCGAAGAGCTTGAGCAGCGCATTGGCTGTCTCGGCATTCATCTTCTCGGGCAACCATATCAACATCACCTTGCGACCGCCTTGATTGCTCTTGAGTACCAGCTTGCGCGCGATGTTTGCGGCCTCGGCAACGTAGTATTTGGCCTGCTGGTTCTCGGCTCCCATGACAATCAGCCACTGGTCGAGGTCAAAGTATGGATTCTCTATCAGTTGGGCACGCCATTCCTTTATGAAGATGTCCGATGTGGCTTCTTCGGTTTTGGTCTTGGCATCCTTGACTATTGGGAAGGCAAAATGTAGGTCAGGGTGCTCCAGCTTGGCTGCCATGCGACAGCTGATGCATTGTCCGCATGGCTGGCCGTCGGGCTGTGGGTGCTGGCACAGCAACGCCCGTGCGAAGTCCAATGCCATCGCCAGCTTGCCGGCCTGTTGCGGCCCGCAAAACATAATGGCATGCGGCACGCGGTCGGCGGCGAGGTCTGTCAGGAGCCTTGTGCGTAAGGCCTCACGTGCTATGCTGTTGTCGATGGGCGATGACATGAATGTGAAGGACACGACCTGCGGTCGTAGTTTAAAGTTTAAGGTTTAAAGTTTAAAGTAAGTTTAGGGTTTAAAGTTTAAAGACAGTCGGTCAGAAGACAAACTTCACGATGTCGTTGAATATTGCTAATGCCATGAGTGCTAGTATGATGGCCATGCCCACGTACTGTGCCCATTCCATGAAACGGTCAGACGGCGGGCGGCGTGTGATGGCCTCTACCATCAGGAAGAAGATGTGGCCACCGTCGAGGCCGGGTATTGGCAATATGTTCATGAAGGCCAACATGATGCTGATGAATGCCGTGATCTGCCAGAACGACTGCCAGTCCCATACTGCGGGGAAGAGGTTGCCGATGGTGCCGAAGGAGCCTACGCTCTGAGCGCCTTTCTTGGAGAAAATATATCTCAGGTCGCTGACATAGCCCTTCAGAGTCTCCCATCCATAAGTGATGCCGGCGGGAATGCTCTCAAGGAAACCGAAGTCGCGGTGCTCGGTGGTGTAGTAGTTGAGATAGTGCATCTTGGTGATGCCAAGATGGTATTCCTCATCCAGCATGAGAGGAATTGTGTCGATGGTGTTGGTCTGCGTGTGCATCACGGCGATGGTGAGCTGGCGCAGGCGCAGGCTGTCCTCGTGCGAGCAGTCGGAGGCGAGTATGTCGGCCTTGCGGCCCATGATGGCGTCGAAGTCGCTCCACCATGCTGTGGGCTGGCCGTCGACACCGACAATACGGTCGCCCTTGAGGATGCCTGCCTTGGCAGCTGGTGAGCCCGGCACCACACTATCGATTTCCGTCGGCACGTTCACAGTGAGGAAACGTGGATCCTGCTCAAGCATCTCCAGCAGGTTGATGCCTTCTGCAGGCATATCCAGCGTCACCTCGCTACCGTTGCGCAGCACTGTCACAGTCTTCGCCTGAGAGATGGTGCGATACACTGTGCCGTTCCACACGTCAATGGGTTGGTCGTCGGCACGTATGGGCACATCGCCGTCGCAGAATCCGATGGCCTCCGCCATCTCGTTG
The DNA here is from genome assembly GCA_905233465.1 of uncultured Bacteroidaceae bacterium. GTDB lineage: Bacteria > Bacteroidota > Bacteroidia > Bacteroidales > Bacteroidaceae > Physcousia. Next base: position 27,106 of record CAJOEI010000017.1, on the reverse strand, counting down.
TAACTGAAGCCGTGACTGATGTTGCGCACGGGCAGCGTGTCTTCGCCCCATGCAAAGAGTATCATCGCGTAGATGAACAGTGCCACAAGGAAGTTGACCAGCACACCGCCCACCATGACCAGGAAGCGCTGCCATACGGGGCGCGAACGGAACTCCCATTCCTGCACGGGCTGCTTCATCTGTTCCAGGTCGAGGCTCTCGTCGATCATGCCTGAAATCTTCACATAGCCTCCGAGCGGAATCCAGCCTATGCCGTATTCAGTCTCGTTCTTGGCTATGCGCGGGAACAGGCGTGCAAACCACTTGTCGTGGGTGGAGAAGAGGTGGAACTTGTAGTCGAAGAACATAAAGAACTTCTCCACTCGTATGCCAAAAAGCTTTGAGAAGAAGAAGTGTCCACCCTCGTGCAGCACGATAAGCAGTGCGAAGCAGAGGATGAGCTGTATAGTTTTGATGAGAAAAACAGACATTGGTAGTTAAATGTTGTGTGTGTTTATGTTTATGTATCAGTGTGTTACTTGTTTAGCAAAGAATCTGCATATCGACGAGCCTCGGCATCCGTTGCGAGATAGTCGTCAAGGGTAGGCTTGTTGATGTGTGTGACAGCATCCATCGTGCGGGCAATGGTCTCGTGGATGTCGGTGAACGAGCATCGTTGCTGCCTGAAAGCCAGGTTGACCACTTCGTTGGCCGCGTTGACCACGCATGGCGCATTGCCGCCGCGCCGCAGGGCTTCGTAGGCGATAGCCAAACACGGGAAGCGTTCTGTGTCGGGTTGCTCGAAGGTAAGGCTGTGCATGGTGAACCAATTCAGGCGGTCAAAGCTGCTCTGGAGGCGTTCGGGGAAGCTGAATGCCAACTGAATAGGCACGCGCATGTCGGGCACACCGAGCTGTGCCTTCACAGCTCCGTCGGCAAACTGCACGGCAGAGTGCACCACGCTCTGTGGATGCACCACCACCTGTATGCGGTCGGGCTCGACATCGAATAGCCATTTGGCCTCAATGACTTCAAAACCTTTGTTCATCATCGTGGCAGAGTCGATGGTAATCTTTGCTCCCATGTCCCAGTTGGGATGACGCAGCGCTTGGTCGGGTGTCACGGTGGCCAGCTGCTGGCGTGAGAATGTGCGGAAGGGGCCTCCTGAAGCTGTCAGTATAATCTTCTCTATGGGCGATACCTCGCCAATAATGCTTTGGAAGATAGCCGAGTGCTCGCTGTCCACCGGCAGAATGGGTGCCTTGTGCTCAATGGCCAGAGCATTGATGAGTTCGCCGGCGACAACCATAGTCTCTTTGTTGGCCAAGGCAATCTGTTTGCCTGCGCGTATGGCGGAGATGGTTGGCGGCAGGCCTGCAAAGCCCACCATGGCGGTGAGCACGATGTCCACTGCATCAGACTCGACGACCTGACACAGCGCATCGGCACCAGCGTAGACCTGAATGGGCAGGTCTGCAAGAGCATCGCGCAACGGCTCGTAGCATCCCTCGTCGGCAATGACCACTGCTGCAGGCACAAAGCGGCGGGCCTGTTCGGCCAGCAGTTGCCAGCGCGAGTGTGCTGTCAGGATGCGTGCTGCAAAGCGGTCGGGATGCTCGGCAATGACTTGCAGGGCTTGGGTGCCTATGCTGCCTGTCGAACCGAGAATGGCTATTTGTTTCTGTTTATCCATTTAGTGTTAGTAATTCTTCTGGCACGTTGACGTAGAGACACCGCAGACGGTGGTCTGCCTTCATGACAAAGTCTTCGTGGGCTGGGATGAGGATGCTGTGGCCGTCTGGGGTGGCGACATCGAGCAGCACGTTGGCTGTTTGATCCAGAACATCGGCCACAGTGCCAAGCAATGTGTCGTCTCCTTGCCATACCTCGAAGCCGATGAAGTGCTGCCACGTGAGGTCCTCCTCGTCAATATCCTCAGGTGTTAGGTCTTTGGGGAAGAACACATCAGCACCCACCAGTGGTTCGGCTGCATGTATGTCGTCAATGTTCTCGAACTTCACCAGGGCTGTGTGCTCCGAGCGGAAGCGCCATTCCTCGAAGAAGAAGGGCACCAGCAGCCCGTCGAGGCATAAGAAGACATAGTCGGCATCAATGCGATCCCACACGTCATCGGTGAAGGCAAAGGCAAGTTCGCCTTTCACTCCGTGCGTGCGCGCGAGCGTACCTATTTTATATACGTCGTCAAACGTGATCATGGTATTCGGGTAATCTTTGCTCCCAAGGCATTGAGTCGTGCCTCGATGTCCTCGTAGCCGCGGTCTATCTGCTGTATGTTGCTGATGGTGCTTGTGCCTTCGGCCGAAAGTGCGGCGATGAGCATTGCGATGCCCGCACGTATGTCCGGCGAATTGAGGCGTCCGGCACGTAGGCGTATCTTGCCCCCATGCCCCACGACAACGGCTCTGTGGGGGTCGCAGAGGATGATTTGTGCTCCCATGTCAATGAGCTTGTCGACGAAGAACAGGCGGCTCTCGAACATCTTCTGGTGTATTAGCACCGAGCCCTGTGCCTGTGTGCTCACAACCAGCAACACGCTGAGCAAGTCGGGTGTGAGGCCTGGCCACGGAGCGTCGGCAAATGTCATGAACGAACCGTCGAGGAAGGTGTCTATCTCGTAGGTGTCGTGATGCGGTATGAAGATGTCATCGCCGCGATGTTCCACGGTGATGCCCAGGCGTCGGAAGGTATATGGAATAATGCCGAGCTGCGAATAGGCCACGTCGCGTATGGTGATGCCGTCGCCCACCATAGCGGCCATGCCGATGAACGAGCCGACCTCAATCATGTCTGGCAGGATGGTGTGTGTGGCACCGTGCAGAGCCTTCACGCCTTCGATGGTGAGGCGGTTTGATGCTATGCCGGTGATGTTGGCACCCATGTTGTTGAGCAGCAGGCACAACTGTTGGATGTAGGGTTCACAGGCGGCGTTGTATATTGTCGTCGTGCCCTCGGCCAGCACTGCTGCCAGGATGATGTTTGCCGTGCCGGTGATGCTGGCTTCGTCAAGCAGCATGTATGAGCCGCGCAGATGCTCTGCGTGTGCCACAAAGACACCGCGCGATGTATCCTGTTCGAAGGTGGCTCCCAGTTTCTGCAGCCCCAGGATGTGTGTGTCCACGCGGCGGCGGCCTATCTTGTCACCTCCAGGCTTGGCAATGGTGGCACGGCCGAAGCGCGCCAGTTGCGGCCCCAGCAACATGATGCTTCCCCGCAGCGCAGCCATGCGCGAGAGGAATTCGTCGGTCTGAAGGAAGTCGATGTTGACGTTGTCGGCCTGAAAAGTCATATCTCCAGGTGCATTCTGTGTGATGCGCACACCAATCTGGCGCAACAGCTGTATCTGGTTGTCGACATCGGCTATGGCGGGAATGTTCTTGATGCGTACGGGCTGGTCTGTGAGCAGCGTGGCGCACAGCACCTGCAGGGCCTCGTTCTTGGCGCCCTGTGGCTTGATGTCACCGCGCAACCTGTGGCCGCCTTCGATGAGGAATGAGCTCATTTGCGTCGTTTCTTGCGTGATGTTTTTTCGGTAATCTTGGAGCCTGTGATGCTCCTGAATGCGAAGTCCTCGGGCAACGCCACCTCACCATCGGTATATGCTTTGATGTCCGTGCGAATCTTGTTCTCATCCATAGCATCGCGGTTGAAGTCAAACAGGTCCTGCTTCATGGCGTTGCCAAGCAGTTCTGTGAGCTCATCGCGCTCAGCGCCCTCGGGCATTTGTCCTGCCTTGCGCAACATGGCTTCCACGAGATGGCCATAGTGGCGGTAGCGTATGCGGTGGATGGGGTACTTCAGGGTCTTGGGACGTGCATCAGCATCTTCTGGTTGCGTGATATCGTAGGGGTAGTCGATGTCGAGCTTGTAGTCAGACATGATGGCAATCTGGTCCCAAAGCTTGTGCTGGAAGTCTGCCTGCTGCGAGGCTCCGCCGTTCATCTTGGCCATCAGTGCCACGATGGTCTCAGCACAACTTTGCCGCAACTGTCTATCTGGCAGTTGTGTGCAGTAGTCAACCATGTCTTGCACGGTTCGGCCATATTCGCGCAGTGACAGCGGTTCGCGTTGTGAGTTGTATGTCATTCTTTTGTCACGGCCTGCGGCCGCAGTTGGTTTTTTAGTTTTTAGTGTTTAGGGAGGCAAGCATGTCTTTTGGCTTCGTGGCGATGAAGTCCTTGAGATAGAAAGGTTCGGCATATGCCACGTCGGCAAAGTCCTCGCTCAGGAAAGCACGTTCTGCCAGTGGCACCATGTGCTTGGCTATCGGTGCGATGTCGTCGATGAAGATGGCGTTGGGATGCTGAATCACTTTCTTGCATTTGGCAGCGCCGTCGCCGAAGAAGCACACTGGCTGCTTGTCGAGGTACTCTCTGTATGGTATCTGCGTGGCGTCCTCCAGCACGTCGGCTGCTGCCGGTCGCAACTCATGCAGCGATCTGTCATAGACAGCAGCATAGACCTCCATGCGTCGTGCGTCAATCATCGGGACAAACAGGGCATCCTCTGGTAGGTCATCGCGATAGAGCAGCAGGGGCACACACATCACCTTCAGTGTAGGCACGGTGATGAGGGGCACTCCTCGGCCATAGGCTACACCCTTGGCCGTGGACAGCCCGATGCGCAATCCTGTGTAGCTGCCGGGGCCTGCGCTGACAGCTACTGCATCCAACGGTATGGCATGGCTCTCGGCAAAGCTCAACGCTTCTTGCACGAATGGGCCGCACACCACGTTGTGATTGGGTCCGTCGGCGTCCTCACGATGGTATATTGTGGCCCCGTTCTCGCTCACGGCCACGGAACACACTCGTGTGCTGGTCTCTATGTTCAGTATGCAAGCCAAGTGTTATTCGCTTTTATTATTCGACTATTTGGGCACAAAGGTAAGTATTTTTATTGTTACTCTGCGATTTATTCACGATTTTTATATAATTTTGCCGCCGAAACACCAAAAAACATTGCAATGATACTCTCGATGACAGGCTACGGCAAGGCCTCGGCCGAATACTGTGGCAAGAAGATTACAGCGGAGATAAAGTCCCTCAACAGCAAGGCTCTGGACTTGCAGTCGCGCATTTCACCCATCTATCGCGAACGCGAGATGGAGCTTCGCAGCATGATTAGTCAGCGTCTGGAGCGCGGCAAGGTGGAATTTGCGCTCTATGTTGAGCGCGACGACAACAACGTTGCCTCACCCATCAACCGCAGCGTGATGGCTGCATATGCCAATCAGATACGCAGTGCTGCTGCCGAGTTGAACATCCCCGAGCCCGGTGAACATTGGGTAGCGACATTGTTGCGCCTGCCTGACGTGCTCACAAAGAGCGAGGTGCAGGAACTGACGGACGAAGAATGGGCCGTGGCTGAGGATGTGGCGCGTCAGGCTGTGGAGCGCCTCATGGACTTCCGACGTCAGGAAGGAGCCGCCCTGCAGAAGAAGTTCGAGGAGAAGATAAGCAACATACGCTCGCTGCTGGCCGACATCGAGCCATTTGAGCAGGCGCGTGTGGAGAAGATTCGTGCGCGTATCGTGGACGGTCTGCAATCTTTGCCCGAGGTGCAGGTGGACCAGGGCCGGCTGGAGCAGGAAATGATATACTACATCGAGAAGCTCGACATCAGCGAGGAGAAGCAGCGCCTGCGCAACCATCTCGACTATTTCCTGCAGACGATGGCCGACGGCCACGGGCAGGGCAAGAAGCTCGGCTTTATTGCTCAGGAGATGGGTCGCGAGATCAACACCACTGGCAGCAAGTCCAACAACGCCGAGATGCAGAACATCGTGGTGCACATGAAGGACGAATTGGAACAGATTAAAGAACAGGTACTAAACGTAATGTAATATGAAACAGGGAAAGAATCAAGAACAATCTACTCCCCTCGCCCTTACTCCCCTTCCCTTCAGGGGAGGGGTCGGGGGTGAGGCCAGGGGAGGGGCCGTCATCATCTTCTGTGCCCCCAGCGGTAGCGGCAAGAGCACCATCATCAGCAGTCTCATGCCCCGCAAGGAACTGAATCTCTTCTTCTCCGTGTCTGCCACCACACGCCCGCCGCGTGGCGAAGAACGCAACGGCGTGGAATACCTTTTCATGACCCCGGAGGAGTTTCGTAAGCACATCGCCGCCAATGATTTCGTGGAGTACGAAGAGGTATATACCGACCGTTTCTATGGCACTCTCAAGTCGCAGGTCGACAATCAGCTGGCCGAAGGTCAGAACGTAGTCTTCGATGTTGATGTTCACGGCGGTATGCGCCTCAAGGAGTGCTTCGGCAGCCGCGCACTCAGCCTCTTCATCCAGCCACCCAGCATCGAAGCCCTGCGTCAGCGCCTCGAAGGACGAGCCACAGACAGCCCCGAGGTCATACAGCAGCGCCTCGACCGAGCAGAGTATGAGCTCTCCTTCGCCCCGCACTTCGATCACATCGTCATCAATGACGACCTCGAGACGGCCAAGGCAGAAGCCTACAAGGTTATTCACGATTTCCTGGCCTAAGGAAGCATCTTTAAAAGCCCATGACAGTCGGCCTCTACGGCGGCAGCTTCAACCCCATCCACACTGGCCACACGCAGTTGGCATCATGGCTTGTGGAGCATGGCATCGTGGATGAGTTGTGGCTGTTGGTGTCACCTCAGAATCCATTGAAAGTCAATGCCTCGCTGCTTGACGACCGGCAGCGGCTGCATCTGGCACATCTTGCCGTAGAGGGGTTGCGTGGCGTGCGAGTGTCGGATTTCGAGTTCCGCCTCCCGCGACCATCATACATGGTACATACGCTGGCGGCTCTACGCCTGACGTACCCAGACCGTGACTTCGTCCTCGTCATAGGTGCCGACAACTGGCATCGCTTCCCGCAGTGGTACCATGCCGACGAGATTATGCGCCACCACCGCATCCTCATTTATCCCCGCGAAGGCTTCCCCATTGACGAAGCCGCGCTACCCGATGGCGTCATCCTCCTCCAGACTCCCCTCTACGACGTATCCTCCACACAAATCCGCGATGCCATCGCCCACAACCCCGCCTATAACGGCTTTGGCCTCAATCCCCGCGTCTGGGCAGAGATCAAGGCCAAAGGCAACTTTTTTAATTCACAATTCACAATTCATAATTCATAATTGTGCATTGTGCATTATGAATTATGCATTATGAATTGAACTCAGTGCATTGTGCTCAGTCTTTCAGGTAATAGACTACTGTCGTCACCACGCGGACGTTCTTCAGCCACGGCGTGTTTTGGTCGCGGCTCTCGATGGAGAACTGGCCTTGGTCCGCCGTGCGGATCTTTCCCAGTTTGCTGTCTGAGTCTTCGGCGAAGCGCTCGGCCGTCTTACGGGCGTTCTTTGTGGCTTCAGCAATCATTTCCGGCTTGATGTCGTTCAGGCCTGTGAACTCATAGCTCACGATGCTGCCCTCGTCGTATTCGTTGCCCACGATGGTCACCCCCTGGCGCATCAGCTCAGCCTGCTTACTGACCAGCTTGCGCACGAGATCCACGTTCTTCGTCACGACGGTCACCACGCAATTCGCTTTGTAACGATAGCGCACTTCCTCGCTCGAATAGCTCATGTTGGCCTGCTGATCCACCATGGCCGGTGGAGCAAGTGAGATCTCCTCGTCCGTCAGTCCGTTGCTTTTCAGGAAGTTCACCACAGTGCCAGTGTTCTTCTCGATGCGGTCATAGAGCTCTGCCGGGTCGTTGCCCAGCTCCTTGAATTTCAGCGGCCATGTGGCTTTGTCAGCCTTCACTTCCTTCTCAGACAGGCCCTTTGCCGTCACCGTGCGATCCATCTCCTTGAATTGCACAATACCATTTCTTACGGCCTGTCCGCCCAAGTAGATGCCCAGGGCAATCACCACAGCCTCAGCGATGAATTTGAATTCAATCGATTTCATTTTAGTAGGATTAAAGGTTCATTATCGTATTTTCCGCCGCAAAGATAAGTACTATCTCCATAACCACGAAAAAAAACGCTGTTTTTTGTACAATATAACGAATTTGGGTTGTCTTAGGGGCATAAAATGCAATAAAGAACAAAAGACAACATAAATATCAATTTTGTGGGGATTGGCAACATACAACGAAATTATTTTGTGGGGATTGGCAAAAATTCATGATATAAAATTGTGGGGATTGTAATTATTGGCTACCTTTGCGCCATAAATAAAAGGTTTTATGGAAGAAAGAATATTCAAAAGAAAGATTTACGCACAATTGCTGAACTGGAAGCAGGAATCGGTTGGTAAGAGTGCATTGCTTGTTGAAGGTGCACGACGTGTCGGCAAATCGACCATCGTGGAAACCTTTGCCAAGAACGAATATGAGTCGTATTTGCTGATAGATTTCAATAAGGCATCGAAGGCCATCAAGGATTTGTTCAACGACCTGATGGATTTGGACTACATGTTCCTGTATCTCCAGACGGCATATCATGTGACCCTGAAGCCCAGGAAATCTGTTATCATCTTCGACGAGGTGCAGAAGTGTCCGATGGCACGTCATGCCATCAAATATTTGGTGGAAGACGGACGTTACGACTACATCGAGACTGGCTCTCTGATCAGCATTAAGAAAAATACTGAGGGCATCACGATTCCCAGCGAAGAGGATAGAATACAGATGTATCCAATGGATTTTGAGGAGTTCCGATGGGCATTGGGCGACGAAGTGACGGTTCCGCTGTTGCGCAAGTTCTGGGAGCAGCAGCACGCCCTTGGGCCTGCCCATAGGGAAATGGCACGCAACCTGCGGCTATATATGCTGGTGGGTGGTATGCCGCAGGCCGTAAATGCCTATCTTGATACCAATAACTTCAGCAAGGTGGACCAAGTAAAGCGCCGCATACTCAAACTCTATGAGGATGACTTCCTGAAAATAGACCCTTCAGGACGTGCATCAGTCATGTTCCGCTCCATCCCTGGACAGTTAAGCCGAAATGCCATACGTTATGTGCCATATGCGGCCGTAGGTAGGATGGACGAAGAGAAAATGACGGAACTGCTGAAAGACCTTGAAGACAGCAAGACAGTAAACATGTGCTATCACGTGAACGACCCACAGGTGGGTATGGGTCTAAGTAAAAATAAAGACCAATTCAAGATGTTCGTGTGCGACACAGGGCTGTTCATCACGCTGGCATTCTGGGAGAAGAGCTTCACGGAGAATATCATTTACGAAAAGCTTTTGGCAGACAAGCTACCTGCCAATCTGGGCTATGTCTATGAGAATCTTGTCAGTCAAATGCTGGTGGCTGCAGGGAACGAACTTTTCTACCACACTTGGCCACGCGATAAGAAACACTACTATGAGACAGACTTCCTATTATCTCGCGGAGCTAAGATTTGTCCTATAGAAGTAAAGTCATCGAGCAGTAGGTCACATGCTTCGCTTGATGAGTTCTGTCGCATCTACTCGTCCAGGATATTGTGGCGCTATCTGGTTTACACCAAGGACTTTACAAAGGACAAGGAGACCATCATGCTACCGGCATACATGGTGCCTTTTATATGATGAATAGAAAAATGTAGTCATTTGGTCAAAATCGATTTCGGATAAGACAGTTACCTGCTGGATGAATTAATTGTGAGCCACCGTAGCCGATGCCATAGGCATCAGATAATGGTAGCCTGTCATCAATGGCTGGTTTTGTAGAGGTCAAAAAAAAACGGCACACTGTCGCCTCTCGCGCGTGCGCGTTCCATGTGGTTTTGCCATAATCAACCTACATGCCTACATAAACGGCATCTAATACGTTGTGAATATGCGAGATAAGACTATGTAGGTTCGCATGTAGGTTATGATGACAAATGGTCTGAGTTTGCATTATTCAAAGGAATTTGTTATATTGTGGCGGCAAGTGGCGGCGAAAGTATCACCTGATGAGACGCATGAGTATCTCTGGTGAGACGCACGAGTATCACCGGTGATACTCGCAAGTATCACTGGAGATACACGCGCGTCTCACCAAGTGATACATTAGCTCGAACCTGTCCAATATTTCCACCATCCATGAAAAAAAGTGGTAAAACCTAAAGAAATGTACGATGGGCTTGTAACAGATGCCCCGAAAGTGCAGATAAGGATAGATAAGTCTTATTCTAAGGCTGTAAGGGCATTCAAGAAAACAAGGATGTTTCCTGCTTGGTACATTGATGAGTATATAATCCCGGCCAGTAACAATAAGTACATCATTTTTTATCATGCAGGAAATGCTAATGAAATAGAAAAGCCGCGTAAATTGTCATTCTGTTGCGTGTTTAGCGGCAACCAGCGATATGTTATTAGGGGGATGCAAATGGGTTATCAGCATACTCCTAAGTGTGAAACAATCATGTTACCTCAGATACATGCATATACCAGCCACTTCTTCCAGCGGTATAATGAGCGATTCCTGCATAAGGATAATCTATCGTCCAATGAGATTGCTGGTCTGTTCTTTCTTCGGAATCCTTTCACTATGCCCATTACGCTAAATGAGGAGGTGAATAAAAACTATAAAGAGCATGGTGAGCACAATAATTGTGGAATGCGTGTTCCAGATGGTTTCTGTTTTACTCATACAGCCATTGAAGGGTGTAAAAGCGAAGATGGCATACACGAACATGATAAAGTGGACGCAATGTTAGTACTCTACACTACTTTTATGAACGAATCTGATATGAGCGATTCACAAAGAACTGCAATAAACAAGGAGCACTATGAAACTTTTATGCGTTATGAGAGTGAACTACGAAGAGGGTTAAGTCACAGTATCATGGGACGTCTTTCAGAATCAAGTGATGCTTTCCCGATTCGGTAGGCGGGTAGCTGCGGTCATTTGGTCAAGGTCATGTTTGTCAAAATCGATTTTGGAATTTGCGGTACGCGATAGGGTTTAGGAAATAAGGTTTAAACTTCATTTATAAAGCCTTTTTGAAAAAATATTCACTAAATTTGTGAATTTGAAAATAAGTGCTTACCTTTGCCCTCGAAAAATATGACAAGATGGTTATAGAATACGAAAAAGACTATCTTCAGGAGCTTTATGACAACGGGAAATGCTCGAATAAGAAGTACCGTTTCCAAAAGCCGGTTGTGGCAAAATACCAGAAGCGCATTGATACGCTTATGGCCGCTACACGTATTGAGGACTTGTTTGTCTTTAACTCCTTGAACTTCGAGGCGCTGGAAAATGGCTACTTCTCGATTCGTATAGACTATCACTACCGTTTGGAGTTTAGAATCAGAGTGGAAGGTGCGGAGCCTGTTGTCACTATCTGCACCGTAACGGATATTACAAACCACTATCAATAAAGACGATATGAACAGAATAACTACACATCCGGGTGATGTATTGAAGGAAGAACTGGAGGCACGGGGCATCTCGCAGAAACGTTTCTCTGAGGTGCTGGCGGTACCTTATACCCAGCTCAATGAGATTCTTAACGGAAAAAGGCCCGTGACAACTGATTTCGCCCTGATGATAGAAGCTTCGCTGGGCATCAATCCTGAAATGCTCATCAATATGCAGGCACGCTATAACATGTCTGTGGCTCGACAGAAAAAGCCGCTGATGGCTCGCTTGGTAGACATCCGTAGAGCATGCGCGATGCTGTAAGTTTATAGGATCCAGTAACGGCCCTTTGATTCGTTAAGCGATTAACCGCGGTCATTTAGTCAAGGTCATTTGGTCAAAATCGATTTTGGAATTACGCGAAGGTGGTGAAATGCAAATGGAGCAAATGCTCGATGCGGCTTTCACCGAGCGCATTCATGAACGTGTGCACTCGCTGATTGGAAAAGTGTAATTTTAGAAACTACAGCAGGTGGATGGATGCAACTAAGACAAAAGCGCGACAGCCGTGAGACCATCGCGCTTTGTCGTAGGTTATAAACCCCCTTCAGGGGAGAATGATTTACACTATGCCTTGGGCCATCATCGCTTTGGCCACCTTCATGAAGCCCGCAACGTTGGCACCCTTCACATAGTTGACGTAGCCGTCCGGTTGTGTGCCGTATTTGACGCACTGTGCGTGGATGGCGTGCATGATGCCGTGCAGGCGCCGGTCCACTTCCTCGGCGCTCCAGCTGATGTGCATGGCGTTCTGGCTCATCTCCAGTCCGCTGGTGGCCACGCCCCCTGCGTTGACAGCCTTGCCGGGAGCAAAGATTAGCTTCGCATCAATGAATGCATCTATGGCCTCCGGTGTGCAACCCATGTTCGATATCTCGCCCACGCATAGCACGCCATTGTCGATGAGCTGCTTTGCATCGTCGCCGTTGAGCTCGTTCTGTGTGGCGCAAGGCAGGGCGATGTCGCACTTCACTTCCCAAGGACGTTTGTCGGCGATGAACGTGGCTTCGGGGAACTCCTCAGCGTAGGGCTCGCAGATATCGTTGCCACTGGCACGCAACTCAAGCATGTAGTCGATCTTCTCGCCGCTGATGCCTGTTGGGTCGTAGATGTAGCCATCAGGCCCGCTGATGGTGATGACCTTGGCACCCAGCTGTGTGGCCTTGGTGGCGGCACCCCATGCCACGTTGCCGAATCCGCTGATGGCCACGGTCTTGCCCTTGATGTCGTGAGTGCGCAGGATATGGTCTACGAAGTATAGTGCTCCGAAGCCTGTAGCCTCGGGACGCACCAGCGAGCCGCCATACTCCAGGCCCTTGCCGGTGAGCACGCCGCTCCAGTCGCGCGTGAGCTTCTTGTACTGTCCGAAGAGGTAGCCTATCTCGCGTGCACCGACACCGATATCGCCTGCAGGGACATCAATCTCCGGGCCTATGTAGCGATAGAGCTCGCTCATGAAGGCTTGGCAGAATCGCATCACCTCGGCATCGCTCTTGCCGCGGATGCTGAAGTCGCTGCCGCCCTTGCCGCCGCCCATAGGCAGGGTGGTGAGGGCATTCTTGAATGTCTGTTCAAAGCCGAGGAACTTGAGGATGCTGAGGTTCACGCTGGCGTGGAAGCGCAGGCCACCCTTGTAGGGGCCGATGGCGCTGTTGAACTGCACGCGGTAGCCGAGATTGACTTGCACCTCGCCCTTGTCGTCAACCCAAGGCACGCGGAAGGTGATGATGCGTTCGGGTTCCACAAGGCGCTCGATGAGTTTGGCGCGCTCAAATTCGGGATGCTGGTTATAGACTTCCTCAATGCTCATGAGCACCTCGCGCACAGCTTGGAGATACTCTTTCTCACCTGGATGCTTGGCCTCCAGATTGGCCATAATAGTTTCGATTTTCATAGATGTGAGACACGGCCTGCGGCCGCAGTTTAAAGTTTAAGGTCTATAGTTTAAAGTTAGTTATTAAGACGCGGCCTGCGGCCGTAGTTTAAAGTTTAAGGTCTATAGTTTAAAGTTAGTTTAAGGACACGGCCTGCGGCCGCAGTTTAATGTTTAAAGGTTTAATGTCTATTGCAACCGCAAAAATAGCCCTTTTCGTTATACGCTGCAAACTTTTTGTTGATTTTTCTGTAAAAAAATGTCCGAACGCTTGCAAGTTTGGTGTTTTTGTTTATAACTTTGTAACCGCAAAACGTGAAAGGATGAAAAATAAGACTGACCTGATAAAGCAACTAAAACACTATTTTGGCTTCGACACCTTCAAGGGTGATCAGGAGGCTATCATACGCAATGTGCTTGCCGGGCACGACACGTTTGTGCTCATGCCCACTGGCGGAGGCAAGAGCCTCTGCTACCAGCTGCCGGCACTCATCATGGATGGCACGGCCATAGTCATATCACCGCTTATTGCCCTGATGAAGAATCAGGTGGATGCCATCCGTCAGGTAAGCGCCGACGACGGCATTGCCCACTTCATGAACTCCTCGCTCAACCGTGCTTCGCTGGATCAGGTGAAGACCGACGTGCTGGCTGGGCGCACCAAGCTGCTATATGTAGCGCCCGAATCGCTCACCAAGGACGAGAACATCGACTTCCTGCGTCAGGTGAAGATTTCGTTCTATGCCGTGGACGAGGCCCATTGCATCAGCGAGTGGGGCCACGATTTCCGTCCGGAGTATCGTCGCATACGTCCTATTATCAATGAGATTGGTCATGCACCCGTAATAGCGCTCACAGCCACTGCTACGGACAAGGTGCGTGGAGACATCAAGAAGAACCTTGGCATGCCAGATGCGGACGAGTTCAAGAGCTCGTTCAACCGTCCTAACCTCTACTATGAGGTGCGGCCCAAGACCAAGGAAATAGATAAGGAAATAATCAAGTTCATACGCCAGATGAAGGGCAAGAGTGGCATCATCTATTGCCTCTCGCGCCGCAAGGTGGAGGAGTTGGCCGAGATACTTCGTGCCAACGACATCAATGCACGTGCCTACCACGCGGGCATGGACACGCCCACTCGCACACAGACGCAGGATGACTTCATCATGGAGGAGATAGATGTCATCGTCGCCACCATTGCCTTTGGCATGGGCATCGACAAGCCCGACGTGAGATATGTCATTCACTATGACATCCCCAAGAGTCTGGAAGGCTACTATCAGGAGACGGGTCGCGCGGGTCGCGACGGCGGCGAGGGTAAGTGCATAACCTTCTACACATATCGTGACCTGCAGAAGTTAGAGAAATTCATGGAGGGTAAGCCCGTGGCTGAGCAGGACATCGGCCGCCAGCTGTTGCAGGAGACGGCAGCCTACGCCGAGACGACGGTGTGTCGTCGACGTGTGCTGCTGCAACTACTTCGGCGAGAGCTACACGCAGGAGAATTGCGGCAACTGCGACAACTGCCTGCACCCGTCGTCACGCATCGAGGCGCGCGACGACCTGCTGCTGGCACTAACCGTGATACGCGACATCAAGGAGAACTTCAAGGTCAACCACGTCATCGACGTGCTCACTGGTACCCCCACCGAGGAGGTGCTGGCACACAAGCACGACGAACTGGAATGCTACGGTTCGGGTGACGCACGCGATGCGCGTCATTGGAATGCCGTGTTACGCCAGGCGCTGCTGGGCGGGTATATATATAAAGAGGTGGAGAACTACGGTCTGCTGAAGCTCACGCCTGCCGGGCGCCAGTTCATGCGCAAACCGACATCCTTCCTCGTGTCGGAGGACAACACCTTCGACACCGACTTTGTGGACAACGAGGGCGGCACCAGCGCACTCGACGACGAGTTGCTGTCTATGCTGCGCGACCTGCGCAAGAGTGTGGCACGAGAGAAGAAGATACCACCATACGTCATCTTCCAGGATTCTTCACTTGAAGCTATGGCGACAATATATCCTGTCACCATCGAGGAGTTGAAGAACATCCCCGGAGTGGGCGAGGGTAAGGCCCGACGCTACGGCTCAGCCTTCTGCAGGCTCATAGCCAAGCATTGCGAGGAGAATGAGATAGAGCGTCCCGAGGAGGTGCGCGTCCGCACGGTGGCCAACAAGAGCAAGAACAAGGTGAGCATCATACAGAGCATAGACCGCAAGGTGAGTCTCGAGGATATCGCAACAGCACGTGGCCTGGAAATGGACGAGTTGCTCGACGAGATTGATGCCATCGTCTACAGCGGAACCAAGGTAGATATCAACTACTATATCAACGAGATCTTGGATTCAGAACAGGTAGAAGATATATTCGAGTACTTCCGCGAGAGCGAAACCGACGACATTGATGATGCTCTTGATGAACTCGGCGACGAATATACCGACGAGCAGATACGCCTCGTGCGCATCAAGTTCATATCCGAGATGGGCAACTAATTAAAGAACTCTCAACTACGGCCGCAGGCCGTGTCTTTATAACTGACTTTAAACTTTAAACATTAAACTTTCAACTACGGCCGCAGGCCGTGCCTTTAACTCTCATGCGTCTTTCCATCCTAAGCCTCATTGCTGCATTCGTTTTCCTCAACACAGCGCCCGGACATGACTGTAAAGGTCGTCCCCTGCCGGGTTACGTTGAGGTCACAGATGACTCAACCGAAGTTGACGAGCTCGACAGCATGCAGCTCGATAGCCTGTATAGCGTCGTGTATGGCGACAGCATACCCGAAGAATAGCTATGAAGTTGCAGATTCATACTCCCCTGTGTGCGCTGTGCACGCTGCTCGTGTTTGTATCCTGTCTCAATGACGACAGAAGCACGAAGACCAGTCTGGATATCCCCGACGAATGGGTGACATATGTGTCGGAGGACGTGTTCCCCATTGATGAGAACTACAAGCCGTCGCAACACGAGATAGCAAAGACTTGGGTTGGCGAGTACTATGGCTACGATGTCGAGCAGGAAAAGAACACCAAGATTACCCGCACACTGGTGCTGCTGCCCAATGGCACATATACCAATACCATAGTCGGCATCTTCAACGGCTCCGGCAAGGAAGCTGTGTTTGAGGTCGAACGCGGCACATATTCATATAGCAACTACGATAACACCGTCACCTATACCTGCCTTTCCGACTCGCTGCTTGATTATTCCACGCAACAAATGAAAGGATATTCGCGCAAGCATGTCTCCAAACTCGGCCGTGAGCTCGACACATACAACGAGGTTGTACGCTTTACGGTATTGCGTGCGGGAAGGCGGCAGTGGATAACATTCGACACATATCTTGCGTCGCTGGCCAACAACACTATGCAGTCGCGTGCCGACACCGTCAAGATTGACATCGCGTACGCACTCACTGCAGACGACAAATGAGGTTTGGAAGTTCGTTCGCAAGGTTATTCGCGAACGGCTAACGGCTCCACATGCACGGCGACGTGTGTCTCTGCACCATATCTTTCTCTTAGCAGTTGCTCCACTTCAGAGGCTTTGTCGTGGGCCTCGCGCAGAGACATATTCCCGTCCATGAGGATATGCAATTCGATGGCATAGTGATTGCCGATGCGTCGTGTGCGCAGCTCGTGAGGCTGTGCCACACCCTGCACGGAAGCTGCCAGACGCAGGATTTCTGTTTCGACATCATCGGGCAACGACTGTTCCATCAAGTCGCCTATGCCTCGGCGCAACAGCCCGGCAGCAACCTTCAGGATGAACAGTCCCACGACGACAGAAGCGAGTGGGTCGAGCACCGTCCAGCGCTGGCCCAGGAAGATGGCTCCTCCGATGCCTGCTGCCGTGCCCAAGGATGAGAGTGCATCGCTGCGATGGTGCCACGCATTGGCCTCCACAGCCTGAGATTGGAGGCTGCGTGCCTTGATAATAGAATAGCGATATACGGCCTCCTTCATCACTATTGACAGCAGTGCGGCCCACAGTGCGATGGTGCCAGGTGCGCTGAGCTGCTGTCCAGCGTGCCAGGCTGCAATCTTTGCCACGCCACCGTAGACAATGCCTATGGCCACGGCCAATAGCGCCAGACCAATGACGGTCATTGCCAGCGTCTCGTATTTGCCGTGGCCGTAGTCGTGGGACTTGTCCTGTGGCATACTGCTTATGCGTACAAAGACCAGTACAACAACATCCGTAACAAAGTCGCTCAACGAGTGTACGGCATCGGCCACCATTGCAGCACTGTGCCCCATGATGCCCGCTGCGAACTTGAAGAGCAGCAGCACAATATTGACTGCGCTGCCCACAAGTGTCACCTTATATATTTCTTTGTCTCTTTCCATGTTCCCACAGCTCGTAGCTGTTGATGATGTTCTGCCACAGTACGTAGCAGCCTGCACCCACGGCAGCCAGCGGCGTGAGATAGGTGTAGGCCATCCATATTGCCAGACCTGTGTTCTTCTGGAACATGGCCTGCCCCGTACACACGCGGTGGCCAAGGCGCAGCGCTATTGCGCGTCCGAGGCATAGCTGTGCTACTGCAGTGAGCAATGTTAGGACGGCAACGCTGGCAAGTACTGTGGCGCTGGCGTTGCTGTGGATGATATTCTTGGCCGTGATGCCAGCTGTGATGGACAGCGACACGCTCCACAGATAGAAGCCGAGGTCTGGATTTTGCACAAACCATCTGTAGAGAGGCTTAACCCAGTGGCGCACCACGGCGCCCAGTACCAGCGGCAACAGCAATACAGATGCAAGTCGTCGCAGTATGGCAAGGAAGGCAGCAGCGAAGGTCACGCCTTCATGTGGCTCAACAATAGGAAACACTGCGGGGATGAGCAGCGATGCTACCACCGACGAGAGCAGCACGAAAGTGGTCATCTGTGTGAGGTCTCCGCCGAGCTTGGCCGTCACCACGGGTGAGGCTGACGCACATGGTGCGATGACGCAAATAAGTATGGCTTGAAATAAAAGGTCGTTGGTGGAGGAAATAAGTGTAAAAGTGACGGCTACGAGCAGCAGTTGCGTCAGCACCACCACGAGATGCCATCGGCGCAGACGCATGAGATGGAAGTCAACCTTTGAGAAGGTGACAAACAGCGTCAAGAAGATTGTTATCGGCAACAGGCGCTCGCATACAGGACCAAGCACTGCCGCCGCACCGGTCAATGCCGGTGTGTAGCCAAACAGCAGATACAAGGACACACCCACGACAATCGCCGTGGGTAGTGTCCAACTCTTTAGGAAACGAATTAACACGTTGATGTGTTATTTAATCAGCGCTTTCTTGCCGCGCACCACAACGACCTGTCCGCGACGCGGCGTGGCGATGCGACGTCCGTCGATGGTATAGATCTCATTGGGCTGCTGAGGTGTGTAGGCAGGTGTGTCTACTATCCCGTCTGGGTTGGCGACCACTGTGAGGCGGCCTTGTGCCAACTGGCTGTCGTCCCACATCAGTCCGCCGCGGATGATCTTGTTCTCGAGCGTCGGCGTGCCGCTGACGGATGTTGCCTGCCATAGTGTGACGACATCGCCAACGTTGAGGTTGTGGTCGTGGGGAACGTATATGGATATTGTGGCATTCATTGTCAGACGACCGATGTTCTGCAAGCTTGTTCCTCCAGTTGCTGTGCCGGCATCCGCCTTGGCTACGCCCAGACACAGATGCGAGCCAGAGGCGAAGGTGACGTTCTTGCCGCTGAAACGCATGACACCTGTGGTAGCTGTTTCTGATGCTCCCACGAGCAGGGTGCCGCCGTTGGACACGGTGACGCTGGCATTGGTGAGGTCTTTGTTGGCAGCTGTCACGCCAGACAGAGTGGCTCCGTTCTTCACGGTGAGGACACCTGTGCCGAGTGTGGCGGTGCTTGTTATTTTTATTTCACCGGCATTGATGTTTGTGGCGCCGCTGTGGTCGCTGGCTCCCTTGAGGGTGACCTTGCCTGTGCCGACCTTGTTGAGGATGGAGTTTGCTGTGACCTTGCCGCCCCACGCCCAGTCGGTGTCGTTGCCTATCTGCCAGGTGTTGGCTCCGCTGCCGCCGTTGTTGCTGAAGCTGGCGTAGCCTCCGAGGCTGCCCTTGTCGCCCGCGACGCGGCCTATGGCGAAGGTCTTGCCAGTGTTCTGGACGGTGAGTCCGTCGGCAATCTGGAGTGTGCCGTCGGGCATGCCCTTAGCGGTGTTGAGAGTCCAGCGTGCGCCCTCGTCGTCGGTGCGGCCTGTGGCCTTGATGGTGCCCTGGAACTGGCTGAAGTCCATGGCGAGCTGTGTGCGTGTGGCAAACCATCCGCTGCCCTTGATCTCGGAGCAGTAGATGGTGAGTGTGCCTTCGCCCGTGACCTTGTTGGTGTAGGTGGCTTTATCCACGGAGTTCCAGCTGCCGCTCTTGCCCTTGGGAACGTAGAGGGTGAAGCCGCTGCCAGTGTTCTCAAGGTACGAGCCGCCCTGGAACTCTACGGTGTTGGCTACCTTATTGGCGTTGACGCATTGCACGGTGCCCTCGGCGACGACGAGTCGCTGCAGGGTGCTGGCGATATTCATCTTCATCCATCCGCCGCCGCGCTTGGTGAGTGTGGTGCCGCTGATGGCCTTGTTGACCACGAAGTCGCCGGCGTTGTTGATGACGCCTCCGGCCTCGCCGGCCATCTGCATGGGCGAGCCCTGGGTGACGACGCCGCTGGTGGCGAGTACGGCTCCGTTCTCGATGACGAACTTGCTGGCTGCCGTGTTGACACCGCCGAGGTTGCCAGTGGCCTGGTTGGCGTTGCTGAGGGTGGTCACGGTGAGCGTGCCTTCGCTGATGCGTGTGCCGCCGGTGTAGGTGTTGTCGGTCTGGATGGTGAGGTTGCCCGTGCCGCGCTTGACGAGGGTCGTGGCGCCGACGAGGGAGCCGGTGCCCTTGAAGGTGTAGTTCTTCTTGGAATCGACGATGACGCTGTCGGCCTCGATATCGCCCTTGATGTTTACGTTGAGCTTGGTGCTCTCATCGGTGAAGCGCACGATGTCGCCGCTGACGAAACTCTCTTGAGCGCCTTCGCCCGTGGAGGCGGTGAGGCGGAAATTGGCGTCGCCGCCAAACTGCCAGTCGGCGCTCGTGGCTCCCGTCCAGACGATGTCTGAGGCTTGGCGCACGCCGCTGATGACGAGGTAGAGCTTGTCGCCGTCCTGGCGCAGAGAGGTGGTCTTGGTGGTGCCGGCGCCCTCGATGATGATGTCGGTGAGCTTGCCCTTCACGGTTTCCAGGCCGTCCATGATGAGGTAGTCGCCGTCGGCGATGTTCGTGCCGTGGTTGACGATCTCGAGGACGGGTGCGAGGTACTTGGGACCGTAGGTGAGCCAGTTGCCGGTGAGCTTGGTCTCAATGTTGAGTATGCGTGTTGTGATACAGTCGGCGGATGTGCCGCTTTCATAGATGTCGAAGATCATGCGCGAGCCGAAGCCGAGTATGAGGGAATCGGTGGTGATGGTGCCTTGGCTGTCGGGGCCTCCGGGGCGTATGGTGGCGTTGTAGTCGGCCTTGATGCTGCGGAAGGTGCCGCCGTTGCTGTTGAGGGCTGTGTGGCGGTTGAGCCAGAGGGCGGACTGCAGCATGGTGCCGTCGAAGGAGAGCGTGCCGGCCCAGACGTCGGTGCCGGCGGTGTGATTCATGGCCACGGCGGGCAGGCGGAGCTCACCCTCGCTGCTTGACGAGGTGTGCGGCTCCGGCAAGGCCGCCGCCCGTGACGGTGCAGGTGTAGGTGGTGAAGGTGGGAGCCTTGGTGGCGCTGGTCTCCGAGGCGTTGTTGCCCTGCACCCATCCGGGAACGTTGAAGAAGGCCACCCAGGGCTGTGCGCCCTCAGCGATGCTGACGGTGAAGTCGGCGTTGGCGAAGGCCAGCACCTGCTGGCCATTGAGGTCAGTGCCGATGGTGCCGCCGTCGGCCAGGCTGACGCGGCCCGTGGTGGTGAGGGCTGGCGGCGCGGCGGTGATGCCTTCCATTTCGCCGAGGAAGTAGCTCACGTGGGGCGGCTGGTTGTAGCCTATCGTCTCCCAAAGCATAGCGTTGCGGTAGCCGTGGTCGTACCAGAGCGATGGTATGCGGAAGGTGGTGGGTCGAGATGTGGTGTAGAGGCGCATGCCCGTGCCGTTGGCCACGAGGAGTTCCTCGCGCCAGTCGCCAAGGATGTCGCCGGTGAGGCAAGCGTTGTTCTTGGAATCGTTGTTGAGGTGGCCTTCGGAGTTGAAGATGCGGCCGCCGTCGAGCTTCTCGATCTTTGCGGCCTTGGCGGTGCCGGGACTGTCAAGAATCTCCTCGCAGAGGTCGCCATCCCAATAGATGCGTGCGTTGAGGGCATAGCCGCCCTGCCCGCTGATGACCTTGTCGGCGGTGAGGCTGAGGACGCCCGTCTGCGAGCTCTGGCCCACGCTGCCGGGATAGCGGTTGGTGAAGTTGCCGGCCAGGGCGCGGCCGTCGTCGCCAGTGCTCTGCATGCGGTAGTACATCTGCGAGGTGGTGGCGTTGCGGTAGTTCATGGCGGGCTCGTCCTCGTTGCAGGCGAACTGCTCCAGACCCCAGCGGTAGGGGTCGAGGTCAGAACAGTGCTGTGCGTCGCCGTGGCCGAGGCCAGTGGTGCTGAGGCCCTTGCCGTTGTCGTCGATGACCATTGAGCCGAAGACAATCTCGTCGCGGCCGTCCATATCCACGTCCTGAATGGCGAAGTTATGGTAGCCGTTGCCGTACCACGGGCTGTTCCAGCCCTGATTGTTGGTCCACATCCAGCGCTGCGTCAGCGCGTGGGTAGCGGGGTTGACGTCGAGGGCGCACATCTTGTGGCGTGTGTAGCAGCCTCGTCCGAGGAAGATGCTGGGCTTCTGGCCATCGAGGTATGGGGCGCCGAAGTAGTGCTTGGTGGAGCGGTGACCGCCGTCGCCTTCCTTGCCCCACGTGCCGAGGTTCTGCGCCTCGCCGCTCTCGTAGCGCTTCAGGGGGTAGGCCATGGGCGTGAACTTGTCGGCGGTGCCGTCCCAGCCGTATGGCTCGCCCGTGGTGCCGTTAATATATAATAGGTATTCCGCGCCCTCGCAGGTGTACTGCGTGCGCGGGGCGTAGTAGTTCATGTTGCCGATAGCTATGTCGTGACCCGTGGCGGTGTGGACGTACATGTTGTCGGCGCCGCGCAGCAGCACTTCGGCCTTGCCGTCCATGTCCCAGTCGTAGGCCACGGCGTCCCACTGCTCGTCGGGGCCGGCCATCATGTTGGGGCCGAGGTCTATCCACCAGAGGCGTGTGCCGTCGAGCTTGATGACCTCGATGCGGTGGAAGCGGGTCTTGTTGGAGGCGTTGAGGATGTCGCCCGTGAAGTTGCGCTTGCAGATGAGTTCCACCTGTCCGTCGCCATCGACGTCAGCCGGTACGCAGTCGTTGAACTCATAGTTGTTGGTGCAGGTCTGTCCGGCGCGATCCACGGCGGACTGGGCGTTGATGTCTATGTAACCCGTGTGAGGGTTGTCGCTCACGCCGTTGGTTAGGTTGGAGATGCCCGCCCAGCGCTTGACCTCGGCGCATTTATCGCCCTCCACGCCGCGCACCACGGCAGCCACCTGGTACTTGGTGTTGGCGTTGCCGCCCGTGTGGACGAAGTTGCTAACCTTGAGGCCGCCCTTGATGAGGTTGCCGTTGGCATAGAGGTTGTAGGTCACGTCGTAGTATTCCTCTGGCAGAATGCGCCACGAGATGAAGTTGCCCGAACCGCTCATAGCCACCGTGGCAACGAGGCCGCGATCGAGCTTGTCGGTGAAACGCTGTGGGAAGGCTGGGGTTGCTGTCAGCAACAAGAGCACCATAGCAAGGATGTGTCTTCTCATTGTGTGTATTGCTGTATTTTAGTTTTGTTAGTCGCTTTGTGGGTGCAAAAATAACGCATCTTCGGCAAAGGGGTGCTAAGGAAAGTGACATTTAACCTTTGTTTGTTGGTAAAAAGGACAAGAAAATGAAGAAAATGTCCGCATTGCTTGCAGGAACAACGAAAAAGTGTTTACTTTGTAACTCATAAACGTCTAATCGTCCAATTGAAAATTGTCAAATTGTCAAATCCCTATGTCATTCACCGAACTGGCACGTCCCATCTTCGACCGTGCAATACTTGACTATCATGTTGCTGACGACGTTGATACGCCGATACAGAATCCTTATCCTGCGGGCATCGAGTCCGATCTCTATCTCAAGTGCTGGATAGACACTGTGCAATGGCATCTGGAGGACATCATACGCGACCCTCAGATTGACCCTGCCGAGGCCTTGCAGCTGAAGCGACGCATCGACCGCAGCAATCAGCAGCGCACAGACTTGGTGGAGGAGATAGACAGCTATTTCTTCACCAAGTACCTCAATATCAAGCCACAGGCTGATGCCACCATTAACACCGAGAGCCCGGCATGGGCCATTGACAGGCTGAGCATACTGGCTCTGAAGATATGGCACATGCGCGAGCAGGCCGAGCGCGTCGAGGCTACAGCCGAGCACCGCGCCACATGCCAGAAGAAACTCGACACCCTGCTCGAACAACAACGTGACCTCAGCACAGCCATCGACCAACTGCTGGACGACATCGAGGCTGGTCGCAAATGGATGAAGGTCTATCGTCAGATGAAGTTGTACAACGACCCAGCCACGAATCCAGTTCTGTATGGGAAGGCGAAAGCTTAACTGACTTTAAACTTTAAACCTTAAACTTTAAACTACGGCCGCAGGCCGTGTGGTCTTGGCACACATTATTATACTTCGATTCTCGGCTATCGGCGACGTGCTGATGACGCTGCCGGTGGTGGATGCTGTGGCACGCCAGAACCCTGACGTGCGTTTCACCATCGTCAGCCGTGCGTGGGCTAAGCCGTTGACGAAGCTGTTGCCGTCCAACGTTGGCTTCATCACGGCAGACCTAAGCGGCAAGCACAAGGGCATCGGCGGGCTCAACCGCCTGTGTCGGCGACTGATGGCCCTCCATCCGACAGGCATCGCCGACCTGCACAACGTGCTGCGCACACAATGGTTGCGGTTCCGTTTGAGGATAATCCACGTGCCTGTGGCGCATATCGATAAAGGCCGCCGTGAGCGACGCCGCTTTGTCAGCGCAACGACGAAGACACAGCAACGACCTGTCTTCGAACGCTATGCCGACGTGTTCCGTCGGCTTGGCTTACAAGTAGATGTGGATTTCCACAGCTTCTTCCCTGCCGGCGGTGCCGACCTGAAAGCTATGTTACCTGACTTTGATGTCTCCCTGCGGCCCGAACGCAGATGGGTGGGCGTGGCACCATTCGCTGCCCACGAGGGCAAGATCTATCCGCTTGAGCAGATGGAACAAGTTGTGGCACAGCTTGTCGCTAATCCCGATACAAGAGTGTTTCTCTTTGGCGGCGGCCCCGCCGAGCATGACGTGCTCGAGCAGTGGGCGCAGCGCTATCCCCGTGTGGAGAATATGGCCGGACAGCTCCATAACATGGCCGAGGAGCTGGCATTGATATCGCACCTGCAAGTCATGGTGAGCATGGATTCTGCCAATATGCATCTGGCGTCGTTGGCCGCCGTGCCCGTGGTCAGCGTGTGGGGAGCAACACATCCGTTTAGTGGCTTCATGGGCTACGGCCAGAGTCAGGACGCTGTCGTCCAGCGCACTGACCTCGACTGTCGTCCATGCTCCATCTACGGCCAGAAGCCTTGTCGCTATGGCGACTATCGCTGCATGCGAGGCATACGGCCGGAGGAGATAGTGCAGAAGATCAGAGATATAGAAAGATGAGCCACTCTTTCACTTTTCCCTCATTATGAAAGCCCCATCCTTGCGTTCCATCCTTGCGCTGACGAACAACCTCTTGCTCGTCTATGTGGTTTATGCCCTGTGTCGCATCATTTACTGGGCTGAGAATATGTCGGCCTTTCCTGGCTTCTGGAGCCAGAATGCGCTTGTTGACATCATTCGCGGTGCGCTGACGTTCGACACCTCGGCCATCATGTACACCAATGTCCTTTACGCGGTGATGATGCTCCTGCCACTGCGTATGACCACCGGCCGCGGATGGCAGCGTGCAGCGCGATGGGTGTTCATGGTGTTCAACAGCCTGGCTGTGGTCATCAACTTGGCTGATGCTGCATACTTTCCCTATACTGGCCGTCGCACGACAACAACCGTATTCAGTGAGTTTGCCAACGAGGGTAACCTCACCAGCATCATAGGTGTAGAGATATTCCGCCACTGGTATCTGGTGCTGGCGGGTGTGGCGCTGATAGTTTTGTTGTGGAAGGCATATCGCGACGGCAGCTCACCGCGTTACACTTCGCCTGTCTGGTTCTATCTCACGCGCATCGTGGCGCTGGTAGCCTTTGCGGTGCTCTGCATCGGCGGCATGCGTGGCGGCCTCAGCCATGCCGTGAGGCCCATCACGGTGTCCAACGCCACACAGTATGTCTCGCGGCCGGCAGAGGCTCCCGTGGTGCTCAATACGCCATTCTCGCTGTTGCGCACCATAGGCAAGAATGTCTTTGCCACACCATCCTACTTTGCTACGCAAGAGGAGCTCGAAGCGGTCTACACCCCTGTGCATCCATCAACACAGCTTGGCGACTCTGTGGCCAACGGCACCCCAAATGTGGTTGTCCTTATTGTCGAGAGCTTCGGACGCGAGTACATCGGAGCACTCAATCCCGACCTCGAAGGCGGCACATACCGAGGCTATACTCCCTTCGTAGACAGCCTGATAGCACAGAGCGCCACCTTCCGATGGAGCTTCTGCAACGGCCGCAAGAGCATCGACGGCATGCCGAGCATCCTGTCGGGCATACCTATGTTTGTCGAGCCTTTCGTGCTCACTCCGGCTTCTATGAACACAGTCAGTGGGTTGGCTGGCGAACTCTCGCATCGTGGCTACACCACAGCCTTCTTCCACGGCGCGGAAAACGGTTCAATGGGCTTCCAGGCATTCGCACGCAAGACGGGATTCAGCCGCTACTATGGCCGCGACGAGTTCTATGCATCCCCCGCCACTCGTGGCGAGAAGGATTACGACGGACTGTGGGCGATATGGGACGAGCCATTCCTGCAGTATTATGCCCACGAGATGAGCAACATGCAAGAACCATTTATGACTGCCGTCTTCACAGCTACCAGCCATCACCCATTCCGCATACCGGAAGAGTATCGCGACACCTTCCCCGAAGAGGGCATACCGATGCACAAGTGCATACGCTATACCGACCATGCGCTGCGTCGCTTCTTCTACACGGCACGACAACAGCCTTGGTTCGACCATACGCTGTTTGTGCTCACTTCCGACCACACCAACCTCAGCGACCATGACTTCTATCAGACCGACATTGGCACCTTCTGTTCGCCAATAATCTTTTTCGACCCGTCAGGCCGCCTGCTGCAACCTGGCATCATTGACGCCGTGGCTCAACACACCGACATCATGCCGTCTGTGCTTGGACTGCTGGGCAGCGAACGCCCATACGTGGCCTTTGGCTGCGACCTCTTCAGCACGCCCCCCGACAGCACTTGGGCCGTCAACTATCTTTCGGGAACATACCAGTACGTCAAGCACCAGTTGCTGCTTCAATACGACCCCGTTGCCGACAAGACGCGAGCCGTATACCAGCTCAGCGACAGCCTGTTGCATAACAATATCGTTGGTCAGCGGCCGGAACAGGCATCAATGGAACGCGAGCTGCGTGCCATCATCCAACAGTACATGAGTCGTATGAATGGCGACAAGTTAGTTGTGACAACTGGTGGTGAATAGGGGCGGATTGGTGACCTGTAAACCCAAATCGGTCATTAGGATTTCTCGGTGCTGTATGGCAGTGAGAAATCCTTCAGCTTTTCCCATATAGAAAGGAAGGATTGTCGCGTCTTCAGC